>DASXYZ010000044.1:0-95680 GCA_036502185.1 Rhizomicrobium sp.
GTGACCAAAAACCTATCGGAAATTCACGATGGCCAACGCCGCGGGCTGTGGATAAGTAGCCCGCCTCCGCCTGGCTCCCTTTCGGCCGCTGCGGCGGGCTACTTACCCACAGCTCCTACACCACTCGTCGGGACACGACCCGGATGCGCGCGGACAATCGTGTCAGGATAGTATCTGACGTTGCCCAGGTTTATCATCCAGTGGCAAGTTGAATCCGGGAAGTTATTTTATCGATCTGTTCGATTGAAGTAACGGGTTGCCCAACAATTCATGCGGAATTGAATCAAGAGCCCGCTCCCCCTAATGGGAAGCGGGCTTCAAGATGTATTTTACGGCGTAGTTTCGTACAGAAGACCATCGCCGTTCACGCCATCGCCGCCCTCTGAGGTGGTGCCCCACAGGTCCCCCGGCGAGTCGATGATTACACCGCCCTCCGGATATTGGCCGTCAGTGCACCCGGCGGCCTGACAGAACGTATGAAGCACCGACAGAGTCGATCCGCTTTGCTCCCAAACCGTACCAGCGCCTCCTGGGACGATAACGCTGCTACCTCCACGCCCTGAGGTTCCGAAGATATTTCCCGTACTGTCGATCACCAGATTGCCGTTCGGACTCGAGCCTTGAGCAGCGGAAAAAGTATGTAGCACCGAGTTGCACCAGAAGGTCTGGGTCCCACCTTCCTTGCAGTTTCCATTGGTCAGCTTGAACAGAACCCCGTGGGTGCCGCCATCTGCAGTTCCGACGAGATTGCCGGCAGCATCCATCGTTACACCCTTCGGTCCAGAACCGTCGGGGCAATTGGCGCCATTGGCCCAGCAGAAATTGTAGAGAACGGTCTCGCCCCACGGGACGGTCCAGTGGTCGGCGCCTGGCGTGAGTTCAAACGCAAGGCCATTGCTGGTGCTTCCGCCTGTGAGAGTGGTTCCCCAAAGATTGCTGGAGGCGTCCACATACAAACCTCCATAAGGCTCAAGGCCGTCCGAGCAGGTGGGGCAGAAAATCCGGACATCCTCTTCCTGCCAGGAGCCACCGGATTTCCGCAGCGTAAACACAGTCCCGGTACCCTGATTACCGACTCCTCCCCCGCCTCCGACTATGGTTTCGCCGAACAGCTGCGAGCTGCCGTCGTATTTCGTGGTCGCCTGGCCCACATAGCTCAGACCACCGTCAGGTCCGTTGCCGCCGGCACCATTGGCAAAAAAGGTATGAAGGGCAGTAAATGTCCAGGAACCAGTGCCAACCGGTTTCACAAGCTCGTACACCATGCCGGCGTCAGCCAATCCTCCATAGTATGTCGTGCCATAGAGGTTTCCGCTGGTATCGATGATCAGGGCGCCATTGGCGGCATCCCCATCACTACACCAGCCATTGATGTTGGTGGTTGAGCAGAAGCTGTAGAGGACTTTGTACGCGCCGGTGCTGATCGTGTACCGAAATACAACGCCATGCTGGTGGGCTCCTCCCGCATCCGTTACACCGTAGAGAAAATTGCCATCTTGGAGCAGTGGTGATTGCGGGTCAGCGCCATCGTGACACGAGGCTTGGCGGCAGAACGCATATGCCGCCTGGCCCGGCGAGACCAGCCCACCTGTGACGAGTGCCATTGACCCAAGCATAAGCATCATCGAGAGCTTTTTGCCCATGACGTCCTCCCTCCACTTATAATAAAATTACAGAAAACCCCCTCGATCAACCATTATTACCGCTAAACTTCGCCTAGCTCCAGAAGAAAATGCCATGAGTCTGCAGAAGGCAATTTTGTTGCGCCTGCCTCGGCCACACACCGCCGTGCAGCTTTCAGCGGTTCTCGACGCCGTTCGCAAGCTGGTTGCGACGGAGCGCGCGCGCGACGACATGCATGCAGCAATGACGAGTGGGCTGCGCCAGTACGCTGTCGCGACGGTGCTCGATTCCCATCTCCGCGCCGCGCGCCGCCCGCAATTATCGCAGGCTGCGCGAATTCGGTGTTACGATCCGCAAGACCGGGGATATCATCATTGCTACTTTCTGTATCCAGCACGGATGCTTCAAAAGCAGGGCCAGACGGTCCCGCGGCACCTCTTGCTCCAGCAGCATGTCAGCCACGGCAAGCATCGCGCGCTCCCAAGCGAACCAACTCGGCCCGAGCGAATCACGATTGCGGCGTCAACTCATAATGCCCGTTAACCTGAGTTCCGATCCGTGGGTGGGCTGTCCGGTTAAAGTGTTTGGGCAATCACAAATCGCCTGATCGCGACTGGAAATTTCGCACTTTTGGATTCTACCGACTCAGACGTTGCACCGGCCGGCAGAAGGATTCACGTGGACACGCGGAGAAGAAAGTTTGAAACGCCAAGGCGCCAAGGCGCCAAGATCGCCAAAAATTCGTTGCGCGCGAAGCGCGCGATTTTCCTTGGCGTTTTGGCGTCTTGGCGGTGAATTTCTCCGCGTTCTTCCGCCTACGCCAAGGCTTCGACGGACGAATGCAATCTCTTGACCCGCCATAGCTTTAGCGTTGGCGGCCGCACCTCCGCGTGGCCGCTCTGTTCGGCGGCAGCGCACAACGCCTTCCGATTGTGTCGCGCCGACGCTTTTTTCCGGACAGCCCTGCGCCGTGCGGAGGAAGCGGCAGCCATGGCGGCGCGCTTCTCCCCTTCCGTTTTTCGCTGTAAGACTGGGCGCTGATGAGTAATTCCACGCTTTCCGTCGAGCGCAGGCTGATCGGAACCCGCGAAGCCTGCGTTTGCGACACCCTTTTCGACGAGGCGACGATCCTTAGGGTTGCCGATCTCCTGAAAACACTACGATACCGTCGTGTGGAAACCAGTCGCGCGGGAGCCGAAATCAGTGGCGGATCGGCCGAAATTCCCGAGCACATCGCGCAGTCGGAAGCGCTGTTCGCACGGTTGAAAGCGTTTGCCGAGGAGGCATTCGCCGCGTCGGGTCTCACGCATCAACGGCTCTACGTCAACTCCACGGTTTACGGCGACATGTACTATCCCCACCGGGATTTCGGCGAGGAACAGGATCACTTAACGGTCCTCTATTATGCGAATCCGGCCTGGAGCACGGACTGGGGCGGCGAGACGATTCTCTATGACGATCACGGCGATGCGCGGTTGGTTGTTACGCCCCGACCCGGCCGTGTTCTGGCGTTCCGCGGAGCGATTTTGCACCGCGGCGGGGTTCCCACCCGAATCTGTTACGAACAGAGGCTCACCATCGCCTACAAGCTGCGCATCCCGGAAGGTGCTTTGCAGGGCAAGAGTCTCGAAGCGCGTGGGGGCGGCGAAGTTCCCGATCCGGACATCGCGTCTCCGCAGTCCGCGACTGACGCGGTTGCCGCCGTTGCGGCGGCCACCGCAGCCAACAACCATGTGCTCGCGGCCCGAATTGCCGAACACTCAATCGCGGCGGGCTTTGCACATCCCTCCTTCTTTCATGCGCGCGCCGTGCAAGCCGAACAGCACGGGCGGGACGAAGAAGCCCTGGGACTGTATGAGCAGGCGCGCGCCATGGCGCCGCGCAACATCCATCTCCTCAACGCAATCGGTCTTTGCCTGACGCGCCTTTCGCGATACCAGGAGGCGATATACGTGTTCGAGCAGGCCGCGCGCATCGCTCCGGCTCATCCCACAACCCATCACTGGCTGGGGCGGGCGCTCGATTTGGCTGGACGCCCGGATCTGGCAGAGCGCGCCTACGCGCGAGCCGCGCAGCTCGATCCCCGCCACGCCGACGCGATCGCGCATATCGCACTCATCGCTGCCCGCAAGGGCGATGAGAGACTTGCGCGAAATCACGCGGACCGTGCGCTGAGAATCGATCCTTCCAATGCGACCGCCCTGTCTGCTCTGGCGGTGCTGAACGGTCGGACCGAAACAACATAATACCCGGGCTTCAGCATTGACTCGACCGGCCCGAAAGACGCGATAACCCATTCGCAAATCACTTCCCGCTCCCCCATGACCGACGAAGCTGCAGTGCAGGAGATCCGGGCGGCGGTCGAAGCGCCCGACCTTCCGCGAGCGGTCGAGCTGGCGCGGAAAGCGCTCGCCGATGGGCGCGAGCACCCGCTTTTCCTCAACCTTCGCGCATTTTGGTTTGAGCAGCAGGGGCGCCCGCTCGATGCCTTGACCGACCTCGAGCGGGCGCATGCGCTCGCGCCCGACGATGCCATCGTCGGCAATGCCCTGGGTCTCTGCCTCGCAAACCTCAACCGCTTCTGGGATGCCCGAGCGGCGTTTCGCAACGCGGCCGCGCGGCAGCCGGACCTTGCGCCGGCCCAGTTCAACCTCGGCTGGGCGTCGGAGGAATTGGGTTTGCTCGTTGAAGCGAGAGAGGCATTTCTGCGCGCCGAGCAGATCGACCCGCACTCCGCGCTCCCGCCTGCCCGGCTGGCCAATCTTGCGGCCTGCAGCGCCGACTTCGAAAGGGCCCGGCAACACGCCGGCCGTGCTCTCGGACTGGACTCCAACCAACCTCTCGCTCACCTCGCGCTCGCCGCCTGCGAATTCGCGGACGGACGCACTCAGGCGGCCGAAACGCGCTTGCGTCGTATTCTTGCGGACAGTCGCATCGGCCGCTTCGAGCACGCGTTGGCGTTCAGACTGTTGGGAAATTGTCTGGACGCCAGCGGCAGCACCGACCAGGCCTTTGCCGCCTACAGCGCTTCGAATCGGGAAACGGCCAACCTTTACGCGTCGCGGTTCGGCGGAAGCAGTGCCGAGCCCGTGTCGAACCATCTGTCCAGATTCGCGACCTGGTTTCAGAACACGAACCCAGCCCAGTGGAAGCGCAAAAATGAACGTGTGCCAGAGACCAGACCAGTCGCGGCCCATTTTTTCATAGTCGGCTTTCCCTGTTCGGGGACCGCGCTGCTGGAGGATGTGTTGGACGTCCACCCGCTTGTCTGCTCCACAGGTGAGCGCGATGGTCTCGAAACGGGTGTCAGGACATTTCTGGGCGGCGCGGACGGCCTTGGCCGCCTGTCGGAATCGGATACCGGCGACCTGCTCGTGTTCCGCGAGCAGTATTGGCGGAAATTGCGCGAACTCGGACTTGCGTTCGAAGGCAAAGTGCTTGTCGACAGCCAGCCTTACCATGCTGTGAAGTTGCCGCTCATCGTCAAACTGTTCCCGGATGCACGGATCATATTCGTGAACCGCGACCCGCGCGACGTGGTGTTCGGCTGCTTCCGCTCGCGCCTCCGCATGAATCCGTTCAACCATGAACTGCTGACGCTGGAAGGAGCCGCGCGGCTTTACAGCTCGGTCATGCGGCTGGTGGACAGGTTCCGCGACGTGTTGCCGCTCACGCTGCTCGACATTCCATACGAAAGGCTTGTTCGCGATCCTCGCAACTGTGTTGCAGCCGTTTATCGCTACACCGGTCTCAATCCGGCCGAGGCAGATCGGGATCCGGCCGAACGTATAGGGCCACGGGCACCTGCAACGCCGATCGGGGGCGCGGGCCTCGGCGAAATCGGCGCGTGGCGCCCCTACGCCGATCGGATGTCGCCCGTCCTGCCCATCCTGCAGCCATGGATCGAGCGGTTTGGAACGTCGCCCGATTGACGAGGATCGTGCGCGGCGGTCGGCGGCCTCGAAACGGGCGTCCGACCGTGTATAAGGGCATCCGGCCCCCGCGCGGTCGAGGGGGGTCCGTAATTCATCCTTTCCAGCGAGTACCAGTATGGCGATTGGAGTTGCTGTCGGCGCGCAAGAACCAAGCCAAAGCGTGCTGAATCAAATCGGGACGGCCGTCGCGGCATCGAATTTCCGCGCAGCGTTTGAGGTGGCGGACGCCGAAATCGCGCAGGGCCGCGTTCATCCGACGCTGTTCAATGCCCGGGCGCTCTGGCTCGAACGGCAGCAGCGTTTCGAAGATGCGCTGGGAGAATTCCAGCGGGCGCGCGCGATCTCGCCGCGGGACGTCATGATTCTCAATGCGGTCGGGCTCTGCCTGACGCGCCTCTACCGCCTCAGCGAAGCGGTCGCGACCTTCGATGAGGCGATCCGCATCAATCCGGGCTACAGGCCGACCTATCACCGAAAAGGAATCGCCCTCGGCATGACGGGCGATCTGGATGGCGCGCAACGTGTGCACGAACGCGCGCTGGCGCTCTTTCCGGGCAATACCGAGGCACTCGCCTGCCTTGCATCCGTTCTCGCCAGAAAAGGGGAATACGACAAGGCACGCACCCGCGCCGAGCGCGCACTGAGCCTCGATCCGCGGCAACCTACGGCCATTGCCGCGCTGGCGATGGCGGATAACGCGGACGGCAATTTTGCGGCAGCGGAGAAACGGGTCGGGCTGCTGCTCGACAACCCAGAGGTGTCTGGCCGCGGCCGTGCGTCCGCGCTGGGAATACTGGGCGATGCGTTGGACGGGCAGAACCGCGCCGCGGAAGCGTTCGCGGCCTACACCGCGGAAAACCTGGCGCTTCTCGGATTCCACTCCGCGCGCTTCAAAGGCAGAATACGCGTCCGGGATTTTGCGGCCGACCTGACCCGACATTTCGAGACTATCTCGGCCGGCGAGTGGCCGGTTGTTTCGCCCGACGAACCGCCTGACGGCGCGCCGGCGCAGCACGTTTTCCTGCTCGGGTTTTTCCGTTCCGGCACGACGCTGCTCGAACAGGTGCTGGAAAGCCATCCCGATGTCGTCACACTCGAAGAACGCGACCTGCTCGCGCATCCCGCCGAGCGCTATCTCACGACGTCGGACGGCCGCGCCGAACTTGCGGAGTTGTCCGGCGATTCCCTCGATGCGGCGCGCGCGGAGTATTGGCGGCTTGTGCGCGCTTGCGGCCTCGAAGTCTCGGGCAAGGTCATGGTGGACAAGAACCCCCTGAACACCCTCAAATTGCCCTTGATCGCCCGCCTGTTCCCCGGCGCAAAAGTGATTTTCGCGATCCGGGACCCGCGCGACGTGGTGCTCAGCTGCTTCCGCCGACACTTCGAAGTGAACGCCGCCATGTACGAACTGCTCACGCTGGAGGGAGCGGCGGGCACATATGACTCGGTCATGAGACTGGGCGAACTGATGCGCGAAAAGCTTCCACTCGCCTTCCACCTGCACCGTTACGAACACCTCGTCGCGAACTTCGCGGAATGCGTGGGCGAGGTGTGCCGGTTTGTCGGCGCATCCTTCCGGAGCGAGATGCTTGATTTTGCGGAGACTGCGCGCGGCCAGGACATACGTTCGCCGAGCGCACAGCAGGTCCGACGCGGGCTCTATCGCGACGGCGTGGCGCAATGGCGCCGGTATGCCGTCGAGCTTGCGCCCGTGCATCCCCTGTTGGCCCCGTGGGTCGAACGGTTCCGGTATCCTGCCGAATGAATCCGCAGCTGGAAAACGAGTCGCGCGGCCCGGAGCTTCGCGACAGGCTGGAAGCGGCGCTCGCTCACCTGAACAGGGGCGAATACGCGCAAGCCGAAAGTCTTCTGCTGCCGATCGCGTCGGGTGACGTTTCCGATGCCGATGCCTTGCAGCTGCTCGGCGTCCTTCGGGGTTTGCAGGGACGGTCGGACGAAGCGGAGAACTGCTATCGGCAATCGCTCGCAATCCGGCCGGACCAGCCGCAGGTGTATCACAATCTCGGCAATCTCTTGAGAAGCCAGGACCGCCTGGAAGAGTCCGTAGCCGCGCTGCGCGAATGCGTGCGGCTGAAACCGAATTACGCCGAGGCGCATCTGAGCCTCGCGCTTGCCCTGTCGGCGCAGCGCGATCATGCAGGGGCGGAGCAGAGCTGCCGGCGCGCCCTGCGCATTCAGCCCAACTTTCTCCTCGCGAAGCAGTGTCTTGCCGCCGAGCTCAACGAACTGAACCGGCCGGCGGAAGCCGAGCGCATACTTCGGCAGGCGCTCGCCCTCGGCGTGCGGGATCAAACGCAGGCGGCCGCGCTGGAGCACAACCTCGGCGTTGCCATGAACCTGCAGAGGAAATATCCGGAGGCCATTCGTTATTTCGAAGCGGCGCAGCAGAAGGCGCCGGACATGCCGCTCGTCGATTACAATCGCGGCAACGCGCTGCAGCACGCCGGAAGGCTGGAAGATGCGGTCGCCTGTTACCGCCGCGCGCTTCTCCAGAACCCGCTGAACATGCTGGCCCATCGGGACGTGAACAAGCTCCTGTACCGGCTCGGCGACGATGCGAATTTCCTGAACTCCTACGAGGAAGCGTCGGCGCTTTACCCGGAAATCGGCGAGCTGGCGTTCGAAAAGGGAAATTTTCTCTTCCTGCAGGAGCGCCACGAGGCCGCGCGGGAGGCGTTCGAGCGCGCCGCCAGCCTCCTCCCCCAAAAGGCCGGCCCCCACGATGCGCTGGGACTGACCTTCGCGCGGCTGAACGACTTCGACGCAGCCGTGCGCGAGCACGAAATTGCCGTGAAAATGGATCCGACCAGTGTGCAGGTCTGGCGCGATTACGCGGAGACGCTGCTACGCGCGGGTGCACCCGGAGAAGCCTTGCGCGCGGCGGAACGATCACTTGCGATCGACCCGGACGAGCAGATCGCAATCGCTGTTTGGGGGATCGCTTCGCGTCTTCTCTCCGATCCGGCGGAAGAAGCTGTCAACGATTACGAGCAGCTCGTGCGCACTTATGAAATTGCACCGCCGCCGGGCTACGGCAGCATCGAGGATTTCAACCGCCACCTGAATCTCTATCTGGACCGCCTGCACCGCGACAGGCGCGAATGCATCGATCAGACCCTTCGCCGCGGCACGCAGACGCTCGATAATCTGTTCGGCGCAGGCCACGCGCCGATCGAGCTGCTGCGCGCGCAGATCGATGCGGCCGTCGCCGATTATGTTTCACGGATGAAGCAGGCTGCCGATCATCCGATGTTCAGACGGCGCCTTGCGGCATTCGAATATGCGGCCTCGTGGTCGTCGCGTCTTCGCGACTGCGGCTTTCATACCAACCATGTGCATCCGAAAGGCTGGATCAGTTCGGCCTACTATGTCGCCTTACCCGATGCGGTGGAGCGCCCCGAAGGAAGGGAAGGATGGATCAAGTTCGGCGAGCCGAATTTCGAATGCGGTCTGAACGATCCGATCCGCCGAGTGGTACAGCCCGAAGCGGGACTGCTGGTCCTCTTCCCCTCCTATATGTGGCACGGGACAATCCCGTTCCACTCCTCCCGGACGCGAACTACCGTGGCTTTCGACGTCGTGCCGGCAGCGTCGCGACAGTAAGCTCCGGTTTCATGAACCACGCCGGCGATGGCGCAGGACCGCAAGGGAAACCGCCAAGTCGCCAAGACCCCAAGAAGAGGCCGAAGCGCGATCCGCCACTATCAGCGTTCGGTGACTCGGGTCGCATCCTTCGACGGGCTCAGGATGAGGCCGTTTTCTTGCCCTCATGGTGACCTTGTCGAACCATGGGGGCGGCGGCTCGTATCACTCAACTCTGATTCCGGGTACCAGGGCGGCGGCCGGCGGCGCGTAATTCACCCGAGGCTGAAGCGCGCAAAGTTCTCTTGGCGCACTTGGTGTCTTGGCGGTTCAAACCCGTTTGTCCCGCTCTCCGGACGCGCCATAGTAGTCCGTTATTCCGATCAGGAGCGCGCTGACCATGTCCTGCTCGGCCCGGGAAAGGTACGGATTCCACGCGTCGAAGATGAGAATGACGCGCGGCTCGTCGCTGTCGTTCCAGGCTTCGTGCTCGATCGTATCGTCGAAAATCCATGCTTCTCCATGGCGCCATTCGCGTGTGTCGTTGCCGACGCGGAACCGGCAATCGGACGGGAGGATCAGGGGCAGATGCCCCACGAGGCGCGCGTTGGTGTCTCCGGTGTGGGGCGGAATCGTTGTGTGCGGCGCAAGTACCGAAAACATGACGTTGGGCGAGAACCCTTTCACCTGCATGAGCGGCAGATTTTCGAGAGCGGCGGCGGTGCGCGGACAACGCGCGCAATGGGAGTCGATCCGCTTCCCGTGCTCCCAAAGGAAAAACACACTCCAGCGCAGCGAGCGATTGAGTTCCGCCCACTGGTTGAGAGGCGCACCCTCGGGATGGAGAACATAGGGGCGCATTTCCGCCGCGTCCTCGCGCAGCACGACCTCGAGTTCCTCCCGGATCGCGTCGCTCGCGGCTTCAAGCGCGGCGAGCCACGGAAACAACTCGCGATCGTAGAACTGGATCGCGGGCAGGCGCGGGTAATGCAGCATGCTCGGGCGCTGAGTGAAGACTTTCTTCCGTCCGAGGGCGATCCCCCTGCATTCTTCGAAACGCGCAAGGTTGACATCGATGTGGCGGGACGCCGCCGCCTCCAGTGGTGCTCGCAGATACGCCTCGAGCGCTGCGGCGTTCTGCTCGACCGCTTCGCGGGCGCGGGCCAGCGGTGCGCGCAGCTCGGGGGAAATCTGCTCCTCCGGCGGCGCGATCGTAAGTACGTCTTTGAAAACCCGCGCCGCCTGCCGGTCTCGGCCCATCCGTTCGAGAAGCAGGCCTTTCGCGAGCAGCGCCGGAAAGAAATAGGGATCGATGGTCAGGGCAGCGATGAGCGCGGCCATCTCGGCCGCAGCATCTCCTGTCGCACGGAACACGAAGGACAGATTGAGAGGAATCGCAGGTTGTTCCGGAGCGGCGCGGCCTGCCCGTTCGAGGCGCTCGCGGGCACGCGCGAAGTCTTTCCGCATGAGCGCGTATTGGCCGAGATGGAAGAGCGCCTGCGGATGCTCCGGCGCGGCAAAAAGAACCTGTTCCCAGAGCCGCGCGGCTTCCTCCGTTCGTCCGCTTCGCATCGCATTCTGCGCCGCGCCTGCGAGCTCGGCCGCCGCCGATCCGTTCGACATCAGCTAACCACCGGAAATCACCTGACCTTTTGTAGGATTCGTGCGAGCCATGCGGCAACTCCGTTCATGATTGTTGGGCCGGTCAGGGCCGTTGCCGCAGCCACTGCGACAACAGCCATTTTTCCCCTGATTTGGGCGGCAGGCCCGCGTGGAGAGTCCGCCCGTCCGGTGAGCCCGCGGGATCGATATTCCAGAACAGCAAGGCATCGCCCCTGCGGCCTTTATGTTGCCAGCCGAGCGTCGGAAACGCGGTCTCGCCGCCCTCGTACTCCTCGTTCAGGTAAAGCAGGAACGTGGCCACACGCTGCCCGTTTGCGGCGAGGTCGCGCGCATAGCCGGGAACCGCCGGGTCGAGGAAATCGACGTGCGGCTCGAACTGCTGGCCCGGCGCGTAATGAAGAACAGACGACGCTTCGAGGCCGTCCGGCGGGAGATTCGCGGTCGCCGCAATGCGGGCACGCAACAGCATGAGTACGATATCCGACTGTGCGACATTGAAAGGGATCGAGCTGTTGCTGCGCGCCTGCTCGACGCGACCACCGCCACGCGCCTTGTCATAAACCAGCGCACGCGAGACGCGCGGACGCGCCCGCTCGATCAGCCACTCGCAAATCTCCGGCGAGGCACAGCCTTCGACCACGTCGATGCGCGGCGATTCGAATAGGGTACGGACCTTCAGAGGGCCCGGAAGAGCGCTGATGTTGCCGCCGCACGCCCGATCCAGAAACGCCAATTGCGCGCGCGCAGGCTCCCATCCATGCTCGGCGGCACGCAAGAGGCACTCGCGCGCCACGTTCCAGCGATCTTCCAGTTTGTAATCCTGGGCGGCCAGCATCGCGCAGACATGGGTGGCTTCCGCATCGCCCTTGTGCGCGGCGGAGCGGACCATGTTGACGCCGTCGCGCGCGACGATGGGCTCGCAAGTGAGCAAATTGATCGCAAGGGAACGCAGCGCGGGAAGGCTGCCCTGTTTGGCCGCGCGCGCAAACCATCCGCGTGCCATCCGCGCGTCATCCGCAGCCTCGAAGCGGCGCGCGAGCGCGAGCTGGGCCTCGCAGTCGCCCTGCTCGGCCCGTTGCCCCAGTTCGCCGTCTGCGATGGTCATCCCACGCCCTTGCTCCACTGCGCTCGATAATCCCTCTCTTGTTCCGGCGGGTCCAGCCGTGCAGGGTCCGGGCACCCGATGGAGGGCGAGAGGTGGAGCCGGCAGGGCAACGCGCACGGCCATCCGGCCCCGGTTCGGGCGCGGACGAAACGGCCGCCTGGTTTCCGGCCGGCTTCGATGCGCACCGCGGCGAGGTGCTCTTCGCGGCGGCAGAGCGCGCCGATCTGGCCGCGCAAACTTTTCTCGATTGGCGATGGGATCGCGCGGGCCGGGCACAAACACGGGCGAGCGCCGCCTCGCTTATCACCCGTCTGCCGCCTCTCGGCCGGCCTGTGGCCGTGCTGTGGCATACCGGCTTCTGCTGCTCGACGCTGCTCGCCAAGGCGCTCGACTGTCCGGGACGCAATCTCTCGCTTTGCGAACCGCAGATCCTCGTGGAAATCGCGAATGCCGGGCGCGCCGGCTTGCTGGCACGCGCGCCCCGGGGTGCGGTCCCGCGCCTCGCCTTCCATCTGCTGTCGCGCGGCTTTGCGCCCAACGAGCGAGTTACGCTGAAGCCGGCTCCCGCGGCAAATGTTCTGCTCGGCGATTCAGCAATCCGGGAAGCGGGACCGATGCTGTTTCTTTATTCCGACTGCAGAAGCTTTCTCGTTTCGATCGTCAAGCTGGGCGAACAGGGGCGAAAATACGTCCGCAGCGCTTTTCTGGCGATCCTCGGCGATGGTCATCCGCAGGCGCAGTGGCCCTTGCCAACGATGCTGGCGCTTTCCGACCTCGAGCTCGCGGCGGTTCTCTGGCATATGCAGATCGCGGCATTCCTGCGGCACTGGCCGCAACTCGCGCAAGGTCGCGCCGCCTCGCTCGACTGCGACACGTTCCTCGATCGGCCCGGAGAGACGCTGCACCGCGCCGGCCAATTTCTCTCCCTCCCACTGGACGCAGATCATTTCAACAGCGTGCTGGAGGGGCCGCTGTTCCGGCGCAACGCCAAGACGGGGGAAGAGTCCTTCGATGCCGCCAGGCGGCAAGAAGTTCATCGCAGCATTGCGCAGCAACTGGGCAGCGATCTCGACCGCGTCATCGCCCGCAGCTACGAAATCTGCGCGAGCACGCCCCGCGGCGCACCGCTCCCCGATCCGTTGTTGCCTTCCGACAAGCGCTATTGTCCGTAAGGCGAACCTGCCGCTTTCATCCTTCGGCGGCCGTGGTGTAATGAACATTCCCGCCCGGAAGTCTGGCAGAGTGGCAAGAATGCCCAAGGGAGAAATCATCTATCGTCACCGCGCGCCGGTGCGTTTTGCGCACTGGATCAATGCGCTCGCAATTCTTTTTCTGCTGGGCAGCGGACTTGCCATCTTCAATGCGCATCCGCGGCTCTATTGGGGCAAGGCGGGCGCCAACGCCGATGTCGCGTTTCTCTCGATCGGTGCCTACGACACCGCCCGCGGAACGCGCGGAATCACGCAGATCGGCGCCTGGCGGTTCGACACGACGGGCGTGCTCGGCTGGTCGAAGATCAACGGCATGTACACCGAACGCGCATGGCCGGCCGCCGTCACCATCCCGAGCTATCAGGATCTCGCCGATGCGCGACACTGGCATTTCCTGTTCGCCTGGATTCTGGTGATCAACGGTATCGCCTATCTGGTCTGGAGTTTTGCGAGCAGGCATGTCCAGAAGGATATTTGGCCGACAAACGCGGACATAAGAAGCATTCCGCGTTCCTTGCTCGATCACCTCCTGCTCCGCCATCCCGCCGGCGCCGCGGCAACACGCTACAATGTGCTGCAACGGCTCGCTTACCTTGGTGTAATCGCGCTCATTGGGCTGATGGTCCTGACAGGTCTCACCATGTCTCCCGGGTTCGACTCGTTCTGCCCCTGGCTTCTGGATGTGTTTGGCGGACGCCAATCGGCGCGCACGATCCATTTCATTTCCGCGACGCTCATCGTGCTCTTCGTTGTCGTGCATCTCGTCGAGGTGCTGGTCGCCGGACCGATCAACGAAATCCGCTCGATGCTCACAGGTCATTACCGGGTGCCGGAGGCACACGAGCCGTGAGCCCGGCAGGCAGATTCACCCGTCGTGCCGCGATCGCCGCCGGCTTCGCGGGCGCGGGCGTTCTCGTCTATGAAGCAAACAGCGTGACGCTCGATCCGCGTTTCGGACGAATCTTTCGTGCCGCCGAAAGCTGGACGCGGCTTACGCAGCGGGCGCTGCTCGCGCCGGGGCAACTCGCACGGGAATACACGGTTGCGGACATCTCGCCCGTCTTCAAGGCCAACGGCACGCTCGATCCCGGCACTCCGGAATACAACACCCAACTCGCCCGGAACTTCGCGGATTGGCGGCTTGTGATCGACGGGATGGTGTCGCATCCCCAGTCGCTGTCGCTTTCGGCGCTGCGCCGGTTGCCCGCGCGCACCCAGATCACGCGCCACGATTGCGTCGAAGGCTGGAGCGCGATCGGCATGTGGACGGGTGTGCCGCTTGGATTGCTGCTCCGGCTCGCAGGGGTTTCGCCCGGCGCGCGCTACGCCGTTTTCCATTGCGCGGACAACCTCACCGGCGAGCCCGCGAAGGGCGGGCAGCAGAGTCCCGGGCAATATTACGAGAGCATCGGGCTCGCCGACGCATTCCACCCACAGACGCTGATCGCCTACAGCCTCAACGGGCGGCCGCTCGACGTCCCGCACGGCGCGCCGCTTCGGCTGCGCATCGAGCGCCAGCTCGGATACAAGCACGCCAAATACGTGAATCGTATCGAACTCGTCGACAGTTTTTCGAACATCGCAGGCGGCCGTGGCGGCTACTGGGAAGACCGCGGCTACGACTGGTACGCGGGAATCTGAGCCGCCATCCCACCCTGGAGAACCCCTTTGCGCGGGCCAGCCGGCCCGCTATGGTGGCGCCAGCGTTCCGGCCGCGTGGCTTCCGGGCGCTTGAAGAGGGCACCCTTTCATGAAATTCGGAATTCTGATCGCCGCGGCGCTTGCCGCGCTGCCGAGCCTTTCCTTTGCGCAAACCGTCCAGCAACTGAAGAACCAGCCGCCGGACGGCGCGCAGCTCACGTTCCAGCTCACCGACGGAACGGTGCTGGCGCAGAGCTACAACAACGCCAATTTCTACGTGCTCACACCCGACAAGTCCGGCAATTATGTGAATGGCACCTGGAAGCAGGTTGGCAGTTTGCAATCCGGCTATTCGCCCTCGGCGGAGGCCTCGCAGGTGCTCGCCGACGGACGCGTGCTCGTCGAAGGCGGAGAATACAATTTCGGTGCCTTCGCCCTGACGAACCTGGGGGCGATTTACGATCCGACGAAGGGGACGTGGGCGGCCGTCAAACCGCCGAAGGGCTGGAAGAATATCGGAGATTCGCCCTCCGCCGTGCTGCCCAACGGCCATTTTCTGGTTGGCGACAAACTGCACAAACGAGGCGCGGAACTCGATCCGAAGACGATGACGTGGACAGCCGTGAACTACAAGGGTAAGAACGATTTCAACGCCGAAGAGGGCTGGACCCTGATGCCCGACGGTTCGGTGCTCACCTATGACGTGAAGGACCATCCCCGATCCGAGGAATACATTCCGAAGAGAGGCGTATGGAAAAGTCTCGGAAGCACCGTGGCGGATCTCCAGGCTCCGGACTGCTTCGGGCAGTGCTGCCTCAACTATCCTCCCAAAAACAAGTGCTATTACCCGCCCGGCGAAGTCGGCCCGGCCGTCCTCAGGCCCGACGGGACAGTCTTTGCCACCGGTGCGTCGGATCACACGGCCATTTATACGCCGGGCAGCGGCTGGGCGGCCGGTCCGAATTTCCCCAATGGCGATGACGCCGCCGATAATTTTGCGACGCTGCTCACCGACGGCGACGTGCTCGTGCAGGGCAACAGCGGCACGTTGTACGATTTCAACGGGATGACGTTTACTTCGACGGGGGCAAACGGCGGATTCGGCTCGCTCATGATCCTGCCCACGGGGCAGGTGCTGATCGGCGGCTCCGAGGTTTACAACAGCACCGGCACCTACAAATCCGCCTGGCAGCCGACGATTACCAACTCTCCCTCTACCGTGACCCGCGGCTCGACCTATCAAATCTCGGGCACGCAGTTCAACGGTCTGTCGCAGGCGGGAAATTCAATGGGCGACGAGTACCAGTCGTCGACCAACTACCCGCTGGTGCAGATCACCAACAACTCGACCAAAGACGTGTTCTACGCGCGGACCCATGACCACAGCACGATGGGCGTGGCGACGGGAAAGAAAACCGTATCGACCAATTTCGATGTACCCGCCGGGATGGAGACGGGCGCCAGTTCGCTTGTCGTTATCGCCAACGGCATTCCGTCGAATCCGGTATCGGTCACGGTGCAATAACCATTCATCGGCTTTCCTCCCCCGCATTTTGCGCGGGGGAGGATTCTTTCATTGAATGACCGGAAAGATACGCGTCGGCATCGGCGGCTGGACCTACGAGCCGTGGCGCGGAGTTTTCTATCCGGACGGCCTGCCGCAGAAGCGCGAGCTCGAATTCGCGAGCCGCCGTCTCACGACGATTGAAATCAACGGCACCTGGTATTCCAGTTTCAAACCGGCGAGCTGCGGTATGTTGGCGCAAGCGCCACAAGAATTCACGGGGGACTCCGCCTAGCTTCGGTCCATGACCGAGAACATTTACGCCATAAGCGGGCTGACCCGGAAGCGGGCCGAACTCGCCGGCCAGATGCTCATTCTCCAAGAGCAGCTGCGGCTCCTGTCGGTGGACATTGAGGCCATAGACCGCGCGCTTCAAATCCTGGACCCTGCGGCCGAGCCTAGGACGATAAAGCCGATCCGGCCGGTCCACCGGTTCAAGTATTTCGACAAGGGCGAGATGTACCGCTTCCTGCTGGACACGCTGCGGGCCAGAGAAGGCAAGCCCGCGTCCATCGGTGACCTAACCCGTGCCATCATGGCTGCAAAGGGGCTGGACGCGGGGCACATAGACTGCTTCCGGGCCGTCACCCATAGGGCCACCACGCAACTGCATTCCTTGAACCGGCGCGGGGCCATCCGGAAGATCGGGGCATATTCCGGGGTTATGTGGGCACTGCCGGGGGAGTGAAAATATGGACGGACAGAAAGTCTGGCATGGGCGCGGAGTGCAGTGGGCATTGACCCATTCAACCGGCGAATTGCCACCGGAAAACGACAAGAGCGCCGCTTGGCGCTCCCCCTAGGTGTCGTTTTTCGATAGACTGGAAAGTGATTCGACGCGGCTGGAACCCGCCCGGATCGCAAATTCGCATGGCCGCGAATCGATTCCCTATAGGAGAATCGATATGCGCGCGGTTGTCCATCCCCTTCCGCTCAATGTCAGCATCCCGGCCGAAGACGGTTCCGTTTTGTGGTCGTTTCAGGATGGCCGCACAGCCAACGGAGTACATTCCACCAGCTATATCACGGACGGAACCCAACAGCGCATCATTGACGCGCTGTTGGCAGCACTGATTCAGGCCCGCGCGCAGCTAAGCGGCGCGCCTGATGTACTGAATGTTGTACCGTATGTTCGCACGGCCGCCCGCTAAGTCGATAATGGTGTTCCAGTTGTCTGAATGGGGAATGCCAACGTGCGTCGGGAACCTTGTTCTCCAGCCACCATAATATGTGAACTGACCACCGCGTCGATAACTGCTGAAATTCGAATCGTCCATGACAAGAACGTTGCATTGATGGTCGCAATTCACGACCACGCTGTCGCCGCCGTCCAGATACTCGCTTGCATGGATAAAGTCGCTCATAACGCGCGTTCTCCTGTTTCCTCTGAACGATGATTCAGCGGATTAGCGGCGTCAGGCTTGACCGAAGCAGCGAATCAGGCTCTATAGAGCCGCACAAGTTGCTTCGTTCCCCCGCCCTCAGCCAAGGTCTTGGGGGACCCAAAGTCCAGAGCCGATCGGGTGTGGTGACCCGGCGGCTCTTTTTCTTTGGGCGGTCACGAATCAAAATTACGATAAATTTTCTGTTTTGAAAAGCGCCGATGTGTCAACGCGGCGTACTAACAGGAAGCAAAATAGTTTGCTATTGCACTTGACTCCCCGTTGCGTACGATTCGCGGATGACTGAGTCGCGGCCCACTCCGTCTAGTTTATGCGGCCTTCATATTTCGCTGATAATACCCGGAAAAATCCGCTGACGGCTTGCTGGTAAGGGCCAATTGCGTTACGCGGCGAACCTGTGCGCCGTTGTCGATGCGGCGATGATCTTCGCGCCATGCGCTTTCCTGTGCATAGCGGAGAAGGTACGGGCCGCTAACGTGGTGGTGGTGCCCAATTTCCGCCCGCCGAATACGGCTGAAATAGCTTTCCGCTTGGTTCGTGCAAGCGCCGTCCGTCGAATAGGCTTCGCTATGATTGATGCGTCGCATTTCGTACTTGGTTCCGAGATCGTTCCAACCGGCGCTTTCGTCGGCATTGATGACCGTGCCCTTTTCGACGCGGGACTTGATCCATGCGAGCGCCGCGCCTTCCGACTTGAAGATGGCCGGGACTGAATTGCCGTTCCTCTCTCGGATAATTACGAGGGACTGGCGCTTGCGTTGCTGCGCATTGATGTAGTCACGGGCGCGACCGTGCGCGTGAAGGTTGGCGGGGCGAACGTGACCGCCGAAATATGCGCCGTCCACTTCCGCAACCTTGGCGGTTCCGCCGATCTTTCGGCCTTTGAACTCCGCCGCCATGCCCTCGCGGATTTTGTGCAGCATGACCCAACACGCCTTGTGCGACATGCCGAGATCGCGGGAGAGCGCCAGCGCGTTCTTGCCCTTCACTTCGTTCATGAACACCGCAATCGCCGCGAGATAGGCGCGGAAGGGGGCCTTGTGCGCCGCGAACAGCGTGCCCGATGTAATCGTGAAATCCTTGCGGCATTGCTTGCAACGGAAGCGGAGAAGGCCGGAAGGGCGGCGCGCGCTATAGGCGTCCAGTCCGCCGCAATGCGGGCAAACCGGGGCACCCTGGGTTTCGGTCCAGCGTATTTTGCGGAAGGCTGCTTCCGCTTCGCTGTCCGACATGCGGAACACTTCCGCGAGTGAGAGTGTCCGGGCCGCTTTCGATTGGAGGAAGTGGATTGCCATTGCCGTGTTGTCCGTAGCCTGTAAGTGTCATATACAACACCACAAGGCCACTTGCAACACTAATTGAGGTTAGATATACTCCCTAGGTGTCATATCTGACCCGCGAGGATTGCATGGCTGGTTTTGCGAAGAATGAGGCGGAGATTGCCGAACGGGTGTCCCGCTTTCTCAAGGCGGAATTGAAGCGGGCGGGCGTCACATATGCCGATCACGCCGAACGGCTCGGAAAACACGGGGTGAAGGGCGAGACGGTCGATTCCATCAAGTCCAAGCTGGCTAGGGGAACATTCCCGGCCACCTTCTTTCTAGCCTCTCTAGCAGCCTTGGAATTGGAGGGTGTACGCTTGGCGGATGTCTGAGGGGGTATCCGCGAATCGTCGGTCCGACTACGTCCTATGGTGGGCCTTTGTTATCGTTCTTGCCGTCCTCGCCTGCGAATTTGCATGGCTTCTTGCGACCGGGGCGGCTGACCATAGCGCCAATGCCGCAGCCCAATACGAGACCAAACAGAATGAACCATGGTGGTGGATTGTTGGCTCTTGGTTCATCTCCGCCACCTTCTGGACTGCATTTTTTACTGCGACTTTGACGTTTTCGACCGTCCGTCTCTGGCTGGAGACGCGGCGGCTCGCCCGCGGTTCCGAAGACCAATCGGAGAAAATGGCGGCTTCCATTATGGCTGCTAAGAAATCCGCAGAGGCCGGCGTTGACGCTGCCAAGGCAATGGACCGCCTCGCACATGAAGCGTGGCAAACTAGGATGATGTCCAAAGACGACAGAGTGCGGCAACGCCGCGAGACTGCTTCCGCGTTGGCTGTCGCGCGCCAAGCAAATGAGATCGCCAGAGAAATAGGTCAATCCCAAGTTCGCGCCTATCTGGTAATCCGCAAGGTGGAACTGGCCCAGTACGCGTTTGCCGCTCAGCTTCACGTCACCATCGCAAATATCGGCGCAACGCCCGTGAGATGGCTTGAAACCGAAGGAAACGCTAAAGTTCTGGGACAGACCACGCTTCCAGCCAACGGCATTCCGCTTGATGGCTCTGGCAAGAGTACGTTCCGCTGGCCAATCGATCCCGGCAAAGAAGGGAGTGATGTGCCGCTCTTTACCGACGAAGATCACGGCAAGGCCCTTAAAACGCTCCTTCGCCGCGCTTTGAATAAGGAGAAGCTGGTTGTCCAGGGTACTATCAGATGGGAGACAATGTTCGGAGAGATATTTGAATCGACGTTCCTTTTTTGGGGGACGCCCGAACCGCCCACCATCAAAGATGACGTACAGATTCCCCAACAACTCACCTGCCCAGCGGGTGTTGAAACCGTCTCGAATAGGCACGTGAACCGTGTGGCCAATAAGGATGCATAGCGCAGCCATTGCCGCTCGCTCCCACACTGGCCTTACTCCAAGTCCGCGCCCCCGCAGCTAGTCATGGTCCACCTTCCGTGCCACGGTTCGATCCCATGGACGGATTCGATGGTTTCCCAACTTCGCTGCGGGTTTGTGGCATTAGCGCCAACATTCCGGCGAGCTGGGCGAAGTGGCGCGACGAAACACCCGACGGTTTCGTCTTTTCCGTGAAAGCCTCGCGCTTCTGCACCAACCGGCGCCAGCTGGCGAGCGCTGGCGAGTCGATTGCGAAATTCTTCGCGCAGGGCCTGTCCGAGCTGCGCGACCGCTTGGGACCGATCAACTGGCAGTTCGCCGGCACCAAACAATTCGATCCAGTGGACTTCGGCACCTTTCTTTCGCAGCTGCCGAAGGAGGTTGCGGGCCTGCCGCTGCGGCACGCGCTGGAAGTGCGTCACGAAAGCTTTCGGAATCCCCGCTTTTACGAACTCGCACGGCAACACAATGCGGCCATCATTCTCGCGGACAGCGACGACCATCCGGAAATCGAGGAAGCCACGGCTGACTTCACCTATGCGCGGCTGATGCGGACCCGGGAGAAAATTCCGACCGGTTACGACGCGCGCGCACTTGATCGCTGGGCCAGGCGGGCCTGCGGCTGGGCCGCGCGCGGGGATGCTTTCGTCTATTTCATTTCCGGCGCGAAGGTCCGCGCGCCCGCGGCTGCCGAGGCTCTGATCGCACGACTGGCGCGCCACAAGCGCCGTAGGACGTGAGATTGCCGGCAGGCAGCCCCGGCTCCGCTTCCCCCGGGCGAAACGGAGTCATTCTCGCGAGCCTCTGTTTTCTTTTTTTCGTGTGGTTCGACCATGCCGGCGCCGCATCGGCTCAGCCGGGCATGATCGACGAACTTCGTCTTTCGCACCAAAGACCCGGCGACTGGCTGCTCAATGGACGCGATACCGGAAACACGCACTTCTCTCCGCTTGACCAAATCAACAGGACGAATGTCGCGCGCCTCGGTCTGGCCTGGGAGTTCCGCGATTTCCTGGTGCGCGGAGGCATTCATCGCGGCATGGAGTCGAACCCCGTCTTCGTGGACGGTGTGCTTTATTTCTCTGGCCCGTGGGGCAACGCCTATGCCGTGGGCGCGCGCGCCGGCAAGGCGCTCTGGACCTATGATGCCAATGCCGACGGCCAATACGCCCGCAGGGCCTGTTGCGACGTGGTCAACCGGGGGGTCGCGGTATGGAAAAGCAAAGTGTATGTCGCCTCGCTCGACGGCTGGCTCGCGTGCCTCGATGCGCGCGATGGAAAACCCGTGTGGCGCGTCGACACCATCGCCGACCGGCACTTCAACACCACCGTGAACGGCGCGCCCGCAATTGCCGGCGACAATGTGCTGATCGGTAATGCCGGCGCGGATATGGGATCGCGCGGTTATGTGAGCGCCTACGATCTCAAGACCGGCAAGCTGCGCTGGAGGTTCTGGGCGGTGCCGGGCGACCCGCGCAAGGGCCCCGACGAAACTCCGGAAGTATCTCTGGCGCGCAAGAGTTGGGCGAAGAACACACGGTGGGATCTTGGCGGCGGTGGCAACCCGTGGGATTCGATTGTTTACGACCCCTCGCTCGGTCTCGTGTACATCGGTCTTGGAAATGGTGGCCCGCTTCCGCGCTGGCTGCGCAGCCCCGGCGGCGGCGACAATCTGTTTGTTTCAACCATCGTTGCTGTGGTTGCGAAGACGGGCCGCATGAAATGGTTCTATCAGGAGACGCCGGGCGACAGTTGGGATTACACGGCGACCGCCCCGATGGTGCGGGCCGATCTGCGTTGGCAGGGCCGCATGCGCCGCGTGCTGATGCAAGCGCCAAAGAACGGTATTTTTTACGTGCTCGCCCGCGAAACGGGCAAGGTTCTCTCCGCAGATCCCTACACGGCCGTGAACTGGACGGGTGGCGTGGACCTCGAAACCGGCCGCCCGCGTGTGACGCCGCAGGCGGATTATTCGCGCACGCCGGCGGTGATATGGCCCGGTTCGGCCGGCGGCCACGGCTGGCAACCGATGGCGTGGGACCCTCGAACGGGTCTCGTCTATCTGCCGGTGTACGACGCACCTACGGAATATCGCACCCTGCCGGTTCCGAAATTCCTCTCCGGAAGCTTTAACAATGGCGCAGCCGGCAACAACCCGCCGCCTGATCCGGTACACAAAATCGAAGGTCGCCTTAAGGCGTGGAATCCCTTGGTCGGCAAACCCGTCTGGGTATCGCCGCCGCTTCCGTTTTCGAACGGCGGGACCCTGGCAACGGCGGGTGGACTGGTCTTTCAGGGCGCCGCAGACGGCAATCTCTCCGTGTACGGCGCAGGCGATGGAAAGCTGTTGCGGCGCATTTTCACCGGAACATCGATCATGGCCGCGCCGATCGCCTATCAACTCGATGGCACTGAATACGTAGCCGTTCTGGCAGGGGCAGGCGGTCCGCGAAACGTGTCGTGGGAGTCCGGCTCTGCGCCATTGCGGTACGAAAATTTCGAACGTCTGCTCGTCTTCCGGCTGAACGGCGGTACGATTCCGCTGCCGTCGAAATTTGTCCCGCCGCCGCGCGAACAAGTGCCGCCGAAGATTGCTGCCGATGCAATGACACTGCAACATGGACAGGCGCTGTTCGAGCAGCAATGCGCGCGCTGCCACCAGGAAGGCGGCGGCTTGGGCGCGTATCCGGATCTCTGGAACACGCCCCGAAGCATGTTCGACGGCTTTGATGCCATCGTTTATGGCGGCGCGCTCCGCTATGCCGGCATGGGCGCCTTCTCCGATATTTTTTCCAGAGCAGACGTGGCCGCAATCAAGGCTTTCATCGTCGACGACGAAATCGCCCGGCGCAGCGGCAGACAAAGCCAGGCAGCGCCCCGCATTCGCTATCATTGAACGTTTCTTTCGGATTCATCAAAGTCGTCCCGCATACCTTACTATTGTCATCCCCGCGAAAGCGGGGACCCAGGAGCGTGAATTTTCAGATTAGGGCGGCGATCTGGGTTCCCGCTTTCGCGGGAATGACAATTCTTGCGTATTTCCATCCGGAAATGTCCATAAAACTACAATCCAAGTCAGCTGCGATAGAGCCCACGGGTGCCCGCGAAAAGCCGGATGAGTCCCAAGAGCGTATCGAGGCTGGGAGTTGGCACTGAAACAAGCCGCGCGATTTCCTGCGGCGCCGCCAGCAGCTGGTCGATTTCGAGCGGCCGCCCGGCTTCGGCATCCTGAAGCATCGAAGTCCTGAAGGCGCCGAGCCGGCGCGCGATTTCGAGGCGCGCCTCGCCGCTTTCGTGGATTTCGCAACCGATCCTGTTTCCGATTTCCGCTGCTTCGGCCATCACGCGGAGAACGAAGCCTCGCACCAGTTCGTCCTCGATGATGCGGTCGCAGGTTGCGCCACAGAGTGCAGAAATCGGATTCATCGTCATGTTGCCCCATAATTTGTACCAGATATCGCGCTGAATGCGGTCGCTTTGCACGATGTCGAAACCCGTGCCTTCAAACAGATCGGCAATCGCATTCAGCCGTTGCGACAACTCGCCGTCGGGCTCGCCGAATATCAGTCTGTTGCCGCCCTGGTGGACCACCACGCCGGGCGCCGAGACCTGCGCGGAAGCGTGCACCACGCAACCGACAATGCTCCGGAACGGGATCGCACGCGCGATCGTCCCGCCCGGGTCCGCGGAGCGCAGCGCTGTTGGCGGAAGCGCTCCGCCGCCCGGCAGCAGGAACCACCACGGCACGCCGTTCATGGCCGGAACAACGAGTGTTGCCGGTCCGAACATCGGTTTGGCAGCGCGAACGGCCTCTGAAAGCGCCGGTCCCTTCACCGCGAGCACGAGCACATCCTGGATGCCGAGCTCCGCGGCATCATCGCTGGCCCGGACATCGGCCGTGAGGCGCTCGCCGGCCCATTGGAGAATCCAGCCCTTGCGGAGGGCGGAAAACGTTTCTCCGCGCGCCAGCACCTGAACGGCATGTCCGCGACGGGCGAGCGGAATCCCGATCAGTCCTCCGATCGCACCGGCTCCGACGATTCCGATCCGCATCTTGCTCGCCTCTCAAATATCCGCCTCAGTGTTTCTCCCCCCAGCCTGGGGGAGGTGTCGAGCGTAGCAAAGCGTAGCGAGACGGAGGGGGACGTAATGCAAATGGAAGCTCCCCCCTCCGGCGCGCTGGCGCGCGCCACCTCCCCCATGCTGGGGCAGGAAATACAAAAGGGAGCTGACGCTTGGCTTCGAAGCGCCTCAAAGTCTTTCAGGCTCGTTTGGGATTTTTCGACAGCATCGTCGCGGCGCCATCGCAGAAGGCGGCGCTCGCAGCCTGGGGAGCGGGCGGAAACGAATTTGCGAAGGGCTTTGCGGGCGTCGCCACCGATCCAGCGGTCGTCGAACAGGCGCTCGGCCATCCCGGAAAAGTGCTGAAACGTCCGGTCGGGAGCAAAGGGGCGTATAAGCTTGACGCGGATCGCATTCCGGTTCCGAAAGTGGCGGCCCGCCCGCGAAGGGGCGCCGGCCAGGCGGCGAAGCTGCGGAAAAAGCGGGAAGCCGAAAAGCGAAGAGCGGCCGAACGGGAGATGGAGAACGCCCGGCAGGAAGAACTCCGCAAGATGATGGATTTGCGGAAACGCGAAGCCGCACTCGAAAAGGAAAAGCTTATGGTGCGCGAGAAGACCGAGCAGCGGATTGCACGTGCGAAGGCGCGGCTCGCCGGATCGCGCCGGTAATCCGGAGAAGAGGGGCAAAAAGATGGACAGGCGCGAATTGATTGCAGGCGGTTCGGCAGCGGCGGTGGTTTTGGCGGGCGCGGGTTTGGCGCGAGCGGGCGCGGATATTTCGCCCGAAGCTGCGCGGCTTTACGCCCGCGCGCTGGTCTTCGATGCCAATCTCAGCCCACCCATCCAGGACAAATTCCCGTTCCCGAACTCCATGCTCGACATGGCGCGCCAAGCCGGCGTGACGGCGATGAAAACGACGCTCGGCGGCATCAATGGAACGTTCGAGCAGGCCGTGGACGAGATTTCGTTCCTGCAGCGCATGATCGAACTCTATCCCGACGTGTATTTGCAGGTGCGCCGGGCAACCGATTTCGAGCGTGCCAAGCGCGAGAAGCAGGTCGGCATCGTTCTCTCCTTCGAAGCCGCGACGATGCTGGAGAACAAGCTCGACCGCGTCGAACTGTTCCGCGGGCTGGGCGTGCTCGTGATGCAGCTCGACTACAACAAACAGTCGCCATTCGGGACGGGCGTGATGGGAGACCCGCATGCGGGACTTACACCGCTCGGCCGCAAGGCGGTGGCGAAGATGAACGAGCAGGGAGTCGCGCTCGACATCAGCCATTCCAACGAGACGACGGGCTTCGGCGTGCTGGAAGCGTCCGCCCGTCCCGCGCTGATCACCCACGCCGGCTGCAAGGCGGTCTATGCGCACCCGCGCAACAAGAGCGACGCACTCCTACGCGCCGTAGCGCAGAAGGGTGGCGTCGTCGGAATCTACGATCTTCCCTATCTGACGGCGAGCCCGAAGCAACCCACGCTCGATGATTACATGGCGCACATGACGCACGCGCTGTCCGTTTGCGGCGAGGATCACGTCGGCATCGGCAGCGACAGCGATCTCGCTCCCTTCGATACGTCGCCCAAAGCCATGGCGGATTTCCACAAGGACGTCGCATATCGCAAGAAATCCGGGCTCTCTGCACCCGGCGAGGACCGGCCGCCTTACGTCATCGGGCTGAACACGCCCAGGCGCTCGGAAGTCATCGCCGACGCGCTCATGAAGCGCGGGTATCCCGCCCGTGTCGCGGAAAAGGTGCTGGGCCGCAATTTCATCGATGCTCTGGGCCGCATCTGGCACGCATGAGCGGGGAGCCGATGCTTCTCAGTACTGATCTTATCCATCACCATGGCCGGCCTCCGAGCCGGCCACCCAGCACTCGAGCATCTGCGAGCGAATGACTTATTTTTCATACATCGGCCCGGGACTTGCCATTGAAGGATTCGATGAATGCGT
Source organism: Rhizomicrobium sp. (assembly GCA_036502185.1). Taxonomy (GTDB): domain Bacteria; phylum Pseudomonadota; class Alphaproteobacteria; order Micropepsales; family Micropepsaceae; genus Rhizomicrobium. The sequence goes on from DASXYZ010000044.1 coordinate 26,402, forward strand.
TGTCGGTTGGCTTTCCCGGTCAGCTGACGTCGAGCATTACGCCTTTCAGGTATGCCCACAGGTCGAGTTCCTTGGTCACGAACTCCGGGCCGTTATCGACGCGGATGGTCCCGGGATAGCCGAACGCTGCGGCGCCGCGTTCGAGCGTGTTGACCACATCGATTCCCCGATAACTATTCCGGACATCCACCGCCGGCGACAGGCGCCTGAGGGTGTCGACGATGGTGAGAACGCGAATCTTCTTTCCGTCAAACAGCTGGTCGTGCACGAAGTCCGTTGCCCAGATGTTGTGCGCCTGCATCGCAGCCTTCGCGTCACCCCTGCCATGGCGGCGGCGGTTTCTGATAGGCTGTGGACGCTTGAAAGACCTGTCGAGCAGACATCAAGGTGAACGGGTGGCGCGGCCTCTGGACGAACTTAAAGAGGGCTTCTTCCCATTTGAGCGGGTCGCGCAAGATTCATTTAGGTTTCCGGTCGGAAAAGGCGAACGCGCGGTAATTTGGGCGGTTTCAATGGCGGATGGATGCTGGCAAGTCTCCTGCGATGAAGGCGAGCGATCGTTTCCCTCGGAAGGCGAGGCATGCGGCTATTTCTGGGAACGCGCACGGCAGCCACCGTCAAATTAGGAAAAGTGGGGCGTCTTAACGACCGGGTATCGATGCGGCGAATGTGCAGCATTGCTGCGTGGGTTCCGCGAATTCACGGGGAAGAATCTCGCTCAAGCAAACTTCAATGCAGACGTCAGCGACTCACGATTTCGCTCGAGGTGCTTGCATGCGAGGCGCGATTCGAACTGTGAAAGCAGACCAGCCCCCGCGCCAGTGCGTTGAGTCCCGGTGGACGGTTCAGGGCACAAGCCATGGGACAGAACAACGATACGACGGAACACGGCGACCTGCAGGGCCAGCAGGGCGGCAATCTCGCCAAAGACCCCCGCGTGCACGAGCGCGAGCGCCAGGAGGAAGAAGGCTATGCGGGCGCGCTGAACCCGCCCCGTCTGCCCGGTGGGGCCAAACGCCCCAGTCAAACCTAGCCGCGTAACCCGCAATTCGCCGCACGGCCGGAACGAATCCGCAGGCCTTGCAATTTCCCCAATAGCTCTGTCTGGGGATAGCCGGTAATGGTGTCGTGCCGCCGGATTGCAGTGCTCGTTCCGTACGCGCTCGCCTGCGCGCCCAAGAGTTCGCTCGCCGATTCCATTCTCTCGCCTGCCGGCCCGGTCAGCGCGGGCGACCGCATCATTCTCCTCGACGCGCTCGTCATCATGCTGGCCATCGTCATTCCAACGATGCTGACGACGCTCGCCTTCGCCTGGTGGTTCCGGGCCTCGAACGGCCGGGCGACCTATCGTCCGAACTGGACCTATTCGGGCCGCCTCGAACTGCTCGTCTGGTCCATTCCGACGCTGGTGATCTTCTTCCTGGGAGGTGTGATCTGGATCGGCTCGCACCAGCTCGATCCGTTCAACCCGCTACGTTCCGCGGCGAAGCCGCTCGAGATCGATGTCGTCGCGCTCGACTGGAAATGGCTCTTCATCTACCCGCAACAGGGCGTCGCCAGCATCAACAGACTGGTCGTCCCCGTCGGCGTGCCGCTCCATTTTCGCATCACCTCGGCCTCGGTGTTCAACGACTTCTTCGTCCCGCGTCTCGGCAGCCAGGTTTACGCGATGAACGGCATGACCACTCAGCTGAACCTGATGGCTGACAGGCCCGGCCGCTTTCTGGGCCTCTCGGCACAGTTCAGCGGGGACGGCTTCTCGGACATGGTTTTCGATGCCGTCGCCAGGCCTCATGCGCAATTCTCCCAATGGGTGGCTGAAGCGCGCGCGCGCGGTCCGATGCTCGATCGCGCCGGCTATCGCGCGCTGCTCCGGCAGAGTCGCAATGTTGCGCCCTACACCTATCGCGGCGTCATGCCCGGCCTGTTCGACGCCGTAGCGGCACGCGCGGTTCCCCAGAGCGACGGGCCCAAAAAACGCGGTGCCATTCCGAGCGGCGGCACATGAGCTTTTTCGGCAAGCTCAGCTGGAACGCGATTCCCTTCGACCAACCGATCCCGCTCACGGCGGCCGCGACGGTCATTGCCCTCTTTACCGCCGTCCTCGTGTGGATCGCGGTGAAGGGTTACGCGCCCTATTTCTGGAAAGAGTGGATCACAAGCGTCGATCACAAGCGCATCGGCGTCATGTATTGCGTGCTCGGCCTGCTCATGCTGCTGCGCGGCTTCATCGACGCAATCATGATGCGCACACAGCAGGCTCTCGCCTTCCACGCCCAGGGCTATCTGCCGCCGGAGCATTACGACCAGATCTTTTCGGCGCACGGCACCATCATGATCCTGTTCGGCGCCATGCCGCTCGTCGTCGGCCTGATGAACTTCGTGGTGCCGCTGCAGCTGGGCGTGCGGGACGTGGCCTTCCCGACCTTGAACTCGGTCAGCCTGTGGCTCACCGCCACCGGTGCACTCCTCGTCAACCTCTCGCTGGTGTTGGGCGAGTTCGCGCGCACCGGATGGCTGCCCTATCCTCCGCTCAGCGAGCTTCGCTATTCGCCCGGTGTCGGCGTCGACTACTATCTCTGGGCCGTGCAGATTGCCGGCGTGGGCACGCTGCTCACCGGGATAAATTTCATCACCACGATCCTGAAGACCCGCGCACCGGGCATGACGTATCTGCGCATGCCGATGTTCTGCTGGACGTCGCTTGCGACCTGCCTGCTCATCATTGCGGCGTTTCCGGTGCTTACCGCGACGCTCGCGATGCTCACGCTGGACCGCTATCTCGGCTTTCATTTCTTCACGAACACCGCCGGCGGCAATGCGATGATGTTCACAAACCTGATCTGGGCCTGGGGGCATCCCGAAGTCTACATACTCGTGCTGCCGGCCTTCGGCATCTACTCGGAAGTGATCTCGACGTTTTCCAGCAAGCCGCTGTTCGGGTACCGCTCGATGGTGATCGCCACGATGTTCATCTGCATCGTTTCATTCTGCGTGTGGCTGCACCACTTTTTCACCATGGGCGCGGGCGGCGACGTGAACGCGGTGTTCGGGATTGCGAGCAGCATCATCGCGGTCGGCACGGGCGTGAAGATGTACAACTGGCTGTTCACCATGTATGGCGGCCGCCTGCGCTTCACCACGCCGATGCTGTGGTCCATGGGCTTCATGATCACCTTCATTACCGGCGGCATGACGGGCGTGATGCTGGCGGTGCCGCCTGCGGATTTCCTCCTTCACAACAGCATGTTTCTCGTCGCCCATTTCCATCATGTGATCGTGGGCGGCGTGGTGTTCGGGGTGCTCGCAGCGATTGCCTACTGGTTTCCCAAGGCATTCGGATTCCGGCTGCATGAGGGCTGGGGGAAGGCCGCGTTCTGGTTTGCCTTCGTGGGCTTCTACGTCACCTTCGTGCCGTTCTACGTGCTCGGATTCCTCGGCATGACGCGCCGAATGCAGCATTACAATGTGGCGGAATGGTATCCCTGGATCATGGCCTCGGCTTTCGGCATCCTTATTCTCATCGGCGGCATTGTCTGCCAGGTCATCCAGCTTGTCGTCAGCATCCGGCGCAGGGAGGAACTGCGCGATGTCACCGGCGATCCGTGGGACGGCCGTTCGCTCGAATGGGCGACGGCCTCGCCCCCGCCCGTGTTCAACTTCGCGGTTCTCCCGCATGTCGGAGGCGTCGAAGCGTACTGGAACGTGAAGCAGCGCGCGCGCGAGGATTTGCGCCTCGGCCAGGAGCCGCATTACGAGCCGGTCGAGATGCCGCGCAACAGTCCCACGGGATTCATCTGCGCCTTCTTCGCAACGGTGATCGGCTTTTCGCTGATCTGGCATATCTGGTGGCTGGCGATTCTCGGTTTCGTCGGGGCGTATGCCACGTTCGTCGGCTTCGCCTGGCGCGACGTGCCGGAATATGTGATCCCCGCCGAAGACGTGGCCCGCATCGACCGCGCGAACCGCGCGGTCCGGCAGGAGGCGCTTGCGGGCGCGCCGCCCTCATGAGCGCGGCCGATACCACGATCGCCGTCCGCGACCCCTATCACGTCGGTCATGCCGGCGAGAGCCGTGCGCGCGGCCACGGCGGCGGCGGTCCCGCTTCCAGGCGCGTCGTTGTCGGCTATGGATTCTGGCTGTTCCTGCTGTCCGACATCGTCATTTTTTCCTGTCTGTTCGCCGCCTACGCGGTGCTCGCGGGTGCAACGGCCGATGGTCCATCGTCAAAACAGATCTACGACCTTAACCGCGTCGCGTGGGAGACCGGGTGCCTTCTCGCGTCGAGCTTCTTCTGCGGCATGGCGAGCATCGCGGTGGCCCGGCGAAGCCAGATTCTCACGCAGGTCACGCTCCTGATCACCGGCCTTCTGGGCGTCGCCTTCATTCTTCTCGAAATCTCCGAGTTTGCGGCGCTGCACGCGAAGGGAGATGGCCCGACGCGCAGCGCCTTTCTCACCGGATTCTTCACGCTGGTGGGCTGCCACGGGTTGCATGTCACCGTCGGACTCCTGTGGCTCGGAACGATGATGGCGCAACTCTTCGCCAAGGGATTCCGCGCCGACATCCGCCGCCGCTTTCTCTGTTTCACCATGTTCTGGCATTTCCTGGACATCATCTGGGTGGCGATCTTCTCCCTCGTTTATCTCGTAGGAACAAAACTGTGAGCGCAGAGCACGAATACCTCGAAGAGGACGGCGACGTCGGCGGCGCGAGCGACGAGCATGTGGCGAAGTTCTCGACCTATCTGATCGGGCTCGGACTCGCGGTCCTGCTGACCGTTGGTTCGTTCTGGATCGTGAACACGGGCGTGATCTACGGCCCCGGCATTCCGGTCGCGCTGGCGACGCTCGCCGTGGCACAGATGGGAATCCACCTCGTCTTCTTTCTTCACCTGACCACCGCGCCCGACAACACCAACAACGCGCTGGCGCTTGCCTTCGGACTCCTGATCGTCGGCCTCGTCGTCTTCGGCTCGGTGTGGATCATGTGGCACCTCAACACAAACCTGATGGCCGCGGGTCATCCAATGGGCCCCGGCAGCTAACGCGATTCGCATTCGTATCGAACGGGCTGCTCGTCCGTGAGTTGTTGACCGACGCTATTGGCACGCGGAGACGCGGAGGCGCAGAGGTATCGCGAGAGCGGAGCGCAACGCCTTCGCGCGCGTTCGGTTTTTTGGCGCCTTGGCGCATTGGCTATTTAGCGTCTCTGCGCCTTCGCGCCTCCGCGTGAGAAGTTTTTTTATCGCCCAACGCCTGGACGCGAAAAACGAGAGCGGCGATTCACGCCAGCTTGGCGTCGAGCGTGATCTCCGCGTTCAGCACTTTCGATACCGGGCAGCTCTTCTCGGCCTCGTGGGCGAGACCGTCGAAGGTCGATGCGTCGATGTTCGGGATTCTCGCGCGCAGAGTGAGCGCCGAGCGGCTGATGCGGAAACCCTTCCCTTCGGGTTCGAGCGTGACTGCGGCTTCGGCGGCGAGTTCGTCGGGCGTGTAGCCGGCCACCTGAAGCTGAAAGGCGAGCGCCATGGCAAAACAGCCGGCATGAGCGGCGGCGATCAGCTCTTCGGGGTTCGTGCCCTTCTCGTTTTCAAATCGCGTCTTGTAGGAATACGCCGTTTCGGCGAGCACGCCCGAATCGCTCGAGAGCTTGCCGCTTCCGTCGCGGCCGGTACCGCGCCAGACGGCTTTCGCTTTGCGGATCATGGTTTCTCCTTCCGTCGTAAGAGACGGCGACCCGACGGGCGGGGAGGCCCGGTCGGTTTCTCGATCGCGTGTCTCGCGTTTTCCGGGATGCGTTCCAAATTTCAAAGGTTACCAGATGGCATCCCTCGCAGACGCGCCGGCGGCGCGCCGGTCGGCGCGGTCGGCCATCTCGTCATAGGAATTTGCCAGGCGTTCGAGCATCGCCTGGCAATCCTGACTGCAGAGGTCGCCGGCGATGGCGCGCAGTTCCTCCGCCCGGTGGCGATATTGCCTGGCTTGGGCCACGGGGGAACCGACGGACAAAGGAACGATGGCGAGTGGACGGGAATTCAGCATGGCCGGCCTCCCTTTTGCTACACAACCGACACGGAACGCGGCCGTTCCATGATTTGACAATCGGACAACAAAAAAACCGGAACTTTCCACGGCCCCGCATCTCACGGCCGTCACAACCGGAACGGGCGACAATCGCGCGCGTTCGCAAGCGAACTCATCCACGGAGGTTCGTGATGAACACCAGCAAACTTCTGATACCAATTTCGGCGGCTCTGTTCGCCGGTTGCCTGATCGCTGTGCCCGCAAGTGCCCAGACGACCGGCAGTGGCGGCGGCGGAGGTCCTGCGGCGGGCGCCGTGGGCGGCGGGACAGGCTCGGGCACCGCCGGAGGCACGGGGACCGCTACCGGTTCGGCAGCGGGAACAGGAACGGTCAACACGACCACGACCGGGACGACCGGGACGACCGGCAACCCGAGTTCGACGACGGGCGGTACGATGCAGAACGGTACCTATACCACCGCGCCGGGCGCGACGATCAACACCTCGCCGACGTCGAACACGGTGCCCGGATCGACCGGCTACAACAACCCGAACGGTACCTACAATCCGACGGGCACGCAGACCTACAATCCGAATGCGACCAACGCCCAGTGCCCGGCCGGCAGCACGGAATGCACGGGTGCGCCGAACACGCCGGGCGCAACGACTCCGCAGTCCGGGACGACGACACCGCAGTAGTACCCACTATCAGCGTTCGGTGACTCGGGTCGCATCCTTCGACGGGCTCAGGATGAGGCCGTTTTCTCGCCCTCATGGTGAGCTTGTCGAACCATGGGGGCGGCGGCTCGTATCACTCAACTCTGATTCCGGGTGCTGGTCCGGCGGCGAAGAGGCACCCTCCGTCCCGCTGCAAATTCGCGCCGCGGGACGAAGGTATAACAGGTCGCGCTATTCCGCGGCGGCAGCGCGTGATGTTGGCGCGCCGACCTGCTCGCGCAGCCGTTCGATGTCGTCTTCCTCCAGCGTCTCTTTTGCGAGCAGGCGCTTGGCCGCGTTTTCGTGGAGCGTGCGATGCGCATCGAGAATGCCGCGCGCCCGCGCGAAGGCGTGGTCCACAAGCTCGCGTACGGCGTGATCGATGAGCCGTTCGGTTTCGTCGCTGTAGGTTTCTTCCTGTGGTTTCGGGAACACCGGGGTGCCGAGTGCAGGCTGCCGGTCGCGATCGTAGGCCACATGCCCAAGCTTCTCGTTCATGCCGTAGCGGAGCACCATGCTGCGCGCGATGTCGGTCGCCTTCTGCAGATCGTCGGCCGCGCCCGTCGACAGATGGCGGAAGAAAATCCATTCCGCGGCGCGGCCGCCGAGCAGCACCGCCATTCGGTCTTCCAGTTCTGCCTGGGTCATCATGAAACGGTCTTCGGTCGGCCGCTGAATGGTGTAGCCGAGCGCGCCGATACCGCGTGGAATGATGGAGACCTTGCGTACCGGATCCTGTCCGGGAAGCGCCATTGCCACAATCGCATGACCGAGCTCGTGATAGGCGACGTACTCGCGCTCGCGCGGAATGAGCAGCCGGTTCTTCTTTCCGAGGCCGGCGACGATACGTTCGACCGCGGCCGAGAAATCCGACAGGTGGACGCGGTTCGCGCCGCGCCGCGTCGCAAGCAGCGCCGCCTCGTTGACGAGATTGGCGAGATCGGCGCCCGTGAATCCCGGCGTGAGCTCGGCGATGCGCTCTGGATCGGCATCGCTCGCGAGCAGCGCCTTCTTCATGTGCACTTTCAGAATGGCGATCCGATCTTTCTTGTCCGGGCGATCGACCAGGACCTGCCGGTCGAAGCGACCGGCGCGCAGCAGCGCGGGATCGAGCATTTCGGGGCGATTGGTGGCGGCGAGTAGTATGACGCCCGTAGTAGGATCGAATCCATCCAGCTCGACAAGGAGCTGGTTCAGGGTCTGCGCCTTTTCGTCGAACCCGCCATAGCCAACGGCGCCGCGCGCGCCCCCCAGCGCGTCAATCTCGTCGATGAAAATGATCGCAGGCGCCTGCGCGCGCGCCTGCTCGAAAAGATCGCGCACGCGCGCCGCCCCCACGCCCACGAACATCTCGACGAATTCCGAACCCGAAATCGAAAAGAACTTCACGCCCGCTTCGCCCGCCACCGCACGTGCGAGCAGCGTCTTGCCGGTACCGGGCGGTCCGACCAGCAGCACGCCCTTGGGCACGCGCGCGCCAAGCCGGCCATAAGTCTTGGGATCGCGCAGGAACTGAACGATCTCCTGCAGTTCCTCCTTCGCTTCCTCGACGCCGGCGATATCGGCGAACGTCACCTTCGTGTTTTTTTCCACGTAGATTTTGGCGCGGCTCTTGCCGATGGACATCAATCCGCCGCCCAGTCCCTGCTTCTGCCCGAAGCGGCGGATAACAAACATCCAGACCCCGAAGAACAAAAGCATCGGCAGAACCCAGGACAGGATGTCGGCGAGCCAGGTGTTCTGCGGCTCGCCGGAATAGACGACGTCGTGTTTGTCGAGCTGCGCGGCGAAGCCCGGATCGACGCGGTTGGTCTTGAAACGCAGAAGGCCGCCTTTTTCCGGCTTCTTCAGAATCCCATTGATCGAATCCGCGGATACCCACGCCTGGCCGATCCGGTTTTGGTCGAGCAGCGTCTGGAACTGGCTGTAGGGAATGCTCGTGTAGCTCTTGCCGTACTGATAGACACTCTGCACGAGCACGATGATCGCGAGTGCAGCAAAGACGTACCAGAGATTGATCTTGAACTTGCGATCCATTGTGCGCCCAACGAAAGCCGGTCGAATAATAAAATGCGGCGCGGGGGAATTGGCTGCTTTGGGCCTGCCTCGGCCCATTCCGTCGTGGGGCGTTATCGCGGGTCGGAACGGCATGCGGGGGCCGGTATCCGGCCCATTTCATGGGCGCCGCCATCGATGGAGCTTCAGTGTCGAATTGGGCCGATCAGGGTCAAACCGGGCACTGGTTTCTTACGATCCGTCTTGCATCTTGAAAGAAGAAGCCGGCGTGTAAAGCCGATGATGGCGTCCGAAGGCGGTGTATCTGAATTTATGGGATTCGACCGCATGAGCAGAAACCGGTGAGATTGAATTGTTTGCAATTTTGTCATCGCTCCCGAATGCGGTCAGGCTGCGAGTCCTTTGCTCACCATGGCCGGGCTTGACCCGGCCATGGTGAGAATGTGGGTTAGCTTAGCGCCGATACGCGAACAAGCCTCACGATACCTTATTTGATCCAGATCGAGCGGAATCCGCTCTAGTGTTGGGCAGGACAACAAAACCAGGCGCTTGTACGGAAAAATTATTCGCCATCCTTCGGCACCGAGCCGACGAGATTTTCGGTGCTGAGGATTTCCTGCGCCAGGGCGGCATCGCGAAACTCCTTTGAGCGCTCCTCGACTTCGCGGGCTTTGGCGCCAAGGACTTTCGCCCTATTTTTCGCGTCTTCGTCCTTCATATGCTGGCCCAGATGATCCAGCAGCATGACCGCCTCCTCCATGCTTCGCATGACCTGCCAAAGCATCTCGCCCGTGGACTCCATCACGCCCTCCAGGAGTGAGCTGTCGCTGTAGGCGTGCCCTGTGTGGCAGCGGTAGCGAGTGATCTTGTCCTCTATGAGCTTCACGAGAACGCCGTGACATTCCGGGCACGTAAAGGGCGTCAACTCGCCCCACTCCATAATTCCCTTTTGAAACGCCCCGGCTTCCGCAGCGATTCTCATTTCGGTCTTGAGCCGTTTGCGCAGCGCTTCGTCACCGACAGTGCCCTCGGGCCGTTTTATTGAGGCGAGCCGTGCAACCAGGGGACCTATGTCGGCCGCGGGCAAGGTGTGGTCGATCGTCACTTGTTCCAATGCGCTCAACGGCATCGATTCGAAGCGCGAATTTTTCGGCTCCTGCACTACCGTCGTTCCGCCCAGCCGCTTGATGGTCCACAGGCCGGATGTGCCGTCATCGAGCGCACCGGACAACACCACTCCGATGACGTTTGAGCCGAAGCTGTAAGCCGCGGAACGGAACAACGTATCGATCGACGGCCGGAACCGGTTTTCCTTCGGGCCCTTCTTCACGCCGATCGTCTGCGTATCGACGAGCATGTGATGATCGGGCGGGGCCACATAAATGCGGTTCGGCCGGATAGGCTCTCCGTCTTTGGGGTGGCAGGCGGCCAGCGATCCCGAATTTTGCAGAATTCTCGGCAAAGCGCTCGGCTGATACGCCGGTATGTGGAGAACCACGAAAACGGGAGCCGGAAAATCGGCCGGGAGCCCTTTCACGACTTCGCGCAGGCTTTCCACCCCGCCCGCCGAGGCCCCGATCGTCACGATGTGGTCCAGTGTTTCGCTCATCGTTGACGCCCCCGTTTTGATAACGACGAAAGGTCGCGTTCGAGCGGCTAACGCCAGCAGAAAACTGCTGATCCGGCGGTTCGGTTCCCCAGCCGGGCGTTGGGGCACGGATGGAAGCAGTTTAGCGCAGAGGTCGCGGAGGGTGCGCCGGGGACGCAGAGGACCCTTCGACAAGCTCAGGGTGAGGAAAACCCTCAGGGTTAGGAAAAACCCTCAGGGTGAGCAAAACCCTCAGGGTGAGCAAAACCCTCAGGGTGAGGAAAACCCTCATGCTGAGCCTGTCGAAGCATGAGTTAGCGATTGACTAACGCATCCGCAAATTGATGGGGATAAGTGTTATCTCGTCGAAATGGATTGGTCCCTTTCAACTGCGTGGGCTGCTATCGTGTCTGAATGAAGCCGCGCCAAAGCCCCCCGATATCGCCAGCGCGTATCTGATCACAAAAGCAGGCTGGCGTGAGCGACCTGACGCCAAATCATTGCCGCTCTACTACCCACTATCAGCGTTCGGTGACTCGGGTCGCATCCTTCGACGGGCTCAGGATGAGGCCGTTTTCTTGCCCTCATGGTGAGCTTGTCGAACCATGGGGCGGCGGCTCGTATCACTCAACTCTGATTCCGGGTACTACGTCGGAGGCAATACTGGAAACTCGGCGGGATTCCGGACGCGCGTGGGAGATCTGCTTGCAGACGCATGCGGCCCCCGTATACCGCACAGCGTTGCGGGATATTTTGGTGGGCCCAGCAGGACTCGAACCTGCGACCCGCTGATTAAGAGTCAGCTGCTCTACCGCCTGAGCTATGGGCCCGTCCGGCGCCGCCGGAAGGTGCGCGCCTATAGCAGAGCCTCCCTGCCCTGTCCACGCGCGGTTCACGCGAGCTCGAGCTGGACCTGCTTGAGATCGGCTTCGGGAAGTCGGGCGCGCACGTTCAGCATCTCGATCCCGACTACCCGGCCTGCCGCATCGTAATCGAGAACAACGCCCGGGCTGACCTCCTCGGATTCCACGATCGGCGTCTCCTGGAACCGGATATAGAGCGCGTCATCCGCCGCATCCATTCGCATCCTCATCGCGCCTCGCTCCTCTTTGCCCAGGACCTGTCAAAATACACCGTAATCACCCGCCATGCGTCGGGTTCCTCACAATACACTACCCGCAGAACCCGGTTCCCAAATTCTGGAATCGGCGCGAAGGACCGTGTGGCTCCCGATTGTATAGGGTCTGGTTCGGTAGCCAACGGAGTCTGGATCGCGCGCTCGACCCATTCCTCGGCTATGTGCCGCTCGGCCATGACCCGAGCCGCATGCACGGTCAGGCGAAGAGGTTTTGCAGTCATTTTCCGAATGCTTCAAATAATCCCGCCGGAGCTGCGCGGGAGTTCGACGTGGCGGTGGACGTGCACGCTCATCAGCAGGCCGAAGCCGAACATCACCGTGAGCATCGCCGTGCCGCCATAGGAGATGAGCGGCATGGGGATGCCGACGACCGGGATCATGCCCATCACCATCGCCGCGTTGATCATGATGTAGAAGAAGAAGTTCAGCGTAACGCCGATTGCGACCAGCCGGCCGAACTGGCTGCGCGAGGCCATGGCGATGCGGATGCCGAACCCGATGACAATGGCGAACAGGGTGAGCAGCGCCACGCAGCCCACGAACCCGAATTCCTCGCCGAGCGCGGAGATCGCGAAATCGGTGTTCTTTTCGGGCAGAAAATTGAGGCGGCTCTGCGTGCCCTGAACGAAGCCCTTGCCGGTCAGTCCGCCCGAGCCGATGGCGATCTTGGCCTGGGTGATATTCCAGCCGGCGCCGAGCGCATCGGATTCGGGATTGAGAAATGTCATCACGCGGCGCTTCTGATAGTCGTGCAGGAAATGCCAGGCGACGGGAACGGCGCCGATCACCGCGCCCGCCGACGGAAGGATCCACCACCACGAAAGTCCCGCGAGAAACAGTAGCGAGAAACCGTCGGCGAACAGGATCGTCGCGGTGCCGAGATTGGGTTCCTTCAGCACCAGTACGGCGGGGGCCGCGATCATGATGACGGCGACGATGAGCCGTTGCGGCTTCGACACGTCTTCGAGCGCCAGCCCGTGCAGAAAGCGCGCGAGCGCCAGCACCAGCGCGATCTTCATCAGTTCCGAGGGTTGGATCTGGATCGGGCCGAGCTCGAGCCAACGCTGCGCGCCAAGCCCGACATGCCCGATGATTTCGACCGCAACGAGTAGCAGGAAGGAAACGAGATAGGCGGGATAGGCGACCGCAAGCCAGATGCGGATATCGACCATCGCCACCGCCGCAAGGATCGCGAGCCCGACCACGAAGCGCATCATCTGCGGCGCGGCCCAAGGATAGAAATGGCCGCCCGCCATCGAGTACTGCATCGCAAAGCCGATCGAGGCGATGACGCCGATCACAAGCACCAGCGCCCAGTTGATCTGCCCAAGCTTCTCGAACCAGGTGAGATTGCGCCGCGCGGCGACGTAGGGTGTCGCACTCATGCGCGCGAAGAACCCGATGCGAGCGAGGCCGCGCTGACCGGCCAGGCGGGCGGGCGCTTCAGCGTATCGCGCTGCTGCACATACAGAAGAATGTCGCGCACCATCTGCACGTGCGGGTGCGATTCGGTCGCGCCATGTTCCTGGACGATGGCCGCCGCGTAGCGCGGAGCCGACACGGGAGCATAAGCTATGAAGAGTGCATGATCTCGCAACTTCCAGGGCAGCTTCGCGTTCTTGGTCACCCCGGCCAGATGCTCGGCCTCGCTGATCTTGCGCACCTGCGCGGTGCCGGTTTTGCCCGCCATTTCAAATCCCGGATTGGGAATGCGCCAGGCGAAGGCCGTGCCTCCGGGCTCGTTCGTCACCGCGTTCATGCCGGACTGCACGGCGGCGAGCGCCGCGTCGGAGAATTCGAGGCGCGGCGGCTCGGTACGCGGTTTCACCTCCCGTCCGACCACGCGGACGATGCGGGGACTCACCGCTTTCCCGCTCGCGATGCGCGCCGCCATCGTGCAGAGCTGCAAGGGAGTCACGAGCACGTAGCCCTGCCCGATGCCGGCATTCAGCGTTTCGCCTTCAAGCCATTTGGCGCCGAACGTCTTCTCTTTCCACGCCCGCCCCGGAATGACGCCCGCGCGTTCGCCGGGGATTTCGATGCCTGTATGGTTGCCGAGTCCCAACCGGTGCGCGCCGGATTCGAGTCCGTCGATCCCGAGCCGGCGCGCGACATTGTAGAAATAAACGTCGCAGGACTGCGCGATCGCGCGGTGCAGGCTGATGCGGCCGTGTCCGTGTTTCTTCCAGCAATGGAAGATGTGGTTGCCGAACGCGAGCGAGCCCGTGCAGTCCACGGTGAAATCCGGGTCGATCGCGCCCGCATCGAGCGCCGAGATCGCCACCGCGGGTTTGAACGTCGAGCCCGGCGGATAAAGCCCCGCAAGCGCCTTGTCGATCAGCGGGTGATGATCGTCGTCGAGCAGCGCGCGCCACTGTTTCGGCGTGATGCCGATATTGAACAGATTGGGGTCGTAGCCCGGCATCGAGGCCAGCGCGAGCACGTCGCCGGTCTGCACATCCATCACTGCGCAGGCACAGCTTTCACCGGCCGTGCGCTGGACGACGAATTTCTGCAGATCCTGGTCGAGGGTGAGCCAAACGTCGTCGCCGGGATCGCCCGCATCGCGGCTCAGTTCGCGGATCACGCGGCCATAGGCGTTCACCTCGAGCCGGCTCACGCCCGCCGTGCCACGCAACTCCGAATCGTACGATTTCTCGATTCCGCGCTTGCCGATGCGGAAGCCCGGCAGTTCCAGCACCGCACTGTTGTCGGCCTGTTCGTCCTTCGGCGACACCGCGCCGACATAGCCCAGCACGTGGGACAGTTCGTCGCCGAGCGGATAGTCGCGCGTCTCGCCGACATCGGGCTGGATTCCGGAGAGATAGGGAAGGTGCAGATTGACGCGCGCGAATTCTTCCCAGGTGAGATTCTCCGCCACCGTCGAGGGAACGAATTTCTTGTTGTTGGAAATGTCGCGCAGAATGCGCGCGCGGTCACGATCGGTCAGAAGAATGATCCGGCCGATCGTATCGAGCGCCGCCTCGACGCCATCCGTCGCCTGTTCCGGAACGATGAGGACGCGAAAGTTGCGGCGGTTGTTTGCGAGTTCAACGCCGAAGCGGTCGATGATGCGACCCCTGAGCGGCGCGATCAGCCGCGCGCTGACGCTGTTCTCCTCGGCCTTGGTGCGGAACTGGTCGCCTTCGAGAATCTGCAGCTGATAGAGACGGACACCGAGCGCTCCGAGGACCGCGCCGACGGCGCCGCCCGTCATCAGCGTGCGTCGGGTGAAGGCCGCGTATCGACTCTTGTCCTTGCGGTCGAACAGCGGCATTTCAGAACTCGCTCCGCAGCGGTCCGACGAGGTTGTGCTGCACCCGGTTCATCAGCCAGAGCGCGGGAACGTACCACAGCACGTTGGCGGCAAAGGCAGCAATGAGCGGGGCGGTGGGCGGAAGCCGCCAGTAATAGACCGCGATAATGCCGAAAGCGGACGTCATCGCGACAAGCAGCGCGGCGGTGAAGCCGATGATGGCGCCGAAGCCCGCGAGACCGGCGAGCGCATCGCGCTGGCGGTCGATGAACACATAGGCCGCGACGAAGGACGCAGCCCAGATTCCCGGCGGGCCGCCGGAGAGAAGGTCTTCGGCGAAGCCGGCGAGCAGCGCGGCCCAGGCAGGCATCAGATCGGGCCGCATCAGTCCCCAGAAACAGACCGGCATGATCCCGAACAGCGGCGTCGGCAGCATCCCGCCGGTGAAGGAGACCGGAAAATTCGCGATCACCGATCCGATAAGCGCCAGCGCGAACGGCACCACCGCCGCAAAAAGACGCAACCCCGGCAGGCTGTAGATCTCCTGCATCGGCTTAGCTTTCCTCCCCCCTTAGCTTTCCTCCCCCACGCTGGGGGAGGAAAGCCAATGGGGCGCGCTCGCTGGTTCTGCGGACCATATTATTGGTCGTCCGGAGCGGGCTGGTCGTCGGGGGAGGGCTGGGCGGCGGGTTTTGGCGGTGGCGCGACTTCTTGCGGGGTTGCGGCTGCTTTGGGGGCTGCGGTTTTGGGCGAAGCTCTCGTTGGTTGCGGCGCCGGTATGGGGATAGGCGCGGGCGGCGCCGTTGTCTTCGGCGGTGGCGGGCTGAGCGGCGGAAGGCCGGCCGCGGTGACCGGTAGATCGCGAACGGAAGGCACCGGTGGATTCTCCGCGGGCGTTTTCAGATCGAGCACACGCACGTCCTCGCTGTGCCCCGCATCCGCCTGCAGCGCCGCGCGGAATTCGCTGCCGTCCCAATGGATTTTCCCGATGGCAAGGCCGGCGGGCAGAAGCGCACCGTCGCCGGAGGTGACGACCTGCTGCCCGGATTTCAGATGCGCCTCCTGGGTGGACACTTCGAGAAAAGGCGCGGGCGAGTTGTCGCCGATCATGATCGCCTGCACGTCGCCAGGCTCGATCGCGACAGGGATCCGGCTGTTGAGGTCGCTGAGCAAAATGACCCACGACGTATGATCGCCTGCGATGTAGATCCGCCCGATCATGCCGCGATCATCCACGACGGCCTCTCCCGGTTTTACCTGCTGGCGCCTGCCGGCATCGAGAATCATGGTGTTGAGGAAAGGACGGTTGGCGCGACCGATGACATGCGCGGTGATGCTGCCAAGTCCGGGATCGGGCACCGCGTTGAGCAGTAGCTGATAACGCTTCAGGCGCTGGTCCAGCACGAGCGCCGCACTTTGCCATTGGCGCAGGCGCGCATTTTCCGTCTTGAGGCGCTGGTTTTCCTGGTAGACGTCGAACAGGTGCCCGAGACCGCCCACCCATTCCTCCGCACTGCGCAGTGGAAGGCGCAAGGTCTCGAGGACGGGTGCGGCGCGATCACTGGCATAGGCGCGCGCTCGGTCGAACAGCATCGGCTGGACGCGTCCGAGGAAGATCAGGGTCAGCGCAAGCACTGCACACACCGCGAGCGAAATCGGAGCGCCGCCCCGGTTGCGTGCAAGTCTCAGGCTGCCGTTTGCCATCCGGTCACCGGTCCGTTCCGCCTACACAAGGCTATGGCGGACAAGAGATTCTTCTGACCCGCTTTAGCTTCAGCCAAGGCGGGCCGGCGCCCCCCCCCCGATCAGAATGCGGTCGTCAAAATGTGGCGCATCAGTTTGGCGTTTTCGAGGACGCGTCCCGTCCCGAGCGCCACGCAGGACAGGGGATCGTCAGCGATGCTGACCGGAAGCCCCGTTTCCTCGCGCAACACCTGGTCGAGATTGGCGAGCAGCGATCCGCCGCCCGTCAGCACGATGCCCTTGTCGACGATATCCGCGGCGAGTTCGGGCGGCGTGGCTTCGAGCGCCACCTTCACCGCCTCGACGATCTGGCTCGTCGGCTCGGCGAGGGCCTCCGCGATATGCTTCTGCGAGATCGAGATTTCCTTCGGCACGCCGTTCAGGAGATCGCGACCCTTGATCTCGATGGTGACGCCGCCGCCATCGCCCGGCGGGGCGGCGGTTCCGATCTGTTTCTTGATCCGTTCCGCGCTTGCCTCGCCGATGAGAAGATTCTGGTGCCGGCGAATATAGGCGATGATCGCCTCATCCATCTTGTCGCCGCCCACGCGCACCGAGCGCGAATAGACGATACCGCCGAGCGACAGCACGGCGACTTCGGTTGTGCCTCCGCCGATATCGACCACCATGGAGCCGGTGGGATCGGAAACCGGGAGCCCTGCGCCGATCGCCGCCGCCATCGGCTCCTCGATGAGGAACACCCGGCGCGCGCCCGCCGACAGAGCGGACTCCTGGATGGCGCGCCGCTCGACCGCCGTCGAACCGGACGGCACGCAAACGATGATCATCGGATTGGCGAAGGACCGGCGGTTGTGGACCTTGCGGATGAAATGCTTGATCATTTCCTCCGCGATTTCGAAATCGGCGATGACGCCGTCGCGCATCGGCCGGATCGCCTCGATGTTTCCCGGCGTGCGGCCGAGCATCATCTTGGCGTCGTTGCCGACGGCCCGTACGTGCTTTTTGCCGCCGCGGTTCGTCATGGTGGCGACCACGGACGGCTCGTTCAGGACGATGCCGCGGCCTTTCACATAGACAAGAGTATTGGCCGTTCCGAGGTCGATGGCCATGTCGCTCGACAGAATGCCGAGAAGGCTGCCCAGCATGCTCGCTTTGCCCGTTCCTTTCCAACCGACGCGCCCCCGATGCCCGCGCGCCTGCCCTGGAGATTCAATCTAGTCCCGCTCGTCTTACTAGCTCCGCTCGTCTTAAGATTTCTTCCGCCTCATCCGACCCGCTTTTCCGGACCACCGGATTGCCGCGAAATCGCCGCGGCACCCGCTCCTCCTCTGGCCTGCCGAGGACGTCGATATGACCGTTTGATGACCCGACGCATCGCCCTCCGGCGCGCGCTGTCACGCGTCTGACACGTCGCACAGGTTTTACGCTGAACCCCGCAAGCCACGCAATACTTCACGCCGAAGTATCGCGCGGCTTTCTTCCGATTCCCTTTACTTTTGCTGTGGGCCAAATGCGCGCGCGGCGCGATTGCATCCGTGCCTGTTTTCCGGCACCACAATTGTTTCACCAACCGCGCTGGGGCGCGAACGGCGGGACGCTTTTCACTTCGGCAGAGCAGGGGGCGAATCCGCAAGATGAAGAGTCTGCCGCCCGTCTCCATTGCCGCCCGGTTCCTGCCGGGCCGCTGGGATGTGCTCGCGGCGATTCTCGTCTTCGGGGCAATCGTCGCGATCAGCGAAGAAAGCCGTAACCTCGCCGCTCCGCTTGCAACGCTCAAATCCAACCCGATTTCGCTGAGCCCCTGGGCGCTGCCGGCTTACGCCCTGCGCACCACATTGCGCATGCTGCTCGCGCTCGCGGTTTCGCTTGCCTTCACGTTTACCTATGCGACCTGGGCCGCCAAGAGTCCGCGTGCCGGCACGTTCCTGATTCCGCTGCTCGATATTCTGCAGTCGATACCGATCGTGGGATATCTCTCCGTTACTTACATCTTCTTCCTTTCGCTTGCGCCGGGACGAGTGTTGGGTGCAGAGCTCGCGTCGATCTTCATGATCTTCACGAGCCAGGCCTGGAACATGGCCTTCAGCTTCTACCAGTCGCTGCGCACCGTTCCGCCGGAGCTCGAGGAAGCGGGCCGCGTCTTCGGGCTTGGCGCGTGGGCGCGATTCTGGCGCATCGAGACTCCCTTCGCCATGCCGTCGCTCGTCTGGAACATGATGATGTCGATGTCCGGAAGCTGGTTTTTCGTGGTCGCTTCCGAGGCGATCAGCGTGGGCCCGACGAACATCAGCCTGCCCGGAGTTGGTTCTTACATAGCGCTCGCGATCGCGCGGCGCGATCTGCACGCGATTCTGTGGGCGATCGGCACCATGCTGGTCGTGATTGCGATCTATGACCAGCTGCTTTTCCGGCCGCTCATCACCTGGGCCGACCGCTTTCGTTTCGAGCAGGAACAGAACGAGGAGCCGCCGCAGTCCTGGATTCTGACGATGTTCCGGCGTTCGCGGCTGATCGACGCCGCCGCCGCACCGTTCAAGGGCGCGCTCCGCTGGTCCTACCAGTTGGCGCCGCCGCCGCGCCTGCGGCTGCCGCTGCCGCGCGGCGGACTGTGGCCGCAGGTCGGCGATTTTGTCTGGTACGGGATTCTCTTTCTTTTGGTGTGCTACGCCGCATGGCGCGTCCTCGAATTTCTCGGCGCAGGCATTTCCTGGCGCGAGACGGGCTACGCGGTCGTGCTCGGTTTCGCCACCATGGCGCGTGTGTTCGTCCTCATCGCGATTGCGAGTGCGATCTGGACTCCGATCGGAATCTATGTGGGGCTGCGCCCCCATCTCGCCCGCACCGTACAGCCGCTCGCGCAGTTCCTCGCGGCATTTCCGTCCAATCTGCTGTTCCCGCTCGCCGTTTTTGTCATCGTGACGTGGCAGCTCAATCCCGACATCTGGCTGTCGCCGCTGATGGTCCTGGGGACACAGTGGTACATATTATTCAATGTCGTGGCCGGCGCCTCGGGGCTTCCCTCCGAATTGCGCGACGCCGGCGCCAATTTCCAGGTACGCGGCTGGCTATGGTGGCGCAAGGTGGCGTTGCCGGGCGTCTTTCCCTTTTATGTCACCGGCGCGATCACCGCGTCCGGCGGATCCTGGAACGCCTCAATCGTCGCGGAGTGGGTGAGCTGGGGTAGAGCCACGCTTCACGCGCACGGTCTCGGTGCCTACATCAAGCAGGCCACGGATGCCGGCGACTATCATCGAATCGTGCTCGGACTCGTGGTGATGAGCATTCTCGTCGCCGCCGTGAACCGCGTCTTCTGGCGCCCGCTTTACTGGTATGCGGAACGGAAGTTTCGGCTGACGTGAAGGCGAATGGCGAATGGCGATTAGTGAGTGGAATACCAATATGAATATCGTCGGCATCAAAATTCTTCCTCATGCTGAGCCCGTCGAAGCACGCACTTCGTGTATCCGAGTCTCTATTCGGAGTTGCACGTTGCGCGCCCATTGTGCGTCCTTCGACAGGCTCAGGATCAGGGAAATCTGTAATCGCATCGGATTTGCGCATGGATAACCCAGCCCTCCTTGAAGTTCGCGACATCTGCCGCGCGTTTCCGAAGCCCGGCGGTGGCGAGCTGTCGGTGCTCGAAGGCGTCGATCTCACGCTGCGCGAAGGCGAAATCGTGGGCCTGCTCGGGCGCTCCGGATCGGGCAAATCCACGCTGCTCCGATTGATCTCGGGCCTCGCCCGTCCCAATGGCGGCTCGATCACCTATCTCGGAAATCCGATCGAGGGTCCGGCCGGGGGCATCGCGATGGTGTTCCAGAGCTTCGCGCTGTTTCCCTGGCTGACGGTGCTCGAGAATGTGGAACTGGGGCTCGAAGCGCTAAGACTTCCCAAGGACGAAATCCGCACCCGCGCGCTCAAGGCGATCGATCTCATCGGACTCGACGGATACGAATCCGCCTACCCGCGCGAGCTGTCCGGCGGAATGCGCCAGCGGGTCGGTTTCGCGCGCGCGCTCGTCGTCCATCCCAATGTGCTGTTGATGGATGAGCCATTCTCGGCGCTCGACGTGCTCACCGCGGAAAATCTGCGCACCGATTTTCTCGAACTGTGGTCGGAGGGCCAGCTGCCCATCAAGGGAATCATCCTTGTCACGCACAACATCGAGGAAGCGGTCCTGATGTGCGACCGCGTGCTGCTCTTCTCGACCAATCCGGGCCGCGTGGTGACCGATATCCCGGTGCCGCTCCGCCAGCCGCGCGACCGGCAGGATCCCGCTTTCGCGGCGCTCGTCGAGCGCATTTACGTCGAAATGACTGCACGGCGCACCGACCGCCTTGCGCCCAAGCTCGACCGCATTCCCGGCACCGGCTTCGGCATGATCCTGCCGGAAGTTTCAATGGGTCTCATCTCCGGCCTTGTCGAAGCCCTGTCGTCCGCGCCTTACAACGGCAAGGCCGATCTGCCCGAGATCGCCTCCGATCAGCAGATGGAAATCGACGATCTGTTTCCTGTCGTCGAGACCCTGCAGCTCCTTCGCATGGCGGAAGTGGAAGGCGGCGACATTCGGCTCACTGAAACCGGCAAGCGCTTCGCAAATGAGGAAACCGACGAGCGCAAGCGCATATTTGCGCGCCTTCTCATCCGCTATGTTCCTTTCGCCGCGCACATCCGCCGCGTGCTCGACGAGCGCGACAGCCACACCGCGCCCAAGTCGCGCTTCGTCGACGAACTCGAGGACCACATGACGCCCGACATGGCCGAACAGACGCTGGACGCGGTGATTGGCTGGGCAAGATTCGCCGAACTCTTCGCCTACGACGACGACATGGAAATGTTCAGCATGGAAAATCCGGGCGCGGAGGGTGAGGAGTGATTCTCGCGACGCATTTGACGGGCGCTCCTACTCATATCTCAGCGCATGGACCGGATTGGCGCGCGCGATGGCGAGGCTGTGGCCGATGACGGTCGCCCAGGCGATCAGGAGGGCGGCGGCGCCGGCGGCGAGGAAATAGAGCGGGCTGAGCGTGATGCGATAGGCGTAGCTCTCCAGCCAGTCGTGCAGGTAATACCAGGCGACCGGCCAGGCGATCGCGTTGGCGATCAGCACCGGAATGGAGAACTGCCAGACCAGCAGGCGCACCAGATCGCGGGTGCGCGCGCCGAACACCTTGCGCACGCCGATCTCCCTGGTGCGACGCTCGGCGGTGAAGGCGGCGAGCCCGAACAAACCGAGACAGGCGATAAAAATCGCGATCGCGACGAAGATACCGAACATCGCGCCCTGCCGGGCATCCGTGGCGAACAGGGCATCGAAGAACTGGTCCAAAAAATGACGACGAATGGCGACCGCCGGCGCGAACTGGTGCCATGTCCTGTCGATCGCCGCGAGCGCGGCTTGCGTCTGACTCGGCCGGATGCGGATGGAAAACGAATCGAGGTGCACGGGATTGTTGTAGAAGATGAGGGGCTCCGACACCGCCAGGGCGCCATCCATCTTGGCATCGCCCAAAACGCCCACGATCGTCATGTGCGCCTTCTCGACCGTGAAGGTCTTGCCTGGCGCTTCGCCGATCCCATAGCCGAAGCGGCGCGCCGCGGCCGCGCTGATGAGAACGTTCCGGCCATTCTCGAATCCACCGTTGGCATCGCCTCTGTTTGTGTCGTCGCCGCGCGACTCCGAAAGCAGCCGGCCGGCAAGAAGCCGCATGCGGTAGACCGCGGGAAAATGGAATCCCATATCGATGGTGCGGATGGAGAACGCTTCCGGCCGCCCCGGCACGGTCACATTCTCGATGCTGATATCCCGCACGAAAGGCACCGGCCCCGACTGCGCCACACCTTCGATCGCGGGATCGGCGGCCAGCGCGTGCGCAAAACTGTCGCGACCGCTCGGGCTCAATGCATTGGCGCCGCTGACGACGACGATATTATTCCGGTCGAAACCAAGATCGATCTGCCGCGCATGGCGGATTTGCGCAAAGACGACGAGAGCGGCAATACCCAAACCGATCGAGATTGCAAACTGAAGGACGACGAGCCCGGTACGCAGCCATGCGGAACCCGACTGGCTGCCGGTGACGGGTTTCAGGACCGCAGCCGGACGATAGCCGGACAGCACCAGCGCCGGATAAATACCGCCCAGCAACCCCGCCGCAACCGCAATGGCGAGCAGCGACAATGTCAGAGGCCATTCGGCCAGATAGTTGAGCGTGATCGGTTGATCGAGAAAACTGTCGTAGAACGGCAACAGCACTTCGACCGCAGCGAATGCCAGCACCAGCGCGACAACCGTGGTCAGAACGGACTCGCCCAGGAACTGAATAACAAGTTGCACGCGCCTTGCACCGACCACCTTGCGCAAAGACACTTCGCGGGCGCGCATCATGGCGCGCGCGGTGGCAAGATTCATGAAATTGAAACAGGCGATGGCGAGGATCAATGCTGCGATGGCGGCAAAGCCGTAAATGGTCGTCCAGCTGCCAGCCGGTTTCATGCCGCCATACCGGTCGGACGTGAGATGCACATCGCGGAACGGAGTCATGTGAACCTGCAGCACCTCGCTGCCGCGGAGGTGCAGGCCCTCTTCCTTTCCCGCATCGACGTTGCGATCCAGAATGGGTTTGAGCTTCCCGAGCACGGTGTTCGGGTTCGCACCGGGCGCGAGGCGCACATAACCGAAGCCATCGATGTTCAGCCACGCCCGCTTCTCCGAAAGCGGAAGCGGGTCGGCGCCCGATGTGTTCGGCACGACCATGTCGGCATAGAGCTGCGTATTGTGCGGCAGATCGCGCAGGACGCCAGTGACCGTCAGCGAATGCTTTTCATCGACGAGAATGGTTCTTCCGATTGGATCGATGTCGCCGAAATATTTTCGCGCCAGCGTTTGCGACAGCACAACGGATTCGGGCTGGGCAAACACGCGGGCCGGATCGCCGGCGACCAGCGGCAGACGGATGATCTGAAAAAATCCCGGGTCGACGAAATCGACGGATTCGGAGAACTGGCGATCGCCGACATTCACCGGCATCTTCTGGTTGATGAGATGGGTCTGCGCCCGGACTTCGGGAATCTGCGCGAGCATGGCCGGCGTCACCGGAAATGGGATCGCCCCCGCCGGCTCCACGCCTCGGCCGGGAAAATAGAACCAGCCTTCGACGCGGTACACATTCTGCGTTCCCGGAATCCAGCTGTCGTAGGACAGCTCGTCGCGGAGAAACAGAATGATGAAAATCGCGCAGGCGAGCCCCACCGCCATGCCGGCGATGTTGATGAAGCTGTAGAGCCGGTGGCGCCCGAAATTGCGCAGCGCGGTGACGAGCCAGTTACGAAGCATCAGCGCCTCCTGTCTTCACCCACCCATCTGATTTCCTACCCCATCGTGGGGGAGGTGGCGCGCGTCAGCGCGCCGGAGGGGGGCGTGCGCGCGAAGCGCGGCAGCTGTTTGAATACGAACGGACTTCCCCCTCTGCCTCGCTGCGCTCGGCACCTCCCCCACGATGGGAAGGAAAGATTGTAGTTGGGCAGGGGGTGCATTTGTCGGGGTCCTCTACTCATATCGGAGCGCGTGCACGGGATTGGCGCGGGCGACGGCGAGGCTGTGGCCGATGACGGTGGCCCACGCGATCAGGAGCGCGGCGGCGCCGGCAGCGAGGAAATAAAGCGGGCTGAGCGAGATCCTGTAGGCGTAACTCTCCAGCCAATTGTGCAGGTAATACCAGGCGACCGGCCACGCGATCAGATTGGCGATCAGCACCGGAATCGAGAATTGCCAGAGCAGCAGCCGCACCACATCGCGCGTGTTGGCGCCAAACACCTTGCGCACGCCGATCTCCCGCGTCCGCCGCTCGGCACTGAACGCGGCAAGGCCGAACAGGCCGAGACAGGCGATGAAGATGGCGATGCCGACGAAGATGCCGAATATCGTGCCCTGCTGTTCGGCAGAGGCGAACATCCTGTCGAAGCTGTCGTCGAGGAAATGGCGACGGATGGCCACCGTGGGCGCGAATTCGTGCCAGGTCCTGTCGATGTCGGCGAGTGCTTCGGGAATCCGCCCGCCTACCACGCGCACGGAAATCACATTGAACTGGTCCTGGCGGTCAATATAGATGGTGGGGTCGACGGCGTCGCGCACACCGTAGAATTTGGCGTCGCCGACAATCCCCACGATGCGCACCGGCGCCCGGGGCGGCCCGACCTGCACGATCTTGCCGACCGCACTTTCGGCGATGAAGCCCAGTTTTTGCGCGGCCGCCACGTTGACCAAAACGTTCTGGTCCGATGTCACCGTGTCGCTGTTATGAGTCGGAACGGTACTCACATCTGCGCCGCGGCTTGATGAAAGAAGCCGGCCGGCGCGGAGTTTCATGCCATAGACGCGGAAGAAATCCGGCGTGACGGTCAGAATGCGCATATCAAAATTCTGCAGACTGCCGCGAACGGCCGCGTCGATGCCCTGCCAAACCCCGCGGAATGGAGCGGCGCTGGATTCGGCGGTGCCTGCAATGTTCGCACTCGCAGCCAGCCGGTGCATCAGACTCTGGCGCGTCGCTTCCGTCAGTTCGTCCACGCCTTCGAGCACGACCAGATTGTCCCGGTCGAAGCCGAGGTCTATCTGTCGCGCATAGCGAATCTGGGCGAACACGACCAGCGCGGCGACACCGAGGCCGATCGAGATCGCGAATTGCAGCACGACAAGCCCGGTGCGTAGAAGGCCCGAGCCGCCCTGCCCTGACGGGCCGGCGTGCAGCACGGCGGCGGGACGGAAGCCGGACAGAATGAGCGCCGGATAGATCCCGGCGAGAAGGCCCGCGGCGACAGCGGCGAGGCCAAACAAGAGACTGAGCTGCCAATCGCGCAGATACGAGATTGCGATGGGCCGATCGAGGAAGCCGTCAAAGGCCGGCAGCAGGATTTCGACAATGGCGAGCGCCAGCACCAGCGCCAGAAGCGCCGTCAGTACGGATTCCCCCAGGAACTGCGCGATGAGCTGGATCCGTTTTGCGCCCACCACCTTGCGCAGACCCGTCTCGCGCGCACGCGTCATCGCCCGCGCGGTCGCCAGATTGGTGAAATTGAATCCGGCGATGGCGAGGATCAGCGCCGCGATGGCCGCGAATCCATAAACCGTCGTCCAGCTGCCGGCGTCGTGATAGGCGCGCTCGTCGCCGACGAGATGAATGTCGCGCAGGGGCACAAGGCGCGTGCGGACAATGCGATCGCCGCTCAGGTTGGTCTTGATGAAGATGGACGGATCGGCGTCGCGGCGAAGGATTGCCTGCGCTTTGGCGATCACATCGCCCGGCCTGGCGCCCGGCAGCAGCCGAACGTAAGTGAAGCTTTCCGGACTGAACCACATCTGTTTGTCGCCGAATTCATCCGACTTCGACTTGTTGGAGACGTAGATCCCGTCCCGGAAATCGCTGTTGTGCGGGGGGTCGCGAACAATTCCCGTTACGGTGAGCGGATATTTGCCCTCCACAGTCAGCGTTTTTCCCAGCGGATCGGTGGCGCCGAAATATTTGCGCGCCATGCTTTGCGACAGCACGACGGATTCGGGTTGGGCGAGAACCTGTGCGGCATCGCCGCGAACCAGCGGCAATCTCACGACCGAGAAGAAATCCGGATCCGTGAATGCGATGGTTTCGGGAAATTGCCGGTCGCCAGCCTTGACCGTCATATCCTCGGGCACGAGGCGCGCCGCCGCCTGCACATCCGGAATGCCGGCCTGCATGGCGGCGCCGAGCGGGAACGGTGCCGTCGCCTCATTCTCCGCGGCACTACCGGGATAGGTGTAGGTGGTTTCGACACGCCACACGTTGCCGCTGTCCGGGATCCACCTGTTCCAGGAGAGCTCGTCGCGCAGGAACAGCGCGATGAAGATCACGCAGGCAAGGCCGACCGCGAGGCCCGCGATGTTGATGAAACTGTAGAGCCTGTGCCGGGCGAAATTGCGCAAGGCGGTGACGAGATAATTGCGGAGCATCAGCGCCTCCTACTGCCGTCCGCACGCGCTTTTCCCCCATGCTGGGGGAGGAAAGGTATGCGCGGGTGCCTTGGCGTTTTGACGGCTTGGCAGTTCAAGATCATCACGCCACCTCTTTCAAATCCTCGGAGACGACGGCGCCGTCGAAGAGGTTGACGATGCGGTGGGCGTATTCGGCGTGGGAATGGGAATGCGTCACCATCACCACCGTCGTGCCTTCCTCGTTCAGCTCGGTCAGGAGCTGCATCACCTCTTCGCCGTTGGCGGAATCGAGATTTCCGGTCGGCTCGTCGGCGAGAATCAGCTTGGGCCGGGAGAGTACGGCGCGCGCGATCGCCACGCGCTGCTGCTGGCCGCCCGACAATTGCTGCGGCATGTGTCGCGCGCGGTGGGCGATCTTCATCCGCTCCAGGGCCTCGCGCACGCGCGTGCGGCGCTCGCCCGAAGAAACATCCTCGTGGTAGAGCAGCGCGAGTTCCACATTCTCCTGGACGTTCAATTCGTCGATAAGGTTGAAACTTTGAAACACAAAGCCGATCGAATTCTTGCGCAGCTGCGAAAGCTGGCCTTCCGAATAGCCCGCGATGTTCTGATTGCCGAACCAGTATTCGCCCGATGAGGGGTTATCGAGCATGCCGACGATATTGAGGAAGGTGGATTTGCCGCAGCCCGAAGGCCCCATCACCGCGACGAATTCTCCGGCCAGGATTTCGAGGTTGATGCCGCGTAGCGCCGTCGTCTCCACTTCCGTGGTGCGATAGACCTTGCTGAGATTCTTGAGCCTGATCATCCAATCCTCCGAAACATCAGGAATCGCTGTTGCCGGGTTTTTCGAATTCGACGCGGTCCATCTTCGCGAAAGCTTCGTAGCTCGAGACGATCACGCGCTCGCCCGGCGCAAGCCCGTCCAGCACTTCGACAAATTGCGGATTGCGACGGCCGAGGCGCACCGCGCGGCGCGTCGCGTAATGCCCGTCCGGCGCCACGACAAACACCCAATTGCCGCCTGTATCCTGATAGAACGGCCCGTCGGGCAGCATCACCGCGCGCGCGGCACCGCCGAGCTCGATCTTCATGTCCACGGCTTCGCCGTCGTGAATGCCGGTCGGCGCGGCGCCCGCAAAGGCGAGGTCCGCCTTGAACGTGCCGTTCGTCACCTGAGGATAGATTTTGGTCACCCGCGCGCGCCAGTTGCGGCCGTCGATGGTGAACAGCGCGTCCTGACCCTGCACGACTTTCCCCAGATAGAATTCGTCCACCTGGGCCGTCAGCTTGTATCTGTCGAGAGAATCGATCTGCCCCAGCACGGCGCCCGGTGCCTTCGCTTCGCCGATTTCCGCATCGAAGGCGGTGAGCCGTCCGGCCATCGGCGCGCGGATGGTCAGGCTTTCGAGACTGGCTTCCGCCGCGCTGGCATCCGCCTTGAGCCGCGCCAGCGCGTCGCGCAGCTGCGCGAGCTGTGCCGTGCGGACCTTCTGCTCCGCATCACGCGAGGCGATGGTCGCTGCCTGGAGCCGCAACTGATAGGCATAATCTTCCTTGTCGGCCAGATAGGTTGCTTCGGGGAGTGCATCGGCCTTGTGCAGGATCTCGTCGCGCGCCAGCGTGTCCTTGAGCTTGCGCACCTGATGCTGCACGTCCAGAAGATCGCGCTCGTAGGAGAAGTTTGCCTGCTCCACCTGCAGCTCGGTGTTTTGAAGGCTGCTGATCTGCTGCGCCGTATCGGCTTCCCGCGAAGCAACCTGCAAATCCAGTGCGGTGTTGGACAGCACCACCAGCGACTGCCTCGCCGCGACGATCGCGCCGTCCTCCACCAGCTTTTTCCGGACGCTGCCGCCCTCGGCGGTGGTGAGGTAATCGGTGACCAGCGGCGCCACATTGCCGCGCACCGCGATGAAATCCTCGAACGGACCCGCGGAGACGGTTGCGATGGTGAGCCGGTCGATGGGCACGCGATAGACGCTCCCGCCCGTTCCGGCGAGGAGCCAAACGGCGACGCCGAAAAGGATTGCGCCCGCCGCAATGTAAGGCGCAAAGCGCCGCCAGCGCGGAATCTGCGCCAGTTTCCGATCCATCCCGCTGCCCCCATCGGAAGGGATTCCCGGACCATGCGAAGTCCCGCCCAGCCCCGGGGGCGCGTGAGGTCCGATCATCCGAATGAGGCGCTCGCGGTTCGTGGACTTCGGTCGAGGTGCCGTCATGCTGCCGGGAGTAGCATTAACCGTGCCATCCCGGGACGGCTGCCTGCCTGCGCGAAGCCGGAGCTTCACTTCGGCGAAGGCAGGGCGTCCCGCCCGCATGCTTCGACTGGCTCAGCATGAGGCGTGGTCCTCACCTGAGCCTGTCGAAGGGTACGAGGGAAGGACACGCGTTTGGCAGGCGCTTGCCTTCCATGCCCGGTTCCGTACAGTTCCTGCCGTGAAGTGTCCGAAAACGTACATTGATCTCACCCGCGCGAATTCTTGTAATCGATGACGAGCCCGACGTCCTGACCGCCGCGCGGCTGCTCCTGAAGCGGCATTTTGTATCTGTGCGCACCGAGCGCAATCCGTCGCTCCTGCCGGAGCTCGTGCGCGCCAACGCCTTCGACGTCCTGCTGCTGGACATGAATTTCGCCGTGGGCGCGGGATCGGGCGCGGAAGGACTGAAATGGCTCGCCGAAGTTCTTGCGCTCGATCCCGACGCGGTGGTCGTGCTCGTCACCGCGCATGGCGAGGTCGAACTGGCCGTCGCGGCGATGAAGCAGGGCGCAGCCGACTTCATCGTCAAGCCTTGGGAGAACAACAGGCTGGTCGCGACGCTCTCCGCCGCCGCCAATCTCAGGCGCTCGCGTCTCGAAGCGAAGGATTTGCGCCTGCGCAATCGCGCACTCGCGGAACCGCGCACGGGCTCGGAACTGATCGGCGCAGCACCGGCGATGCTTCGCCTGCTCGAACTGATCCGCCGCGCCGCGCCGACGGATGCAAACGTCCTTATCCTTGGCGAGAACGGCACCGGCAAGGAGCTGGTCGCGCGCGAAGTGCATCGCCAGTCCACGCGCGCGGCCGAAGCCTTCGCACACGTCGATCTGGGCGCGATATCCGCCACGCTGTTCGAGAGCGAATTGTTCGGCCATCGCCGCGGCGCGTTCACCGATGCCAAGGAGGACCGGATCGGCCGATTCCGCGCTACCGCGGGCGGGACATTGTTTCTCGACGAGATCGGCAACGTGCCGCTGCATCTTCAGTCGAAGCTGCTGGCGGCGCTCGAGCGGCGCGAGGTCATTCCTGTCGGCGGCGACCGGGCAGTGCCGATCGACGTGCGCCTGATCGCGGCCACCAACCTGCCGCGCGCGCAGCTTTCCGATGGCGCCATCTTTCGCCAAGATCTGCTCTATCGCATCAACACGGTGGAGATCGCGCTGCCGCCCTTGCGCGAGCGCGCGACGGACATTCCGCTGCTCGTCGAACATTTCATCGGCATCTACGCGCGCAAATACAACACGCCGACCAGACGCGTGACGGCAGCGGCGCTCGACGCGCTGGTTTCATCCAGCTGGCCTGGCAACGTGCGCGCACTCCGTCACGCCGTCGAGCGCGCGATGATTCTGAGCGCCGGAAACGTTCTCGATGTTGGCGATTTTGGGTTGCGGTCGAATGAGCGGCAAGAGCCGCTGACACTCGGCTCCTTGGAACGCGATACGATCCGCCGCACGCTGGAAAAACACGGCGGAAACATCAGCCATGCCGCCCGCGCCCTCGGCCTCACCCGCCCCGCCCTCTACCGCCGGATGGAAAAGCATGGGTTGTAAGCTCCATGCTTTCATCCTCCGCATGGGGCAACAAGACTTGCATCTGCGCAGTGCGTCCTTCGACAAGCTCAGGATGAGGAGATTTGGAGTGGCATCGGCTTTGATGGCAATAAATCTCCCCCTCATGCTGAGCCTGTCGAAGCACGCGCAACGACGAACCAATGCGAAGTAGGCGCATGCCGTGACCCGCGCGTTCACCTCTTTCTCCTTCGGCGTCACATGGCGCGTGTCGGCGCTGTTTGTCACGCTCGCAGCGCTCGCCTGGGTGCTGGCGCATGCCGAGTGGTACGTCACGACCGCGCTTCTCCTCGCCGCGGCGATCGCGCAAGGCATTCTGCTTGCGCAGTACGCAACCAGAACCAACCGCGAGATCGCCGGATTTCTGGATGCCATCGTTTATGACGATACGGCGCGGACGTTCTCGAGACTTTGCGGTGACACAGGTTTCGCCGAACTCGGCGCTGCCATGGCCCGCCTCGTGGAGCGTCTGCGCGCGGCACGGAGCGAGCGCGAGGAGCAGGCGCGCTACCTGCAGGCGGTCGTCTCGCATGTGCCCGTCGCGCTTGTGTCGATTGCGGCGGACGGCCGGGTGCACCTGCTCAACGTGGCGGCGCGCCGGCTGTTCGGCACGCGGCTGGAAAATCTGGCCGACGCTGCGCAATTCGGTGCAGCCTTTGCCGAAACGCTCGCGCACCTCGCAGCCGGGCAGACGAAGCTTGCCGTCATGGAGCATGGAGCCCGGTCGCTTCATCTGAAGGCGTCGGCCACGAAGATCGTGACCGGCGGCAACGCCATCCGCCTCGTCTCGCTCGCAAATATCGAAACGGAATTGAACGCGCAGGAGCTGGCGGCTTGGCAGGCGGTCATTCGCGTTCTCGCCCACGAAATCATGAATTCGCTCACGCCGATCTCCTCCTTGTCGGCGACGGCACGCGAGCTGGTGAGCCATGCGCACGCTGCGCTGCCGCCGGACGATTCCCTTGCCGCGCCGCTCGCCGATGCGGATGCGGCCCTCGAAACCATCGGACGGCGGAGCGAAGCGCTGCTGCATTTCGTGCAGACCTATCGTCATCTGAGCCGGCGGCTCGTCGCCAGGACCGAACTCTTGCGGCTGCGTCGCGTCTTCGCGCGCATCGAACGTCTGCTCGCCGGCGAGCTGGAGGCACGCGGGATTGCTCTCGCCGTCGGAGTGGAGCCGGAAACGCTCGAGCTCGCGGCCGACGGCGAACTGCTCGATCAGGCTCTGATCAATCTCTTGCGCAACGCCATGGAGGCGCTGAAGGACAAGCCGGGCGCGCGGATCGCGCTCAAGGCGTTCCGCGACACCGAGAACCGCATCGTCGTTTTGGTGAGCGACAACGGGCCCGGCATTGCGCCCGAACTGCGCGACACGGTGTTCGTTCCGTTCTTCACGACCAAGCGCGACGGCACCGGGATCGGCCTCACCCTCACCCGCCAGATCGCCGCCGTCCACGGCGCTTCGCTCGACCACTGTGACAGCGACGGCGGGGGCGCCACTTTCCTGCTGCGGTTCGGCTGACGATCCGGTCGTCCGGTGCTGCAATGACGCGGCGGTATATTGATTTCGCCCACCCCATTTGACTATAGTGACTATCGTGACCTTCTCGGGAAGACGGAATGCGCGGACATGGTGCGTGGACGGTTGCAGAAGCAAAGGCCAGGTTCAGCGAGTTGGTGGATCGCGCGATCTCCGATGGGCCTCAGACAATCACGCGCAGCGGGCATGAAACTGCAGTGATTGTTTCAGCGGATGAGTGGAAACAAAAGAGCCGGCGATCCGGAAATCTGGCCGAATTTTTTGCGTCGTCGCCACTCCGCGGATCGAAGGTGAAGGTCGTAAGGCCCAAAGGCGGATTGCGACGCACCGAGTTGTGAATTTCCTGCTCGACACCAACGCGGTTTCGGAGTGGGTCAAGCCTCGTCCCGATCCGGGACTGATGGACTGGTTGGCCACCATCGATGAGGACCGCGTTTTTTTGAGCGTTATAACACTCGCCGAACTACGGCGCGGAATCGATCGGATGCCCGGCGGTCGGCGACGGCATCGGCTCGACGAATGGCTGCAAAACGATCTGCCGTTGCGCTTCGAAGCACGCCTCTTGCCGATTGACGATCGGATTGCCGAGGAATGGGGAAGAACCGTCGCCCGCAGAGAAGCGTCAGGCCGGCCAATCAGTGCCATGGACGCCTTCGTTGCGGCGACCGCTGCCATTCATGCCCTCACGCTCGTGACCCGGAACGTGGAGGATTTTCGCTCCTCTGTCGAAGTGCTCGATCCGTGGACTTCCTGACGCGTATGTGCACCGAATAGGATCTCGCCTGGCTGCCCGATACTGGCGGCGTGCCGGGCACCGCGCTCGAAACCTCCGGACATGTCCAAACTTCCGATTTTGGAACCCTATCGGGCTTGACGACGGCAGAACGTGTATCTACACGCTTCTCTGGAAAACTCAGCAAGGAGCAGCCATGAGCACCAACGACACCTATTTGGCCGTATTTCTCGGCAGCAAGCAGAGCCCGCGCTGGAATGCCTGGAATGCGCTTCCCGAAGAGGAACGGCGCGCGAAGGAACGGGAGGGAATGGGCGCCTGGAAGAGCTGGATGGAAAAGCACCAGGCTGCGGTGGTCGGGATGGGCGGACCGCTCGGCAAAACGAAAAAGATTACCGAACGCGGCGTCGAAGACGTGAACAATGAGATTGGCGCTTTCATGGTCGTTCGCGCGGATTCGCACGAGGCGGCGGCGAAGCTGTTCGAAAACCATCCGCACTTCACGATCTTTCCGGGCGAACGCGTGGAGGTCATGCCGGTTCTGCCGATACCGGGCGGCTGATCGGAAAACATGCGAGGCGGGCGCGTGGGCACAGACACCGATGAGCAATGATCCCAGGCTGTTCGAGACCGTGGAGTGTCTCTGCCTTGCCTCGAGGCGTGCCGCGCGCGCCATTACCCGCCGGTTCGATTCGAGCCTCCGCCCCCACGGCATCAGAGCGACGCAGTTTTCGCTTCTCGCGGCGTTGGAACTCAAAGGCCCGCAGCCGATCGGCGAGCTCGCGCTCCTGATCGGCGCCGACCGCACCACGCTCACCCGCAATCTCGCAGTGGCGGAAGAGCAATCGCTCGTCACGATCGGCGCGGGCGAAGATGCCCGCGCCCGAGTCGCTGCCATTACGCCACGCGGACGGCAGATATTGCGGCGCGCCTTTCCGGCCTGGCGCAAAACTCAAGGCGAACTGACGAACGCAATCGGTACGACAACGGCGGAAAACCTCCGGCGGCTCTCGCGCGGCCCGGGTGTTCGCGTCACCTCAAGGGAAACCACGACATGATCACGATTTCCGCTTTCCGCTGGGTTCCGGATTTCGCGAAGGGTCAGTTGCGCGATCTGCGCGTGCGCTGGGCTCTGGAAGAAGCAGAGCTGCCGTATCGCACCCGGCTCCTCGAGCGGGGAGACCAGGACAAGCCCGATTACCGTGCGCTGCAACCCTTCGGCCAGGTGCCGATTCTCGAGGAGGATGGTCTCGTTCTATTCGAGTCGGGCGCGATCGTGCTGTACATCGGCGAACGCAGCAAAACGCTTCTGCCGAAAGAACAAGCTGCGCGCGCCCGCGCCGTCAAATGGCTCATTGCCGCGCTCAACTCCATCGAACCTTTCGTCATGAATGTAGCGCTGATCGATTCCTTCTACGCAAACGAGGAGTGGGCGAAACTCCGCCGGCCGGGCGCGGTCGAATTTCTGAACCGCCGGCTTGCGGCGCTGGCAAACACGCTCGGCGAAAAGCCCTATCTCGACGGCGAGTGTTTCACCGTGGCCGACCTGATAATGTCCTCGGTGCTGCGCATTCTCGCCAATACCGATATTGTGACCGGCCACCTGCGCCTCGCAGCTTATGTCGAACGCTGCACGTCAAGGCCCGCCTTCGCGCGCGCGCTCGACGCGCAATTCGCTGATTTTCGCAACGCCGCGTGAGCCGACGCACAAGGGCTAATTGCGCAGGGTAAGCGCGCGTGCCATCGTGCGCGCATGGCGAAAACCGAAGACGAACTGAGAAGACTCGCGAAGCAGCCCGGCTGGCAGCTCGACACCGGCGAAGGCGCGAGCCATTTGGGCACGCTCGAGGAAGTGGCGAAAATTGCGCACGCGCGGCGCGCGCGCGGCGAACGTCCCGGAATCGTCCGGCAGATCGAGAACGCGGTCGAACTCGAGATGCTCGATCTCGAGCAGCTGTGGCGCGCGATCGGATTGCCTGTCTAACGGCGTACGCGCACGTTATTACATTGGCTCGGCATGCCGTACGAGCCGAAGCTCCAGATGGCGCTTCACATCCGGCCATTCGGTCCGCAGAATGCTGTAGATATGCGTATCGCGCGCGGTGCCGTCGCGCCGCGGCATGTGATGGCGGATCACGCCGTCCTTCTTGGCGCCCAGCGCCTCGATCGCCCTTTGCGAGGCGAAGTTGAAATTGTCGGTGCGCAAGCCCACCACCCGACAGCCGAGCGTGTCGAAGGCGTGGCCGAGAAGTAGAAGCTTGCAGGTCGCGTTGACGTGGCTTCGCTGCCGGCTCTTTGCGTACCAGGTGTAGCCGATCTCCACACGGCCAATGCCGGCCACGATGTCGTGATAGCGCGTTGAGCCGATGATCGCGCCCGATTCGAGATCGCGCACCGCCCAGGGCAGCATGTGGCCCTCCTTGAAGCCGCGCAGCGCCGTTGCGATGTAGGCGTCCGTCTCGTGCGGCGCGGGCACCACCGTGAACCACAATTCCCACAGCCCGCCATCGCCCGCCGCCTCTACAAGGCCTGCCGCGTGCGCCTGCCCGAGCGGCTCCAGACGGATCGAGCCGCGTTCCAGAACCACGGGCGCAATCTCGATCATGTCATTCCTCCAATGGCGCTTTCTGGCGTTGCACGTTAATGTAAGGGCATTGGCAACATATCAGGGCACTGATAACATGGTCAAGGACGCGCGCAAGGGCCTGCCGCGCATTCCCGCCGTGGGCGAGGCGAAACGCGGGCAGGAGGGCTATCTCACCCATCTCCTGCGCCAGGCGAACGCCTCGGTGCGGCTCGCGCTCGACCGCGCACTCGCGAAGGAAGGAATGACTTATCCGCAGCAGGCGGCGCTCACCATGATCCGCGCCTATGAGGCGATTTCGGCCGCCGACCTCGCACGGCTCGCCATGCTCACGCCGCAGACCGTGAATGGGATCGTGCGTGCGCTAGAAGAGCGCGGCGCCATTCGCAAGGAGCCCGATCCCGTGCACGGGCGCATCCTGCGGCTCGTCGTGACGGAACAGGGGCGCGCACTCAACATGCGCTGCCGCGCGCTTACCGCGCCGATCGAGAGGGCTCTGAAGGCGCAGATCGCGCCCACGCAGGAAGCCGCGCTGCGGCAGTGGCTGGTGGCACTGGCGAAGGTCTTCGCCGATTAGCCGGGAAATGCGAAACACCATTCGCCGGAGAAAAGGACGACCACTTTCGCCCGCTTTATTCTTGTCCGCCTTCCGACAGCCACGGCATCATGGCGCGGAGGCGCTCGCCGACTTCTTCGATAGGATGTGCGGCGGCCTCGGCGCGCTTTATCAAGAACCAGGGCCGGCCTTGCGCATTCTCGGCCATCCAGGCCCGCGCGAAACGGCCGGACTGGATATCCGCCAGAATCCGCTTCATTTCCTCGCGTGTTTCCTTCGTCACGACGCGCGGCCCCGCGACATACTCGCCATACTCCGCCGTGTTCGAGATGGCCGTGTTCATCCGCGCGATGCCGCTTTCGTAGATGCGGTCCACGATCAGCTTCACTTCGTGCAGGCACTCGAAATAAGCCATCTCCGGCGCATAGCCCGCCTCGACCAGCGTGTCGAAGCCCGCGCGGATCAGCTCGACCAGGCCGCCGCAGAGCACCGCCTGCTCGCTGAACAGATCGGTTTCGCATTCCTCCGCGAAGCTCGTCTCCATGATGCCGGCGCGGCCATGCCCGAGCGCACGCGCATAGGAGAGCGCGAGCGCGCGCGCCTGCCCGGTCGCGTCTTGATGCACGGCAATCAGACCGGGCACGCCGCCGCCGCGCAGATATTCGCGCCGCATCGCGTGCCCCTGCCCTTTCGGCGCGATCATCGCCACGTCGAGATCTGGCCGTGGCGCGATGAAACCAAAATGCACCGCAAAGCCATGCGCGAACAGTAGCGCGGCGCCCTGTTTCATGTAGGGCGAAAGATCGCGCGCATAGATCTCCGGCTGCGTTTCATCGGGTGCCGTGAACATGATTACGTCGGCCCAGGCGGCGGCCTCCGCATTGGAAAGCACGCGAAATCCGGCTGCCTCGGCTTTTTCGGCGGACGCACCGGCTCGTCCTGCAACAACGATCTCCGCGACCCCGGAATCGCGCAGATTGAGCGCATGCGCGTGTCCCTGGCTGCCGAAGCCCAACACGGCCACGCGCTTTCGTCCAATCAGATCGGGATCAGCGTCCCGATCGTAAAACACGCGCATGGCGAATGCCTCTTTTTCCGCGCAGTCATTGTGATTCCCGGGAAAGCGGAAATCCAGACCGCTGAAAGATTACTGTGATGTCGGAGTGCAAATCGCCCCCATCATCCGCCCGACGATTGCGTCGCGCCCGGTTTCCTCGATCCAGGTCCAGTCCGCCATGCGGTGGCGGAACCAGGTGAGCTGGCGTTTGGCGTATTGGCGTGTGGCGGCGATGACTGCAGTGATCGTCTCCTGGCGCGTCGCGCTGCCATCGAGCAGGCGCCAGAGTTCGCGCAGACCGAGAATTCTCGCGGCCGGCAGCGCGGGATCGAGCGCGTGCAGGGCCGCGGCCTCTTCCAGCGCACCACCCGCGAGCATCGTCTCGAAGCGCGCAGCGATGCGGGCATGAAGCTCGGTCCGCGGCGGCGACAAAACAAACCGCGCGAGCCGCAATCCCGCGAGCGGCGCGGCGCCGGAGTTTCGCTGCCACTCCGAGAGAGAACAGCCGGTCGCCTCCAGCACTTCGAAAGCGCGCAGCACGCGCTGGGTGTCGGTCGGGCGCAGGCGCGCGGCCGTCGCCGGATCGCGAACAGCGAGTTCAGCGTGAATCGCGGCGGTGCCCTGCTGCTTCCCGCGCGATCGGACCTGTTCGCGCACCGCGGCAGGAACAGGAGGAATCTCGGCGAGTCCGTCCGTCAACGCGGCGAAATAAAGGCCCGTGCCACCGACGAAGATCGGCAGTCGGCCAAGCGCGCGCACCTGCCGAAAGACCTCTTCCGCGTCGCCGCGGAATCGCGCCGCCGAATAGGCATGGTGCACGCTGACATGGCCATAAAGAAAGTGCGGGGCGTGCGCGAGTGCCGTGGCATCTGGACGGGCGGTCAGGATGCGCGCCTCGGAATAGACCTGCATCGAATCCGTGTTGACGAGCGCGCCGGCAATGCGCTGCGCAAGCGCGAGCGCGGCCGCCGACTTGCCGCTCGCCGTCGGCCCCGCAATGAGCACCGCGTCCGCGTTCACAAAGATGCCTGGTGCGATTCCTATCCGGCCTGGACAAAGCGAAGCGCAACGTAGGCGAGCTGCCCGTCGCGACTGAGCAGGAACAATACCGCTTTGCGACCGGCTCTGACATCGGCTTCGACGCGCTGTTTCACGTCGTCGGGCGTTTGCACGGGTTCGTTCTGAACCTCCAGGATGACGTCGCCCGGGCGCACGTCCTTCTCGCCTGCCGGGCTGTCGGGATCCACCTTCGTGACCAGAACACCCCGCAGATCCGAGGCGAGCCGGAATTTCGCCCGCGTGAGAGAATCGATCGGCACAAGAGAAAGGCCCAGGTGTGACAGCTGCGGCACCGCTTTCACCGCCGGCGCTCCCGGGGTTTTCGTTGGCGCCTGCGCATCCGCCCCGTCGTCGAGCCGTACGACGGTGACCGCGACGCTTTCGGGTTTGTTCCTGCGCAGGAAATCGACCTTTGCGGTCTTGCCCGCCGGCGTTTCGGCGACGACGCGCGGCAGCACGCGCGACTCGGCGATGGGTCTTCCGTCGAACGCGGTGATCAGATCGCCGTTGCGCAAGCCCGCCTTGGCCGCCGGTCCGTCCTTCGTCACATCGGCAACCAATGCGCCCGTCCGCGAAGTCAGGCCGAGACTGTCGGCGATGTCGCCCGTCACGTCCTGGATGCGCACGCCGATCCAGCCGCGGCGCGCCTGGCCGTATTGGCGCAGCTGCGCAATTACCAAACGCGCCATGTTGGAAGGAACCGCGAACCCCACCCCGACCGAACCGCCACTGGGCGAAAAAATCGCCGATGCGATGCCGACCACATCGCCGTCCATGTCGAACAGCGGACCGCCGGAATTGCCCCGGTTGATCGGCGCGTCCGTCTGGATGAAATCGTCATAGGGGCCGGCGGAGAGATCGCGGTTGCGCGCGGACACGATGCCCGCGGTTACCGAATCGCCAAGCCCGAACGGATTGCCGATCGCGATCACCCAGTCTCCTACATGCGCATGATCCGAATCGCCAAAATGGGCAGCCGCAAGTGGAGCCTTGGGGTGAACGCGCAGAAGGGCGAGGTCGGTTTTGTTGTCACGTCCGACGATCGTCGCCGGCAGAACGGTTCCGTCGCTGAGTGTCACCGATATGCCGTCGGCGCCGTCGATCACGTGATTGTTGGTCACGATCAGGCCCGAGGGATCGATGATGAAGCCGGACCCCAGGGCTGCAACGTGGTGCGGATGGGCCTTCTCCTTGTCAAGAAAGTCCTTGAACAGGTCCTGCAGAGGCGAGCCAGGCGGCAGATCGGGCAGCGCCATATCCGGCGTGCCGGCCTTCAACGTCTCGGTGGTCGCAATGTTCACCACGGTGGGAACAAGCCGGCTCGCGAGCTCGGAAAATG
Organism: Rhizomicrobium sp.; assembly: GCA_036502185.1. Taxonomy (GTDB): domain Bacteria; phylum Pseudomonadota; class Alphaproteobacteria; order Micropepsales; family Micropepsaceae; genus Rhizomicrobium. The sequence continues at coordinate 65,507 of DASXYZ010000044.1, forward strand.
AATCAGGTGCGCCGCGCGCCGCTGCCTGGGACAGCGGCCACGACGAAAGCAGCGACCACAAGAGAATCGCGACTGGGAATTGCCCGGCCGCCTTTCGCACCCAGCACCGCATGTCCGCCAACACCTGAGCCAAAACAAGTTCCTCCCAGCCCTGCTTGCAAGTCCGACGCCAGAAAAGAGTTCCCGATTTTCGCGCGAAGAAAGCGGTGCTTGCAATCGGAACCAAATTGGTACTCTATATACCTGAATTGGTTATGCCAAGGGGTATTCACGATGACCCAGCGGCCGGCGGGGGTTGGCCCCACGATGTTCGGACCGACATCTCCGGCATCGCAGAATTTCGAGATCGCACTGTCGATTTTTCGGCGCGCTTTACCGGATTGTGGGCTCAAGCTTGTGCTGCCGCCGCCCGGTCCCGACAGCGAGCATCCGCAAGCAGCGTATGCGTCGGTATGGCGGCGCGGCGAAGGACGCGCAGCATGCCACGACGGCAGGACTGTCGCGGACGCTCTCCTCAGCGCGATGAGAGCGGAATGCGAAAGACGCCGGAACCGCGATCTGCTGGCAGATTGCACCCGTTGCTGCGGAACGGGCCGGTATGTCGCGGCCGGCGGTGTGCTCACGATCTGCGATCACCGCGCGGCGGGCTGATCCTCACTCAAAAAAAGCCGCTGCTCCCGGCCGGACGACGACCGGGAGCAGCACCATGCAACTCTTGCGCACAATGCGTGGCGGGGAGGGGGACTACGCCGTCCGAGCTACATGGCTTTCCTATTCTTTTTTTCGAGCAGTGCCCGCTACTTTTTTGCCGAAATCAGCCCGAGCAGACCATGGCTTTCTTTCCTCGGTCCAGCCGCAAAAGTGACTTCGCCGTTTGGAACCGGGTCAAGCCCCCACAATCCATCGATGGCCAGCGGAGCTCCTTTTGTGTCGTCCAGCCAGCCAAGATAGCTGCCGGTTTTCGCATCGTAGGCATTGATCCAGCCATTGCCGAAATTCCCAACGAGCAGCGCGCCCGCAAACGTGCCGAAAGTCGAAGGTGCTATCGTCATCCCCCAGGGTGCATCCAACTCGCCTTTGGCGGCCAGGTGGGTCACCAGTTTTCCGGATTCGTCGAACACGTCGATATAGCCATCGCCCAGTTTGTCGACTTCGTCGCAGCATTTCTTGGCCTGCTTGGCAAAGGCCACATAAACCTCACCATTGATCACCGCCACGTTGAACGGCGCATAACCTTTCAGGTGCGTGTCCGTGAATGAACCCGTCACGTTCCAGTTGCTGTCGAAGACCTGCACCTGGTTATTCGTAAAATCTGCGGCGAAGAGGAGCTTGTTCTTGGTGTCGAGCGCGAGTCCTTTGTAGACGGAACCCTTGGCAGAACCGTCGTAGGCAAGCACGGCGTTCGCCTCGTCGACCGACGAATTCCAGCCCGAGATGATTCCCGCCTCGGTAGCGAAAATGAACTCGGCGTTGCCGTTCTTGCCGTTTTCGGAGATTTGGAATCCGCCCGTAGCGTACACATTCCCCGTGGGGGTGCCGCCCGGGATGGTCACCACCAACCCGGTGTTCACACCCGTGCCCTGATCGTAAACTGTCGACAGGCCGGTGCCATTGTCGGACACCCAAACGGGTCCGCCGGGCAGCTGCGACATCCCCCACGCGTTGACGAGATTCGGGTCCTGGTTCTTGGCCTTGCCGGCCTGGTCGGAGACCAGCTTGGTGATCTTGAAGAGCGTCTGGCCTGCGGGAGACTTGCCTGTGGCGCCCCCGGCCAGAGCCGGAGAGGCGAGCAGAAACAAGCCTAAAGCGAGTTTGATTTCCGTTCTCATCGGAAGCTCCGTTGGTTTCGAATCGGTGGAAGCCAGTTTCGCCCGGTGGGCACCCGCTCCGCCTCGGACAACTGACGTTTCACGGATGTGGCTTATTCCCTTACGGGGCCAACCAATCGACATCGCCGGAATCGTGCGGCCGTCGCGAGACGAGCGGGCCGGCGCGGTTATTCCCCGCCTGCCGCGGCCACTGCGAAAAATATTTTGCGCGCCGGCGCGGAATGCCGGCGCCCGCGCGAGCGTCCCGAATTCAGGAACCCACTGGAAGGACCTGAGAATGTCGCAACGAGTATTCGCGTGTGCCGCCCTGCTTGCGGCGATTTTCGTCCAGCCCGCAGGCGCTGCCGACTACCAGGTCCGAATGCTCAATCAGGGAACGGGCGGAATAATGCAGTACGATCCGCAGCTGCTGCGGATCGTGCCCGGCGACACGGTGCATTTCGTCGCCACCGACAAGGGCCACAATGCGCAGTCCATCGACAGCATGATTCCCGCAGGTGCCAAACCCTTTGCGGGCGGCATCGGTGAAAACCTCAATGTCACTTTTACCGTTCCAGGGGTGTACGGATACCGTTGCACGCCACACGGCACGCTGGGCATGGTCGGACTTGTCGTTGTCGGCAAACCGGTCAACGAAGCCGCGGCGAAATCGGGCGCCATGCCCGGCGCGGCCGGACGCGTCTTCGCAAAGCTGTTTCAGAAGCTCGATTCCACCCGCACCGCCAGAAACTGATCGTCTGGAATTTTCCCAATAGTCGAAGGAATATCCGCGACTGCTTCTGCGTCTTAATTGCAGCATTGCCGCATGTGCGTCTCATCCGCATGTCGCTTCGGGGGCATGAATCATGACGAGAACCCGCTTGGAAACTTGCGTCTTCGCCAGTCTCGGCGAAGTCGCCTTTGTTGCGGCCGCGCTCGGCGCCTCGACTGTGCAAGCAGTCGCCGTGCCGAGTTTCGCCCGTCAGACGGGTCAGCCCTGTGCCACCTGCCACGTCGGCGCCTTCGGGCCGCAACTGACCCAGTTCGGCCGCGAATTCAAGATGAACGGCTACGTCTGGAACGACGGGAAGGATCACGTGCCGCTTGCGGGGATGATTCAGGCTTCGCTCACCCACACCGCGGCCGACCAGCCGGGCGGTGCCGCGCCGGGATTTGCGCCGAACTACAATCCCGCCATCGACCAGACATCGCTGTTCGTCAGCGGCCGGCTCTTCGATTCGGTCGGCTCTTTCATCCAGATTACTTATGACGGTATCGCCAAGCAGCTGACCTGGGACAATCTCGACGTACGCTACGCGCGATCCGGCACGCTCGGCGGCAAATCGTTGCTGCTGGGAGTGACCGTCAACAACAACCCGACCGTTACCGATCCATGGAATTCCATGCCGGCCTGGGGATTTCCTTTCGCCGCTTCGGATCTGGCGCCCGCTCCGGCCGCCGCCACGATTGCCGATGGCGGTCTCGCGCAGGTCGTAATGGGCGCCGGCGGCTATGGTCTTTGGAACGATCTCGTTTATGGCGAGGTCGATCTGTACAAAGGCCTTGGACGTGACGTGCGCAATGCTCTGGGCGTGGTGCCTGTCAGCGGCTCGAATTCCTACGACGGCGTCATGCCCTATTGGCGGCTGGCATTGCAGCACGATTTCGGGGATCACTATTTCGAGCTGGGGACGTTCGGACTGGACACCAACGTCTTCGTGGGCGGGCTGGACAATCCCGGCCGCTCCGACCACCTGACCGATGTGGCCCTCGACGCGACCTACAATTACACCGGCAGCGCCGATAATATCCTGACCGGCTACATCACCTACATTCACGAAAACCAGGCGCTGAACCAGAGCAGCGTGCTGCTCGGTTCAAACCGGAAGGACACGCTCGACACCTTCCGGATCAATGGCTCCTACAGCTACCAGAATACCTACACGCTGAGCAGCCAATACTTCCAGACAACCGGCACTTCCGATGCGGGCCTCTATGGTGGCAGCCCAAACAGCAGGGGCTGGAACTGGGAGATCGCCTGGGTGCCGTCCGGCAAGCCCAGCTCCCGGTTTCCTACGTGGTTCAATCCGCGGCTGTCGCTGCAATACACAGCCTATGACGAGTTCGACGGCTCGACCGCGAACGCATCGGACAACAACACCCTCTTTCTGCTGCTGTGGATTGCAGGATGAGACAAACGCGACGATTCCTTTCCTCTCCAGCATGGGGGAGGTGCGGACCCCGGATTAAATCCGGGGAAGGAAAACAGCGTCGAATCCTCAAAACGTGCGCTCGACGCTGATCGAAACGAAATCGCGATCGGCAAACGGCTGTCGGTCGGGCGGTCCGAAATAGTGCGTGAAGGTGAGGGAGCCTTCCCAAACCGTTCGCCAGGTGGCCGAGACACCGAGTTCGCAATCTCCTGCGCCCTGGCTCATCGATGAATCAGTGCTGGAGTTCCCGATAAAATCGTAGCCGAGCCCGAGCGGCAGCGAGAGATCGAGCGCCGGCAAAACCTCGTAGTAATGAGGTTCGAAAACGGCGCGCAGTGCCGCGGCCAGGCGGTTGCGGCTCGGATCAAGTGCGGCCACATCGCCGCTGACGCGCAGGCGGTCGTTTGCTGCGACTTCGGCGCTGAAATCGGCGCCGTCCCAAAGCGTGTCCCGGGAGAAGGTGGAGACACTCGACAGTTGCGCCTGCAGCGTGTCGCCGACGGCATAGGAGGTGACGCCAAAATAGGGCGGCGCAACACCACCGCCCGGGGCGCGAAGCCCTGCGTAGCTCAACCCGCCATATCCACCGCTTCCGCTGCCCCCCGGAATCGCGAACAGCGTCTGGCTGACCAGCGGCATGTTGCGGCGTAACGAAACTTCGCCGGCGAGCGTGCTCTCGCCGACATAGCTGCTGAAGCTCGCGCCATAGGCCTGAATTCCTGTCGGGAAGACGAGCCAGTATTCGCCAACCTGTCCGGGCTGCGGTCCCTCGACGGCGCTCGACTCCAGAAAAATCTGCGGTTCCTTCGCGTTGAACCGCAGGGCATAGAAGCCGTAATCGACGTCGCCGACGCTCACATGCATGGCCGCGCCATACTGGCCGGATGCCGGTGCCCTCTGGTCCGCCACGCGATAGAGATACTGCTCGGGCGCGACAATGAGCCGTTCGCCGCCGGCATCGAGGAAATCCGCATCACTGAAATAGCTGCCGGAACCGGGTAGTCGCGTCCTTCGCCATTCGAACTGGTCGTAGAAGCTGAAGGAGAGATCGGGGCGCGGTTGGATGGTGACGGAAGCCTGCGTCACCGGCAGGAAAACCTCCTTGGCTTCCGCCTGCGGCTCGCTCGTCGCCTTGATGGCATCGATGGGCGCCTGGCCCGCTGCAATGCCATTGTCGGCGAAAAAAAGGCTCTCGCCCCATAACAGCGTATGCCGTCCGATCCGGAAGGAAATCGGCACGCTGCTGTCATCGAAACTGCCATATACGAAGGCGTTGAGCAGGTCGGCATCCTGGCCCTGCAAGATTTCGGTCGAACGCGTGAACCGGTCGTGTGGGACCGAAAAGGGATTGAAGGTCCCAGGCGAGTCGTTGGCGTTCGTGTCGTGATAGACCGTGTCGTACCAGGCTGCTCCGCTGATTTCCGCGCCGAAGGGCCCGTTCGAAATATCGAGCTCCGAAACGAGATCGAAACGGTTTGAAATCAGTCCGGGCGCGAAATTGCGGTCTCCGTCGTCGGCGTTGGGATTGGCGACCAGCGTCTGGTCGTAGGGAAAAAGGCGGAACGCAGTGGTGTACCGGAGCGTGTTGTCCCAGCGCAGATCCCAACCCTCATACTGGAACAGATCCGCGGCTCGCGCGGGAATGGCCATGGCGAGCGCGAACGCAACCGCCAACAGCCGGCGCACGCGAAAACCGGCGCGCGCCCTTCGCCCGCACGTTGACGCCGCCGCAGGGGCCGTCCGCTCCACCCTCGTCCCCCGGTGTTCCTGCTGGTGTTCTGAGGTATAAGCGAACATACAGGAATTGCACGATTTTTCCCAAGCGCCGGAGATGATGCCGCATGCGGGTCACCGCGATCGCCTGCCTGCTTGCGGCGCTTTCGTTCGCAACGCCCGCTGCTGCCGCCGTATCGGTCGAGCAGGCGGCACAACTCAAGACCGCGCTCACACCTGTGGGCGCCGAGCGCGCCGGCAACAAGGACGGCACCATTCCGCCCTGGACGGGCGGTTACACCAAGACACCCACGGGCTATCGCGAGGGGGACATGCGCGCCGATCCGTTCGCGGGCGAAAAGCCGCTCTTCTCGATCACCGCTGCGAATTACCGGACCTATGCCGACCGGTTGCCCGTAGGCGCCGCGGCACTTTTTCGGAAATATCCGGACTACCGCATGGACGTCTATCCGACGCATCGCAGCGCCGCCGCGCCCGCCGCGGTCTACGCGAACATTTTCCTCAACGCGACCCGCGCGCATGCGGCGCCCGAAGGCATCGCCTATGGCGTGGAAGACGCAGCGGGCGGCATTCCCTTCCCCTTTCCGGAGAACGGCTTCGAAGCGATGTGGAATCATCTGCTCGCGTTCTGGGGCCCGGCGCGCGAACTCGACGTGAAAACCTGGGTGGTATCGGCGGACGGCAGGGCCGAACTCGCGACCGGTTACAGGGAAACGGCCGATTTTCCTTATTACTATTCCGATGCCACGCCCCAATCGGTAGGAGGTTATTACTTCAAAACGCTGCATGTCGATGACGCGCCCCCATCGAAGGTCGGCGAAGGGTATCTGGACTGGCAACCGATCAACATCGCTCGTTTCAATTTCGACGCCTGGCAGATTCTGCCCGGCGAGCACCGGGTGCGCAGAGGCCCCGCCATTTCCTACGACACGCCGGATTCCGATGCGTCCGGATTCGAGGCTCTCGACGAGTATTACCTCTTCTTCGGCGGGCTCGATCACTACGACTTCAAGCTACTGGGCAAGAGGGAGATGTTCGTCCCCTACAACAATAATCGGCTCTACACGCGGCCGACCGCGGAGATTCTCGGGCCAAACCACGCAAACCCCGGCGACCTGCGCTACGAACTGCACCGTGTGTGGGTGATTGAAGGCACGCGGAAGCCGGGCGTGCACGACGTGGTGGCGCGGCGCAGGCTCTATCTCGACGAAGACACCTGGATGGCTGTGTACAGCGACTCCTGGGACGACAGTGGCAAACTCTGGAAGTTCGGACAGGCAACGATGTATCTCATGCCCGAAATTCCCGCGGTGATCCTCGGCAGCCAATTCGTCTATGACCTGGCTTTGGGCGGCTATGTGTACGGCTTCGCCTTCAACGACCAGCCGCAATCCTACAAAGTCACCGCGCCCCATCCGGCCGTGCTGTTCACGCCCCAGTCCATGGCCGCGCGTGCGGTGCGGTAAGAAAAATCCACGACATTTCGACTGCGAGAAAATTCGGATCAATCGTCGCAGGCGGCGGAGCTTTGGGGTAGAAAGGGGGAACTGCGCGCGCAGGTCGTACGTTGGCGGACCATGGGGACCAGGTATTCCGCTGTCGCGCTCGGACGGAGGTTTTGGACCAGGCCGAACGCCGACAGACAACCTGCCGACGAGAAACAGCCGCGATCCGGAAACTACGTCCAGGCCGGCGATCACTGGCTGGCGCGCGTGGTCGGACGCGCCGACACGCTACTGCGTCGCTGTAACGGCGTGCGCGAGTTTACCGGCAAGCGCACCTGCCTGTTCCGGATCGCAGCGCAGCGCGCAACCCACGAGACGAGACTGAACTGCGGATGTACGATTCGCCAAGGCGATCCGATCGTCGAACTTCATCTGTGGAACGAGCATTTCCTCCGCATCCCGCCGGAGGGCGCCAATCTGGCCTGGGCCAAGGTCATGCGCCGGCGGTTTCGCGACTCTCTGGGCGATCTTGCCATCCATCTCGAGGAATGCGCTGCACTCGACGACGCCGTCGCGGTCTGCGGTTGCGGCGGCATCGCCTACGACGGCAATGGCGGCAAGATCATTCGTTTCATGCAGAAGTTCGGCTTCGAAGCTTTTCCCTGCCCGCAAGGCAGCGCGGGCGGCCGTCTGATCAATTTCTTCTGCGACTTCTGGGTGTTTCTGCTGGTGTGCGCGTTCAACCCGCGGAGCGCGCGCACCGATCTCCTGTTCCGGCGGCGTTGCGAGTTGTGGATATCGCGAGAGATGTTGAGCCGAAGATTCGGGCGTCTCGGCAACCGCACCGGCTGATCAGGCGCGCGGCAAGTTCTTTGGTCTCGCAGCGCTCCCGAGCGGTTCGTTGTACAGTACGCCCAGCACCACCTTGATCGTGAGCGCCACCGGCACCGCCATGACGACCCCGGGCACGCCGAACAGGATTGCGCCTGCGAGAAAGCAGAAAATGACGACCGAGGGCTGCACGCGCGCGGCGCGGCCGAGCACGATCGGCCCGATCAGCTGATCGATGGAGATCCGCAGCGCCGTCGCATAGGCGATATAGGCGAGAATGGCGCCCGGGCCCTTGGCGCTGTGGAGCGTGAAGATCCCCGCAATCACCGCGGACGCCGCCGGGCCCACGATCGGCACCAACTCGAGAAATCCGGTGAGCACCGCGAGGACACCCGCATGCGGCGCGTGGAGGATAAGGCCAAGTCCTACATAGGCGGCGCTCGAGGCATAAACGACGACAATCACCAGGCCGACGAAGTAGCGCCGCAGGACAGGATCGAGATCCTTCCAGATGAGCATCACAAGCGGCCGGTCGAGCGGAGGAATAAGCCAGACAATTCCTCGCCACACCGCCTTCCCGCCGATGAGAAAATAAAACAGCAGGACCCAGGCGAGGAGCACACCGAAGAAACCGGCAAAGCCGAATGCGGCAAGCGCGACGAACCCGCCTGTCTGGTTGACCCATTTCTGCGCGGCGTCCGAAATCGTTGCGGCGATCTGGGCGTCGGTCAGCTGCTTGCCGAACAATGAGATCGAATTGCCGCCGATCCACTGGTGAATGAAAGTTTTCAGATCGCCAAGTTCATGCACGGCGCGCTGCAACTCGTGAACAACGAAAGACGCGCCGAAATAACCGACCCCGGCCGCGATACCCGCGAGGACAAGGCCGGCCCCGAAAGCGACGGCGCCGCGCGGCAGCCTGAAAGCGGACGCCGCACGGTCCACAACGGGCGAACAGATATAGGCGACGACCGCCGAGACGACGAACGGCAGGAGGATGACGCGGACCAGATAGAGAAGCAGAACCGCCGCGGCGAGAACGGCAATCGTTGCGTTCGTCGAGACGTGCTTGACGGGCGTCCCTTCCAGCTTGCCGGACGCGTCCTGCTTCGGTGATTTCGTCACAACCGGCCCGGCCGGGGGAGCAAATAATTTCGGCCCTTCCAGTTCACCCGTCTGCGGACACGCCAGCGCACACTGTCGAAGACCATGAATGCGCCAACCGTGTAGCCTGCGGGAAACAGCAATCCGTAGAGCGGTGGGATGCCCAAATGGACCGCGCAGGCGACGTGCAGGGCAACCATTGCGGCGCTCGCCAATCCTGCGGGAACAAGCGCCGCGCATGCGGCGTGGTCACCGCCGCGGCAGACGAGCGCGTCCGCAACCGGTAGGGCCACGGCGGCCCAGGCGAGTACGACGCTGACAAGCGCGACGCCAATTGCGGCGCCCGTTCCTCCGAGCAGTTCGGTCAGATTCTTCGCGAAGCCCGGCCAGAGCATGCTCCAGCCGGTGTACATGCGAGTCGACAAGAGGCTGTTCGCATCCTTCATGCAGACGCGTGCGCCACGCGCCTTGAACAGGCGCGCAAGTTCGAGGTCTTCGCAGATTTCCGACCGCACCGCGGCATGCCCTCCGGCCGATTCGTAGGTGTTTCGATCTGCCAGAAAGAACTGACCGGTGGCGACAACATCGGGGTGTTCGGGGCGCGCGCCGCGCAGATCCTGCCGGAATCCCAGGAAGCACAAACCGCATGGAATGATCAGCCTCTCGGCGAAACTTTTGAGAGTGTGGCGCGGCGCAAGCGAGAGGAGCGCGAGATCCTCAGCCATTGCGCCCGAAACCGCGCTGGCAAGAAGTTCGGGCTCCGCACGCATGTCTGCGTCGATGAAACAGAGCCACTCGACATCGGGGGGAACGGTTCGGCCCGCGATCCAGCAGGCATGAGATTTTCCTGTCCATCCTGGCGGCAGCGAGGGACTTCGCAGGAGCGACAGACGACGCTCGCTCTCCATCATGCGCTGCACGATTTCCCCTGTCCCGTCCACCGAACCGTCGTCGACGACGACAACGCTCATCCGGTCCTTTGGATAGGTCTGCATCAGCAGGCTTTTGAGGCACGGCTCGATGTTCGCGGATTCGTCGCGGGCGGGCACGACAACGGCAATGGAGGGAGCGCAGTCTGGGTAACCAACGCTCGCGGGCAACAGGGTTTCCAGACGTCCGCGCTGACGCAAGGCGCGCGCGATCAGTAGGACCACGACCGCAAGCCAGAGGGTCGAAAGTCCAATCAGCCAGGACATTGCCGTTCCCCGCTCTCTCGCCAGATTGCGCGCCTCCTGACAACAAGAGATGCGGCAGACCTTGCAATGCCCGGATTATGGCGAAGTTCCGGTCGGCGGCGGTCAGTCCGGCACGGATTCCGGCACCCCGGCGAGCCGCGCCGCCACGACTTCCAACGCGCAGGCGTTCGAGGTGATCGTCATGTGAGCGCCCGATACGAGCACCGTTTCAACCCCTGCCGTGGGCCGCGGCAGGCAGGCACGCCAGTCCACCACGCCGTCGGTCTTGCTGACGATCGCAGTGAGGGGTACTGGCGGCGCTTCGGCAACATGCTCGAAGGCACGCTCCGAGTCGCCATCCCACATCGTGGCTGCCAGACGCGCGAGGGGCGCCAGCGGCGTAACGACAGGTATATTGATTGGGCTTGCGAGCGTCACCACTCGCGCGACGCATTCGGGGCTACGCTTGGCGGCTTCCCGCGCCAGAGTCCCGCCCAGACTGATGCCGACCAGCGAGACCTTGCGTCCGTACCGCGCCGCGGTTTCGCGCAAGCGCCGGTCGAGTCGCAGCACCGCGCCGTGCGTCGGACCCACGTTCATCCCGCAGCCCCAGCATTCCGCAGCGAAACCCTGGTAGGCCAGAAAGCGGCGCAAAAAGCCGGTGGAGAAATCCGGGGACAGGAAGGCGGGGACCACGATGACCGGTTCGCCATGACCGCGGGGCGCGCCGGCGGGATAGGGTGTCTGCATCAGACAGATGCGAAGGAATTCCGCCACTTCGCGCATCCAGGTAGCGACGGACACCGGCGAACCCCGGTGCGGCCAGGCAACGAAGGGGCGCGACCAGGCGGCATTCACGACAAAATCTCCTCGGCAAACCTCCCGGAAGTAACGGTCGCAGCGCAACTTCGCTGCAATCTGTGGCCGCGACCATTCTTCCGGGATTTTGCGATTACGAGAACAAATTACGGCAGATGTGTGATGCGCGACCTGCAAGGCTCGCCACTACAGAGCCGCTTGCAAGACGCCGGCCGGCGGGGTTTGTTACGTGCCTTCTCCAGCGCCTGCGATTCGCGCCGGCACGACAGCACGAGGAAACGCTTCCATGAAGCTTCAGCTCTGGCGCCGCGCGGCGCTGATGGCGGTTGCGGCAGGTTTCGCAGGATGCGGCGCTGCGTTCGCGCACGACTGGACCTTCATGCGCTTTCCGACGCTGCACGGCAGCACGGTCGTATTCGAAGCGCACGGAAATCTCTGGCAGGTCGGCCGCTGGGGCGGCATGGCGAATCGGCTCACCGCCGATCCGGGTTACGACCTCATGCCGCGTTTCTCGCCGGACGGCCGTTCCATCGCTTTCACGGCTTTCTACCAAGGCAACCAGGACGTCTATGTGGTACCGGCGGGCGGCGGCGCGGCGCGGCGGTTGACCTACCATTCCGATGTCGTCGAAAGCGCGCCGACGCGCTGGGGTCCCGACAACATGGTCGTGACCTGGACGCCCGACTCGAAAAGCGTCGTCTTCCTGTCTCGGCGCATGGCCTGGAACAGCTGGTTCGGGCGCCTGTTCGAAGTTTCGGCCGGCGGTGGACTGCCGCAGCCCTTGCCGCTCGACCGCGGCGGGCTGATGACCTACGGACCCGACGGCCACTCCATCGCCTACAACCGGATCTTCCGCAATTTCCGCACCTGGAAGCGTTACAAGGGCGGCTTGAGCCAGAATCTCTACACCTATGATTTCCTGGCAAAGAAGCTCGTCCGCATCACCAACTGGGGCGGCACCAACACGGCGCCGATGTGGTACGGCCGCAAGATCTATTATCTCTCCGATCACGACGCGAAGCGGCGCGAAAACATCTGGGTGTATGATCTCAATTCGCGGCAGTTCCGCGAGATCACGCATTTCACGAACTACGACATCGATTTTCCGAGTCTCGGCATCGGCGGCCGGGGCGGCGACGGCATCGTGTTCCAGCAGGCGGGCGCGCTCTGGGTGATCGACCTGCCGTCGGAGAAACTGCACCGCCTGAACGTCAGCGTCCCCGACGACGGAACGCGGACCGGCCCGCGCTACGTCGATGCAAGCAAGCAGATACGCGACGTCGATACGGCCGACGATAATGATTACGCCCTGTCGCCGAACGGGAAGCGGGCGCTGTTCTCCGCGCGCGGCGATCTGTTCACCGTGCCCGCGGAGCATGGCGCCACGCGCGACATCACCAACACGAGCACCGCCGACGAGGATCATCCCACCTGGTCGCCCGATGGCAAGACCGTGGCCTACACGACCGACGTCGATGGCGAGCAGCAGGTCGCGATCCGGCCTGCCATGGGCGGGACGGAGAAGATTCTCACGCATTTCAAGAACGGTTTCTATTACCAGCCGATCTGGTCGCCCGATGGCAAGCGGCTCGCCCTATCCGATGGAAATCACCGGCTCTGGCTGGTCGATGTCGGAAGCGGCGCGGTCACCCAGGTCGCGCAGGACCCGTATAACGAGATCCATGACGAGAGCTTCGCGCCCGACGGCCGCTGGCTCGCCTATAGCGTCACCGGCGCCAATCAGCAGCGGGGGATCTGGATCGACAACATCGGTGCGGGCAAACCGACGCGGGTCTCCGAGCCCTTTGCCAACGATTTCGGCCCGGTGTTCTCGCCCGACGGCAAATATCTCTATTTCATTTCGACGCGGCACGAGAATCCGACGCTGAGTGAAACGGAGTTCAACGTCGCCACCATCGAGATGAACGGTATTTATGTGGCGACGCTTCGGAAGAACGAGCCCTCGCCGTTCGCGCCGCGGTCGGACGAAGGCGCCGTCGCTGCGAAGGGCAAGGAAGCCGGCGGCGACGAGTCCAAACCCAAGCCATGGAAGCCCGGCGCCTCCGCGGTCGTGAATATCGACTTCGACGGACTGATGGGGCGGGCGGTGCCAATTCCCATTCCCGCCTCCGACATTACCCAGCTCGATGCGCGTGACGACGATATCTATTACCGCATTCAGCCGCCGCAGATGATCGAAGGCCCGCTGCCGCGAATGAAATCAGCGCTCCACATCTATGATCTGGGCAAGCGCAAAGACGCGACGCTTGCGGAAGACCTCGACAGCTACAGCCTCTCCTATGACGGCTCCAATATTCTGTACCGCAAGAGCAGCGAGGACGACAGCAGCGGACAATACAAGCTCATCGACGCGAAAATGCCCGAGGACAACAAGAAACCGGAAGCCAAATCGCTCGACACCTCCCACATGCGCGCGCGCATCGAACCCGTGCAGGAATGGGCGGAAATGTTCAACAATGCCTGGCGGCTCGAACGCGACCTGTTCGTCAATCCGAAGATGAACGGCGTGAACTGGCAGGCGGTGCACGATGCCTATGCCAGGCTTCTGCCGCTCGTCGGCTCGCGTGAAGACCTGAACTATCTGATCGGGCAGGTGCAGGGCGAACTCGGCAACTCGCACACCTATGTGGGCGGCGGAGACGAGGACAATCCGGCGGATACGGTTTCAACGGCGCTCCTGGGCGTCGATTTCGCGCCAACACCATCCGGACGCTACAGCTTTGCGCGCATCTACCCCGGCGACAACACGCGCGACAAATACAGAAGCCCGCTCACGGAGCCCGGCGTCGACGTGCATCAGGGCGACACCCTGCTGGCCGTCAACGGCCGCGATCTCAAGGTGCCGATGGATCCCTACAGCCTGTTCGTCGGGCTCGACGACCAGCCGGTGACACTGAGCATCGCAGGCGGAGCCGGCGGCAAGCCGCACGAGGTCACGGTCAAGCCAATCAAGAACGAACTGTCGGTGCGCGAAAAAGACTGGATCGACCACAATCGCGCGATCGTGGACAGATTGTCGGGCGGCAAGATCGCCTACATCTACATGTCCGACATGGAAGCGCTCGGCATGGAGCAGTTCGTCCGGCAGTTCTATCCGCAGATGGACAGGCAGGCGCTGATCATGGACGACCGCTGGAACGGCGGCGGCAACATCGACCAGATCGCGCTCGAGCGGCTGCGCCGCATGCTGGTCGGGATGGCCACCGATCGCGAATGGGCGGGCACGACCATTCCCCAGCAGCTGATCCTCGGGCCGAAAGCCTGTCTCATCAACAATTACTCGGCGTCGGACGGGGACATTTTCCCCTTCTATTTCCGCAAATACGGTCTCGGGCCGCTGATCGGCACGAGAACATGGGGCGGGGTGCGCGGCATTCGCGGCGACTGGTCGCTGCTCGATGGCGGCTACATCACCGTGCCGGAAGACAGCCTTTACGGAATCCATTCCGAATGGGTGATCGAGAACCACGGCGTCGATCCCGACATCAACATCGACACCGATCCCGGCCAGTTGCTGGCAGGCCACGACGCGCAGCTCGAGACGGCGGTGAACTACCTGATGGCGAAGCTCAAGAATCACCCAGTCCGGCTTCCGCCGCCGCCTGCGCCGCTGCCCGCCTATCCGCCACAAGGTCAGGTTCCGCCGCCAAGCCTTTGAGCCTATGCAGGCGCGGCGCGCGCGCGGGCGGTTCTCCGGGTGGGAACCGCACGCCGTCGCGAAAACCTGCCGCATGGTGAAGCCGCGAACGGCTTTTCAAACGTTATAGGACGCGAGAACTTCGGTCCGAGGGACGTATGGAAATGCTCGGTGCGCGCGAAGGCGCGAAGTGTCTGGCGACGTTCGGATTCGTCGCAGCGTTTGTCACGCCGTTTTCCGCCTCCCGCGCGGACACGGTGCCGTCGCTCACCCAGGCGCCTCCGCGTGTGGCCGCGACCATGCAGTTCGAAGCCCAGACGAGCACCATCGCTCCGACTGTCGAAGTTCCCTACAACGTCGTGGAACAGGCTGCGAATGCCGCGGCGGACCGGTTCGCCGGTCCGCGCGCCGGCAAAACACGGATCGGGTGTCAGAACGTCGGCTTCGGCGGATCGACCCCTGTCAAGGTGACGCTGTTTCATGGCTGCGCGGATTTCAACTGGCATGTGACCGCCGCCCGCAACGGCAACATCACGGTCAAGCGTGCGGACAACGGCATCACCATGGACGTGCCGGTGAAATTTACCGGGACCGGAAGTTTCGAAGGCGATCTCGCCAGGGCCATCCGCACCTCCAATCAGAACTTCAGCGGGACATTCGTGGTGTCGATTTCCGGCAATGTCGCCATCGACAATCAGTTCGTCCCGAAGGTGGAAGGCGCGAAGGCGCACTTCGCCTGGGGCACTGCCCCCGACATGGACATCATCGGGCGGTCCTGCCTCGATGTCGGACACGGATTGCACGCCTGCATTGGCCCGTGGAAGTTCCCGGCGGGCGCCATGATGACCGACCAGATCAATCACCAGCTCCAGCAGCAGGTCGATGAGATCAACAGCAAGATTCCCCGCGACGCAATTCGCGGCCCCCTGCAGCAGGTCTGGAAGATCTGGTCGATTCCCGTCCCCGTGACGAACCCGCCGGCGTACATCACCATTCAGCCAAAGGATCTTTCCGTGTCCGACATCACCGCGACCGACAACGGCATCAAAATGTCGGCTCGCCTCGATGCGATGACGGGCGTGTCGGCAACGCCCCAACAGCAAAAACCGCTTCCCCTGCCCGACAACACGCCCGTGACGGCGCAGGCGAGCCGGTTCTCGGTCGCGCTACCGGTTCCGGTGCCGTATCCGCTCCTCGCCGCGGCGGGGGCGGGCGGGATCGTGGGAAAGGCGATCCGTTCGGCCAAGACGAGGGTCACTCCGACGGAAATCGCGATCTACCCCGTTCACGACCAACTCGCGGTTGGCGTCACGCTGCGCGATGATACGCCCGGAAAGTTGCGGGGGAAAACAGGGACGGTGTGGTTTACCGCGACGCCCACCGTTGACAATAACGGTCATGCCATCCGTCTTGGCAATCTGACGACCACCCGGAGCATCGACTCGCCATTGTGGCACGCCGTCTCCGCGGCGGTCGATCCGCTCAAACAAAAGGTTGCGACGACCTACTCCTATGATTTCTCCGGGCTTTTGCAGCAGGCCAAATCGAATCTCGACCGGGCGCTCGCCGACCCGAAAAACACTGCGGGACTGAAGATCGGCGTCACCAACGAGGATCTGAAGCTCGGACGCACGGCGAACCTGCCGGGCAATTTCGTCATCGAGGGGCTGTTCAACGCCGACGTCGGGATCGCCCTGCCCAATGCGGGCGCGCAATCGTCCAATTCGCAGGCTACCAAGACGCTGTAGGCTTTGCACATTCCGAGGTTAGCTCGCCTGCATGCAACTGGACCCGGAGTGGGCGCCGCCACTGCGATGCCCAGCCGGATCAACGCTGCCGGCGCCAAATCCAGCCGTCGGTGACTTCGTAGGCCGTAACTGACGACGCCGACGCGCGCACGCGCACATCTCCGCTTCCATCCGTGGCGAGATGGAAAGGATAGACGGGCGGTGCGGCGCTTATTATCGCCCCCGTTGCCGCGTTGGTAAATCCGGGAGCCGTCGGAAAATTGGCGGGCGCCTGATCCGATTGATTCGGGCTCGAAATCAGCAGCTGACTTGTGCCCGACGCGCCACTTCCTCCGACGATCCGCCCAATGGCTTCGACGGAAAATCCCGGCGAAGACAGATCGCTGCATGTCGCCGCCATGCGCCCGCACGGCACCGAAAGCGGACAGGATACCGCCGCGGTACCGATGAAAGAGGCGCAGATGGACGAACCGCCGGTTTGGATGTCCGTCACGGAGCTTGCGAGATAGAACGTGTCGCCATCCTGGTGAAACGGGACGGCATTATTTGTTGCTGTCGTGTACAGCGCTCTCAGGAGGCGATAGACGCCGGTGCCATAGGACAACACGTTCGCGAAACTTGGCGAGAGGCTCGCGGATGCCATGCAGTTTGGCGGCGCCTGCCCGGACAGATCGGCGACGGCGAAAAAGAAGTAGGTGGTGTTTGGGCTGCTTGCGCCGCCCGTGTCCAGAGCGCCGAGACCATTCGTAGTGGAAGCAAGGTTGACGGTGCACCCGGCCGCAAGGGATATGACCGTGATACCGGTGCTGTCGGTTGCGCTGCCGCTCGCGATGGTGACGACCGCCGATGGAGAAGATGGCGTTTGGTTCGAAAGAACGAGACCCGTCAGAAAGCTTCGGTTTGCCGGAGTAACCTGCGACTGCGGCAAGACACCCGCAGCGGCGGGCGAGAGAACGCCCAAAACCTGCGGCTCGGGGTTCTCGTAGAAGCTTGCGTTCGTCAGCGTGGTTCCCGGCGCCGCATCATAGACATATTGCGGCCAGCACGGAGGTTCTAACATGCCACCGCACATGTCCTCGCTGTCGGCGGCTGTCGCTGGCTGGTAAACGTTTCCGCAGAAGCTGACGTTGTTCACGGCTCCCGAGAACAGGATTTGCGAGGTGCCCGGTGTACCGCCTCCATTATAGCCGCTGCGATGAACGTGGTTGCCGCAGACGGAGACGGTGTCAACGTTATTCCCCACCAGAATTGCAGCGCCGCCGTTGGATTTTCCATTATCGTCGAAGAAGTTGCCACTGACAGAGACACGCTCCGCGCCTTCAAGATCGAGACCGATACCGTTGGACTGCTCGATCACCCCGTCGGCGATGGTGACATCCTTGTCCTTGAATACGACGCCGCGAGCGTTCGGATCGCCGGGTGTGCCGTTGGTGCTGCCCCCCGCCGTCGAGACGATGTCTCCGACGAGCCGCGCATTGGAGCACCCCGACGGCATATAAACATTGTCGGAGAGCGAACTCAGGAACTCCGAATTTTTAAGCTGCAGACCCCCAAACGAGCCATCGTCTCCGCAATCGATATTGTGATAGCCGTTCATCAACGCAGAAAATCCATCGACCGTCACGCGCCTGCCCAGTACGTCAAGGGCGTCGGGGCCCCAAAACATGAGTGGCTCCGAACTGTTGTTGCCGGTCGCTGCCTTCGAAATCACGACGCACGGCGTGGGAGTGCAATCTGTATTAATCGGCGACGCCACCGTCGTGTTGGCCTGAATGTCCGGACCAGTGACCGCATTGCCAATATAAAATCCGCTGACGCTCGACGTGAAAGTTATCGTCGCGCTACCGCTTGAAACACCGCCGGTTTCAGGCACCGCCTGCTGATTGCCCGCAATCCCCACGCCCGACAACCGACAGAAGTTCTGAGCGCCCAGAACGGCCTGTGAGGAGCCGCCCGGGACCCGGCCCGCAAAAGTTGAGGACGCGACAATCTGGAACAGCGGCGTCGGAGTGCCGCCCGTCCCACCCCCATTCGAGCCGTTTGACGGTCCCTGGATGGTCGTGTTGGGCTTACAATTCAACGGTGAGGAAATGATGTACGTTCCTACATCTCCAATGTGCGGCTGATTGGCATTGAGCCAGTTCTGCAGTGCTGAATGGTCGTCCGATCCGTCGCCCTTCGCACCAAACTCCCTCGGACCCCAGTTCGGCTCGAGGCGTTGGAAGCAATTCCCGCCATGATCCGTCAAAATCGTACCGCCATTTACGGGACAGGATGTGGTAGACATACTTGCGAAAGTACCACCACCACCATCTCTTGGTGAATTATATCCTTGAGCGTAGACGAACACGTCGCCGAGCAAGATAAAATCTTGCTTGTCGAACCCCTCTATCGTCGAACAAGAAGGTGGTGCGCCCGACAAAACGCAAGGAATGTACGCAGCCTGAGCCTCAGCCCGATGCGCCCAACCTGTCACCAAAGGCACCAAGAGGATACAAATATAGAAGAATTTCACTGGATTGCCCCGCCCCTAGTTTTACTGCGTCATAAAATAAGACGTTGGGTGCGCAGGATTTTCCGAGCGCAGCAGGGGCATCGTGGCACGTTTCTGACGAGAGCGAGTATCAGTCGACGCCGCATGGTGGCGATGGAATTTGGTATGTGACGTTCGGTTCGGATCGGCGGCGCCTCTGGGTCGGTGACCGGCGGGAAGCTCAAGTTTCGGGAGCCACGCGGCGGCACGAGGCGCTGAGGGGGGAATCGTCTCCTTCTCGGAGATCAGGAAACCGTAGGCTGCGATGCACAGCGTGGCGTGGTGGTGGAAGCCTCGCCAGCCTCGGCCTTCGAAGTGTCCGAGGCCGAGCTCCTGCTTGAGTTCCTGATAGTCGCGCTCGATGCGCCAGCGCAGTTTGACCAGATCGACAAGGCGTTCGAAGGTGATGTCTTGCGGCAGTGTGGAGAGCCAGTATTTGGTCGGCTCCTTCTCGCCTTTGGGGCATTCGATCAGAAGCCATTCTTCGCTGCGCAACTCGCCGCCACGGGCGGCGCGCACGCGCACGCGCGCAAAGCGTGATCTCAATTGCTCGCAGGTGCCTTCGCGCCAGCCGATGGTGCGGCAGGCGCGCCTGGGCAAGTTGAATGCAAGCTCTTTGACCGAGACAGGTTTGTGCTTGGTATCGCGGCGGACGCGCGTCGGCGGACGCCCGCGACCTGGCCGTCGCTTGGGCGGCAATAGCGTGGTGCCGGGCGCCCACACAGAAGTGCTCGAAAGAATGCCCGCGGCATAGCTCAGTCCAAGAGCGCCGATTTCTGTGCGCAGGTTCGTGTGATTGCCATAGCCCGCATCCAGCAGCACCACGCCGCGTGGCAGTCCCGCCTTGCAAGCCCAGCGCAACTGGTCCAGTGCGATCTCCGGTTTGGTCTTGAAGACGATCTCCTCGGGCACGTGTGCCTTGCGTCTGCGCGCAGCGTCGGCCGCCCATTCCTGCGGCAGATAAAGGCGATAGCGCACCGGCAGGCTCGCATGGCGATTGGCAATCGACAACGAAACCGCCGCCTGGCAATTGTCCTGCTTGCCCAGCTGTCCGCAATATTGCCGCGCCACACCGACGGAGTGCGTTCCCTTCTTCGGAAAGCCGGTGTCGTCGATGATCCAGGCATCGATCGGACCATGCCGCTCGATCGCCGGCTGCACGCTCTCGCACACCTTCGCCAGCACCTTCTCGTCCGACCACGAAGCCTGGCCGACAAAATGCAGCAACGATTGATGCTGAGCCGCCGTCCGGGCCGGCGCGGTAATTGCCGCCATCGGCTCCACGCTCTTGCGCTCGCAGGGCATCATCAGGCCGGTGCAGTAATCCCGCAGTGGATTGACCCGATCCGCGTGACCGATCACGCTTGCCAAGCCATCCACGTATCTCGAAAAACGCTCGTCGCTTCCGTCCAGATACTCTCGACTCATCCAGGCTCTCCTGCCAAAAATGAATCTTCTCAATTTATCTGAGTCTCGAACGGACCAATCTGCGGCTTTCTGACTCACCTTTCTGACTCAGTAAGACTAAGACCCACTATCAGCGCTCGGTGACTCGGGTCGCATCCTTCGACGGGCTCAGGATGAGGCCGTTTTCTTGCCCTCATGGTGAGCTTGTCGAACCATGAGGGCGGCGGCTCGTATCACTCAACTCTGATTCCGGATACCAGCAGTAAGAACGCATGAAACCGGTGTTGCACAAAATAAAGTAAAGAGTATAGAATGCCAGGTTTCTGCTTATCCACAGGATATTTGAGCGCAGCGGAGGTCTTCAGGGTGGCGAAGCACTTTCGAGCAAGCTCCGGCAAGACAATTGCAGCTCTTTGCGGCACCGTGGTTGCTATCGGAATGCTGGCGTTTTCGGGGCCGTGCGATGCCTACTCGGAAAGAACGCTTTATTCGTTCTGCTCGGTGACGCCGCATTGCACGGATGGGGAAGCCCCCGACGGCCTGGTCATGGATCCGTCGGGCAACCTCTTCGGCGTGACGACGCTTGGCGGGAAGTACGATGTCGGCGTGGTCTACGAGTTTGTGCCGGGTACGGGACAATCCAGCGTACTGTACAATTTCTGCAGTGAAGCCGGGTGCGCGGACGGATCGGAACCGGGCCGCGTCAGCCTCGTCATCGATGCACAGGGAAACCTCTATGGCACCACATCCAAAGGCGGCAGTGCGAACGACGCGGGCATTGTGTTCAAGCTCGTTCGCACCGGTTCCGGCTATCGGGAAAAAACGCTGTACAGGTTTTGTCCCCGAAAGAATTGCGTCCACGACGGGAGCGCGCCGCGCGACGGACTGACCTACGCGGGCGCGGTCTCGGGCCAGCCTTACGACGGTGTTTCGCCGCTCTACGGCACGACATGGTCAGGAGAAACGGGAGGCACCGTTTTCTCGCTCACGCCAAGGCCAGGAACAAAAAAATGGTCCGAGCAGGTACTTTACAGCTTCTGTTCGCAGCCGAGCTGCGCCGACGGAGTCGGTTTGGATACGCCGCTCTTTATCGACGAGCGGGGAAATATCTACGGCACCACCATGGAAGGCGGTATCTCGAACCTCGGCGTTGTCTTTGATCTCAGTCCTGGTGGTTCGGGTTACACCGAAACGGTACTCTACAGCTTCTGCGCCCAAGCGAATTGCGCCGACGGTTCGGTTCCGCGCGGCGGCGTCATTATGGACGCAGCGGGCAATCTCTACGGCACGACCGAAGGCGGAGGAGACTCATCAGGTGACGGTTTGGTGTTCGAGCTGTCTCCGAACGGTTCGGAGTGGCAATATACCGATCTGGAGAATTTCGACGGCACGAACGGATCGGCTCCACAAGGCGGCTTGATCATCGACGCTAGCGGGAATTTGTTCGGTACAACCTACTCCGGTGGCCACAGGCAAAAAGGTAACGTCTTCGAGTTCAACGGCACGATTCAAAGCCTTTACAGCTTCTGTCCCGAGCGCGGTTGCAACGATGGCGAACATCTGTTCACCGGCGTCGTTGAGGACGGTGCGGGAAATATTTATGGCACGGCTGTTCAAGGCGGTGCCCACCACAGCAGCGGCACGCTTTTCGGATTGTCGCCGTAATACTCGGCCAGGCCGGTCCCGTTTGACTGCTCGATCACGCCGTCTGCGATGGTGATGTCCTTGTCCTGGAACACGACGCCGCGAGCGTTCGGATCGCCGTGGGTGCCGTTGGTGCTGACCCCCGCCGTCGAGATGATGTCTCCGATGAGCCGCGCATTGGAGCACCCCGACGTCAGGTAGACGTTGTCGGATAGCGAACTTATGAATTCCGAGTCTTTGAGTTGCAGACCACCCGTCGGGCCGTTATCTCCGCAATCGAGATTGTGACTGCCATTGATCAGAGCCGAAAAGCCGTCTACGGCCACGCGCCTGCCCTCTACATCGAAAGCATCAGGGCCGTAGAACGTTACGCTCTGGATCCCCCCTGATCCCGTGTAGTTTTGCGTCATGGTAACAGTAGCGCCAACAATAGTCGATACTGTCGTGTTGGGAGGAACCCCGTTCGCTACGACGGTGTTCCCGATCTGAAGATTGGCCGTGTTAGTGACGCTGTTTATTGTTGAACTGTTATTCGAAAACGATCCCGTGCCCAGCACCGATACGAAACCACCTGCATCGATTCCGACGCCGGAGATTCGGCAGAATTTGTCGCCAGTCAGAACAGCTTGTGTGACGTTTTGGTGCAGAATCGTCCCATCTGTCGACCATTGTCCGGAAAACACGGGACCCAGGGTGGAATCATTGTTTGCAATAATCGAAAACAAAGGACTACCGGAACCCGAAACGTTCGAAGGGCCCTGTATCGTGGTATTTGCCGAACAGTTCAGAGGCGCTGTCACCACGTACCTGTCTATATCTCCGACGTGAGGTTGAGGGGCATTTAGCCAGTTTGCCAGCGGAACAGTATCATCGTGGTCTCCAGTGAGCCCGCCACCAAATGCACCCCAATCTTTCGGGCCGTAGGAGAACGTCGCACGGTTGTAGATATACGGTGTCGGCTCGCCGTCGCAAATACTCGAGCCGCCATTGTCCGGAGTGAAAAGCACGGACGCCGCGCTGCCCGGCGCCGTAGCTGGTGCGGCCAAAAGAATTGTCGACGCAGTAACGGCGACCACGTTGTCGTAAGTTTTGAGTCCTGTCAGTGTTTGCCCCGGCGCCACGCTCATTCCGGGGAGCACGCCCGACGTGCTACCTAAGACGTTGATCGCCCGCTCTCCCTGCGACCACGAGGCACCCCCAGAGGCCGTTGCGTAAGTGCATAGGTTGCCCGTTAGATAGAATAACCCACCGCCGCTGCCGCCCTGCGAATTATAGCCTGCAACCTGCACAAACGGAGACCCATTTGAATTCGATCGCAGAGAATTGCTCATCCCGATAATTGTTTTGACGCCCCAGAAATTCGGGGTTTGGGCATGAGCATCTACAGTCAGACAAAGCGCAAGCGATATCCAGCAGACCAATCGAAAGCGCACCTGGGATATTCCTTGAGTTTCGCTGCGGCATGCCGAGCCACATTTGGCGATGACGAGACTCACGACAATTGTTCCCCCTAGGAATCACAAGAATCACCCTGAAATGGAGCTATGCCTCCTCACAAGAGCAGCCTTGCTTTTCTCCACAGCCTTTGTTATTCAATAGGAGGTCCGATTGGGGATGGCCGCGATGATCCAAGGTTTTCGACCAACCGAGCGCGTGAACGTTGTCCGGTTTATTTTTGCTTTCATTTCGGCGGCAGTCCCGTCCGCAGCCAGTGCGAACCTTGTCATATCCTCGGACATGACGCAGAACATGAGCTGTTCCGCCAGGACATGCGTTCCCACCGCGAAGGACGCCGTTCTCAATATCTCCGATCTCGAGAACATGCTGGCAGCGGGTAACCTCACCGTCGCAACGGCGGGCTCGGGTGTGGACGCACAGAACATCGATGTTGAGACGGGCCTCTCGTGGTCCACCGGGAATAGTCTTTCGCTCGATGCAAGTTTTCATATTCACATCGACATGGAAATCGTGGCGTCCGGCATGGGCGGTCTGGCGTTGAGGACAGCTTCCCCGTTGACCGATTTGATCCTCGGCCGACACGGCCGCGTAGTCTTTCAGAACACGTCCAGCCAGTTTTCGATCAACGGAACACCGTATACGCTGGTAAACAGCATCTCGTCGCTGGCCAGCGCGATAGCTTCAAATCCATCCGGCAGCTTTGCGTTAGCGAACAACTATGACGCGTCGGCCGATGGCACGTATTCCGAGTCGCCGATCACAACAACCTTCATGGGTGCTTTTGAAGGGTTGGGCAACACGATATCGCATCTCTCGATTGCCCATACGGGCGGAGCTACCGGGGTCGGGTTGATCTTACTCGTGTTTCAGGGAACGATCGAGCATGTTCACCTCACTCACGTAGACATAACCGGTACGAACGATGGCCAGGGCGACGCCATTGGCAGTCTCGCTGGAGGAACTGATGACGCCCACTTCTTTCAAGATTCTGCGACCGGTACGATACGCCTTAGGGGAGGGGGTGGTGCCGCCGGCGGATTGGTAGGCCTGGCGGACGCTGAGATTGATACGTGTTTCGCAGACGTGACGATAGACGCGGCGAATGCAAAAGGCAGCTCTGCCTCGGGAGGACTCGTGGGTTTTGGGGGCCCAATAATCGAAAGCTTCGCTTCAGGAGACGTAATCGCCGGAAAAAACAACAACGCCGGTGGTTTGGTGGGCATAGACGGATTCGTGGAGAACTCATATTCGACCGGTTCGGTCTCGGGTGGTGTCAACAGCAAGGTCGGAGGCCTGATCGGCAAAAACAATGAGAAGGGCATTACGGGGGTGTATTCCACCGGCGTCGTTTCCGGTGAAAGCCCGAGTTACGTCGGCGGATTCGCGGGCTCGAATGCGCCCGTCCTCTCAGACAGCTACTGGGACACCGACACGAGCGGCACGACCCAAGCCGTCGGCAAAGGTGACAAAAAGGGCATCACGGGCCTGACCACGCAGCAGTTGCAGTCGGGCCTACCGAAGGGATTCGACCCTAGCGTCTGGGGCGAGAGACCGGACATCAACAACGGAATGCCCTATCTCATCGCCAATCCCCCGCCGAAATGAATGCGCGCCCGCGCATCGCTGGTTTGAGCCGCCTTTGTGACGTGGTGCCGCACGTCTGATACGATGACAGGTGTCATGCGGGGCTTAACTTCGTGCCTGTCGCCGTGTTGGCACCACCCCGACGGCATGCAGAGGTTGTCGGACAACACAGCCAGGAACTCGGAGTTCTTGAGCTGCAGGGTCCCAAACGAGCCGCCATCTCCGTAATCGACATTGTTTTCCGCGATATATCGGTGGATGGTTTTTCCTCCGTTGGAGAGGACAGACGAGATGACATGGTCAGCCCGGTTTATCGAAGGTGGCGTTGCTTTGCTTGCCGGAGCAGTCGTGTCGTGGGCTGCAAATGCGCATGTCGTAATCTCGTCCGATCCAACCCAAAATATGAGCTGTTCTGCCGGGACCTGCGAACCCACCGCGAAGGACGCAGTGCTCAACGTCTCCGATCTCCAAAACATGCTGGTCTCTGGAAACGTCACCGTGACGACAACGGGCTCCGGCGTGCAGGCGCAAAACATTGACGTCGAAGCGCCGCTCACCTGGTCGGCGCCAAGCACCCTCGCATTGGAAGCCGATTCGAGAATTGCGGTGGATCGGGAGATCTCGGTTCCGGCGGATGGGGGACTGTCGCTCACCAAGAGCACCGAAGTCGATGCATTCCCATTCGGCACAAAAGGCAGAATTGTATTTCAGAATCTTTCCAGCCCGTTCACGATCAACGGGACGGCCGTCACGCTGGTGAACAACATCGCCTCCCTTGCCGGCGCCATCGCCGCGAATCCGTCCGGCAGCTACGCGCTCGCCGGCAACTACGATGCGTCGCAGGACGGAACTTACACGGCTTCACCAATTCAGACCACATTCACGGGCAACTTCGATGGTCTCGGGAACACGATCTCGCATCTTTCGATCGATCACACAGGCAGCAGGACGGGCGTCGGTTTGTTTGTGACGGTTCTTGAGCCGGGTGTGGTGGAACACGTTCGCTCGCCCATGTCGACGTAACGGGAACGAGCGCAGGCGAGGGTGACGTCATCGGAGCGCTGGCAGCATTAAGTAATGACGCGTATTTCTTTCAGGACGTCGCGACCGGGACGATTCGACTGAAAGGCAGGCTTGGAGTTGCGGGCGGATTGGTCGGATCGGCGGCATCTCCCGGCGTGAGCATCAATAGCTGCTTTGCAAACGTGAAGATGGACGCGACGAAGGCGAACCACAGGGCATTCGGAGTGGGGGGGGCTCATCGGTCAAAACTCGGCAACGATCATCAGCAGTTTCGCCTCCGGGGACGTAACGGGAGCAAACGCCGCCAGAGTTGGTGGATTGGTCGGCGTGAACCAAGGTACCATCCAGAACTCATACTCGACGGGCGCGGTGTCGGTCGGTGCCGATGGCCAGGCTGGGGGACTCGTCGGACGCAATCCCAATCCGCACGTTAACAAACCGACGGTCTATACGTCCTATTCCACGGGCGCAGTTTCGGGGGTGAGCCCCAGCGAGGTCGGCGGCTTTGCGGGGGCAAATGGTGTCGCACAATCCGATACGTATTGGGATACGACGACAAGCGGCACGACCCAGGGCGTCGGCAAAGGCAACAAAACGGGCATCACCGGCCTGACCACGCAGCAGCTGCAGTCGGGATTGCCGAGGGGATTCGACCCAAGCGTCTGGGGCGAGAAACCGAACATCAACAACGGCCTCCCCTACCTGCTCGCCAACCCCCCGCCGAAGTGAATGCGTGCCCGCGCGGCGCTGGTTGAGCTGCCTTTGTGACGTGGTGCCGCACGTCTGATACGATGACAGGTGTCATGCGGGGCTTAACTTCGCGCCAAGCGGGCCGTCACCGCGGTCTCACTTGCGCAGGTCACCCGCAAGCCAAGAAAAGGACCGCAGCCGGCCCATGTATCGGCCGGGCGACGAAGGCAGCAACACCGCGATGCGCTGCAAGATGAGAATGGCGGGCCTCGCGCCCTGCTCCCGAGACCGGCGAAGCTGCTTTACGGCGATGCCGGAATGGCCACCGGCGCGCAATCGCGGCGGCCGGTGATGATGCATTCCTGGAGTTTTTCGTTCTCCCACATTTTCCAGAGAAGCCAGAGACCGAGCACGACGACGACGGCGACGGCAATCAGCGCGAGAAGAAAGCCAAGCCGCCGCTCGTCCTCCTCCTCCCGCTCGTGATCTTCGCCGCCCTTCTCCGGGTCCGGTGTCTTCATCAGCATGGCGAGGCCCGTTGCGGCAATTTGCGCCGCCGTTTTCAACAGCTTCCTTCAAAACCCCGTATTTTGACAGCTTCCGCCATTGTCGTCCTCTTCGTATGCCATAGTGTCGTGGCGCCGAAGGGGAAATCTATGACCGCGAAGCCCGCGACGGCCAGGCGCCGCGCCCGAAAAGTCCCGCCGCCGCCGCATCCGCTGGTCCGCCGCCGACCGCTGCCGTCGCAGATTCCGAAACCTGCGGCCGAAGACGCCGAAGCACCCGCCGCGCTCAAGGCCATTCTCGAGAGCCCGAGCTACCGCCAGGCCGACCGCGACATCGATTTCCTTGGGCGGACCGACACGCGCGACATGCGGCTCGCGCTCGATTACGAAAAGGCGGAGCTCCTGCTCAAGGAGCGCGGCATCGCTCATACGATCGTGGTTTTCGGCAGTACCCGCATCGGCGAAAAATCCATGGCGCAACGGCATGTCGCCGAACTGACGCGATCGCTTGCCGCGGGGCCGAAGGACCCGAAGGCATCGCAGCGCCTCGAGATCGCAAAACGCATTCTCGCGAAGAGTCATTACTACGACGTCGCGCGCGAGTTCGGACGGATCGTCAGCGAGGCGGGCGCAAAGCGACGCCGCAATCGCATTCTCATCGTCACCGGCGGCGGCCCGGGAATCATGGAAGCCGCCAATCGCGGCGCCTGCGACGCGGGCGCCCAGTCGGTCGGGTTGAATATCACGCTGCCGCACGAGCAGTTCCCCAACCCTTACATCACGCCCGCGCTGTGCTTTCGCTTCCACTACTTCGCCATTCGCAAGCTGCATTTCCTGCTGCGGGCGCGCGCGCTCGTCGCCTTTCCCGGCGGATTCGGCACGCTCGACGAGCTGTTTGAAGTGCTGACGCTCGGTCAGACGCGCAAGATCAATCCCGTCCCGGTGATTCTGGTTGGCAAGTCCTACTGGGAAAAGGTGTTCGATCCGGACTTCCTGGTCCAGGAAGGCACCATCGACCCCGAAGATCGCGAACTGTTCTGGTTCGCCGAGTCGGCAAAGGAAATCTGGCAAGGCATTCTCGACTGGTACGAGAGAGCGGGGCGCCCGCTGCTGCGCGCCGAAGGGAACGAGGCATGAAAATCTCCTTTCACGGCGCCGATCACGACGTCACCGGCTCGTGCCATCTCGTCGAGACCGGCGGCAAACATATCCTGATCGATTGCGGCCTGTTCCAGGGCGGCCGCGAGCTGAACGAGGAGAACGCGTCACCCTTCGGCTTCGACGCCCGCAGCATCGATCATCTCATTCTGACTCACGCCCATCTCGACCATTGCGGGCGGATACCGCTACTGGCGCGGCGCGGCTTTACCGGCGAGATCGTGACAACAGCCGCATCGCGCGAGCTCGCACGCCTCGTCATGCTGGATTCCGCGCGTTTGCAGGAAGAGGATTCGCAGCGGCAGGCGACAAAGCTGGCGCGCCGCGGTGCCGATGCCCGTCCGGCCGCTCCGCTCTACACCACGCTCGACGCGATGCAGAGCCTCAGTCATTTCGGGCGGACCGCGGACTACGGAACACCGATAGATATCTGCGCCGGCGTGCGGGCCACGTTTTTCGATGCGGGCCATATCCTCGGTTCGGCGAGTGTCCTCCTCGAAGTCACGGAAGCGGGTGCTGTGCACCGCGTCGTCTTTTCGGGCGATCTGGGCCATGCCGGCGGCCCGCTGCTCAACCCGCCAGAGCCGCCGACCTCTGCCGATGCCGTCGTGATGGAGACGACCTATGGCGACCGCCTGCACAAGCCGCGCGACGCCTCCGTCGACGAACTCTGCTCGGCCATCGCCGATACGTTCGCGCGTGGCGGCAACGTCGTCATTCCCACCTTCGCGCTCGAGCGGGCACAGGAAATCCTGTTCTATCTCAACAGTGCAATTGCACAGAACCGCCTGCCGCCCGCCATGCAGGTCTATCTCGATTCGCCGATGGCCATTTCGGCGACGGATATCTTCGCGCACCACCCGGAATGCCTGAAGGCGGAGGCCGCGGCGCTGTTCCAGAACGGACAGGATCCGTTTCATCTGCCGGGCCTTCACGTGACACGGGAATCGGCGGATTCGATGGCGATCAATCGCATCCGCAGCGGCGCGGTGATCATGGCGGGTTCGGGCATGTGCACGGGCGGCCGCGTCCGCCATCACCTCAAACACAATCTGTGGCGGCCGGAATCGAGCGTCGTGTTTGTGGGCTATGCGTCACCAAAAACGCCCGCGGGGCAGATCATCGGCGGCGCGAAATCCGTGCGCTTCTTCGGGGAAGAGATTGCGGTCAAGGCACGCATCTGCACCATCGGCGGTTTCTCCGCGCATGCCGACCAGAAGGGCCTGCTGGACTGGCGCCACGCCATTGCGGGCGTCAAGACGACATTCCTCGTGCATGGCGAGCAGGCGGTGATGCAAACCTTTGCGAAGCTGGTCACCGATTCCCGCGTCGAAATGCCCGCACCGAACCAGCAATATGAGCTACGATGACATTTTGCGTTGTCTAAAATTACATTGTCATTCCCGCGCAAGCGGGAACCCAGATTCGCGGACGCGAAGAACTATTACAAGCCGCAAAAGTATTGTTAAGCGAGACTCCCATGCCTGCTTCAGTGCTCTGGGTTCCTGTACCCGTGACGACGATCTTGTCGCTGTTAAGCTGACGGGATTGGGTCATCTGTCGGGAGCACCATGGGTTCCTGTGCCATTGAGCACCCAAGCGGGACATGTGCCCCGGCAGATTGGCTGCGACGGAC
>DASXYZ010000045.1:0-4341 GCA_036502185.1 Rhizomicrobium sp.
GAGGTTCGACTTCCCGTTGCCCTGGATGTGCATGCCGGTCACCGACATCCGGGAAGCACCCACCAGGTGCAGGCCGGCGTTGTTTGATTCCTCGATTACCCCGCCCTCGATGCTCCCCTCGGTCGCGCCGAAGAGGATGCCGTCCCGGCCCGCGCCGGCCACGATGTTGCCGATCAGCCGCACGTTCGAGCACGGCCCGGGGATGTAGATGTTGTCGAGCAGCGAATCCTGGAACGAACTGTCCTTGACGCTGACGCCATCCGCGCCCAGTCCTTTCGCCACGCCGCAGAAAAGATTGTAATGGCCCAGGTCGAGCAACGAGAAGCCGTCGATCGTGAGCCGGGCGCCGAGAACCTCCACCGCATCGGGGCCGTAGAAGCTGATGTTGGCCGTTCCCGAACTCGCCGTTAGGCCCTGCGAAATGGTGACCTGGCAGGACACAATGCACTGTACGCCAATGACGGTCGTTTCATTCGGCGTGAGGATTGCGCCGGTGCTGGCGTCGACTGCAACAACAGCGTTGCCCGCGTATAGCGGATTGGAAAGCGGGTTAGGGAGAGAGATCGTCGTCTGACCTGCGCTCGTAGAGACAGAGACCGAATTGTAGACGCTCTCCTCATTGTTCCCAATCACCGCAATACCCGAAAGACGGCAGTAGCTGCCCGCACCGATCACCGCCTGGGTGCCCGCGAAGGGAGTGGCCGGCGGCGTTGTCGTGGTGAAAGGGTATGACCACCCTGCAAAGGCGGCCGCCGCCTTAAACGCGATGCGCGGATTATGGTTGTTTGTCGCGCCGTTGTTCGTCAGATTCTCGTCACCCATGAGCGTGGCGTTGGGCGGACAGAACAAAGGCTGCGACACGAGATAGGTCGCCGGGACCGTGGCATGCCAGGGCCCGAAATTGTCGGGCGCCGTGGCGGGCGCGAGATTGCTGACATTTCCGTATGCGCCAAGCCAGTTCTGGATCGCAGTCGTATCGTCGCTCGTGCCATCGCCGTATGCGCCCCACTCGTGCGGCTCACCGCGGTAGTTGGTCTTCTGGTAACAGTCGCCGCCCGTATCGACGATCAGTGTGCCTGTGTTGTCCCCGGTGAAGATGCCGCTGATGGTCTGAGGCGTCGTCGCTGTTCCTGTCAGCGGAACCGTGAGGGTAACCTTTGTGCCTGAAATGCTTGCAATCTCGGTACCTGGCAGCACCTGGATATCCGTTCCGCTTCCACTTACCAATTCCCCGACGGTAAGGACGCTGGTGACGCCGCTAGTGAGTCCGCTTATTGTTGTAGAGCCAACTGTTCCGCTGGCATGAATATAGCTCTCTGTCACACAGACAGGCAGCGAGCCGGTTGTCGATCCTATGCGGTAGAATTCTCCCCCACCCGGTTGAATCCCCCCTTGCGCTCCGACCGGAGAGCCGTAGTAGCCTGCCACCGATACGTGAGGAAGAAGATTGGCTGGATTGTTATATTGGCGAAGGCTGATCGTACCGTCAGGGCATGCCGCGGAGGGAATCGGAAGCGGGCCTATACAGCTGAAGACAGGAGCCGGGTTTGGGGGAGGTGTCTGAGCAGGAAATTGGAGAGGACAGGATCACTCCCACAAGAATCAGGAACGCGCCCCCGATTTTTCTCACAATGCGCCCCTGCGCTCGGCCAGCCGACAGACGCGGGGCTATGCGATTCGGCATTCTCCCGTCAAGGCTGCTAGACGTCAGCGTTTGGCGTATTCCCCTGTGTGCGCCACGGTGCTAGTCTATCCTAGAAAAAGGGGGACTCCATGTTCCATTTTTCCACTCTCTTTGGCGGATATCGTTCGACCTGCGCCTTGCTTCTCGCCTTGGCGCTTGTTCCGTGTCCGGGTTTTGCAGGTAACTCCGAGAAGGTATTGTATCTCTTCCGCGGAGGAAACGATGGAGCCGGACCGGGAGCCGGACTCACGCTTGACGGTTCAGGCAAACTCTACGGAACAACCTTGGGCGGTGGCGACCCTGACTGCGCAGAGGGGCGCGGACAGGGCTGTGGTGTCATTTTTCGGGTCAAAGAACACGGCGAGGAAAGTGTTCTGTATGCGTTCGTTGGCGGCGACAATGACGGAGCTTTTCCCGATGGAGGACTGATAGCAGACGGTGCAGGAAACTATTACGGCGTGGCCGGTGGTGGCGGACCTAATGACGCCGGGACGGTATACAAGCTTACACCCGATGGCACAGAATCGATTGTGTACGCATTCAAGGGCGGCAGCGACGGCAGGGGACCGATAGGCGATCTGGCGATGGACAAAAGCGGAGATCTCTATGGAACTGCCAATCAGGGCGGCGATTTTGCCTGTGACGTGGTGAGCGGCTGTGGAACTGTCTTCGAAATTACACCCGGCGGAGTGCTAACCGTTCTCCATGCCTTTCACGGCGGCAACGATGGCGAGGGGCCACCGAGTGGTCTGATTGCCGATTCTAGCGGCGACCTCTACGGAACGACAGGCGTAGGCGGCAATGGGGTCGGCTGCGGATCGCTCGGGTGTGGTACGGTGTTCAAGATCGCCTCCGACGGCACGGAGACGATACTTCACGCCTTTCAAGCGGACGGCAGCGACGGCACCTTTCCTTGGAGCGGTTTGATCCTGGATGGCGCAGGTAATCTATATGGAACTACCGCAAATGGGGGTACGTGTTCGTATACAGGGGGCGGGTGCGGCACAGTATTCGAGATCGCTCCGGACGGCACGGAAACGGTGCTCTACTCTTTCCGGAGCGGAAACGACGGAGATTTTCCCGAAGCCGGCGTAGTAATCGACAGCACCGGGAACCTGTACGGGACCACATTCGCCGGCGGCGGAGTAGGGTGCAAAAGAAGTCAGGGCTGCGGCACGGCGTTCAAGCTCGCGCCGAACGGAACGGAGACCGTGCTCTACGCCTTTGACCCACATCACGGCGCCAGACCTGTCGCGCCGCTGCTTCTCGTCGGCACGAAGCTCTACGGAACCACGAATTCGGGCGGCAGCTTCCACAACGGGGTCGTCTTCGACCTGCGCAAATAGCACGAGACAAGCCTATCCGGTGACCGTAATCGGGTTCGAGTATCCGGCGCCAGCATAAATGTGCGCCAGGAGAAGCTGGCGCGTTTCAGCCGGTGCAAATCCGGTCCGAGTAAGCCCCAGCGGACGCTCGGTACTGAGTGTTGCGGCGTGGGAAGGCAAAGACCACGGCGAAGCGTACACAGCAATTCGACAGGGTCTTTATCGAGCCACAAAATTGTCTGCCTCGCAGAGGCTGAGGCGGTGTGTTTCGTCGAAGGCGCCATGTGCGGCACCGCCATGCGAGGCCCACTGCTCTGGCGGGGTCCCCCGTGTCAGTAACACGGGGGGTTAGAAATACATGAGCCCGAGCGGTGCCGCCCCGAGACCTTCATGTCCATTCCTCCTTCCCGACGAACTTGTCGAACCGCACCGCGTGCAAGCGCGGTTAATGCGGGCCGAAGGCCACCGCGAAGAGTAAGATTTTAAGGGACATGATACAAATTACGGAAGTCTCTGCTGCTCGGGACGGACGAGATTCGGCTTTCGTCCCGGTGCGCGTTGCGCGATGGATCGACCGAGAAGGCGATCGAGACCGGTGACGAACTCTGCGGTCGCCAGCGGCCCAGTCGAAAATAAGTGACAGGACCAATGTTCACCTATCCATTCAGAACAGGCTTTGCTGGTCTTCGGGTCCCAATGCTGGTTTGCGGCCCGGCGCTCTTCGAGCAATGCGCCGGCCAAGAATGCGCTCCAGCCCTTCGATGAAATCCTTCGTCCCGAGCGGCCTGCCGGTATGTTCGGCCGCTCTGATTGCTGCAAAGCCGCCATCGCTCGTTTGATCGGCTGCGAGTCCGGCAAAATCCTGCACGCGCTCGAGCACCGGCCCGACGCCGACAAGCCCATCGTCCTTTCCTTCGAGATGCGCGCGGACGCTGGACCACTTCCAGTCTTCGGCGCGCGAGGCAAGCCGCGCACGCACCGGATTGAGCGCCACGTAGCGTATGGCCGAGATCACGTGCGCCTCGTCCATCGCAACGGAGGCAAAGCGGCCGTCGAAGAGATGTCCACGCCATCGGCCCCGGCCGTTGACGAAGTTCGCCCATCGTTTGTGCGCGGCGCCGATCGCGCGGCCCAGCCCCTTCCTGTCGTGCGGACAGAGAATCAGATGCACGTGACTGGGCATCAGACAGCAGGCCCATACTTCGACTTCCGCCTTGCGCACCTGCTCGGCCAGCATGTCGCAATAGATGTCCTGGTCGTCGTCTTCGAAGAAGATCGGCTCGCGACGGTTGCCCCGCGCGGTGATGTGGTGTGGGCAACCGGGAACGGCAA
>DASXYZ010000046.1:0-57178 GCA_036502185.1 Rhizomicrobium sp.
TTCAAGATATCGCGACAGCACTCGCGCGCTGGCCATGTTGCTGTCCGCGACCAGGACACGGAAGGAGTCGGGGAATGTATGCTTCGCCGGCGCGTTGCGTTCGGCGGAAGCCGGACAGCCCATCTGAACCGTAAAGTGGAACCGCGTTCCGCGCCCGCTTTCGCTCTCGAATCCGATGTGTCCGCCCATCAGTTCGACCAGCTGCTTTGTGATGGCGAGACCGAGTCCGGATCCGCCCCGCGCGCGGGTCATCGATCCGTCCAGCTGCTGGAAGGATTGAAAGACCTTGTCGTGGTCGCCGGCGGCGATGCCGATGCCCGTATCCTCGACCGAGCAGGCGAGGACCACCCGGTCGGCGGCGCGGGACCCGGCTGCGACCTTCAGAAAGATGTCGCCGCGTTCGGTGAACTTGATGGCGTTGCTGATGAGATTGAACAGAACCTGGCGCAGCCGAACGGGATCGCCGCGCAGATGCGAAGGCACGCCTTCGGCGATCTCATAGATGAATTCGAGCCCGGCGCTTGCGCAGCGCTCTGAAAATAGATCGACCACGTCGCCGATCATGTCGCGCAAATCGAATTCGACCTCGAACAGTTCGAACCGCCCGGCCTCGATCTTGGAGAAATCGAGAATGTCGTTGATGACGCCCAGTAGCGCCTGTCCCGACCGGTTCAAATTCTCGACAAACCGTTCCTGGCGCTCGTTCAGCGACGTCGAAGTGAGCAGGTTCGCGATGCCGAGAATGCCGTTCATCGGCGTGCGGATTTCGTGGCTCATCGTCGCCAGGAACTGCGATTTTGCCGCGTTCGCCGCTTCCGCTTCCTTGCGCGCCCTGTCGCCGCGCGCAATTTCCTCCTTCAGGTTCTGGGCGAGTTCGTTCTGCTGGCCCGCGAAACTTGCCACCATGGTGCACGCCGCGATCAATCCCACAAACAGCGTTATCAGCAAGGCGAGCAGCGTCGGAGGAAAGACCATTCCGTCGTGGACCAGCGCGTTGTCGATCGGATAAAACAACGACGCCTGCATCGCCGTGTAGTGCATCCCGGCGACGGCGAAGCCCATGACCGACGCTGCAATGAGCGTCGAGAGAAATTTCGATGCCTGCGACCGCAGGATCCAGAAGCGGATGCTGAGCGACAGGAACGCGAGCGCAATCGCGACTCCGACCGACACCAAGAGCAACACCGGATCGTACCGGAGCAGGGCATTGGTTTCGACGGCGGCCATGCCGGAGTAGTGCATGGCGCCGATCCCGCCGCCCATGAGGATGGCTGCGGTCGACATGGTCGCAAGTGTGGGCGTGCGCAACCGGCCGACGATATTCAATGCGACACCGCTCCCGATGATGCCGGGGATCATCGACAGCATGGTACCGAACGGATTGTAGGTGATGCCGCAGGGCAGCGAGAAGGCGAGCATGCCGATGAAGTGCATTGCCCAGATGCCGCCGCCCATGCTGATGGCGCCGGCGCCCGTCCAGGCCAACCGCCCGCGCTGGGTGGTGGCGGCGCAGACGCGCGCCGAAATCGTCAGGGCCACGAACGATGCCAGGATCGCCACACAAACAGACAGCGTGACCAGGCCGACGGAATATACGCCCGAATAGGCTCGCGCCGAGCTTACGAGATCGAGGACCGGCAACAGATGCCAGTCTAGATGCCAGATGGAATGGATCGGTCACGCTCCTCAACGCCCACCGGAATTCTCGCATCCGGGCCTGAACAACTGCTTAAAAATGGTGCTTTGAGAAGCGACGCAGTTTCGCGCCGGCGACAAATTGACGGCGTTTGGATGTCCATCCACACGCAATTCGGGATGTGCGCCGTTTAAAATCGTCGTCAGTATTAATGATGGGTCAACACGCCGCATTGGCGTCGATGATCAATCGCCCGTTTTCCCGCCGGGAACGGCAGTAAATTCAGCTTCGCCGTCGATCGGTGCGCGCGACAGGGCCTTTTTCTTGGTAGCATCGCGTTCCAGGCGCCCGGAATCACTGTTGGTGACACAAGGAACGGATTCAGCGCGCAGGACACGCAGGAAGTATGGCGCGCAAAGCGCGCATGCTTCGACAGGCTCAGCATGAGGGGATTTCCTCATCGACAGGCTCAGCAAGCATCAGGGGATTTCCTCACCCTGAGGGGATTTCCTCACCCTGAGCTTGTCGAAGGGTCCTCTGCGTCCCCCGGTGCATACTCCGCGACCTCTGTGCTAAAAACGTCCCATCGGCACATGAGTCGAACCTGGGTACTAGCCTGCCGAAACCTCCTGTTTTGCTGGAAAGCGGCGTCCGGCCCAACCGCGCCTTGCAAGCGAGTCGGCAACCACCCAGGCGGCGCCGGTGAGCGCGACGTTGAGCGCGTTCTCGGTCCAGTTGAAGTAGGTCGAAGGATCGGCGAGCGCGGCCGGCACATGCACCAGCGGCGTAAACGACGCGTACATGATGGTCAGGAGGATCGCAGCAAGGCGGGCCTGAACGCCGGACAGAATTGCTGCGCCCGCCGCAATGTGGGCGATTCCGGTCGCGTAACCCCAGAACAGCTGGCCGGGCGGCAGCCATTTGGGGACGAGCGGCGCAGTGAGATTCATGTAGAAGAAATGCGCGCCGCCGAACAATATTGCGCAAATGCCGAACACGACCAGGCCGAGCCGTGTGAGACGCGCCGCATGAGCCGCATCGATTCTGGCACTGCCGGCGTACACGATCAGCGCCGCCGCCGCGATCGCGAGCTGTTCGGCTACGTTGCTGTAGCTGCCGAATTCGGCGTAATGGGCGATCACCCCGCGGCCGTCCATCAGGATGACGACGATAAGCGTGTAATAGGCCGTGAGTGCCGCTGCGCCCCAGGTCGCCGTCCTTCGCCACGCGACGGCCGCGCCACAGACAAGCATGAGCGCGGCGGCCGCATAGGCGAGCGCCGCGCGGTCGGGAAAACCGCCGGGCACCGCCTGGCCGGGATCGAATTTCCCCCAAACCAGGCACACGACGCCCATCGCCATCACGCCCGCGCCAAGGACATGCGAGCCGAAGCCCGTCGCAGTTTTGTTCGCCGTCATGATTTTTTCCCGAAGCGATATTCAAGCCTGATGGTATTTGTCGCGTATACCATGGGAGACAGCGCTGTTCGCTTCATATTTCCGAGAGGAGCGGAGCCACATGAAGAAAAAACGGCAGGAGGCGCGGATGTCCCGGGCTCCAGGTGATCTCGTTGGAACGGTCAGAGCTCTTCGGCCTTTCGTTCCGGCCAAGGACTTTGAAATCAGCAAGCGATTCTACGCGGATTTCGGGTTTCGCATGGAACCGCTCGGCGATCGCCTTGCAGCGATGCACCTGGGGCCGCACTCCTTCCTGCTGCAGGATTATTATGTCGAGGCGTGGGCCGGAAATTTTGTCATGCAAGTGTTTGTCGATGACCTGGACGCGTGGTGGGAACATCTGGCGTCGCTCGATCTCGCGGCTCGTTACGGCGTGCCCGCGCCGCGCGCACCAAGGCCGGAAAGCTGGGGCCTCACGGTGGCTTATGTGTTCGATCCGTCGGGCGTGCTCTGGCACATCGCCGCGTTGCCGGCGGGAGACGCTTCGTAAAGCCTGTCAGTCGCGCGCCGCCGCGCGGAAATACTCCGAAATGCGCATGACTAGACGCCGGGAGGAGAACACGTCGTAGGCGCGCGCGAGAATGGCCGCGGTTTCATCGCAGTCGAGATGGGCGTGGAGCTCGCGCGCCGGGCGGCATGCGATGCTCACCAGATCCTTCCAGGTCTCGAGCCGGTGATGACGCCACAGGCGGCCCAGAGGTACACTGGTACCGAGTAGTTCCGACTGGAACGAAGCATCAAGGCGACCCACCAGAACGAGCGATTCCGCATAGACGTGGTTGCTGCCGGATCGGGCGCCACGCAGATTGATCTTGCGTTCCATCACCACCTCGCCCGGCTCGCCGGCGAGCGGCGCGCCGCATTCGCGTATGGTCAGCATACGTTCCGAAATTTTGACCAACTCTATCCGCTCGAGGAAATGCGCCTCGAGAATCTCGGTGAGAGTCCCGTCGGTGATCAGCAGGATGCGCTGCAGCGGCGTCAGCGCCGCCGCGTCGATCCCGTCAAGGCTTCCGAACAGATCGATCGCGGACATGAAATTACCGCTCGCCCAAGCAGGCTAGGGAGCATAGGTCAGCTTCACAAAATAAGTCCTGCCGGGCCCCGGCATGGCGCCGCCGCCCGTGCCCGTCGCATCGACCCAGTTTCGCTGATCGAAAATGTTCGAGAGGCCGGCCTGCAGGATCCACTGTCGGTAGGGAATGCCGAGAACGGCGTTGAACAGGGGGGCCCCGGGGAGAAACCTGGTATTGGCCGCATCGGCAAATTCGTGGTTGCGATAGCTGACGCCGAACGAAATCTGCGGGCGCGCGTCGGTAATGGAAAACGGCAGCGCATAGGTCGTCCAGAAATTGGCGAGCAGCGACGGCACGCTCGGAACAGAGTGGCCGATATTGGCAGGCGTTTGCGGATAACTCGTAATATCGGGCGACTGGATCGAAATATTGCCCAGCATGCTCCAGCTTTCGAGAGGCTGGAGAGTTACATCTGTTTCCCATCCCTGGACGCGATAGTCGAACACCTGGGGAATGTCGATAACGCCCGGGCCCGACGGGTTCGGCACCTCGAGCAGCGTGAAGACGTTGTCGCGGGTGGTGCGATAGATCGACGAAGAAGCGGAGAACCATCTCGCCTGCTGAAACCGCACGCCGGCTTCGAACTCGGTCCCGAGTTCCGGCGTCTGACCGATGCTTTCCGGTTCTTCGGTGTTGAAAATCGGGTAGGCCGCGCTTGAATAGCCTCCGAAGACGGAAAGGCCCGGCGTCAGAAAATACACGAGCCCCCCATCGATCGACAAAGGCGAATCGGAGCGCGTCGCCGGATTGCCGGGGAGCAATGGGCAGGCCGCCGGCTGTGGTGGATTGCACGGTTCCTCCTGCCCGCCATTGGCCGGGATGTCGGAAGTGCGCGCCGCGGCTTCGGTTTCGAACCAGTCCTTGCGGGCAGAGAGGCGGACTTTCAGCTGGTCTGTCAGATCGATCTGATCGATCGCATAGAGGCCATAGAATTGTCCGAGCAGCTTTGCGTTGTCGCAGTTGTGCGAGGCGTCACAAAGAAAGGTGAGGCTCGCGAGCCCGCCGTCATCGACCGCCGGATGATAGATGTTGGCGATATTCGGCAGATCCGCGGTGTCGCGCACGGTGCCCGCGTTGATTTCGCGCGCTTCGAGGCCCGTCACCAGCGTGTGGTGGAATGCACCCGTATCGAAGGTCCATGTCGGCTCCGCCTGAAACAGGGCGTCGTTGAGGTTATCCGATTGCCGGCGCAACTGACGTCTTGTGAGTGCGTATTCGCCGCCCAACAGCGCGACGGAGCCTCCCGCATTGCGCGCCAGATCGACCTGCCGCACGCTGTCGGCGGCGCGCAGATTCAGAACGAGGTAACTGTTGATCGTCCATTCGTCGCTCACGAAGATGCGCTCGATCTGCTGATCGGCAAAGGCGTAGGGCGTGTAATACCGGTCTTCCGCGGGCACATCGAGCGGGCTGCCAGTTCCATTGGGCGGCAAGAAGGGAATGCCTTCGGCGTCGGGAAGGAACTGCAGATTGTGGTATTCGATGCGCAGTTCGATGTCGTGATGCGCCGGCCGATAGCTGAGCGAGCCGTAGATTTCTCCCGTCTGATTGTGCAGTCCGCGGAAGCCGTCGGAGTGCTGGAACATTCCGTCGATCCGGCCGTCCACTCCCGGAATGCCGGTGGGGCCGGTCAGCGCGAGGTTGGTCGTACTCGTATCGAAGCTGCCGTATTGCTCGCTGATCCATGCATCGTATGCATCGCTCGGACGGAAATGAACGAGGTTGATCGTGCCACCCTCTTCCGCGCTGCCGTATAGCGCCGAGCCAGGTCCCTTCAGAATTTCGAC
Source organism: Rhizomicrobium sp. (assembly GCA_036502185.1). GTDB lineage: Bacteria > Pseudomonadota > Alphaproteobacteria > Micropepsales > Micropepsaceae > Rhizomicrobium. Next base: position 5,957 of record DASXYZ010000046.1, read on the forward strand.
ACTCTGCACGCCCGTAAGCGAATGAACGATTCCGGTAAGCTCGGAGGTGCCTTCCGGCAGTCCGTCATCGAGGAAGGTCGCATTCAGGCCGCGGATGATGAAGCGGTCGAAAAACCCGAAATTGAATTGTCCGCCCTGGGATGCGCCGCTCACGTCGCTCAATGTCTGGCTGAGCTGCGTCGCGCCCTGCGCTTTGAACAGAGTGTCCGGCACGATCTGGATGCTGCGCGGGATATCGATGATCGGCGTCCCGGTCTTGTCGAGGTGGGGAACCGCGTCGAGGGGGAGCATTTTTGCCGTGACCACCACGGTTTCGACCTGCTCTGCGCGCGCACGCGCCGAAACCGCGGTTGCCAGAACGGCAAGTCCGCACAGAAGGACGATGTGGCCCCTCATGAATTCCCCTCGCTGCCCCCGAATGGCTTGCATTCGGAGATTTCATCTCGCCGTGTCAAGGCGGACCGAAGGCGCGCAGGTCGCGCCCGGACTGCAGCTATCTCGCCGGCGTTTCGAAGTTGGTGCTGCGAGAGGCGCCGAACGGCCGCGTATTCTTGCGAACCCGCACCTCTGGTGTGCGCGGCGAGGAACCCCGGGACCGCTAACGGAAGCAAGATCCGGGGCAAATTCGCTCATGGCGCGGCGGCGGCGTCCGTTATAGCTTCCGCTTCGGCGCAACGTGAGCTCTGTTTCCCCATGAAAATCATCGCCCTCGTGTTGTCGACGATCGTCTGGGCGGCATCGGCCGGGGCGGCCCAGCCTACGAATTTCCAGCACATCGTGGTCATCGTCCAGGAGAACCGCACCCCCGACAATCTGTTCTACGCGCTGTGCGCGGTGAAACCATGCAGCACGAAGCCCGACAGCTCGAAGTACGACATCCAGAAAAGTAACTGGCGCGACAAGCATGCGCAGGGCGGAACGATCGAGCCCACGCCTGTGCCGCTGGTGACCGCCTATGGCCCCCGTCATGCCCACGCGGATTTCGTGGATATGTGCGACCTGAAGCCCAAGACAAGTACCTGCAGGATGGATGGCGCCGGAGATATTCCTTGCCAGAACTGTCCCCCCGATACCGCGTTTAAATACGTGGACAATTCGACGGGTGTTCTCGACCCCTACATTTTCCTTGCGACACATTACGGCTGGGCGAATGACATGTTTCAGACGAACCAGGGCCCCAGCTTTCCTGCCCATCAGTTCCTGTTCGGCGCCACTTCGGCTCCCAGCGCGCCGGACGATCACAAGGGAATCTTTGCGGCCGAGAACCTGAAACACAACGATCGGATCAACGGGTGCATTGCTCCGCCCGCCGGCAGGGTGCAACTGATCAATGCAAAGGGTACGGAGAACCCCAAAAGGCAGATCTATCCGTGCTTCGAGCACGCGACGCTGGCCGACCTGCTGCACCGGCAATCGGTCACCTGGCGGTATTACACGCCGGGGGCGGGCGACCTGTGGAGCGCGCCCGACGCGATCAAACACATCTGCGTTCCGCGCAACGGCCAATGCACGGGCCCGATCTGGCTGAAGCATATGGCGCTCAACCCGCTCGACGTGCTGCAGGACGTCGCCAATTGCAAGCTTCCGGGCGTGAGCTGGGTCATTCCCTCGGCCCAGTTCTCCGATCACGCCGGTATCGACTTTGGCGGCGGGCCGGCCTGGGTGGCAAAGGTCGTCAACGCGGTCGGGAACAGCCCGTGCCGCAACGCGGACAATTCCTCCTACTGGGACAGCACGGCCATCCTCATTACCTGGGACGATTGGGGCGGCTGGTACGACCACGAGCGGCCGACGTTTCTGCCTTATCCCGAAGGCGGATATCAGTACGGCTTCCGTGTGCCGTTCCTGTTCGCCTCGGCTTACACGCCAAAAGGCTACATCAACAACGAGCAGGAAGATTTCGGGAGCATCGTCCGATTCATCGAATTCAATTTCGGCATTCCGATGGGAGAGCTCACCTTCGCGGATGCGCGGTCAACGCGCAATCTCGCCCGTTTCTATGATCTCGCGATGCAGCCCCGAACGTTCGAAACGATACCGGCGCCCGATTTCACCTTTGCCCATCACCCCGACCGCCTGAAGCTCGAAGCCCCCGACGACGACTGAGGGAGGGCAAGAAGCAACCGCACGGTGCATAAAGAGATTGCCGTGCCCTCTCACTTCGGCGGGCGGAAGAGGGTGATCTCGACGGTCGGGAGATCGGGATTGATGCTCTGCAACGAACGCCAGACAAGGCCGCTCTTCGCGCCGGCCCAGTATTCGTTTGTGAAGTTCCAGGAAAGTGCAGGCGCGCTGCAGCGCTCCACCGCGTGCACGCAGCGGATGCGCGTGCCCAGTACGTCGACATCCTGGAGTCCCGCGGGAGCCAGCGCGGACTCGACGGCGATGCCATAGGTGTTGCGGTCCTCGAAGTCGAGCGCGCGTGCGACTTTTGCCGGCTGGCGAAGAGTCTCCAGGCCCCGCGCAAGCGGATCGGAGCCGGAGAATGTTGTGCCGGACAGGTTCTGCGGCAGGCCCGCCGTGCGCAGGATGCGGCCCGAAGCGATTTCGAGCGCAATATGCGAGGCCGAAGTCCACACGCCAGAAGCACCAGTGCGCGCGGCGAGAACGAGCATGGTCTGCGCGCCGCTCCCGACGCGCACGCCGAGCGAGGCGAACGGCGTGTCCTGCACCTCCCTCAGCGTGACGGAACGGTCGCCGGATAGAACATGGAACGATTGCCCGAGCAGTTCTGTGAGCTGACCCGTGTCGGAATTCGGATCGGAGCTGCAGCGCGCGAGAAGGGGCGCGGCGCCTGCCGCGAGCAGGACGGCACGCCGGCTCGGGCGGTGCGCGCCTTCGCGCGAATCAGGGATGAACGATTTCGTCGGCATCGTCGAGAAGCTCCCCGTAATCCGTCCGCCTCAGCGCATCGTAGAGCACCTGTTCGGGCTCGAGCATCTGGCCGCCATCGCGCGTCACGGGGCGCAGATTCATGTCGAAGTCCGACTGGCTGTCGAGCGGCACCATGAAATCCATCGGAATGCGGATGATGAAGCCCTTGTCGAAGGAGCCTTCGCCGAACTGCGAGAAGGGCACGTTGGTGAAAGTGGCGAACGCGCCGATCTCCACCCCGGTCGAAAAGCGCCGCGTGATGGTGAAGGTCGCGCCGGTATCGCCCGCCAGATAGCGTCCGGCATCGACCTGGAAGTCGAGGCCATACCAGGGCGACTGGTAGTAAAGGCTCACATGGCCGGTGAAGACGTGATAGGGCTGCAGGTCGAAGAGCCGGTCGAAGCCGCGCTGCCAGACATCATACAATGTCGCGCCCAGCGCCCAGCGTTCGGTATCGGGTCGCCAGAGCACCTCTCCGCCGACGCCTGCGAACATGCTTTCGAGAATGCCGCCGCGCGCCATGCCATAGACGCCGGGCGCCAGCGTCGCGGTGTAGGAGCCCTGCAGCTGGGCGATGCCGTTCCGGCCGTGCTCGTAATAGAGGCCCTGATCGCTGCGCACATGCGGGAGTTCACTGTTCGAAGGCAGCAGCTGGCCGAAATTGCTCGCGACATTGACGTCGAATTCGCCCTGGAGCCGCAGCTGCGGCGTCACGTTGACGCCGCCCGCGAAGCCCGCGAGCAGCTGAAAGAGATAGGGCTGGTTGGGATCGAACAGCGATTGGTCATAGATCGGCCGGATCGACCAATCGTAGTTGGGATACGCGACCAGCGGCGGAGAAATGTGCGCGGGCGTGGTGTCGGTCAGCGTCGTTCGCGCATCCGCAAGCAGTTCGCGGCCGCCGCCGTCGACAGAAATCGTCCGTTCGAGCGCGGAGCGCGGCAGCACGAGTTCTCGCGTCGGAATGTCGTCGGCGAGGCTGATGATGCGGAACGTTTCGACCGCGTCGGGCATGGTCGCCATCAGCACCCGCACCAGCCGGCCATAAGCTTCGGGCTCCGTGCGGTAATGCGTATTGACGAATGCGACATCCACCTGGGTACCGCGGATGGCGAGTGCCTCGATCCGCAGACCCTGGGCAGCGGCGAGCGCGACCGCCTGCTCGCGCACCCTTTCCTCTGTCGCTTCGCTCTCATGCGCTGAGGGCCATGACACAAGCGACATAACCTGCTGCTGCGCGACGCGGGCAACGTCCTGGATAGCGCAGCGCCTGACGGGAATTGCGGGATTGGCCGTATCGGTCAGCGCGACCGCCTGGAAGCCGCTTTCATGTGCCGTTTCGAGGATGGGCACATAGCGGCTGCAATCGTCCGGCTCGCCGTCAATGTATGCGACAAGGGTATCGCCGTGCGCTTCATAGCGTTCGACGGCCGACTCGCGCGCCGCCAGGTCTGCGCGTGCGACTTTCGCCAGCTCATCGTCGGAACGGACCGCCGGCGCGAGCGGTGCTGCCCCCGATCGGCGGTCGAAGGGCTCGTGGACGGGATCGAGCGCCGCTGCGAGGCGAAACATCGGCGTCTTGCCGTACATGAGCGCTGCTCCCGCCTGGATGCCGGGCACCACCTCATAGGACAAACCGACATTGATCTGGGTCGCGGGCCTGAACACGTGCTGCTGCGCTTCAATGCGATAGGTGTCCGAGCTGTACTCTGCGAGCACGCTCAGTCCGGGAATGGGTGTGTGCCAGACCATGCCGCCGAACAGCGAGGCGGAGGGGCCGTGAAACAGCTGCGCGACATCGGGTACGCCCGAACTGGAAATATCGACCTGGGGTGCGCTTCGCGTCGCGAAGCTCTGCAGCACAAACGCAAGCGGGTTCTCGAACATCGCCGTTCCGGCATAGCGCCCCCAGCCAATGCCGAGCGAGGCCTCGAAATCGCCAAATCGTTTTGTGGCGACCAGATACTCCGCGCCCTCGAGACCGGTTCCGATCAGGTCATTCGCACCGATCGTGATGTCCGGCCAGCCGTCGGTTTCGTTTTGGAGCCGCAACCTGAGTCCGAAGCTGCGATCGTAATAGGTGGCTCCCGCGAACGCACTCTGCGCATCGAAGAGATTTTTTGTGCCGATGTCGCGAAACGAGCCCTCAAGCCAGGGCGTCACCTGGAAACTGAAGCCGTAACGCTGGGTGAAACCGGTTCCGGCCGCCCAGATGCTGAAGCTGCCGTCTGGTGACATGCGTGCGGACGGCATGTCGAGCATTCCCGGATCGCCATAAAAGTTGAGCGGGACGGGTTCATCGGACTGCGCCGCCGCCACCCAGCTCAGCAACACGGAGCAGGAGAGTGCGATCTGGCGGATGAGGCGGCAGCGCATCACCACAGCCAGAGCGCCGGCGCCAGAGCCAGCGCTTCTCCTTCGTAAGCCGACACCGCCACACCCGATAGTCATTCGCCGCGAGAACGCCGGCGAATCGTTTTCTCGCCGCCGAAATCGTCAGACATCGGCGGACAGGCGCAATCGATGCGCTCCGGCTGCCGCGAGAATTCTGTGCACGAAATCCGCAGACGGTTCTGCGCGGCACGCGCAAAACCTGTGAGTAACTCGTTATGTCGCAGGCCGCTCGGCTGCGGAGGCCGCGAATCGCAAATAGCCTGCAAGCGTGCTTGGGATTCGCGTGTGCGAAGTGCAGTGTTTCCGTGTGCAGGAGACAATGGAGACCGTGATCGATTCGCTCAGCCGCGTTTGGCGCCGCGCGCAGGAATCGCTTCCGCGGCATTGCGGAGGAGATTTGCGGATTATTTCTTCCGCTGTCTTTGCTGCGGCCGCGCTGTTGGTGTTTTGCGCGTATCCGGCGCGGGCGAGCGACAGTGCGGACGGCATCTGTGCCACGACGTCCGATCCGGCGGCCTGCGAGAAGATGATCGACAACGCGGTGAGCCGTGGTTCGGCTTCCAGCGCCGGGGCCGGAGGTATCGATCAGCTTCTTCAGGGCTACGGCAGCGGGCAATCATCCAGCGGCATTCCGGGCATGATTGACGGTCCCCAGCCCTCGGTCGTGGTAACCCCCGGACAGCCAGGCTCGCGTCATGCCGCCGAGCACTCGCATCTGGAAATCATCTACTCGCGGCGCGCCGGCAAGCCGCTAACCCAGTTCGGCTACGATATTCTCGGCAATGGCGGCTCGGTTTCGGCGCTGCAGATCGGCTCCGTGCAGGACCAGTACATACTGGGGCAGGGCGACCAGGTGGTCGTCACGCTACGCGGACAGGAGAACGCGACCTACAACATCTTCGTCGATCGTGACGGCAACGTCACGCTGCCGCGCCTGCGTCCGATATCAGCGTCCGGTCGCCGTTTCGGCGACTTCCGCCGCGATCTCGATGCCGCCATTCACGAAGGCTACATCCAGACGGAGGACTACATCACGATCGGGCAGGTCCGGCAGATTTCCGTCAATGTCGCGGGCGAGGTGTTTCGCCCCGGTGTTTACGCGCTGAGCGGCTTGTCCACGGTTCTCGATGCACTTGTACTCGCGGGGGGTGTGCGCAAGGCGGGTTCGCTGCGCAACATCGCCGTTGTGCGCGACGGCCATGCGCTGCGCATCGATCTCTACAGGTTCCTGTCGCCCGAGGGAAAATCGCCGGACACCACTCTGCGGCAGGGTGATCGCATCGTCGTTTCTCCCATCGGAGCAACGATCGCAGTCGCGGGCGAAGTCCGGCGACCGGGCATTTACGAGATCGAACCGGGCGGGCGCTCCGCCACGCTTCGCTGGGCAATCGCCAAGGCGAACGGTTATGCGATCCGCGGCGCCTATCGGCTGACGCTTTTGCGCACGCGTGCCGACGGTCGACTCGAATATGATGATATCTCGGGTCGCGACGCAGCCGCGCTCGACGACGGTGACATCCTGATTGTCGCGAACGCCGTGAACTACACGCTGGGCGAGGTTACGCTCGAAGGCAATGTGCGGCTCCCGGGCGATTACGCGCTCAACAAGGTGCGCACGCTGCACGATCTTTTGCCTTCGTCCGAATCCTTCCTGCCGCTCACCTACACGCCCTTTGCCTTCATCGTGAGGCAGGACCAGACGACGCTGCAGCGCAGGATCATTCCTTTTTCGATCGCACAGATCCTTGCGGGCACCTACAATATGGATCTGCAATCGCAGGACGTGGTACATGTCCTGACGCTCAACGCGATGCGCCAGCTCCTTGACCTGAGTTCGGCACCCCGGAATGCCGAAGGTGCGCCGGCGCTCATGGCGCGTTGGCGATCGGGTCGCGAGGGGGCGCTGCCGGGGATGCCGTGTCTTGCGGAAGAGGAGGCAATCCGAAATCTCCCCCGCCCCGAACGCGCGCGCTCCGCCACCTCGCTGAAACTTCCGCATTGTCCAGCGCCTCAGCTGATTACATCGGCGACCTCCAGGTCTTTTGCGGACCTGCTGTCTGGGGGACTCGTGCAGACGCCGCCGTCGCAACTTCTCGGCGCGCAAGCGGGAGGAAAAGGCGTTCTGGATTCGACTGCCGAGGAATTGGGCTCTTCGACAACCGGGAGCATCGGAGGAACAATCGGTTCCGCAGATGAAGGTTCGGTCGGCGGAAGTGTTGCCGGTGCTGCCGGCTTGGCTTCTGCAGCATCGGAATCCGGATCCGGCTCCACCGGTAGCGGCGTCGAAGGACTGACGATGGACGAAACGGCCGCGCTGGGGCTCGTGGTCGGTGACTATCGGGTGACGGTCGACGGCGCCGTGCGGGATCCGGGGACGTATCTTGCCGCACCGGGCGTGCCGCTGGGAGAAATCGTCGATGCGGCGAATGGCCTCTCTCCCGATGCGGATCTGGACGCCGTAGAGATAACTTCGGTCGTCATCGACAATATCGGCGGCCACTCGACGACCAGCCGCAAGCTGCTTTCGCTCACGCCGCAAAGCCTCGCAAGCGTCGCGTTGCAGCGACTGGATGTCGTGCAGATTCCGCGCGTGCCGAGCGAACAGGAGGAAGGAAATGTGGTCGTCGAAGGCGAAGTCCGGTTTCCCGGAACGTATCACATTCTGAAGGGTGAAAAGTTGTCGAGTTTGCTTGCACGCGCGGGTGGCCTGACGAGCTTTGCCTATCCGATGGGAGCGGTGTTTCAGAGGCCTTCGGTGGCGCGGCTCCAGCAGACGGCGTACGGGCGCGAAGCCGAAGATCTGCAGGAACAGCTGATGGCGTCGGTCGCGCAGGGCGGCGGTGTTCTTTCCTCGGCCGGCGGACAGTCGCTGGGACTTTCGCCCGAAGCGGCGGGATTCGTGGAAAGCGTCATCAGCCAGCTGCGCACGAAAACTGCGGACGGCCGCATCTCGATCTTGGCGGATCCGGTCGCGCTCGCCGCCAATCCGCAGGCTGATATCCAGCTCCAGCCCGGCGATTCGCTGTTCCTGCCCAAGCGCCCGACCGAAGTGATGGTGACCGGCGAAGTGCTGAGCCCCGGCAATTACCGTTACGCTCCGAAGCTCGGCGTATCCGACTTCATTGCGATGTCCGGAGGGTTCAACCGGTACGCTGACGACGACCATATCTTCGTTATCAATCCCGACGGAACGGCGCGGGGCGTCTCCGATGATCTCTTCAACTTCACATCGGACGCGCTCGCACCGGGAACAGTCATCGTCGTCCCGCGCGATCTGAAGCCGCTCGATCTTGGTGCACTCACCGTCACCGTAGCGAAGGTGTTCTCCGACTTCGCCATATCGGCGGCCTCGATCGCCGTATTGGCTCACAGCACGAATTGAGCGCCGCAGCGCGCGAGCGGAGGGAAGCGGAATGTCGGACCTTCTCGACGATGGCGCATCCGGAGGTACACTCGGCCAGACCCTCAGTCTGCCGAGGCTGTTGCACGATCTGCGCACGCATTATCTGCTCCTTGGGATTTTCGCGGCAGCTTCGCTGGGGATTGCGGTTACCTATGTCGAGGTGAAGGAACCGGTCTATACGGCGACTGCAATCGTCGGACCGGCTGACAAGTCGGACGAACCGTTCGGCAGCGGTGTTGGCGGCGAACTGGGCGGCATAGGAAGCATCGCCAAGCACTTGCATGCAGGCGGCATGCTTGGGCAGCAGGGGCTCGATCAGAGCTTCGACGAGTACAGCGCGCTCCTCACGTCGAACCGGCTCCTTAATATTCTCGTCCGCAAGGACAACGTCCTGCCCGAATTGTTCGCCGAGGATTGGGATTTCCCGCACGGCCGCTGGAAAATCCACACCGATCTGTTGCACACGGCCATCGCATATCTCCAGCACCTGCTGAACCGGCCGGTCAAAACCCATCCGGACCAGGACGATCTTCAGAAATATTTCGAAAAAAATCTGGTGGTCGTTCCTTCGCTCGATACGTCTTTTGCGACAATCACGCTGCGTTTCCGCAGCCCCGTCGGCGCCGAACGGCTGCTCCAAACGATCCTGCGCGAGGCGGACAACATCATCCGCCAGGACAAGCGGCGCGACGTGGCGGCGCGCATTGCCTATCTGAATACCGCGCTCGAACACCTCACGCTCGCCGACCAGAAACCCGAACTCATCGACGTTCTCTCCGAGCAGGAGCAGGAGATGATGATGATCGAGTCCGACCATCTCTACGCCTCGACCCTGATCGACGCGCCCTACGCGGCGCTCAAGCCAACCTCGCCAAAGCCCGTCATCGATTTTGCCATCGCGCTCGCACTTTCAGTTTTCGCCTGGCTCGGCGTGATCCGGACGGTGCCGTCCGAAGGCGCGCTCGCGCGCCTCCTCGGCCTCTTTGCGCGGCGCAAGCGCCGCAGGCCGCGCGGCCGAACCGGCGCATCTCCAGCGCCTGCCTACCATCCACTCGCCGGCGCACTGCGGATGCCCGGGGGATTCGAACCCGGAGCGCGCCTCGGGCCAGTAGACATCGCCGAGTGAGTCAGCGGTGCCGTGAGAGGACAGCTCTGCTTCGGGCGACAGGGGACGTGGCAGTTCGCACGCCCGCTGAGCGGGCTCCAAACTCTGGACAAATCTCGATAAGGCCCTTTATATTCAGCCTTACACCGCTGTAAGGCGTCATCTATGGAGCCTTGTATGCGCTCAAGGGTTTCCGATGTTTTGCCCAGCCAGGTCAGGCGCTCGCTGACCAGGTTCGGCAGCGATATCGCGACGGCGCGCCGCAAGCGCGGGCTTACAACCCTTGCGGTCGCCGAACGCATGGGCGTCTCCAAAAACACCTATTTCCGTGTGGAGAAGGGCGATCCCGGCGTCGGGCTTGGCGTCTATGCCATGGCGCTTTTCGTCCTGGGTTTCGGCGACCCCCTCGGCTCGCTCATCGATGTGAGCCGTGACGATTCCGGTCTCTTGCTCGATGAAGAACGCCTGCCCAAACGCATACGCATGAAGACGCCGCGGACGCCGCGGCCATGAAGCGTACCATCGACGTTGTTCTGAATGACGGGCCGCAGGTCGGCACCTTACGCTATAACCTGCAGGGGCGGCGCGAGAATGCCGCGTTCGAATATAGCGCGGGCTGGCTTGGCGACCGCGCGCGTTTTGCGCTCGGGCCAACGCTTCCCCTTCATGTCGGTCCGCAGTTTCATCGCAACTCGAGAGACGGCTCTCTTTTTCATCCCGCGATTGCCGATACCGAGCCCGACGGATGGGGCAAGCGCGTCATCATGCGCGATCATGTCAAGCGCAGGCAGGAATTGCGCCGCGAAGGAAAAGACGATGATGCGCCGTCGCTGAATGCACTCGATTTTCTGCTTGCGGTCGATGACGAGAGCCGCCTCGGGGCGCTTCGCTTTCGCGATGAGAACGGCACGTTCCAGCGCGCGCAGGAAGCGGGGCGCCGGACAGCCCCGCCGCTCATCGAACTCGGGCATTTGCTCAATGCCTCGCGCGCCGTCGAGACCAACACCGAGACGGCAGCAGACCTGGCCTATCTGCGCGGTCGTGGTACCTCTCTGGGCGGCTTGCGCCCGAAATGCACCGTCGTGGACGAAGACGGCGCGCTCGCCATCGGCAAGTTTCCCAGCATTGCGGACGAGCGCCCCGTCGCCAAAGGGGAAGTTCTCGCCCTCAGACTTGCCAGAAAAGCCGGGATCGATGCGGCCGAAGCACGGATCGTCCAGAGCGACGGATCACCGGTCGCCCTGATCCGGCGCTTTGACCGGCGCGGGAACGGCCGGCGCGTGATGTACGTCTCCGCTGCAACCATACTTGGCGTCGAAGCGACGGAACCCCAGGACCACGCCTATACCGAAATCGTGGACGCAATCCGCGTGCACGGGGCCGACGCGCAAGCCGATATCGAGGAGCTGTGGCGGCGCATTGCCTTCTCGATCCTGATCACCAACGTGGACGACCATCTGCGCAACCACGGTTTTCTGCATGAAGACCGCGAGTTCTGGCGGCTGTCGCCTGCGTTTGACATCAATCCATCGCCCGAGCGGGTGCGCGAGATGAAGACGTGGATTTCCGAAAACACCGGACCAGATATGAGCATCGCCGCCCTTATCTCGGTGATTGCCTATTTTCGTATCGCGCCTGCACGCGCCAGGCAGATATTGGGCGAGGTTGCGCGCGCCGTGGACTGCTGGCGCAAGACCGGGCGCAGCATCGGCATGACCCGCGAAGAGCTTGATCTCTTCACCGACGCCTTCGAGCACGCCGAGCGAGATGCCGTCCGAAAGCTTCTGTAAGCCATGGCGACCATCGAGAGTAATTTCCCGATCGCGCAGTCGCCGAGCCGCATTACTCCGCCGGCTGGATCTGCGGAGCCGGCGAGCGGGTGCCCAGGCGACGCGCGATCGCACGGTATGGCGCGCGGAAAATCTCCGCCAGGAACCAGCGGAAACCGCGGCGGGTTTCGCGCACGCGGTGGGGCAGGGCGAGCAGCGCGGGCACCAGCCCGAGCGTGATGCCCTTCGAAAACGCCAGCCCGAACACGATCGCGGTCGAGAGCTGAATCCACATCATCGCGAAGGGCTCGCCCACGGTCACCGTCCGCGTCGCGAAATCGATCTCGAGCGCCAGCATCATCGGAATGAGGCCGAAGATCGCAGTGATGGTGGTGAGAAACACCGGCCGCAGGCGCTGCGCACTCGAGCGGATCACCGCCTCGATCGGATTCATGCCGGTTTCGAGCAGCCGGTGATAGGTGTCGATCAGAACGATGTTGTGGTTGACCACGATGCCGGCGAGCGCGAGCAGGCCCGTGCCGGTCATGATGATCGAGAACGATTGCCCCATCACCACCATGCCGAGCAGCGAGCCGATCATCGCGAGGATAACTGCTACCAGAATCAGGCTCGCGTGATAGAAGCTGTTGAACATCGCCAGCAGCACGACCGCGATGATGAACAGCGCCATGAAGGCTGCCTTGATCAGGAAGGCGCCCGATTCCTGCTGCTGCTCGTCGGAGCCCTTGAACGACACGCGTACGTTGCGGGGAATGTTCTGCGAGGCGATCCAGGTCTTGATCTTGCTGGTTACCGCGTTGACGTTGACGCCCGGCTTCACGTTGGCGCGCACGTGATAGACGCGGTGGGCGTCGATGCGCTCGATGGAACTCACCTGCGGGCCCGGCTTCACCGTCACGAAGGTGCTGATGGGCACCATGCCCTTCGCGGTGGCGACGCGCACGCCGTCGAGCGCATGGATGCCGCGCTCGGCGCTCGGGTAGCGCACGCGGATATCCACCAGGCGCGTCGAATCGGCGGGCCGGTAGCGGCCGACGAAAATTCCGTCGGTCACGAGTTCGACCGCCGCTCCGATCTGCTGGGTGCTGACCCCGAAGCGCTGCGCCACGTCGCGCTTGACCTTGAGGTCCCATTCGATCCCGGGCAGCGGACGGGTATCTTCCACATCGCGCAGATCGGCGATGCCGTCGAGATGGCGGCGGATGCGGTCCGTCGTCTGCATCAGCGCCGTGTAATCGTCCGAGCTTGCGTCGATCGTGATGTCCTTGCCGGATTCCGGACCGCTGTCGGGCTTGCGCACTTCCACGCGCAGGCCGGGTATATTCGCGGTCCTCGCGCGGATCTCCTCGAGAATCACATCGCCGCGGCGTCGCTGTGCGTAGGGCTTCAGCTCGACCGTGATGTGGCCGATTTCGTCGACGGGCACGTCGAGGCTCGAGGGATCGCCGCCGGAATTCGCGTAGATGTAGTCCACGCCGGCGACGTTCTCGATGCGGCGCTCGACGCTCATCACCAGATCGCGCTTTTCGTTGGCCGCGAGATTGCCGCGCGCGGACACGAGCACCGTCGCCTGGGTCGGATCCGTCTTCACGAAGAATTCGGTGCCGTGGTTGTGGGTCACGAACAGCGCGAGAACCGCCAGGGTGGCGAAGACCGCCCCTGCGATCACCTTTCCGGGATTGTGGGTGATCCAGTCGGAAAGATGCGCGTACCAGCCGGTAATGCCGGGAATGTCCCGCCAGTCGCCGTGTTCGGACGCCTCGATCGCCTTTTCGTGTTTCTCGTCGGGCTCGGGCTTCTTTCCGAAAAAGCCGCCGAGCACCGGCAGGAAGATCAGCGCCACGACCATCGAGCAGGTGAGCACGATGATCAATGTTTTCGGGAAATAGCTCATGTATTCGCCCGCGATGCCGGGCCAGAGCAGCATGGGCAGGAAGGCGCCGATCATGGTGGCGGTCGAACTCACCACCGGCCAGAACATGCGCGTGGCGGACTCGGCGAACGCCTGTTTTGGCGGCAGCCCCTCCGTCATCTTCCTGTCCGCGTACTCGACCACGATGATCGCGCCGTCGACCAGGATGCCGACGGAGAGCAGCATCGCGAACATGATCATGAAATTGAGGGTGAATCCCTCCGCGTCGATGACGAAAAAGCTCATCAGGAACGAGGTGGGAATGGCCACACCGACGAGCAGCCCGGAACGGAGTCCGAGCGCTGCCACCACGATGATCATCACCAGTATGATGGCGAGAATGATGGCGTCCGAGAGCGAGCCCAGCTGGTTGCGGATGTGAGTCGAGTCGTCGCCGACAAACGACACATGCACGCCCGCGGGGAAATATTTCTGTGCCGCGGCCACCATCTGCCGGACTGCGAGATTGTTCGCGATCACGTTGGCGCCCACGCGCTTGGTCACGTCGATCGCGATCGCCCGCTTGCCGTTGATGGTCGTGTAGCTCGTCGCGTCGTAGAAGGTGGGGTGGACCTCGGCCACGTCCTTCAGCGTGACGGTGGCATCGTTGGTGGCGCGGATGGGCAGGTTGAGCACGTCTTCGGCGTTGTCGATGACGCCTGGCAGCTTCACCGCGAAATTGCCGTGCCCGTTGTCGATCACGCCCGCCGCGATCAGCGTGTTGTTGTTGGTGATCGCGTCGAACATTTCCTGCTGGGTGATGCCGTAGCTCTCCAGCTTCGCGGGATCGACGGCGATCTCCAGCATCTCGTCGCGGGTGCCCGAGAGCTGGGCGTCGAGAACGGTCGGAATGGTCTTGAGCTGGTCGCTCAGGTCGCGTGCGAGATGAAAAAGCGTGCGCTCCGGCGCGTCGCCCGACAGGGCCACCGAAATGACGGGAAAAAGGCTGGTGCTGATTTCCTGCACGATGGGCTGCTGCACGTCGGGCGGCAGTTCGGCTCGGGCGGTATCGACCTGGGCGCGCACATCGGCGAGCGCGCGATCCCGATTGAAAGAGACGTCGAACTCCATGATGACGACGGCGGCGCCTTCATAGGCGCGCGCGGTCATCTGCTTCAGCCCCTGGATGGAGCGAAGATAGTTCTCCATCGGCTTGACGAGCAGCCGCTCGCTGTCTTCGGGGCTGATGCCCGGGTAATAGACCTGGACGACGATGTAGGGGATCGGAATGTCGGGATCGGATTCCTTCGGAATCTGGATGAAGGCGATCACGCCCGCGATGATGGTGACCGCGAGCGCCGCGATGACGAGGCGCGTATTCCTGACGGCCCAGGCGATGATCCCGCTCACGCGCCCGCTCCCGTCGCGGCGGCTTTGACGCGCGCGCCTTCGCTCACGAATTCCTGGCCCACGGTGATGACTTCGGCGCCGTTGGGCAGCCCTGTGACCCACATGCCGTCGGGATTATCGGAGACGATCTGCACCGGTCGGAAGTGCACGATCCCGTTCTCGACCACGCGCACGCCCACAACTCCGCCATCGCTCAGCACCAGAATTCCGGGCGAGATCCTCATCGCTTCGACATTGCGCACCGGAATGCGGATGTCGGCGCTGACCCCGTCACGCAGTTTCGCGTCGGGATTGGGCAGCTCCACTTCGAGACTGAAGGTGCGGGTGGTCGGATCGGCGCTATTGGCGATAAACCGCACACGGCCCTGGACCGCCTGGCCCGTTACCAGGGTCGCGGTGGCCGGATCGCCGACTTTGATTTTTCCGACATCGTGCTCCGAGACCGCGCCGACAGCGAGGAACGGCTCGGGCGCGATCAGGAGCGCGCATTTGTCCCCGTTTTTCATCAGGTCGCCCGCGTTCACGTAGCGATTGTCGATCCGCCCGTCGAAGGGCGCGCGGATTTTGGTGTTGACGAGATCGAGTTCGCTCGTCCGCTCGTTGGCGCGCGCCGTTTCGAGCGCGGTCGCCGATTCGGCGAGCAGCGTTTTGGCGAGATAGCCGTCTTTCGCGAGCGCGAGGTCGGCGTTGTATTTCTGCTCCGTCTCGGCCACCAGCGCGCGGGCCTGCGCGACCTTCGCCGCCCGATCGTTGACCTGCAATTCGCAGAGCACCTGTCCGGCCCTGACGAAGTCGCCTTCCTGGAAATGAAGCGCCTGCACCACGCCGTCCACCTGCGCCTTCACGTCAACGGAACGGAGCGCCTCGGTCCGGCCGCGCACGACGACCGAGGCATCCCGGTGCTGCGCCGTGAGGCGGGCGACCTGCACGGTCGGCAGATCCGTGCTCTTGCGAGCCGTCTCGACATGATTGGCCGCCCCCCCGGACAGGATGCCGGATCCGAGCCACAGCGCGACGAGCAGGGTAATCCCCGCGGCGGCGCGATAACTCGGTTTCATGCGCCGCCAGAAGCCTGGCTCCATGCGCTTCCAGATTCGGCGAGCAGCGACGATCATGTCCGAGAGCATGTCATCGCTCCTTTTCTGCAGCTGTTGAAAGTAGTGATATACTCAACTATAACAGTGATGTCAATGCACAGGTGCTTTTCGCCATACGCAGGCTGCTCCGGGCAGATCGCGAGCAGGGCGGCCAGTTCTTTGCCCGGCATTGCTGTCCTTCCTATTCCGCCGCTTCCCGGGCGCAGGGTTGGAGCGCCACGCGATGGGCGCGCAGGTAATCGATAATGGCCGCGTAGATCGTACGGCCGAGACCGTTGACGAACTGCTCGCCCGCGGTTTTGGCGGCGGATTTTCCCGCCTCCATCCGCGCCAGCACGCTTTCCTTGTCCGCGATGTAGCTGTCGAGCAGCGCGCGCACGCGAGTGTCGGGCAGAAGATGCGAAAACAGCATCGCGAAGGCGAACGGCGAGCGGTGGCGGTCGTCCGCCAGCGGCATCATCAGCGCGTCGAGAAATCGGGTCCGCCCGGCCTCGGTAATCGAGTAAACCTTGCGGTCGGGCCGCTTCTCCTGTGGCTCGTCGCGGACCGACACGAGCCCGTCCACCGTGAGCCGGCCAAGCGCCGGATAGATCGAGCCGAAGCTGGCCTCGGCGAAATGCCGATAGCCGCTTTCCTCGAATTGTTTCTTGATCTCGTATCCCGTGGCGTCGCCGCGAGTCAGCAGCCCCAGGCAGACCGTACGTACATCCATCGTCGCGCCCCGAAACGCGGCTATGCCGGATCGATATAGTCGGGCGTATATGATTGCTGCGACCGCGAATTGCAACCCGGAGCGGCCGGTAATCGTGCCGCGAACCGTGCAGAACGGCATTGCGGGCCGCGAGGCGCGCCAAAATAGCGGCGGGCCGCAAGCACAACCCGCCCACATTGACACGAGCTCCGGGAAGCGTCACCGGCGGCCCCGGATGCAACTCAAGGGGCTCAAAGGGCGAGAGGGCCGCCGGGGAAGCATGACCGCTACTTGCGATCATCGACTGGACAACGTGCGGGTGTGGCCAAAGTTTCCGCCCGGTTGTCACGGACCTCCTGTGCACGTCCGCCAAACCGAAGAGGGGCAGGACTGTGCGGTGTGCGGCCCGCTTCTAGTATCCGGAATCAGAGTTGAGTATACGAGCCGCCGCCCCCATGGTTCGACAAGCTCACCATGAGGGCAAGAAAACGGCCTCATCCTGAGCCCGTCGAAGGATGCGACCCGAGTCACCGAACGCTGATAGTGGGTACTAACCACCGCAGAGTTTGATCGTGATCAGGCCGGAAATGGCGATGACCGAAAGCGTCAGGGCCGTGGGCACATGAGCATGAATCCTCAAAAGCAGGCCGGTCTCGGGTGCGGGTGACGGACGCATGGGGCATACCTCCGGGTTGTCCGCGATTTCTTTGCGCGGCTCATTGCGGCGCAGCATGTAGTGCTGCATTACAACATAACAATGGAGGGATCATGAATTGATGAAGGCTTATGCGGTCACACAGTCAGCAGGGTCTTGAGTGCGGCTCAGCCGGCGGCCTGCATCAGGCCGCACACCGCAGCGGAAACCGCGATATCGGCTCGATTCCATTGGGCCGATAGACGCGCAGGAACAGTTCGAGATTGGCCAGCGTCCACAGGACGCGCTCGTTGTTGCGGCGACCGTCGAGATGCTGGTCCAGCAACTGCCGGAGCACCGCCCCGTCACACAGCCGCGCGACGGATGACTCTTCGCTTGCGAGCAGATCGCGCAATACGTCGCGATGGCGCTGCCGGAACCATTCGGTGAGCGGCACGCGAAACCCGATCTTTCGACGCGCCAGAATTTCATCCGGCAGATTTGCGCGCATCGCCTCGCGCACGACACGCTTGCCGCCGCGACCACCCGCCAGAAACCTGTCGGGCAGACGCGCGGCAAATCGCGCGAGTTCCACATCCATGAACGGCATCCGGCCCTCGAGCGACGCCGCCATCATCATGCGGTCGCCGCGTTCCAGCAGATTGTCGGGAAGCCACGACGTCTGATCGAAAAAGAGAATGCCGCGAAGGGCGGAGCCGGTCGCGACGGAAAATGGAAATTCGTCCGGGGGGCCCGCGTGTGCATGATCGCCGAGCAGTGCGCGCCGCTCGCTTTCTGAAATTCCCCCGAACCACACGCGCAGGCGATCCGCACGGTCGCGCTCACCCATGGCCGCCGAAAGAATGCGAAAACGCGACTGCCCGCCCGCCAGCGCGGCGCCATGCAGCACGACATCCTGCAGCACGCGCGGCATGAGCTTCTGGTAGAGCGCAACCCAGCGCTCGGCGCGGTGCTTGGGATAGCCGCCGAAAATTTCATCGGCGCCTTCTCCGGTGAGTACCATTTTTACGGTCTGCGACGCGCTTTCGGAAAGAATGAGAATCGGAATGTCCGACGCCTCGCTGACCGGCGCACCGCGACGGCGCACCGCAAGGGGCCAATGCGACAGAAACGCGTCGGCATCGACAACGAGTTCGCGGTGATCTGTTTCAAAACGCGCGGCAATGGTACGGGCGTGCTCGAGCTCCGACCAGCCTTCCTCGCGAAATCCCACCGAGAAGGTGCGGACCGGCATGCGGCTGTGTTTCGTCATGGCGGCGACAACCGCCGACGAATCGATGCCGCCCGACAGGAAAGCGCCGTAAGGCGCGTCGCTGCGCATGCGGATGCGTACCGAGTTCGCGAATATGCGTGCGAATTCGCCGACCGCGCCATCGAGATTCGTCAGGTCGGGGGTGGTTTGAGCAAGCGGTGGTGTGAAATAGCGCGACATCGAAACATGTCCCGCTTTCCAGACCAGCAGAGAGCCCGGCAGCAGCTTGCGGATCGCGCGGAAGAAGGTGAGCGGCGCAGGCACATAGCGGTTCAGGAGATACTGTCCGAGCGCATCCGGTTCGAGCGCACGCGAGACGCCGGGAAATGCGAGCAATGGTTCGATCTCGGAGGCGAAGAGCAAGCCGTCTCCGCTTTCCACCATGAAGAGCGGCTTCTTGCCGAACGGGTCGCGCGCCAGCACAAGCTCCTGCCTTCCCGCGTCCCACAGGGCGAAAGCAAACATTCCACGCAGCCGCGGCAGGCAGTGAGCGCCCCAGGCCGCCCAGGCCTCGATCAGAACTTCGGTATCGGAGTCGGTGGAGAAAATGTGGCCGCGCGCGCGCAGCTCCTCGCGCAACTCGATGTAGTTATAGATTTCGCCGTTCAGCACGAGCACGAGGCTGCCGTCGCGGCTCCGCATGGGTTGCGCACCGCCCGCAAGATCGATGATGGAGAGACGCCGGTGCGCAAAACCGATCTGGTGTGCGCCGTTGCCGGTTGACCCCAGCCAGTCCCCCTCGCCGTCGGGGCCGCGATGCGCGAGCAATCCCGCGAGACCTGCGAGCATCTCGCGATCCCGCGCCTTCGCCGTGGGAAGGACCCAGCCCAACAACCCGCACATCGCCGCGAGGATTCAATGATTCGGGAGGCGAGGGCAAACTTGCCGCCGCCTGAAGAGTGGCTCGTGACTTTCCGGCGGGAGGACTGCATCCTCTCGCGTCTGGAGCCTCGGGCTTCTGCGGTTCCGAACCTGCCACGTAAAGAGGAGGAGTGAGTAGATGTTCACGAGAACCATTCTCGTATCCGGCGTGCTGGCGTTTGCGGCGGCGATCGGCAGCGTGCCGGCCGATGCAAAGAAAATGATCACGTTCGACCCGGCGGGATCGACCGCCACCTATGTCTTCAGCATCAATCGCGCAGGCGCAGTCGCGGGATATTACACGGACAGCACTTACGCGGAGCACGGCTTTGTGCGCGCTTCCGATGGAACGATCACGGCCTTCGATCCCACGGGAGCGGTCAATACCGTTGCCTATGGCATCAATTCCGCGGGCGCGATTGCGGGCTCCTGGTGGGACAGCAACTTGGCGGCGCACGGCTTTCTGCGCGCGTCCGATGGGACGATCACGTCATTCGATCCTCAGGGATCGGTCAGCACCCTGGCGACCAGCATCGATCATGCGGGCGCGATCGCGGGATATTACGCGGACAGCAACTTCGTGGAGCATGGGTTTGTGCGCGCCCCCGATGGAACGGTCGCGACCTTCGATCCCCCCGGATCGACCGGCACCATCGTCAACGGCATCAATGCCACGGGCTCGGTCGTCGGATTCTACAACGACAGCAATTACGCGGAGCACGGGTTTTTGCGGGCACCCGACGGAACGATCACCGAATTCGATCCGGAAGGGTCGAGCGACACCCAGCCCAACGCCATCAATGGCGCAGGCTGGATAGCGGGGGCTTACATCAACGGCGTGGACCACGGTTTCCTTCGGGCTCCCGATGGAACGATCACCGAGATCGACCCAGCGGGTTCGACCTACACCTTTCCCGCCAGCATCGTTCACAAGGGCGCGATCGCGGGCTCGTACGAGGACAGCAACTACGTGCAGCACGGATTTCTGCGTACGCCGGATGGAACATTCAAGACGTTCGATCCTGCGGGTTCGATCAACACGACTGCCACGAGCATGAACAACAAACGCTCTGTCGCGGGATACTATCTCGACAGCAATTACGTCACGCACGGCTTCCTGCGAAGCCGCCAGTGATTGCCTACCGGTCAATTCCTCGGGGTCCCGCCTCCAGCAGCCGCGATATGCCTTCGGGATCGCTGGCGATGACGTGGAGATAGGCTTTCGCGGTCTGGTCCGGCTCGCATCGGCCCTGCTCCCAGTCGCGCAAAGTGCCTATCGGGATATGATAGCGCGCAGCGAATTCTTCCTGCGTGAGATCGAGCGCGCGTCGCAGCGTTTTCGAGCGCGGCACGCGCTTCATTCGCTTCAGGTCGGCTTCGGTGAGCGGCTGCGCATCGGGGTCGCTTAGAGCCGCAGCGTGGATTTCCTCTTCGGTCATTGCATTGACGCGCGCCCAATCCGACTTGCCGGGCAATGGGCGCGTAGAGCCATCGGGCAACTCTTCTACAAGAGTGCCGTCATGCAGACATTTGCTTCTTATAATAGTCATCGCACTCCTGTTTCTCGGCCCTGCGTGCGGAAATGATCCGAATTCGTTCGCCGCGTTCGGCGCGCACGACCGTCAGAAGCCGGCCCTTCGCCATACCGATCGTGATGGAACTCTCCTCGCCGCCTTGGCGCCGTCCCATTCGCGAACGCTTCATCGCGGATAGGTACTGGCTGCCCGTAATTTGGTCAACTGACGACGTTGAATTCTGCGGCGCGCTTGGCGATTTCGACAGTGGTGAGACCCGTCTGCGGCCGATACGGCCCCACACCCGGAAATTAAGCTCCATTTGGGAACTTGCAGGCCAAGGTTGCGGTTAAAGGCATCGGGCGGCTTCCGCGGCAGGGAAGAGTGGCCGCGTCTGCGCCGGGCGAGGTTCAATGTCACCCAGGCTTTGTCATATCGGCCGCGCCGGTCAGGCGGGAGCGGCGCGCGCGGCGCTGGAGCGCGCGAAATCGCTCGGCTTCAATGGCGTGCTGGTGACCGCGGACCTCGACGCCGGCTGGAAACCGGGGCTGAACATTCTCGCCGAGGCCTGCGCCTCGCGCGCGCTCGATCTCTTTGTCGATGTCGATTTTGCGCAATGGGACCTCCATGCGGAGCTGGTGCAACGGCACCCCGAATGCTTTGCCGTCCGCCGCGAAGGCACGGGCGAAGTCGTCGATCCGCGCGCGCCCGGAAGCGGGCAGGGCTGTGCGCTCCTGCGCGGCTGCGAAGAGCTTGCGCCGGTCGCGGAGTGGTGTACGGCGCGCCTTGCGGAGGCCGGCAATGCCGGCGTGGCCGGATTTCGTGCCATTCGTCCGGGCGGAGCGGGCGCAGAGCTGTGGTCGGCGCTGATTGCACCCGTCCGCGAGCAGGCCAACCGCGACATCGCGTTCATCGCCGATACCACCGGCGTTTCGCGCAGCGACCTGCGGGCGCTTTGGTCCTGCGGCTTTGGCTTCACCTTGTCATCTCTGCCGTGGTGGGACGGTCGCGCGAACTGGCTCATCGAGGAGCACGAGGCGCTCTCCCGCATCGCGCCGGTGATTGCACAGATCGACGCGCCGACGAAACTCCCGCCCGTCTCGCTCGCGATACGCCAGGCTCGGCTGGTGGAAGCCGCGCTCACCGGTTCGGGGCTTCTGATGCCGCTCGCCTTTGCCGACGTGGCGGGAGATGACGGCGAAGACGCCGCCTTGCAGGAGGCGATCCGCGCCGCCAACGCCTTTGTGGAATCGCAGGCGAACGGCCGCTCGATCCTGCTCAAGCCGACGGGCGCCGGCGCCGCCGTCACGGTTTTGATGCGCCTCGACGGGCATGATCCCACGCTCGCCGGCGAAGCTTTCGTCGCGCTGGTGAATCCGGGCGCGTCCGTTGTCGCAGTACCGGGCGCCGAAGCACGACTCGCGCTGGGCGAATTCGATGCGCTCCGGACGGTCCTCGGCGCGGACACCGCCGATGCGAGGCTCCCGCCCGGGGCTGCAAGGCTCTGCCATGCCGTGCGCATGCCCGCGGTCCGGCAGGTGCCGAGGGAGAAGAGCCGGGAGGCCGCCGAAGCGGCCCTCTGCCCACGGATTGCGATCGCCGACGTTTCTCCGCGTGTTTCCGGGGGGCGCTTTCCCGTCCGCCGCATTGTGGGCGAACGCGCCACCGTCGAGGCCGACATCTTCACCGACGGTCATCCGGTGCTCGCGGCGGAGGTGTCGTGGCGCGCAGAGGACGAGCGGAGCTGGCGCCGCGAGGAAATGGTAGCCATCGGCAATGATCGCTGGCGCGCCGGGTTCGATCTCTCGCGCATCGGCCGCTACCGCTTCCTTGTTTCGGCATGGATCGACGCTTACGGCAGTTTCGTGCGGGACCTTGCGCGCATGCGCGACGCGGGCCAGGACGTGAGCCTCGATCTGCGCGAAGGGCTCGATCTGGTGCGCGTGCGCAAGGAGAGCGCAACCGGCGCCACGCGCGCCGCACTCGCACGAATCGTCGATGCGTTCGAAGAGCTTTCGCCGGAACACCGCGCCGATCTGTTGCTCGCGCCCGAAACGGTGGAAGCGGTCCGGCGCGCGGACGACCGGAGATTTCTTTCGCGCAGCGATGTCTATGCCGTGGACGTGGAGCGGCAGAAGGCACGATTCGCGAGCTGGTACGAGCTGTTTCCGCGCTCCCAGACCGATACGCCCGCGCGTTCCGGCACGTTCCGGGACGTGATTGCAGGCCTGCCGCGGATCGCGGACATGGGTTTCGACGTCCTTTATCTCACGCCCATTCATCCCATCGGCACCACGCACCGCAAGGGCCGCAACAATGCGCTCGACGCGGCACCCGGCGACCCGGGCAGCACCTACGCGATCGGTTCACCCGAGGGCGGCCACGACGCCATCCATTCGGACCTCGGCACGATGGAGGATTTCCGCGCGCTGGTGGTGGCCGCGCACGAGCACGGGCTCGAAATCGCGCTCGATTTCGCCATCCAGTGCTCGCGCGACCATCCCTGGCTGGAAACCCACAAGGGCTGGTTTTCCTGGCGTCCGGACGGCTCGATTCATTTCGCGGAGAATCCGCCGAAGAAATACGAGGACATCGTCAATATCGATTTCTATGCGCCGGATGCGGTGCCCGCGGCCTGGATCGCGCTGCGCGACGTCGTGCTCCACTGGATCGATGCCGGGGTGCGCATCTTCCGAGTCGACAATCCGCACACCAAGCCGTTCCCGTTCTGGGAATGGATGATCGCCGATTTGCGGGCGCGTCATCCGAACACGATCTTTCTCTCCGAGGCCTTCACGCGCCCGAAAGTCATGTATCGCCTGGCACAGCTCGGCTTTTCGCAGTCCTACACCTACTTCATCTGGCGCAACACCAAGCGCGAGCTGACCGAATACGTGACGGAGCTGACGCGGCCGCCGGTCGCCGATTTCTTCCGGCCGCATTTCTTCGTCAACACGCCCGACATCGATCCCTGGTTCCTGCAGACCTCCGGCCGCGCCGGCTTTCTCATCCGCGCCGCGCTTGCTGCGACGCTGTCGGGACTGTGGGGGATGTATTCCGGCTACGAACTCTGCGAATCCGATCCGCTGCCGGGCCGCGAGGAATACAACAACAGCGAGAAATATGAGATCCGGCCGCGCAACTGGAACGCTCCCGGCAATATCGTCGCGGAAATTGCGGCGTTGAACCGGCTGCGCAAAGCCGAGCCCGCGCTGCAGAGCCATCTCGGCCTCGCCTTCTACAACGCCTTCAACGACCAGGTGCTGTATTACGGAAAATCCGCGCCGGGTCACCGCGATCGCATTCTCGTCGCGGTCAGCCTCGATCCGCACCACGCGCAGGAAGCCGACTTCGAAATTCCGCTGTGGGAATGGGGCCTCGCCGACGACGGCGTGCTCGAATCCGAAGATCTGCTGGGGGGGGCGCGCGCGGTGTGGCGCGGCAAAATCCAGCATCTGCGCCTGACGCCCGAGGCGCCTTACGCGATCTGGCGCGTGCGCCCTGCGCGGGAGCAGTAGGGATGGCGCGCCGGAAATCCGCGCCGCTTCCGGCGGACCCATATTGGTATCGCGACGCTGTCATCTACCAGCTGCACCTCAAGGCGTTCTTCGACTCGAACAATGACGGGGTTGGGGATTTTCCCGGGCTCATGCAGCGTCTCGATTACCTGGCCGAGCTGGGCATCAACGCGGTATGGCTGCTGCCATTCTATCCCTCGCCCCGGCGCGACGACGGGTACGACATTTCCGACTACCGCGGCGTCCATCCCGAATACGGCACCATCGCCGACGTGCGCACGTTTATCGAAGCGGCGCATGCGCGCGGCATCCGCGTCATCACCGAACTCGTGATCAATCACACCTCCGACCAGCACCCGTGGTTTCAGCGGGCGCGGCGCGCGAAGCCGGGATCGGCGGCGCGCGACTTCTACGTCTGGTCCGATACCGACAGGGCCTATGCGGGAACGCGGATCATCTTCATCGATACCGAGAAATCGAACTGGACGTGGGACGAAGAGGCCAAAGCCTATTACTGGCACCGGTTCTACGCGCACCAGCCGGATCTGAATTTCGACAACCCGCGCGTGCTCAAAGCCGTCGAATCGGTGATGCGCTTCTGGCTCGACATGGGGGTGGACGGATTGCGGCTCGATGCGGTGCCCTATCTCGTCGAACGCGAAGGCACATCGAGCGAGAACCTGCCGGAGACGCATGCCATCCTGAAGCACATCCGCAAAGTGGTAGACGATCATTATCCCGACCGGATGCTGCTTGCCGAAGCGAACCAGTGGCCGGAAGACATCCAGGAATATTTCGGCGCCGGCGACGAATGCCACATGGTATTCCACTTTCCGCTGATGCCGCGCATGTACATGGCGATCGCGCAGGAGGACCGCTTTCCGATCACCGACATCATCCGCCAGACGCCCGATGCGCCGGACGGCTGCCAGTGGGCGATCTTCCTGCGCAATCACGACGAGCTGACGCTCGAAATGGTGACGGATCGCGAACGCGATTATCTGTGGGAGGTCTATGCCGCGGACCGGCGCGCGCGACTCAATCTGGGCATCCGGCGCAGGCTCGCGCCGCTGCTCGAAAACGACCGCCGCCGCATCGAGTTGATGAACAGTCTGCTGCTCACCATGCCGGGCACGCCGATCATCTATTACGGCGACGAAATCGGCATGGGCGACAACATCCATCTCGGCGACCGCGATGGCGTGCGCACGCCGATGCAGTGGTCCTCCGACCGCAATGGCGGATTCAGCCGCGCCGATCCCGCCTCGCTCGTGCTGCCGCCGATCATGGACCCGATCTGGGGATACCAGGCGGTGAACGTGGAAGCGCAATGGCGCAATCCGCATTCGCTGCTTAACTGGGTGCGGCGCATGCTGGTCGAACGCGGCCGCCATCAGGCGTTCGGACGCGGCAGCCTGCGCCTTCTCCAGCCGCAGAACCGAAAGGTGCTCGCCTACCTGCGCGAATACGAAGAGGACACGATTCTTTGCGTCGTCAACGTGTCGCGCTCGGCGCAGGCCGTCGAACTCGAATTGAGCGAGTTCGCGGGCCGCACGCCCATCGAGCTTCTGGGTGGAACGCCATTTCCCCGCATTGGCCAGCTCACTTATCTGCTCACGCTGCCGCCTTACGGATTCTACTGGTTCAAGCTCAGCCAGGAAACGGAGCCGCCGGCCTGGAGCACGGCGACGGCGGGTCCGTTCGTGGAACACCAGACTTTCGTGCTGCGCGGCAGCCTCGCGCATTCGCTGGACCGGCACATGAAGGAGGTCCTCGAGGCCGACATCCTGCCGGTGTACATGGTTGGTCGGCGCTGGTTTCAGCACAAGGGCAGCGCGATCGAGAGCACGCGGATCGTGGCCGTTGCCCCGATGCCGGGCCAGGAACAGGACGCCGTGTTCACCGATGTGGAAATCTCGGCCGACGGCGAACGCGCGCATTACGCCCTGCCGATGGCGATCGCATGGGAAGAAGTTGCCCCCGCGCCATTCGAGGCGCCGCTCGCATTTGCGCGCGCAAGGCGCGGGCGGCGCGTCGGCCTCCTGACCGACGGTTTCGCGGCCGCGGGGTTCGCGCGGAGCGTTCTGGACGGCCTCGCGGAACACAAGGTTATTTCTTTCGGCGACGGCGAGATCGCGTTTCTTCCGTTCGGCGACGCGGCCGCGCACATTCCGCGGGACTGCGAGATCGAGTGGCCGGGCGCCGAGCAGAGCAATTCGAGTCTGGTCGTTGGCCGGCGTGCCATCATCAAGCTGTTCCGCCGCGTCACGCGCGGAATCCATCCCGAGCCCGAAATGGCGCGCGCGCTTTCGGAGCGGGGATTTTCCGGCACGCCCGCGCTGATCGGCGAAATCGTCCGTCGGCACGATACGGATGAAAGCTCCGCGCTCGCGGTTATCGAAGCTTTCGTGACCAACCAGGGCGATGGTTCGCAATGGACGCACGAGCAGTTGACCCGCATCATCGACGAGCAGGCCGTCGCACCGGCAAGGGGCGAGGGCGATCCGTTCGAATCCTACTGGCCATTTGTCCATGCGCTGGGGTGGCGCGCCGGCGAAATGCACGCCGTTCTCGCGGAGCCCAGCGACGACCCTGCTTTTGCGCCGCAGATCGTGGACGCGGCTGCCGTCCGGTCTGCTTGCGCAGGCGCACGCGAGCAGTTGAAGGCCGCGCTCAAAGCGCTGCTCCACACCGAAGACAGAGAACGCCGGCGGCTGGTGGCCCAGCTTGCAGCGCGGCGCGACGAAACGCTCGAGCGCCTCGCGCGACTGCTCGCGCACGGCGCCGGATCGCTGCGCACGCGCATTCACGGCGATCTGCATCTGGGCCAGGTGCTGGTCTGCGGCGGCGATGTTTCCATCATCGACTTCGAAGGCGAACCGCTGAAGCCGCTCGCGGAGCGCCGGTCGAAGCGCAGCCCAATGCGCGATGTGGCGGGCATGATCCGCTCGTTCGATTACGCGGCGGGCATCATCGAACGCGAGCGGAAGCTTGCGGCCGGCGCACCGGGACAGGTGCGCGCCGCCGAACTCCTGAAGCAGTTCCGTGCCGAGGCCGAGCGACGGTTTTTTGACGCCTATGGCGAGGGCCGCGGCCGCCCGCTCGATTCCGGCGAACGTGAGATCGTGACGGCCTTCGCGATCGAGAAGGCGGCCTACGAGATCGTCTATGAAGTGAACAACCGGCCCGATTGGGTCGACATTCCGTTGCGCGGACTGGCGCAGTATCTGCAGCAGGGGCTGGAGTCTCCCGGTGGATAGGATGACGGCCCACGAAGCGGATTGGGCGGCGGCGCGGGCGCTCGCGGAAGGGCGTTTCGCCGATCCGTTTTCCTGGCTCGGTCCGCACCACACCGATGACGGGTACCTGGTGCGCTGCTATGTGCCCGGCGCGCACGCGGTGGAGGTTCTGGCGCGCGACAACGGCGAGGTGCTCGGACGCCTTGCGCCGATCGAAACCACCGGACTGTTTGTTGGTCCGCTCTCGCGCAGCGCCGGGTATTTCCTCCGTATCCACTGGCCGCATTCGACAGAGGAAACGGAGGACCCGTACTCCTACGGACCGCTGCTCGGAGATATCGACCTGCATCTGTTTTCGGAAGGCGCGCACTGGAAGCTCGCGGAGCGCCTGGGCGCGGCGCACACAACCATCGGCAACGTGGAAGGTGTTCGCTTTGCAGTCTGGGCGCCGAACGCGCGCCGCGTCTCCGTGGTTGGCGATTTCAATACCTGGGACGGCCGCCGTCATCCCATGCGCCTGCGCCATTCCGCCGGCGTGTGGGAATTGTTTGTGCCGCGGCTCGCGCCCGGCGAACGCTACAAATACGAGATTGTCGGTCCCTCGGGCGACGTCCTGCCGCTCAAGTCCGATCCGCTCGCGCGCGCCACCGAACGGCCGCCCGCCACGGCTTCCGTGGTGCCGCGCCCATGGAGTTTTCACTGGACCGATGCGGACTGGATGGACACGCGCGCTGCGCGCCAGCGGCCATCGTCACCGATTTCGACATATGAAGTGCACGCAGGTTCGTGGCTGCGCCCGAACAACGATCCGCTCGGCACGATCGACTGGCTGACCCTCGCCGAGCGGCTGATTCCGTATGCGACTGAACTCGGGTTCACGCATATCGAACTTCTCCCGATCATGGAGCATCCGTTCGGCGGCTCGTGGGGCTATCAGCCGCTTGCGCAATTCGCACCGAGCGCGCGCTTCGGACCGCCACAGGAATTCGCGCACTTCGTCGACGCGGCCCATCGCGCCGGCCTGGGCGTTATCCTCGACTGGGTGCCGGGTCATTTTCCGACCGATCCCCACGGCCTTGCCCGCTTCGACGGCACGCCGCTCTACGAACACGCCGACCCGCGCGAAGGCTTCCACCACGACTGGAACACCTACATCTACAATCTCGGGCGGCGCGAAGTGGCGGGCTTTCTCATTGCGAGCGCGCTTTACTGGCTTGAAACATTCCATGTTGACGGTCTGCGTGTCGACGCGGTTGCCTCGCTGCTCTATCGCGACTATTCGCGGCCCGACGGAGAATGGATCCCCAATCGCTTTGGCGGGCGTGAAAATCTCGAGGCGATCGATTTCCTGGAGCGTCTGAACGGCGTCGTCGCCGAACGGGTGCCCGGCGCGGTGATGGTGGCGGAAGAATCGACGGCGTGGCCCAAAGTCTCCGCGCCAGTGTCGGAGGGCGGCCTCGGCTTTCACTACAAATGGAACATGGGCTGGATGCACGACACGCTTTCTTACCTGTCGGAGAATCCCGTGCACCGGCGCTGGCACCACGACCAGATGACGTTCGGGCTGCTCTACGCGTTCTCCGAGCGCTTCATCCTGCCGCTGTCGCATGACGAAGTGGTGCACGGGAAAGGTTCGCTCTATGGCCGCGTGCCGGGCGATGTGTGGCAAAAGCTGGCGAGCCTGCGCGCCTATTTCGCGTTCATGTGGACGCATCCCGGCAAGAAGCTGCTCTTCATGGGCGGCGAGTTCGCGCAAGTCGCGGAGTGGAACCACGACGCCGAAATCGACTGGAAGCTTCTTTCCGATCCTGCGCATGCCGGCGTGCAGCGGCTCGTCGGCGATCTGAACCGGCTTTACCGTCGCGAGCCCGCGCTTCACCGCGAGGATGCGGAGGCGAGCGGGTTTGCCTGGATCGCGGGAGACGACAGGGCGAACAGCGTCTTCGCCTATGAGCGGCGGGCGGAGGGCGAAACGCCGATCGTGGTTATTATCAACATGACGCCCGTTCCCCGGCGCAGCTATCGCGTCGGGGTGCCCCGCAGCGGATTCTGGCGCGAGATCGTGAACACGGATTCCGTGCTCCACGGCGGCAGCAATCTCGGAAATGCCGGCGGCATCGCGACTGCGGCCGTGCCACTGCACGGACGCGCGCACTCGCTCGAACTCACACTCCCGCCACTCGCCACGCTCATCCTGAAGCTTGATGCCTAGATATCAATTTCATTTCGCTCGCTCTTCATTGTCATTCCCGCGAAAGCGGGAACCCAGCAGCGTGATCTATCCGGATACGACAGCGATCTGGGTCCCCGCTTTCGCGGGGATGACAGAACTGTTCTGAATGAGCACCGTGCCCGACAGGCTCGATGCGGGGCGGCCCTGGCCGCTTGGCGCGAACTGGGACGGAATGGGCGTGAATTTCGCGGTATTCTCCGCGCATGCGAGCCGTATGCAGCTGTGTTTGTTCGACGCGGCGGGACGGCGCGAGATTGCCCGTTTCGATCTGCCGGAGAAGAGCGAAGATGTCTGGCACGGCTATCTGCCGCAGGCCCAGCCCGGCCTTGTCTACGGATTTCGCGCGCACGGGCCCTACGAGCCGCACAACGGCATGCGCTTCAACCCTCAAAAGCTCCTGCTCGACCCGTATGCGCGGCGGCTCATTGGCAATTTGCGCTGGACCGACGCAGTGTTCGGCTATCGCGTCAATTCCCCGCGCGCCGATCTGAGCTTCGACCGGCGCGACAGCGCGCCCGCGATGATCAAGGCCGCTGTGGACGACGACACCTTCAGCTGGGGTGACGACCGGCTGCCGCGCATCCCGTGGAGCGACACTGTCATCTACGAAACCCATGTACGCGGATTGACAAAGCTCCTGAACGCAATTCCGGAAAGCGCGCGCGGCACTTTCGCAGGACTCGCCAGTTCTTTTGTCATCGAACATCTGAAGCGGGTCGGTGTCACGACGGTTGAGCTCCTTCCGGTTCATGCGTTCCTCCAGGATCGCACGCTGGTCGAGAAGAAGCTCGCGAACTACTGGGGCTACAACACGATTTCGTATTTTGCGCCGGAGCCCCGTTATCTCTCGAACGGTAGCGCGCATGAAATGCGCGCGGCGGTCCGGCGGCTGCACGCGGCTGGAATCGAGGTGATTCTCGATGTGGTGTACAACCATACCTGCGAAGGCAGCGAAATGGGGCCGACGCTGTCCTGGCGCGGGCTCGATAACGCCTCCTATTACCGTCTCGTCGGCGATGATCGGCGCCGCTATATAAACGACACCGGCACCGGCAACACGCTCGCCGTGTCGCATCCGCGCGTGCTGCAGATGGTGCTCGATTCGCTTCGCTGGTGGGCGCAGTCGTTCCATGTGGACGGATTCCGCTTCGATCTCGGCGTGACGCTTGGGCGGGAGGAACAAGGCTTCGATCCGGGCGCGGGCTTCTTCGATGCGCTACGCCAAGACCCTGTGCTGTCGCGACTCAAGCTGATTTCCGAGCCGTGGGACATCGGTCCGGGCGGCTACCAGGTCGGCCGCCATCCGCCAGGCTTCGCGGAATGGAACGACCGCGTCCGCGACAGTGTGCGCCGTTACTGGCGCGGCGAGTCCGGCATGCGGCCCGATCTCGCGAGCCGCCTTTCGGGATCCGCCGATCTCTTCGAGCACGATGGCCGAAAGCCCTGGGCCTCGCTCAATTTCGTCACCGCCCATGACGGCATGACGCTCGAGGACCTGGTCAGCTACAGCGGGAAGCACAACGAGGCGAACGGCGAAAACAATGCCGACGGCCAATCGGATAATCATTCCGCCAACTGGGGCGCAGAGGGCGCCGATGCCGCGCCCGAGATCAGGGCGATACGGGCGCGTGTGAAGCGCTCGATGTTGATGACGCTCATGGGCGCGCTGGGCACACCGATGCTGCTTGGCGGCGACGAGTTCGGGCGCACGCAGAGGGGCAACAACAATGCCTATTGCCAGGACAACGAAATCTCCTGGTTCGACTGGTCGCTGTTCGAAAGTGAGGAGGGGCGCACGCTCGCACGGTTTGTGCAGCGGCTCGCAGCAATTCGCCGCGCCCTCCCGCGGCCCCAAGACTTTCCGCATGGCGGCCGCGAGATCGCACCGGGCATCGCCGATATCGAATGGTTCGACGAGCGGGGCCTGCGCCTCTGCGACGCGGACTGGCAGAATGTCGAAGGGCGCGCCCTCATTCTTTATCTGGCGAACCGCGCAGGCAACGCGCCCGCGCAGGTCACTGCGCTCGCGCTGAACGCCTCGGCCGAGCCGCTGGAGTACCACCTGCTCGAAAACATGCGCTGGCGCCTGCTTCTCGACAGCGCAGCGCCGGAAAAAGAGGAATTCGCGTTAGACGACCCGCTCTACCGCATCGAGCCCCGCGCCGCCGCGATGCTCATGGCCGAATTCGCCGGGGGACCCGAGAAGGCAATATTTCGAGGACCTGGTGGTGCGCAGTGCCAAGTCCCAGCGGAATGAACCGAATCAATCCGGCAGCGGAATGAACAAGAGCGCGATGTAGGACGCGAAAACCAGAAGCGCAACGACTGCGATGATCTTGTGGACCCACGCGCGGCGCGTGGCAATTCCCGCAACCGCGAGGGCGATAAAGGCCGCGTGTCCGGCGGGGTCGATGAGACTCCGGAAACCTCCTCTGAACAGAAGGTTGTTGACGAGACTGTCTAGCACCGCAAACAGGAGTGCCCCGAAATACCATCGTGCCTCGCGGTAGTAACATTGCCTGAGATCAACCTGGCCGCCATCGCCATCGCGCAGATCCGGCACGAGAAACGTGGTGGCGAGATACACGAACACCGCCTGCAGCAGAACGATGAGAAACTCGGGAAAATTCCAACGGCCAACCCCGCGCAAGGAAAAGAACGCCCACCACATCTGAACCTGGATGAGGAACATCAGCGCCATTTGCGCCGCAAGCGGCCAATAGAGCGCGATACGCGCGCGGGCGCGCACCATCGCGCCAAATCCGGCCAGCAGGTGGGCGAGCGCCAGTCCAACCACAATCGAGATCAGGACCGACAGATAGGAAAACGCATCCATCGCGCAGCTTCAACACGATCGGTGCTCGGCTGCAATTGCTGGCGCCGGTGAACCTTCACGGCCGCTTCTTGCATTCCCGCCTAGGCGACAAGCGCCGTACGGTTCGCATGGTTCACCACATTCGCATCGGTGTCGTCGACGAGTTGCCATTCTTTGCACGCTCTCGCCGGCGCCGTCGCGTGAGATTGCGCGTTTGCAGGCTCCGCCGTTTGAAACGCGAAAAGCGGGCCGCCTGTTCATTCAGATGCTCGTCAGCGAAACCGCGGTGGAGGGCCGGATCGGTGGGTGTGCTTGCGGGGCTGGCAGAACGCTGCCGCGATCGTGTTGTCGGTGACATCACCCCCACTTGCGGTCTCGCTAAACGTGGTGATGCACTGCTTCCGTCCGCGTCACGCGTTTCTCCAGCGTACGCAGCAAGACATAGAATACAGGCGTGAGGAAGAGGCCGAAGAAGGTCACGCCCACCATCCCGAAGAACACGGTGATGCCCATGGCGTGGCGCATTTCCGCCCCCGCGCCGAAAGAAAGCACGAGTGGCACCACGCCCATGATGAAGGCGAAGGAGGTCATCAGGATCGGACGCAGCCTCAATCGCGCTGCCTCCATCGCGGCGGCAACCGTGGTGCGGCCCTGGATCTCCAGCTCGCGCGCGAACTCCACGATCAGGATCGCGTTCTTGCAGGCGAGCCCGATCAGCACGAAGAAGCCGATCTGGGTGAAGATGTTGTTGTCGCCGCCGGTCAGCCACACGCCCGCGATGGCCGAGAACAGGCACATCGGCACGATGAGGATGATGGCAAGCGGCAGGAACAGACTTTCGTACTGCGCGGCCAGCACGAGGAACACGAGCAGCACGCAGAGCGGGAAAACGAGAAGCGCGGTATTGCCGGCCAGAATCTGCTGATAGGTGAGGTCGGTCCATTCGAAGCTCATCCCGCGCGGCAGATTCTGCTTCAAGAGCTTCGTCATCGCGGCCTGCGCCTGGCCCGACGAATAGCCGGGCGCAGGCGCCCCGTTCAGATCGGCGGAGCGGAAGCCGTTGTAGCGCATGGCGCTGTCCGGCCCCGTGGTCTCGCCGACCTGCATGATGGCGCCGAATGGCACCATTTGCCCGTCGGCATTCCGCGTCTTGAGCTGGAGAATGTCCTGCGGGCGCGAGCGGAACGGCGTGTCGGCTTCGGCGATCACCTCATAGGTGCGGCCGAAGCGGTTGAAGTCGTCGACATAAATCGAGCCCAGATAGGTCTGCATGGTGTCGAACACGTCCTGGATATCGACGCCGAGCTGCATGGCGCGCGTGCGGTCGAGCTTTGCGTCGAGTTCCGGCACGCCGACATTGAAGCCCGAGAACACGCCGGCAAGCGCCGGTACTTTCGCGGCTTTCAGCTGAATGGCCTTCATCGCGAGATCGAGCGCCGCATCGCCCCGGTCGGTGCGGTCCTCCACCTGCAATTTGAATCCGCCGATGGTGCCGAGCCCCTGCACGGGCGGCGGCGGGAAGATGGCGATCGCTGCATCCCCGATGGCGTTGTATTTCCCCTGCAAATCCCGCGCGATCGCCATGCCGGAAAGAGCAGACGAGGTGCGTTCCGAGAACGGCTTCAGGGTCACAAATACGATACCGGCCGAGGGACTGTTGATGAAGCCGTTGATGGACAAACCAGGAAACGCCACCGCGCTTTGAACACCGGGCTCCTTCAGCGCGATGGCGGACATTTCACGGATCACCGATTCCGTACGGTCGAGCGTGGCGCCTTCCGGCAGTTGTGCGAAACTCACCAGGTATTGCTTGTCCTGGATGGGGACGAAGCCCGGCGGCACAAGCTGGAATCCCAGCCAGGTGAGACCGAGCAGCGCCACATAGACGAACATCGCGCGCGATTTGCGCTTGAGAATTGCGCCCACGCCGCTGCCATAACTTTGCGAGCTGCTGCGGAACAGCGCGTTGAAGCGCGCAAATAAGGGGCCGAGCACCTTGTCCATCGCGCGCGCGATGCCGTCCTTGGGCGCCCCGTGCGCCTTCAGCAGAGTCGCGGACAGCGCCGGCGACAGCGTCAGCGAGTTGAAGGCGGAAATGATGGTGGAAAAGGCAATGGTGAGGGCAAACTGGCGATAGAACTCGCCTGTCAACCCGCTGATGAAGGCGATGGGCACGAATACCGCGCAGAGCGTAAGCGCAATTGCGATGATCGGACCGGTGACTTCCGACATCGCTTTCAGCGTGGCTTCGCGCGGCGCGAGCCCCGCCTCGATGTTGCGCTCAACATTTTCCACCACGACGATCGCGTCATCGACCACAATGCCGATGGCGAGCACCAGGCCGAATAGCGATAGCGCGTTGATGGAGAATCCGAAGGCGAGGATGAAGGCGAAGGTGCCGATGATGGAGGTGGGCACGGCCAACAGTGGAATGATCGAAGCACGCCAGGTCTGCAGGAACAGGATTACCACCAGCACGACCAGCGCCACCGCATCGAGCAGCGTATGCACGACGGCGCGGATCGAATCCCGCACGAAGACCGTGGGATCGTAGACGATGCTGTAGTCGAGCCCCTGCGGGAAACTCTTCTTCAGCTCCTCCATCGTGGCGCGCACCGAATCGGAAATCTGGATGGCGTTCGATCCCGGCGCCTGGAAGATCGGAATCGCGACCGCCTGCCTGTTGTCGAGCAGCGAGCGCAGCCCGTATTCCGAAGCGTCGATCTCCACCCGCGCCACATCGCCCAGCCGCGTCACCACGCCGTTCTCGCGCTTGATCACGATGGCGGCGAACTGCCCGGGATCGCTGAGCCGCCCTTCGACATTGATGGGCAGTTGCAGCCGGCCGCTCCGGCTGTAGGGCGGTCCGTTGATGATGCCTGCGGCCACCTGCACATTCTGCTTGCGTACCGCGTTGACCACGTCGTCGGCGGTCAGGTTGCGCGCGGCGATCTTTTCCGGATTGAG
Source organism: Rhizomicrobium sp. (assembly GCA_036502185.1). GTDB lineage: Bacteria > Pseudomonadota > Alphaproteobacteria > Micropepsales > Micropepsaceae > Rhizomicrobium. The sequence goes on from DASXYZ010000046.1 coordinate 41,627, forward strand.
CCAGATTCGCATCGCGTAATCGCCCGAGCCGAAAAGCTGCACGCTGCCGACGCCCTCAATCTTGGCAAGGCGGTCCTTGACGTTCAGCACCGCGTAATTGCGCAGATAGAGCATGTCGTAGCGGCCGTCAGGCGAGTTCAGATGCACCACCATGGTGAGATCGGGGGAACTCTTGGTAGTGGTGACGCCGAGATTGCGCGTCACTTCGGGCAGCCTCGGCAGCGCCTGATTGACGCGGTTCTGCACCAGCTCCTGGGCGAGATCGGGATCGGTGCCGAGCTTGAAGGTGATGGTGAGCGTGAGCGTGCCGTCGGATGCGGCCTGCGAGAACATGTAGAGCATGTTCTCCGTGCCGTTGATCTGCTCCTCGAGCGGTGTCGCCACCGTCTGCGCAATCACGCTCGGATTGGCGCCGGGAAATTGTGCCTTCACCACCACGGACGGCGGCACGACTTCCGGATATTCCGAGATCGGCAATTGCGTCATCGCGATCAGACCCGCGAGGAAGATCACGATCGAGATCACGCCGGCGAAGATCGGCCGGTCGATGAAGAATTTGGACAGATTCATGGCTTGGCCACTGATTTCAGTCCTTCTTTGGGCACGTGCTCAACGCGCGGCGAATTTGCGACTGGTGCCGATGCTGGCCAGGTGCGGGGCGACGGCGGCGCCGGGCGCCACGCGCTGCAATCCATCGACGATGATTGTCTCGCCGGGATGCAGGCCCGAGAGGACCACGCGCTCGCCATTCACTTCCTGGCCCAGCGCCACTTCGCGGAATTCGGCCCTGCGGTCGCGGCCCACGACGAAGACGTAGCGCTTGCTCTGGTCGCTGCCGATCGCGTCTTCCGGCACGAGAATCACATTGCTGCTGGCAGCGCTGGCCAGTCTGACGGACACGAACATGCCGGGGACCAGCCGCCCGTCCTCGTTGGCGAAGCGCGCGCGAGCGCGGATCGTGCCGGTGCCGGTGTCGATCCTGTTGTCGAAGCTTTCGATCAAGCCTTTGTAGACGTGACCGCTGTCGCCCTGCGCCGCCAGTTCGACGGGAATCTTCTGTTCCTGGGCGGCGGTCACGGCTCGCGCGCGCACGCTCTTCAAATAGGTCTGCTCGTCGACCTCGAAATCGGCATAGATGCCATCATCGGAAACGATGGTGGTGAGAAGCGGCGACGTCGGTTGCGTCTGCACCAGATTGCCGACGGTGATTTCCGCGCGCCCGACGCGGCCCGAGATCGGCGCCTTGACGTAAGCGTGATCGACGTCGAGATTCGCCTGTGCGAGCGCCGCTGCCGCGGACTGGATGGAAGCCTGCGCCACGGCGTCGGCATTGGCGCGCTGGTCGTAATAGTCCTGCGCCACCGCCTGGGCCTTCAGAAGCCGTGTCGCACGGTCGAGCTCGGTGCGCGCAAGCCGCGCATTGGTCTCGGCGGTCGCGAGATCGGCCCGCGCCTTGGCGACGGCCGCTTCGTAGCTGCGCGGATCGATGACAAGGAGAATGTCGCCGGCATGGACTTCCTGTCCGTCCTTGAAGCGGATTTCGGTGATGCGGCCGCTCACTTCCGGGCGCACATCGGCGGAATCCACGGCGGTCATCCGGCCGGAGAATTCCGACCACAGGCGTACCGGCTTCGCAGCGACCGTGGCGATCGCCACCGGGACTGGTGCCGGAGCCGCGCCAGACGATGCCGCGCCCGCGTGACCGCGCCACGCCGCGATGCCCAAGCCCGCCAGAAGGACCAGCGCGGCCGCGCCGAGTACGGCGCGCTGCCTCAGCCGGCTTGAATTGGGCGAAGGAGGGGAATCGGTGCGGAACTGCGCGGTTTTCAGGAGATCGGCGATATGCGACATCGGTCTTCCCCGCTAATTCTGTATCGAGCGATACAGATAGGTACTGGACGAAGACCGTCAAGCTCATTATGTATCGTCCAATACAAAAATAAAAGGGAGGACAGGAAAATGAAGCCGGGGCGGCCCCGGAGCTTCTGCACCGACACCGCGCTCGACCGCGCGACGACGGTGTTCTGGCGCCAGGGTTACGAAGGCGCCTCGCTCGCGGATCTCACGGAGGCCATGGGCATCAGTCCGCCCAGCCTCTATGCCGCCTTCGGAAGCAAGGAAGGGCTGTTTCGCGCCGTTCTCGAACGCTACGACGCGAGACGCAGGGATTTCATGGAACGCGTGCTCGTGGCGCCGGATGCGCAGACTGTGGCGCGTCTCTTCCTTGAAGGCGTGGCGGAATTCGCCGCCGATACAAGCGGGCGCAATCCGCCGGGCTGCCTCCTGCTGCAGAGCGGTCTCTCCTGCGGCGACCAGGTGATTCCCGAAGAGCTGGCGCGGCATCGTGCCGAAAAGGAAACCGCGCTGCGCGAGCGGCTGAAACATGCGCAAAGCGAAGGCGACCTGCCCAGGAGCGCGGACGCCGCCACCCTCGCGCGCTATCTGACGACGGTCGCCAACGGCATCTGCGTGCAGGCGACCGCCGGAGCGAGCGCGGAACAGCTGCGCGAGATCGCCCGCATGGCGCTTGTTGCATGGCCGGTGCGCGGCGGGCGCAAGGCCACGCGAAAAGCGCGGCCGCGAAAAAATGGAAATGGATATTCAAGCCGGCGCGCGTCAAATTTGCGCGCGGGAAGAGTATAGTCGCAGACCGCTCGCCCGGTCGCGAAGTCACTTTCGCCTGATTCCGGTTTTCCATTTGCTCCCATCCGGGAACGGGCGAGGGCGCGAAGCCATCGACCCCGCCCCCTGAAACGAAATCGCGCGGCGCCGGTTTACGTCGGACAGACTCCAGGGGCGCACCGTTCAGGACGTGTCGGGCCGTTCGCACAAGAACTTCCTGTTCGGGCCTGAGCCGCGCAAAGAGGGCACAGCGTTTCGCCTGTGGGCCCCGGAACGCGAGATCGCGCTCGTGCTGGACCATCGCGAAGAGTTGTCGATGCCGCGCGGCGAAAACGGGCTTCGCGAAGCCGTTTCGCCTACGGGTGCAGGCGCGCGCTATCGCTTCCGCGTCGGAGATGGCCTCGAAGTGCCGGATCCCGCCTCGCGCGCGCAGGATGGCGATGTGGGCGATTCGAGCCTTGTCGTGAATCCAAATGCCTACCGCTGGAAATCCACGAATTGGCGGGGGCGCCCGTGGGAGGAAACAATCCTTTACGAATTGCACGTGGGGCTGCTGGGCGGATTCGCCGGCATGGCCGCCCATCTCGAGCGCATTGCGGGCCTGGGCTTCACCGCGATCGAACTGATGCCGGTCGGCGATTTTCCCGGCGCCCGCAACTGGGGCTATGACGGCGTTCTTCCGTTTGCGCCGGAATCCACCTACGGAACGCCCGACGCGCTTCGCGCGCTGATCGATCGCGCGCACGAGCTTGGCCTCATGGTGTTTCTCGACGTGGTCTACAATCACTTCGGGCCGGACGGTAATTTCATCAACAGCTATGCGCCGCAGTTCTTCCGCCCGGACCTGTCGACGCCCTGGGGCGACGCGATCGATTTCCGCGAACCCACGGTGCGGCGATTCTTCATCGAGAACGCGATCTACTGGATCACCGAATTCCGGTTCGACGGGCTGCGCCTCGATGCCGTTCATGCGATCCGCGATTCGGATTTTGTCGTCGAGCTCGCATTGGAGGTGCGCGGCGCGGTGGCCAAGGATCGCTTCGTGCACCTGGTGGTCGAAAACGACGACAACGACGCCACACTCCTGAAACGTGGCTACAGCGCGCAATGGAATGATGATTTCCACCACGCGCTGCATGTGTTGCTGACCGGGGAGACGCAAGGCTACTACGCCGATTACGCGGCCGATCCGGCGGCAGCGCTCGCGCGCGCGCTGGCGGAGGGCTTCGCGTATCAGGGCGAAGCATCGGCCCACCGTGGCGGCGCGCCGCGCGGAACGCCGAGCGCCGATCTTCCGCTCACGGCGTTTGTGTCGTTCCTCCAGAATCACGACCAGATCGGCAATCGCGCGTTCGGCGACCGGCTGACCACTCTCGTCGATCCGCAGCGGCTGCGCGCGGCGATTGCACTGCAAATGCTCTGTCCGCAAATCCCGCTGGCGTTCATGGGCGAAGAATCGGGCGCGCGCGAGCCGTTCCTCTACTTCACCGATCACCGCCCCGAACTTGCGGAGGCGGTGCGCGAGGGGCGCCGCGCGGAATTCGCGCAATTTCCGGAATTCTCCGATGCGGCGCGGCGCGCGCAAATTCCAGATCCGAATGCGCCGGAAACCTTCGCGCGTTCGAAACCGGAATTTCACGGCGAGGGCGCTGCGGAGTGGAATGCCTTCTACGCGCAGCTGATCGCGCTCCGTCGCAAGGAAATCGTACCGCGTCTCAAGGGGACGCGCACGGAAGGCGCGGAGAAAATCGGCAATGCCGCGGTGCTCGCGCGGTGGCGGTTGGGCGATGGCGCGCAACTGACCGTTGCGATGAATCTGGGAGACGAAACCGTGCGCGCAGGTCTGCCGTCAGCAAAGCCCGTCTGGGGCAAAGCCGGCGAGGAATTGCCCGCCGCCTCCACGGTCGCCTGGATCGGGCCATGAGCAACGATCCGGCGCTGCTGGCGCTCGCTTCACGCGCGGGCCTTGAGGTGCAATGGATCGATGCGAGTGGCACAAAGCGCAGTGTCGGTGCCGATAGATTGCGCGCGGTCCTCAAGGCGCTCGATCTGCCGGCAGACAATGCGAAACAGATTTCCGATAGCGAAGAGCAACTGCGTCGCGAGAACACAAGCGTTCCGTCGCTCATTGTTGCGCGGGCGCGCGAAGAGGTCGCGATTGCCGCCTGCCGAATCGCGGAGGCGTTCGGCGAAAGCGGAGAGCGCGTCTCGTTGCGGCTCCGCGAGGTACCTGAAAGTCGCGCTTTCCGTGCGCCGCGCGAGCCGGGCTATTACCGGATCGCAACGGACAGAGGCGAATTCGCCTTGGCCGTCGCGCCGGCGCGCTGTCTGAGGCCACAGGACGTCGTGCCCGAACGGCGGCTCGCCGGCCTTGCGGTCCAGATTTACGCGCTGCGCGGCGGAACGAGCGGCGCCTTCGGCGATTTCGCTGCGCTCGGACACTTTGCGCGCGATGCTGGACGGCGCGGCATCGATGCAATCCTCGCAAGCCCCACGCATGCGCTGTTCGGCGCCGATCCCGGTCGCTTCAGCCCCTATTCGCCGTCCACGCGCCTGTTTCCCAATCCGCTGTTTGCGGACGCGACCCTCGAAGGCGCACCAATGCAGCACGACAGGGGCGATGCGAAGCCGATCGACTGGGCGAGCGCCGGTCCCGCGAAATTTGCCGCATTACATGGCGTTTTCGCGCGGTATCGCGCTCGCGGTGACACGAAGAAATTCGAACATTTCTGCCGCGAAGGCGGCGAACGCCTGCTCGCACACGCGCTGTTCGAGTGCCTCGACGCTTACTGGCGCGGCCGGAGCGTATCGGGATTCCGCAACTGGCCTGTCGAATTCCGTTCGCCGGGAGCGACCGGCACATCGCAATTCGCACGGGATCACAGACAGGAGCTCGAGTTTCAGCTGTTTCTGCAATGGATGGCCGCGCGAAGCGCCGCAGCTGCGCAATCGGAGGCGCGCGCCGGCATGGCCATTGGTATCGTGGCCGATATCGCGGTCGGAATGAATCCCGAAGGCAGCCACGCCTGGAGTGCACCGGACGAACTCCTCCGCGGACTGCACGTTGGCGCACCGCCTGACGTCTTCAACACGCGGGGACAGGATTGGGGACTGACCACGTTCTCGCCGTGGGCGCTGCAGCGTTCCGGCTTTGCGAGCTTCGTCGCCACGCTGCGCGCCAATATGCGGCACGCGGGCGGGGTGCGGCTCGACCACGCCATGGGCTTGCGGCGCCTCTGGGTCATTCCGGCCGGTGCGGAACCGTCCGACGGCGTCTATCTGCGTTACCCCGAGCGCGAACTTCTGCGCCTCGTCGCGCTCGAATCGCAGCGCGCCCGCGCCATCGTGGTGGGCGAGGATCTCGGCACGGTGCCGGAAGGATTTCGCGACACGCTCGCCAAAGCCGGCGTGCTTGGCATGCAGGTGCTCTGGTTCGAACGCCAAGGTCACGGCCGTTTCACGTCTCCCGGCCATTGGCGGCGCGACGTGGTGGCGATGACGACGACGCACGATCTGCCCACAGTAGCTGGCTGGTGGAGCGGATATGACATTGAATTGCGCAAGCGCTGCGGACGTCTTCCTGGCGGCGAGGAGCAGGAACGCGCCCACCGCGCGCGGGATCGCGTGCAAATCTGGTCCGCGTTTCGTCGCGCGAAATGCGCGGCTGGTCCCGCGCCGCTGCCGGAAAGTGCGGGTGCGGCAATCAACGCCGCTCTCGGCTTTATCGGCCGGACCCGCAGTACGCTCGCCATCGCGTCGGCGGAAGATATCGGGGGACAATCGGATCAGCCGAATCTGCCGGGCACCACCGACGAACATCCCAATTGGCGCCTGAGACTCCCGCCGGGCGATCTCCTGCATGACAAAGCGGCGCGCGCGCGTCTTGAGACGTTCACTGCAGCCAGACGCTCGCCATGAACCTTCGCGCGACTTATCGGCTGCAATTCCGAAAAGAGTTCGGCTTCGAAGATGCGATCCGGATTGTCCCTTATCTCGCGCGGCTCGGTGTCAGTCACATTTACGCGTCCCCGATCCTGACGGCACGGAAAGGTTCGCCGCACGGCTACGATGTGATCGATCCTTCGCGGATCAATCCCGAGCTGGGCGGAGAGGAGGGTTTTCGAAGCCTCGCCGCCGCAGCGAGCAACTATGGCCTCGGCATGATCCTCGACATTGTTCCCAATCACATGGCGACGGATCACCGGAATGCCTGGTGGATGGATGTGCTCGCACGCGGCCGCGACAGTGCGTACGCGCATTTCTTCGATATCGACTGGGAGCCGCCCGATTCTGCGTTGCGGGGAAAGGTTTTGATCCCGGTGCTGGCGGCGCCGCTTGTGGACAGCCTCGCCAAGGGTGACATCGCGCTCGGGCACGAGAGCGACGGAACGTCGTTTGTCGCTTATTTTGAACACCGCTTTCCGTTGCGGCCCGATGATGCGCGGCTGGTCCGTCATCGCGATTTTCCACACGATGCACTGCAGGAGCTGCTCGATCGGCAGCATTACCGGCTGGCGTGGTGGCGCACGGCGGGCGACATCATCAACTGGCGCCGCTTTTTCGATATCAACCATCTCGTCGCGCTGCGGATGGAAGACGACAGCGTTTTCGAAGCCGTGCACGCGAAGATGTTTGCCCTTTATGCGGAAGGGCACCTCGACGGCTTCCGTATCGATCATGTGGATGGGCTTGCGGACCCGGGTGCCTATTGCCGCAAGCTGCGCGCCCGACTCGCAGCCCTGCGCCCCGGCCGCGCGTATATCGTCGTCGAAAAGATTCTCGCGCCCGGCGAGGAATTGCCCGGAGATTGGGACATGGACGGCACCACGGGCTACGATTTCATGAGCGACGTGAGCGCGGTGTTGCACGATCCCGCGGGCGCGGAACCGTTCGCGCGCGCCTGGGCGGACCTGAGCGGGCGGCCCGCCGATTTCGACGATGAGGAACGCGCAGCCCGCCGCGAAATGCTCGCCGCCAAATTCCGCGGTGCTTTCGAAGCAACCCTCCGCGCGTTCCTCCGCCTTCCGGTGCCTGTTTCGCACGATATGACGGAAGCCGCGGAGCGCCGCGCGCTGTTGTCTCTTCTGACAGAGCTTCGCGTCTATCGCACCTACGAGTCGGTCGACGCCGATTCGCCGGCGCCGCGCGCGCTGTTCGATTCCGCCGTTACGCGTGCGCTCCGCCGCGCGCCGGCGAATGATGCGGCAGCCCTCGCGTTCGTCGTACAGGCGATTCGAAATCCCGTGGCCGAAGCGGATGGGCGCCGCTCCGTCGCCGTGCGACGGTTCAACCAGCTCGCGGCCGCTCTCGCGGCGAAAGCCGGAGAAGATACCGCGTTCTACCGCTTCGGCCGGCTGCTCTCGCGAAACGAGGTCGGAGCAGATCCCGGCGAATTTGCCATTACGCCCGCCGTCTTTCACGCCCGCACCGTTGCGAGGAGCAGATGCGCGCCGCTGCTGGCGACCGCCACTCACGATCACAAGCGCGGCGCGGATGCGCGCATGCGGCTTGCCGTCCTCAGTGAGATTTCGGGCGAATGGCAGTCGACAGTGGCTGTCTGGTTCGAAACCAACGCCGGGATTCGCGAACCGGAACTCGACCGCGGTGAGGAATACCAGCTTTATCAGACGCTGGTCGCAACCTGGCCGCTGGAGCTTTCCCGGCATGACAAGTACCGCATGGCGAAGCTCGCGGAGCGGATTCTCGGCTGGTGGATGAAATCGCTGCACGAGGAGAAGCTCCACACCTCCTGGAGCAATCCAAACCGTACCTACGAGGCCGCAAGTGCGGATTTCGTGCGACGGCTTCTCGATCCTGACGTTTCCGGAGAATTTCTTGCGAGCCTCTCGCATTTTGTGCAGCGGATCGCCCCGGCTGCGGCCCTGAACAGCCTCGCGCAATGCGTACTCCACTGCACCACGCCCGGCATTCCCGACCTTTATCAGGGCACCGAATACTGGGACGTGAGTCTCGTCGATCCCGACAATCGCCGCCCGGTAGATTTCGCGGCACGTTCGCGAACGCTGGCAAGCGAAATCGATTTCAGGAGCGCCCTCACCCATTGGCGCGACGGCTCTCTCAAACAGCAACTGATTGCGCGCCTGCTCGCCCTGCGCGCCGAACATCCTGAAGTGTTTCGCTGCGGCGACTATCGCCCTCTCGTGGCGGAGGGCGCGCGCGCGGAGCACGTCGTCGCATTTGCGCGCAGCGATGCGAACACGACAATCATGGTCGCAGTGCCGCGGCTCTGCGCGCAGCCCTGCATTGAGGTGGCCATGCCGCTTCCGCGGCCGCAATTCTGGAAGGATACGGCGCTGGTATTTCCCGCTGAAACATCGGGCCGCAGCTGGCGTCCGCTCTTCGGCGGTGACTTCGCGATGGCCGACGCGGGAACGCTCACATGCGCGGAACTCTTCGCGCATTTTCCCGCCGCCGTGCTGATCGCGCAATAATTCGTCTCTCCTCAACCGTCCTGGCCTGCAAATGCAGGCCACCCAGGTGACGCTCGCGCTGCTCTCGATGTTTGGACCGGATTTCGTCCGTGGACGCCGGCGCAGATTTCAGCCGGGTGGCCCGCACTCTGGCGGGCCATGACTGGGCTTGTTTCAGGCGGCTGCCCGTTCGGCCTGGGTTACGCGCGGCACGCGGAAATTCGCGATCTGGGAAAGTCGTTCGGGTTCCAGCAGGCGGACGAGCCCACCCTTGAATTCGATGAGCTGGTTGCGCCGCAGCTGCTGCAATGTGCGGTTGAGATGTACCACGCTGAGGCCCAGCGCATCCGCCATGATCTCCTGGGTGAGCGGAATGGCCACCGTGGTCTCGCCGGCGAGCCCCACCACGCTCAGGCGCTCGTGGATTTCCAGGATGAAATGCGCCGTACGCTCATAAGCTGTCTGGCGGCCCACGCGCATCAACTGATTGAGGAGGTAAGCTTCGTCGAGACTTGCGGTCGCGTAACAGGCACGGGTCAGCCCGGGATGCGCGTCTGAATCGTCCATGATCGCATGGCCGAGCGCACCGGCATCGGCAATCACGACCGGTGTCAGAGCCAGCGAGGTGGTGAGCGCGATCGCCTGCGGACGTAGGCAGAGGCCATAGATGTCGCCCGGCAGAATGAATTCGAAAATCTGTCGGCGTCCGTCGGGTAGCGTGCGAAAGCGGCAGGCCCAACCGGCCATCAGCAGTTTCGGCGTATCGAGAGCCGCTCCTTCCCGGATCAGTTCGGTGCCCGCCGGCACTTCTTCGGTGTGCTGGCCGAGCGATTCGATCAGCGCCGTATCGCTTCCCGAGAGTTCGGCGAGATGGGACAACCGCCGGACGAGCAGATCGGCGTGCGAAGAGGTATCCAGCCCCAAGGCGCGCCATCGTTCCATCGTGGTCCTCCGCTTGCGCTGAATTCCGACCGTGCTCAATGTCATCCCTCTCGCGCAGCCACCCCCTTCGCCCTACAACAAATCCAACGAAGGCGGTTAGCGTGCGATAATGCTTTATGCTCCAAACGAATGAGCGAAAGGATCGTTGCGGTAACGGCCTCGCATTGAGTAAACGCCACGTTTGCCGCGGGTTCGCGCGCGGAACCACTCGCCGGTCCGCGGTTTGACTCTTGGCGCGCATCGCTCGACCGAAGGCCGGGGATTCCAGCAGATCCGAAGGCGTTCGCAGCCCGCGCGGTGCGCGCCTGTGCTGCCCCCAGATAAGCGGAGTTCTTACGATGGCCCAACCTTTTGTGCTTTCGCCTCTGCCGTATGACGAATCTGCGCTCGCGCCCGCGATTTCCGCCCGCACGATCGGTTTCCATTATGGCAAGCACCACAAGACCTACGTCGAAACGCTCAACAAGCTCGTCTCGGGAACGCGCTACGCCGACATGAAGCTCGAACAGATCGTGCGCACCACGGCCGGACGCGAGAGCGAGAAGGAAAAGAAAATCTTTAATAACGCCGGGCAGGTCTGGAATCATGATCTCTACTGGCGCAGCCTCTCGCCGCGCCCATCGAAACCGTCGGGACGATTGGCCCATGCGATCGAGCGCGACTTTGGCGGCCTTGACGAGTTGGTCAAGCAGTTTGCGGAAGCCGGGAAGGAGCAGTTCGGCAGCGGCTGGGCGTGGCTCGTTTCCAACAGCGGCAGGTTGTCAATCGCCAAGACGGGCAATGCGCTCGATCCCATGGCGCGTCACACGAACTGCCTGCTGACGATCGATGTGTGGGAACACGCCTATTATCTCGACTACCAGAATGCCCGCGCGAAATACCTGGAGGCGGTGCTCGAAAAGCTGAACTGGGAGTTCGCCGGCGAAAACCTCGATAAGGAAGACCATCCTGTCCGCGCCGCGGCCTGAGCCGCGTGCCGCGATCAGTGACCCGGTCCGGGCAGCGTAATCGGGCCCGATTGCGGCGCCATCGCGGAATCGATATCGCTGCGACGGCACGTGGACAGCCCGCTGCCGTAGCCCGCGCGGTAGGCATCATTGCCTGCGTAAAGCTCGCGATCGCCGGTCGGTCGGTCGCGAAGATCGGAACCGGCATTGGTGGCGGCCGCGCATCCGTCCTCGTAGCCTTCGCGGAATGCGGGCGTGTTGCGGAGCTTCGCGTCCGTGCCTGCGCAGCCGGCAACGAGGAGCGCGAGGGCAACGAGCATCAATCTTTCGATCATGCGGGCATTCTCCGGATATTCAGTAATAACGCCAGAGCAGATAGACCTGCGCGATAGCGACGCTCGCGAGCATCGGCGGCATGGCCCGGATGGCATAGGACACAAAGCCGAAGCGGATGCCGCTGCGTTCGGCCAGAGCCGCGACGGTGAGGTTGGTGCTCGCGCCGATCAGGGTGCCATTTCCACCGAGACCTGCGCCGAGCGCCAGCGACCACCACAGGGGCGCGAGAGAATGCGCGCCGCCGAGCTGGGCCCCCGCGTCTTTGACCAGGGGGATCATGGCGGCGACGTACGGCACGTTGTCGACGAATGCCGACAGCACGGCCGAAATCCACAGTACGAATCCGGTCGCCACTTTCGCATCATGGCCGGAAGCGGATACCAACGCGCGCCCGATCATCGCAAGCAGGCCGGTTTTCTCGACCGCACCGATCATCACGAAGAGCCCGGCAAGAAATATCAGCATCGTCCATTCGACATCCGCCAGCGCGCGCGCCAGATTTTCTCCCCGGGCGGTGCGGTCGGATGGAAGGGATTCCAGCAAAAGAAGGACGCCCGCGCCGCAGAGCGCGACGGTCGCCGGTTCCAGATGAAGGTACGGTGCCGCAGCGAGTGCTGCAATCACCGCAGTGATGACCCCGAGCGAACAGACAAGAAGATAGCGATCCTCGATCGCCTCGGCCGCGCGAATGGCCATGACGCGTGCGCGGTCATCCGCCGCAGCCCTCATTTGCCTGCCCCAGATCGCGTGACCGATCGCAATCTGGGCCAGAAGAAGCAGGGCTACGAGCGGCGCAAGATTGGAAGCGAAGGCGTTGAAATCGTACCCCGTGGCCGAACCGATCAGGATGTTCGGAGGATCGCCGATCAGCGTAGCAGTGCCCCCGATGTTGCTCGCGAGGATTTCGGCGAACAGGAACGGATAGGCTCCGATCTTCAGCTCGTCGCAGATAACAAACGTGACGGGAACGACAAGCAGCACGACCGTGACATTGTTGACGAAGGCAGACAGCACGGCCGTGATCAGCGCAAACACGGCGAGCACACCGGCCGGATTGGCGCGCACGAATTGTGTCGCGCGAATGGCCGCGTATCCGAAAACACCGGATTTCCGCGAAACGCTGACGATGATCATCATGCCCGCGAGGAGGCCCAGCGTGTTGAAATCGATCGCTGCGATCGCCTGTACCTGGTCGAGCAACCCAAGGATGACGACGAGAACCGCTCCCAGCAGCGCGACAACCGCGCGTTCGACCCGCTCGAGCGAGATGAGCGCAAAGGCTCCGACGAGAATGGCCGTCGAAGCAGCAAGTGCAAAAGACGACGCGGGATCGGCAGGAGTCGTGAGGATCACGCCTCGACGGGCCCAACCAGCGCGCGGAGTGCGTCCCAGTGGGAGATCATTCCCAGTACCTTGCGAGACTGTTTCTCCACGACGGCCAGGGCGCCGTGGCTGCGGCAGAACAGACGGATCGCCTCAACCTCAGGTGCTTCCGGATCGAGCGTGGCGCAGTTGCGGTCGGCGAATTCCGCAACCCGGCGATCTTTCAGCGCCAGGAATTTGCGGCGCAGATCGTCCGGATCGTCGCTGATGAAGCGAAGATTCGAGAGGAGATTGCCCGCGAGCGCTATCCGCGGCACGACGAGTCCCAGCAGATCGTCGACACCGAACATGCCGACATAACGACCTTCGGCGTCCACCACCGGCAGGTTGGGGTGATGCTGCGAGAGCAATTTCGCGGCCGCGTCTGCAACCCTCTCGTCTTCGCGCAGGGTCACCGGCGCCCTCGTCATGATTGCGGAGCAGCTCATCGATCCCTCGCGAAGGCGCGGTCGATTTTTCTAGCCGTCTGTCCCCCTCCCCGCAAGTTCGGCTGGAATGCCGGTTCTGGCGCAACTCGCGAGTCCAAGATGGCTGTGGATTAACGGAGGACACGGGCATCTCTTCAATCTTCATTAATCGGCGCTCCCCAACCTGCGTTCGGCTTCGAATCGCGGCTTCCCGGATGCATGAGCAGAGCAGCACAGGGCGGGACGGCAGCGGCCTGACGCGGCCGCGCTTCGCGGCCCTGCAGGCGGCAAAGTGCGCCCTCGGCGCTCTGCTGTGGGTTTCCTACGTCGCGCTAGTCGGCCAGCCCGACTTTCTGGAGATGCTGGCGCTTGTGGGCCTGCTGGCGCCTGGTGGGCTCGCGCTTCTGGCGATCTTCGGCGTCCCGCTCGCGCTTCTCGAGTCGGCGTCTCTCGCCTGTTTCGCCGCGCTGATCGGCTATGTGGCGGCAATCACCGGCGGATTGCGTTCACCGCTCCTTATCTGGTTTGCACTGGTGCCGGCGGAGGCTGCGCTCGCCGGCGGGCGCAGCGCCGTGCTGCGGGCTGCCCTGGCTGCCGCACTCGCCATTGTTGCTGTGGGCGCTATCGAAGCTCTCGGCTGGTTGCCGCAATCGCGACTTCTCGATCCTGCCTGGCAGATTTACGCGGGGTCCGGGCTCGCCGCCGTGCTGCAGGCGGCCGTCATGGCCATTGCGGCGCAGGAACGCCAACGCATGGCCGATCTTGCGGCCAGCGAAGGCATGGAGATGTACCGGCTGCTCGCCGAGCACGCGACCGATCTCATCACACTGCACGCGCCGGACGGCCGGATCCGCTTTGCGAGCCCTGCCGCCAAGCGCCTGCTCGGGCTCGATCCGGATCTGCTCCAGGGGCGGGCGCTGCCTTCGCTGGTCGATCCAAGCGATGTGGTGCCGCTACGCTCGGCCTTTGTGGATGCGGGATGCTTTGGCCAGCCGGCGCGCGCGGAAGTGCGCCTGCGGCGCGCCGATGGCAGTATCGTCTGGACCGAAGTGCGTTGCCGGCCGGCAGGGTCCGTGAATGGAAGCCCGGCCGATATTGTGGCGGTCACCCGCGAAATTACCGAGCGCAAGGCGCACGAACGCGCGCTGATCGCCGCAAGGGACATGGCGGAGCAGGCGAACCGCGCCAAGTCGCAATTCCTCGCGAATATGAGTCACGAACTGCGCACGCCGCTCAATGCCATCATCGGCTTCTCCGAAGTGATGACGCACGAAATGTTCGGCCCGCTCGGCCATGCGCGATATCTCGAATACGCCAGGCTCGTGCACGAGAGCGGCGGACATCTGCTTGAACTGATCAATGGCGTGCTCGACCTGTCGAAGATCGAGGCGGGAAAGTTCGAGTTGCACGAGGAAACATTCGAGTTCGAACAGACGGCGGCGCAGGCGCTGCACTTCGTAAAGATGCCGGCCGAGCGCAAGAACGTGGCACTGAGGACCAGGATCGTTCCCGGAGCGGCCCTCATTTTCGCCGACCGCCGCGCGGTGAAGCAGATTCTTGTCAACCTCCTTGCCAATGCGGTGAAATTCACGCCCACCGATGGAACGGTCTGGCTGGCGGCGGCGCGCGACGGCGGCGGCATCGAGCTCGCCGTGGCCGACAGCGGGGTGGGAATCCCCGAATCCGATCTCTCGCGTCTGGGCGAGGCCTTCGCGCAGGTAAGGAGCGCGCGGGTCCAGGAAGGCACGGGGCTCGGCCTCTCGCTCGTGAAAGCGCTCACCGCTTTGCACGGCGGCGAGTTCCGGATCGAATCGGTGCAGGGCGAGGGCACCATCGTGCGCGTGCGATTGCCGCATGCAGGCGTCACGGAAACCGCTCCGGAGCCGGCCGAAGACTTGCAGGATGCACTGGGGGTGCTTAAGGGCGCGGCGTGATCCCGCGCCTCAAGACCGGCATTTTCGTCCAGGCCCTGATCCGCCGCGCGCAAGCCGCCGGCGCCTCGGTCTATGTGGCGCGCCGCGGCGCCGAGGAGGCGGGCGCGCTCTATCTGAAGCTCGCGCGTCCGGATCGCAGCTGCACGGTTCTGAGCCAGGCCCGTCGCGGCGAAGGCGAACTCGTCTGGATGCGGCCGCTCGGCGAATCGAGCGACGAAGCCGCGGCGGCAAAATACTTCGAGAAACAGATTCGCTTCGATCCCGATCTGTGGATCATCGAGATCGAAGACCGCGAAGGCCGCGCCTTCGTGGACGAAGCGATCGTGTGAGGACGGCGTCGCGCGGCATGGCCAGTCGCTCGCCTACCAGTGCCTTTTTGGATTGAACTGAGTCATCCGGTTTTCCCCAACTGTCATTCCCGCGCAAGCGGGACCTCTCACCCGTTTGCAAGGGTCTGAGGTGAGTTTTTTTTGGAATGAGGAAATCTATCGCTGAGTGGGTGGGAAACGGGGCTGGCGCAGCGATTGCGTCAGCCCGCCACTCATCGATG
>DASXYZ010000047.1:0-61980 GCA_036502185.1 Rhizomicrobium sp.
GTGACCAAAAACCTATCGGAAATTCACGATGGCCAACGCCGCGGGCTGTGGATAAGTAGCCCGCCTCCGCCTGGCTCCCTTTCGGCCGCTGCGGCGGGCTACTTACCCACAGCTCCTACACCACTCGTCGGGACACGACCCAATCACACCTTTGTCGTTAATGCCGGAAGGGGTCGTACCTTGGCCCTGTTTCGTACCTGCTCCAGAGACATCAAAAGTCGTGAGCGTCCCATCGGCAGTGCGCAGAAAGCCATGCGAGACGTTGTCAAGATTAAAGTAGTTTCCCGTAATTGCGCCTCCATTGTTCATGCTCATCGCACCTGTATAGAGTTCTCCGGGCACTTCGAAGGTCGTGATTATACCGTCCGCAGCGCGCACGAATGATCCCTCCTCTCTCCCATCATAGCCCCCATAAAATCCCGCCACCGCGCCACTTGAATTAATGGTCGAAACAACTGTCCTGTGGGAGGGTATTTGGATTTCAATGAACGATGCAGCCGCATGTACGGGAAGTCCGGACCCTACACACGAGAGCGTGATCCACAGAACAGCCACTATGCTCGCCGGTGAACTGATGGAGATCCGCATGAAACCAAGTCTGCCGGCCATTTTGTCCCAATGCCTCCTCCAATGAGAATATTCCACGCCTTCGACCTTCGCGGCGACAAGTCTCGACATATTAAACCAATATAGCGCAGGAGGATGCCACGCCGCAGCTCTTAGTCCAAAGGCTCCATCTCGGTAACAGGCGGCCGGGCCCTATGCACCACCCATACCGTGGGGCAGCCCAAACGCCGGAACGACTGGAATTGGCTGTGCGGGTCGGGGCCGCGACCGCGATCTGCCCGTCAGGTCGCAAGGAAGCCGGCGCGGAGCAGTAACAGAGTCAATGCCCAGCCTGGCGACGCGTCTCCTCCTCTGGTCAGAGAGGCCGCGATCTCTCAATGCTCCAAGACAGATGAGGGGTCTTACAGGCCAAACACATAGCCACCAGATCGCCTTGCGTCTGGCGTTTCAGCCCAGCAACCAAAAGAGCAGGCATCCCCAGAAGACGATCCCGAACAGGATCGCGAGCGGCAGCCACCAGCTGGTGCGCGGTCGTTCAGACATGCGAGCCCATGCTCATCGGCCACTCTCATCCCCACGGGCCGGGATGGGGAGGAGGGGTGGCTTCGGCCGGAACAGAGGCTGCGGCCGGGGCTTCGGGCGAAACCGGCGGGCGTCCGCCGAGCTGCTCGAGAATCTTGATGCGCTTCGCGATGGGCGGATGGGTCGCAAAGAGGCCGCCAAGATCGAAAACCGACGGCGGATTCTCGAAGAACATCTGCCGCACTTCGCTCGGCACGTGCGGCAGTTCGGCATTCTTGGAAATCTTGAGCAGCGCGGCGATCAGCGCGTCGGGATTCTTGGTCAGCGCCACCGAGCCCGCATCGGCCAGAAGTTCGCGCCGCCTGGACAGCGCAAATCGCAGCACCAGAGCGAGCAGATAGCCTACGAACATCACCACCGCGGCGATCAGCATGAGGATGATGACACCGCCGCCGCCGCGCCGCGAGCGTCCGCGCGTGAAGGCGGCGAAACGGATGCTGCTCCAGAGGAGCTGCGCGAGGAACGAGATCATGCCGACGAACACGATGGTGATGATGAGAAGCCGGGTGTCCCGGTCGATGATGTGCGTGAGTTCGTGCGCCAGCACCGCTTCGAGCTCGTCACGGTCGAGCGCCTCGAGCAGGCCGCGCGTGACGGTGATGGCGTAGCTGCGGTTGTCGATCCCGCTTGCATAGGCGTTCATCACTTCGGAATCGACGATGTAAAGCTTGGGCGTGGCCAGACCGCGGCTGATGCAGAGGTTTTCGAGCAGATTGTAGAGCTCGGGCTGCTCCTGCCGGCTCACCGGCCGCGCGCCGGTCGCCATATGGATGATCGAATCGTTGAATAGATAACCGATCAGGACCCACACGGCCGCGATGCCGATCACGATCGGCCACCATGCGACGATCGCCGATAGCGCGAAATCGAGCGGCCCGCCGGTGCCGAGTACCGGAACGATCCCGAGCGCCTGCCACGGCCCGAAGCCGTAGGCGCGCCCCGTTCCGGTGCACAGATCGAAGAAGAAAAACACGGCCCCCAGCAGCACGAGCAGGAGCACCGGAAACGCCGCGAGCAGCGCCACGGACTTGACGTTGTTGCTCTGCCGCCAGCCTGTCAGTCCGAGCGAGGCGACCGGCGCGGGCGCAGACATCAGCTGCCGAACGACACTTTCGGCGGCACCAGTTCTTCCGCCTTCTCGGTCGGCGTGAGCTCGAACATGGCGGCCGGCTGAAAGCCCATCGCGCCTGCGAACAGCACCGACGGGAATCTCTGGATCGCGGCGTTGTATTCGGCGACGGCGTTGTTCAGGAAGCGGCGGGCGGCGGCGATCTTGTTCTCGATGTCGGTCAGTTCGTCCTGCAGCTGGCGGAAATTTTCGTTCGCCTTGAGGTTGGGATAGTTCTCCGCCACCGCGAACAGGTTACCGAGCGCGCCCGACAGCGCGCTCTCCGCCGCGCCCTTCTCGGCCACCGTCGTCGCCCGCATCGCATTGGCGCGCGCCTGCGTCACCTGCAGGAACACGCCGCTCTCGTGCGCGGCGTAGCCCTTCACAGTCTCCACGAGATTGGGGATCAGATCGTGCCGCTGCCTGAGCTGCACGTCAATATCGGCGAATGCCTGTTTCCAGGTCTGGCTGAGCGAGACGAGCCGGTTGTAGTTGAAGATCGCGTAGATGACGATCAGCGCGATGATGACAAGAATGATGATCGTGGTCATGACGTATCCCATACCCCCACGGCGCGAGATTAACCCATGAGAGGCCGGGGCGCGAGTGCCCTGCGGCCCGCGAAGCGCCCCATAACAGCGAATTTATCAGGGATTATCAGGCTTGGAGCCGCGCGGTCCCGGCATCAATCCGACGCGTCGAGGCGGGCGATTGCCGTTTCCATTTCGGACCTTGGGCGGTCGGCTTCATCCCCGTCGGCGAGCTTTTTCAGAAGCGACGGCCAGCCGGTCTCGCGATAGTGGCAGACCGTCGCGGATTTCCACGGCCAGCTCGCCGCCGCTCGCATCCACTCGATCATCCCGGAACCACCGCGCAACTGCGCGCGTACCTCTCGCTCGCATCACTCGCCCCCGCCGGGGCCCGGAACGTGATATGATCCGCCCAAAGCGGGAGCTCGCACATGAACGCGCGCAATGTCCTTCTGGCTGCAACATCGGTCATCGCGCTGATTGCGGGAAGCGCTTCGGCGGCGGGACTTCCCACGTCCTTATTGGTGGGCAAATCCAAAGCATTCGAGATCATCCCGAAGGGTTCGAAAATTCTCTACAGTCAAGACAGCAACTACACTGGTATCGGCGTCGATTCCCAGAACTTTACATCGACTACAGCCACCGGTTTCAACGATCAGGGTGCAGATGATTTTATAATTCCGAAAGGAAAAATCTGGACGATTAGGGATGTCGATGTGTCCGGGATCTATTTCAACGGGCCCGGCCCCGCCAATTCCGAAAACGTCATCTTCTACACTGACAGTGGTGGAATGCCAGGCAACCCTATCGGAAAGGGTACGTTTACAAACCTCAATGGCTCCGGCAGCCCCAGCTTCCGAATCAAGTTGCCCGGCAATGGCCTAAGGCTCAAGTCGGGACACTATTGGGTTTCCGTAATTGCCAATCTGGATTTCAAAGTGGCCGGAGAATGGGGCTGGGGAACGAACGCCAATATCCGAAATGACCCGGCCATGTGGAGAGAACCAAACTGCGGTTGGAGTTGCTGCCCGAATTGGGAGACACTTTCAAACTGCCTTGGTGTTGATTACGATTTCATATTCGAGCTGCGGGGCATATCGAAACGCGAATAGTGAATTGGCATATCGCTCTCAGGAAATAGCGAACCGGGCGACAAACTCCGATAATACCAGCGGCATCGGGTTCCGGCGTTGCCGAGGAGCGCGTCTAACTTTCCCAGCGTTCGAAGACCGTGGCACCGAGACGGTCGAGCGCGGTAAAATCTTTCACATTTAGAGGGACCAGCGTTGCCGAGCCGCCTGCGTCGCGGAATTCGTCGTCGAGTTCTTCGAGCGCGCCCACGGTGCGCGCCACGAGGATAATGTGCGCGCCGTCGCCCGCGAGCGCCTTCGCCGCAGCGTGCTCGCTTGTTACGGGGGCGATCTGTCCGCCAGATTTTTTCTCACGATGGCCGGGCTTGACCCAGCCGGTAGCGAGCGACCGCAGCGACGGAGAGCAGATGGGGCTCCGGTGGCACACTGCAGTTGGAGGAACCCCAACGGCTTTGTCCCGGCAATGGAAGGCGGTATCGTCGGATCGGCGCATCCCAACAAAGGTGAGTTTCCGATGTCACATCCGCGTATCGCCGCCGATCCGGCCGTCATGATGGGCAAGCCGTGTATCAAAGGCACGCGCATCACTGTTGAGCTGATCCTGCGCAAGCTGGGCGCCGGCCGATCATTCGCCGATATCCTCGATGCTTACACGCAGCTGACCGAGGAGGATCTGCTGGCGGCGCTGGCGTTTTCCGCCGATTACCTGCAGCATGAGACGGTCCTCGCGGCCGAATGATACGCCTTCTCGCGGACGAGAACGTATCGCGCTTGGTTGCCGAACGGCTTCGCGATACCGGCTTCGACGTGACGTCTGTCGGCTCGACCGGAGCGGCGGATACGGAGGTACTCACCATTGCCGCTCGCGAAAACCGCATTCTTATAACTGAAGATCGCGATTTTGGCGAACTTGTCATTCATCAGCGACTGGAAGTTCCCGGCATCGTTCTGCTGGGACTGGATCGCCTGTCGAATGCCGCGGAAGCGGAGCATGTGGCGGCAATCGTCTCGACGAACGCGGACAGACTTTCGGGCAACCTTGTCGTGATTGAGCCGGGAAGAATTCGCCTTCGGCCTCTGCCGCGATGATCCGATGCCGTTGCCGTTTGAAAAACCACCGGTCGCGCGCGGAATCGTAAAGCAGCAAACGGCTCAGCGGAACGACACCAGCTCGCCATTCCTGGTGCAGTCCGGCGACAGAAGATCCAGGATCAGCGGCGCGACGACCTCCGGCGGGTCGAGAGAATCGGGGTCTTCGCCGGGCATCGCCTTCTGGCGCATGCGGGTGCGCAGGGGACCGGGATTGAGAAGATTGACGGCGACACTGGTGCCGTCGCATTCCGCCGCGTAGGTGAGAACGATCGTCTCGAGCGCGGCCTTGCTCATCGCATAGCCGCCCCAATAGGCGCGAAAATTGTGCGCGGCGCCCGAGGTGACGAACAGCGCGCGGCCCGCTTCGGAACGCCGGAGCAACGGGTCCATCGAGCGGATCAGCCGCCAGTTCGCGGTCACGTTCACGTCGAGGCATTCGGCGAAGGTTTTCGGATTGAGCTGCGCGAGCGGCGTCAGCGTGCCGAGCACGCCGGCATTGCCGAGCAGCGCATCGAGCTTTCCCCAGCGTTCATAGATCGTGGCGCCGAGCCGGTCGAGCGCTGCGAAATCCTTCACGTCGAGCGGTACGAGCGTGGCCGAGCCGCCGGCTTCGCGGATTTCGTCGTCGAGTTCTTCGAGCGCGCCCACGGTGCGTGCAACGAGGATGACATGCGCGCCTTCGCTGGCGAGCATCTTCGCCGCCGCCCGCCCGATGCCGCGCGAAGCGCCGGTGACGAGCGCGTTTTTTCCTGATAATCTTGTAGCCATCAAACCTCAAAGCGTAGTGCGCCGGTTTTCAGAAGAACCGCCAAGGCGCCAAGACGCCAAGAGAATCTCACCACGGAGACACGGAGGACCCAGAGGGGCTAACTGTGCGCTTCGCGCGCAATTTTTTTTCTCAGTCTCTCGGTGGTTCAATCAGTTGCCTTGGCGTCTTGGCGGTTCGTTCTTCGAATGGGCGGCGCGCAGAACAAGCGGCAATCGGCTCACGCGACCTCGGCCAGAAGCGAGAGCTGGGCGTCGTTGCGGCCGCCTTCGAGATCGGTCAGGCGGATCGGATATTCGCCGGAGAAGCAGGCATCGCAGAATTGCGGCGCTTTGGCATTGCGGTTCGCATCGTTCGTCGCGCGGTAAAGCCCGTCTATCGAAACAAACGCGAGGCTATCGGCCTGGATGTGCCGGCGCATGTCCTCGACGGTCATCGCATGGGCGAGCAGTTCCTCGCGGTTCGGCGTATCGACGCCGTAGAAGCAGGAATTCGTGGTCGGCGGGCTCGCGATCCGGAAATGCACTTCGGCCGCGCCCGCATCGCGCACCATCTGCACGATCTTCTTCGACGTGGTGCCGCGCACGATGGAATCGTCGACCAGCACCACGCGCCTGCCGCTGAGCATGGCGCCGTTCGGATTGTGCTTGAGGCGCACGCCCAGATGCCGGATGCGCTCCGACGGCTCGATGAAAGTTCGTCCGACATAATGGTTGCGGATGATGCCGAGCTCGAAGGGGATGCCGGATTGTGCCGCGTAGCCGAGTGCCGCGGGCACGCCGGAGTCGGGCACCGGAATAACCATGTCGGCGGAGACGGGCGCCTCGCGCGCCAGTTCCTCGCCGATGCGCTTGCGCACTTCATAGACGTTCCGGCCTTCCACCATGGAATCGGGGCGGGCGAAATAGACATATTCGAAGATGCAGAAGCGATGCGGCTCCTGCGCAAAGGGATGATAGGACTGAAGTCCCTCTTTCGTCGCGACGATCACTTCGCCGGGTTCGACGTCGCGCACGAAATCGGCGCCGATGATGTCGAGCCCGCAGGTTTCCGACGCCAGGATCGGCGCGCCGTCGAGTTCGCCCAACACGAGCGGGCGCACGCCGAACGGATCGCGCGCGCCGATCAGCTTGTGCGAGGTGAGCGCGACCAGCGAATAGGCACCCTGCACCTGGCGGAGCGCATCGACGAGGCGATCCACCACCGGCCGATAAAGGCTGCGCGCCATCAGATGGATGATGGTTTCGGTGTCGGAGGTGGACTGGAAGATCGCGCCGTCGCGAACGAGCTCCGAGCGCAGTTCGCGCGCATTGGTGAGATTGCCGTTGTGCGCGATGGCGATGCCGCCGCCCGCGAGATCGGCGAACATGGGCTGGATGTTGCGCGCGACCGAGCCGCCCGTGGTCGAATAGCGCGTGTGGCCGACCGCCTGCGTGCCCTTGAGCTTGCGCGCGTGATTGCCGGTCTTGCCGAACACGTCGCCGACCAGACCGGGATGGCGCTCGGCGATGAACTGCGTGCCGTCATAGGTGACGATTCCCGCCGCCTCCTGGCCGCGGTGCTGCAGCGCGTGCAGGCCGAGGACCGTGAGCGCGCCCGCATCGGTGTGGCCGAACACGCCGAACACCGCACATTCCTCGTGAAATTTGTCGTCGAACGCCGTGCTCATGGCCGGCCGCCTCCGGCCGCGTTCGTCTTCGCAATGAGATGATCGAGCGCGCGGCGATCGGCAACGGAATCGGTTTTCCGCACGGCATCACCGACGTGAGCAGTGGGCACGTCTCGCATGTCCGCGAAAGCATGGCCGAAATCGGGAAGCAGCGCGGAAATCATCTCGCTCGAACCCCGCACGATCGGCATCAGCCGTGCATGAGTCATCCAGGTCGGCTGCGCGCCATATGGCACGACGAGTGTTATCGCGAGATAGGCAAGCCCCACGATGAGAAGCCCGCGCGCGAAGCCGAAGGGTACGCCCATGCAGCGGTCGATCGTGCCGATCGGCGACTGGCGCACGGAATGGACAATTCGTGCGCTCGCAAACGCGAGAGGCAGGAAAACAAGCAGGAAAACCCCGCCATAGGCGAGGACCGGCGCCACGAAGGACGTGGAGATATGCCCACGCAGCATCAGACCCACGCTCGGGCCGAGCCAGATCGCTACCGCCACAGCGCAGGCCCAGGCGAGGATCGAGAGCACTTCGCGCACAAGTCCGCGCAGCACCGCAAAAATCGTGGAAAGGATCACGACTGCGGCGACCGCGCCATCGACCCAGAGGCTGTCCGGTCCGTGCATCGACTCGCTTCTATCACGCCTTCAGCCGGCGTGCCTGTCTTTCTCCGCCCCCGGCGAATTCTGCAAGCGCGGCGACGTCGCGGACCTCGTGGAGGGCAAGCCCGCCTGCCGCCGCCTTCAGCCCCGGCGGCACCACGGCCGCGGTAAAACCCAGCTTCGCCGCTTCTTTCAACCGCAGTTCCGGCTGCGGGGCGGCGCGGATTTCGCCCGAAAGGCTGATCTCGCCGAAGAACACGCTGCCCTTGGGCAGGGGCGTCCCGCTCAGGGACGAAACCAAAGCCGCCGCCGCGGCCAGATCGGCCGCCGGTTCACCGATCTCGAGCCCTCCGGCGACGTTGAGATAGACATCGTGACCGCTTGCCCCAAGACCCGCACGGGAATCGAGCACCGCCAGGATCATCGCAAGCCGGCCGCTGCCCCAGCCCACCACCGCGCGGCGCGGCGTGCCGTAGCTCGTCTGCGCGACCAGCGCCTGCACTTCGACGAGCAGCGGACGGGTGCCCTCGAGCCCGGCGAACACCGCGGCGCCCGGCGCGCTGCTGTTGCGATCGCCGAGAAACAGCGCCGACGGATTGGCCACTTCGGCGAGGCCGCTGCCCGTCATCTCGAAAACGCCGATCTCGTCGGTGGCGCCGAACCGGTTCTTCACGGCGCGCAGCACCCGGAAGTGATGGCCGCGCTCGCCCTCGAAATAGAGCACCGCATCGACGAGATGCTCGACCGCGCGGGGGCCGGCGATCTGGCCGTCCTTGGTGACGTGGCCGACGAGCAGGATCGCGGCGCCGCTCGCCTTGGCGTAGCGCACGAGATCGAAGGAGGCGGTACGCACCTGGGCGATAGTTCCGGGCGCGGCATCAAGCGTGGAGGTCCAGATGGTCTGGATCGAATCGATGACGACGATGCCGGGCGGCGGAGCCGCTTCGAGCGTTGCGAGAATATCCTCGACGCAGGTTGCGGACGCGAGCGCGACCGGCGCTTCGGCGAGCCCCATGCGCGCCGCGCGTAGCCGCACCTGCCCCATCGCTTCTTCGCCCGAGATGTATACGGCGCGGCCGCCCTGCTTCGCGAAAGAAGCAAGCGCCTGAAGCATCAGCGTCGATTTGCCAACGCCCGGATCGCCGCCGACGAGCAACGCGGAACCGGGCACCAGCCCGCCGCCACAGACGCGATCAAACTCCGCGATGCCGGTGGCGCGCCGAGGCGGCGCATCTTCTTCCGTCCTTAGATCTTCGAGCGCAACAACACGCCCGCGCGATGGTTTGCGCCCCGCCGCGCCGAGCGGCGTCGACGCCTTCTCCTCCACGATCGTATTCCACATCCCGCAGGCTTCGCAGCGTCCCGACCACTTGGCCGCCACCGCCCCGCAGGACTGGCAAACGAAACTCGCCGACGCGCGCGCCATCAATCGGCCGGTCGCCAAAGTTTCCTCCCCCATCGTGGGGGAGGTGGTTTGCGGAGCGAAGCGGAGCAAACCGGAGGGGGGAGTCCGCGCGCGACGCGCGCGCCCCGTCCCCCGCCGCCTCGCTGCGCTCGGCACCTCCCCCACGATGGGGGAGGAAAACGCGTTTCATATCCCGCGCCCACCATCACCCGCGGATTTCCATCTTGATCGGGCCTTCGGCGTGACCGTGGATGAACTGGTCGACGAAGGGATTGTCGCTTTTGTCCATCTCCGCGGTCGGCCCCTGCCACAGAATTTTGCCCTTATAGAGCATGGCGATGCGGTTGGAGATTTTGCGCGCGCTTGCGATGTCATGGGTGATCGACAGCGTGGTGACGCCGAGATCTTTCACCGTCGAGACGATCAGGTCGTTGATCACATCGGCCATGATGGGATCGAGACCGGTCGTGGGCTCGTCGAAGAAGATGATGTCGGGCTCGGCGGCGATGGCGCGCGCGAGACCCACGCGCTTCTGCATGCCGCCGGAGAGTTCGGCCGGCGAAAGCTCGGCCACTTCCGGCCCCAGCCCCACTTTCGCGAGCTTCTCGATCGCGATGTCCTTGGCGCGGGCGCGCGGCACGCCGTGTCCCTGAATCAGGCCGAAGGCGACGTTCTCCCACACGGGCAGGCTGTCGAAGAGCGCCGCGCCCTGGAACAGCATGCCGAACTTCCGCAGCACCACATCGCGGCGGCGCCCCGAAAGATGCGTGACCTCCTGGCCATCCACGAACACCTGGCCGGCTTCGGGGCGCAGGATTCCCAGCACGCATTTGATCATCACGGATTTGCCGGTCCCCGATCCGCCGATCACCACCAGCGATTCGCCCGGCGCAATCGAAAGATCGATGCCGTCGAGCACGATCTTCCTGCCGAAGCGCTTCTTGACGCCGCGCAGCTCGATCCTGGGTGTTTCGTCCGCCATCGCCGTCACCGAAACAGGATGGAGGTGAGAAAGTAGTTGGCGGCGAGGATGAGAATCGACGAGGTGACGACGGCGTTGGTGGTCGCCGCGCCCACGCCCTGCGCGCCGCCCTTCGAATAAAATCCGTTGTAACAGCCCATGATTGCGATGATGAAGCCGAACACCGCCACCTTGATGACGCCGCTGTCCACGTCGGACGTGGTCATGAAATCCATGGTGTTCTTGATGTAGATGGCGCCGTTGAAGCCGAGGCTCTGGGTCGAGATCACATAGCCGCCGAATACGCCGATTGCGTCGGCGACGAGCACGAGGATCGGCATGGTGATGACGGCTGCGACGAGCCTCGGAACGACGAGATAGCGCATCGGATTGGTCGAGAGGGTGGTCAGCGCGTCGATCTGTTCGGTCACCCGCATGGTACCGATTTCCGCTGCGATGGCGGCCGCGACGCGGCCCGCGACCATCAGGCCTGCGATCACCGGTCCCAACTCGCGCGTGATGCCGAGCACCACGATATTGGGCACCACCGCCTCGGCGCCAAAGCGGTTGCCGCCGACATAGATCTGAAGCGCGAGCGCGCCTCCGGTGAAGAACGCG
Organism: Rhizomicrobium sp.; assembly: GCA_036502185.1. GTDB lineage: Bacteria > Pseudomonadota > Alphaproteobacteria > Micropepsales > Micropepsaceae > Rhizomicrobium. The sequence continues at coordinate 10,989 of DASXYZ010000047.1, forward strand.
GTGAGGCCTACGACGGGCAGCGAGAAATAACCGATTCGCAGCATCTGCTGGCCGATCAGGTACCAGTAGATCGGCGGACGCACACAGGCCGCGAGCGCGGAAATCGTGAAGACCACGAGCCGGCCCGTCTGGGCGAGAAAGCCGATGAAGGCGCGTCCGATACCGGCCAGAATGTTCACGGCGCGCCTATGTAAATCCGCGGAAAGCGGCCGCCGAGCCCGGTCAGAATCTCGTAATTGGCGGTGCCGGCCGCTTCGGCCAGTTCCTCGAGCGAAATCGTGTCGCCGAGGAATTCCACCTCGCTGCCGACGGCCACTGATAGAGTGTCTGTTACATCGAGCGTGATGAGATCCATCGACACGCGCCCGACGATGGGAACGCGCACGCCGCCGACAGCGCCTGCCCCCCTGTTTGCGATCGCGCGCATGAGACCGTCTGCGTATCCCAGGCCGACGGTCGCCAGCGTGGTCAGACGCGCCGTGTGAAACGTGGCTCCGTAGCCAACGCCCTCCCCCTTGTCAACGCGACGGAGCTGGAGGATGCGGCCCGCGAGCTGCGCCACCGTTTTGAACGGATTGGGCGGATTGCGGCGCGGATTTCCGCCATAGAGTGCGATGCCGGGGCGCACCAGATCGAAGGCATAGTCTTTTCCGAGTAGTACGCCGCCCGACGCCGAGAGACTTGCGGGTGCGGGCGGCAGCACCGCAAGCGCCGCGCGAAACCGCGCGAGCTGGATCTCGTTCATGGCGGATGCCGGATCGTCGGAACAGGCGAGATGACTCACGACAAGCACGAGGTCGAGGCCCGCGAGCCGCAGCCCGGCGTCGCTCGCGAGCACCGACAGTTCGGCGCACGGCAGCCCCAGACGGTTCATGCCCGTATCCACATGGATCGCGGCCTCGAGCGCGCTGCGCTGCGCGCCGGCGGCTTTCGACCACTCGGCAATCTCGTCGAGAGAATTGAGAACCGGAATCAGCCGATGGCCGATCAGCGCGGGGGCGGATTCCTGCGAAACGCCATCAAGAACAAAAATGCGTGCCTGCGAAAGGAGCGCCCGGAGCCGGATTCCTTCCTCCAGCCGCGCGACGAAAAACGTCTCGCAACCGGCGGACGCCAGCGCCCGCGCCACCCGTTCCATGCCGAGCCCATAGGCGTCCGCCTTCACCACGCCCGCCGCTTCGGTCCCGGCGAGGCGTTGGCAAAGCCGGTAATTCTCGACGATCGCGTCGAGACGGATTGTCAGACAGGCCGGCGCTTTCGTGGATTCGTTCAAACTCGAATTCCCGATCGGGCGAAGGCGTGATTACAGCAAATGCTGCGCGACCTACACCAAAATAAAGCGGCCACCGGGGTGGTCGCGGCCGTGACTATTGCCCGATCTTTTCGGAAAGCCACGTCTTGATGAGCGACTGATAGGGCACATCCCGCGTATTCGCAGCCACCTTGATCCGTTCAAGAAGACCTGTCGGCAGGCGGAGCGAGATGGCCGTTGTCGAGGGTTTCAGATTCGGAAACCGGACGCGCTCCGCTTTGCTCCAGTCGATATGCTCCGCGGAGTCATGCGTTTCCCAATACCGGCGCTCTGCCGCTTCGCTTTTGAAGTTGATCTTAGCTTTGGGCATACCACGCCCTCTTCTTTCTGCTCATCGGTCGCGCGGAAATGACACGAATGAGAGTCCCTCCTCTTTTGGCGGTCCAGGTAACGTGCAGCAGGCGACCCGCATCGGTCCATCCCAATCCGAGAAATCTCTGTTCTGCCGAACTGTGCTTCTCGTCCCGCGCGATAAGCGGCTCGTTGAAGAATAATTGCTCCGATTCGATCTGGCTCACACCGTGCTTTTCGGCACTTTTTCGGGCGTTGCCATCGTCCCACTCGAAGCCGAGGACAGCCGCCGGATCCAGCATTCTCGTATATCACTGTAATATACAATGTCCGGCAAGCTGTTCCGCTGCGGTCGTAATCCGCGCGCGTGCGATCAGCCGCCCTGCCGCTCCGCCAGATCCTTAGAATCGCGTTAAGTGGTCGTCGAAGACGAGTTCGGGACCGACGGCACGATGCGTCGGTTCGTTTATCGCCTGACCTTGAAAACGGTGCCGCAGCCGTTCGTGCAGTTGGCGCTGCCGCCACCGGAATACGTGCCTCCATAGAGGCTGCCCTTCCTGGAGAGCAGGCTCATATAGGGAGAGGCGCCGTCATTGCCGCCGGCAAAGGCATGAAGCACGGTGAAGGTATCGTCCGACGCGATTTTGTAAACCGTCCCGTACCCGTTCGCGCCGTAGCCGGCGGCCGTACCGTAGAAATTGCCTTCTTTGTCCAGCGTCAGGCCGCCATAGACATAACCTCCATCATCACCGCCGGCAAATCCATGCAGAATTGTCAGCTTGCCCTTTGAGGAGAGTCGGAAGGCGGTACCGAAACCGCCCGGACCTTCGGAATCGGTGGTGCCGTAGAGATTGCCGTGCTTATCTAGAACCGGATTCTCAAGTGTCGGACCGTTCCCGTCACCGCCGTTGAAGCTGTGCAGCACGGTTTCATTTCCCTCGGGTGAAACTTCGAACACCGTGCCGCAGTTGCAGGACTTGGCTCCGCCCTGGAAGGTGGTGCCGTACAGATTGCCGGAATCATCCCTGGTCAGGCCGCCCAAGGGATTATAACCGTCGTTCACTTGATAGCCGTGGAAGCTGTAGAGCACCGTCTCCTTGCCTTTGCGGCTGACCTCGAACACGGTGCCACAACCGTAAGGTCCGCAGTTTTGGGTTTCGCTGCCGCCCTGTTCCGTCGTCCCGTAGAGATTTCCCTTGCTGTCGAGGATCAGACCAGCAAACGGGTTGCCGCCGTCGGTACCGCCGGTGAAGGTGTAAAGGACGGTGAACGTTCCATCGGGCGCGACTCTGTAGACCGTTCCACAGGTGCTCTCCACGCAAAGGTTGTTGTTCGCGCCGCCGTGAAGGGCGGTGCCGTAAAGATTTCCGGCTTTGTCGCGAACCACGCCGCCGATGGGAATGCTGCCGTCGCTGCCGCCGGTGAAGGAATAGAGAACGGTTTCGCTGCCGTCGGAGCCCAGCTTGAAAATGGCGCCGTCGCCAGAAGCGCCGCCGCCGGAGGTGGTGCCGTAGAAATTGCCGACGCCGTCCGTCGCCAGCACACCGCCTTCGGGGTAGCCGCCGTCGCTGCCGCTGAAGCGGTAGAGGACATGCTCTTTGCTGGCGTGGGCGGTGCTGAGCGGCGCAAGAACGCCCAACGCCAATGCGGCGGTAAAGAATACATTGCCGGAAGTTTCGCGAATGTGCCGCATGATATACTCCCACCAGCGAACTGACCCCACCACATCCCCCCGCCCGGGGCGGAGTCAACCCGCCGCAGCGTAACTGTAACTGGACAACAATTTTTCGCGCCCTGCCGAGATCATACTGCCCGCTCCGCCAAGTCCTTGAATCGCGTAAACCGGTCGTCGAAGAAGAGTTCGATCTTGGTCGTGGCGCCGTGGCGGTGCTTTTCGACGAGCAGATCGGCCAGGTGGTTCACCCGCTCCATCTTCTCGCTCCATTTGGTGAATTCCGGATCGCTCTCATCCGGCTTGCGGGTCTTGAGATAATAAGCTTCGCGGTAGACGAACATCACCACGTCCGCGTCCTGTTCGATGGAGCCCGATTCGCGCAGGTCCGAAAGCACCGGCCGCTTGTCGTCGCGGCTGTCGACGCCGCGCGACAGCTGCGACAGCGCGATCACAGGCACGTCGAGTTCCTTGGCGAGCACCTTCAATCCCTTGCTGATGTCGGTGATTTCCTGAACCCGGTTCTCGAACCGGCGCGCGGGAGCCACCAGCTGGATGTGGTCGATGATGACAGCGCCGATGTTTTTTTCCCGTTTCATGCGCCGCGCGCGCGCGGCGATCTGCGCGATGGAGATTCCTCCGGTATCGTCGATGTAGAGCGGCAGGTTGCTCAGCTGCTGCATCTTGAGAACAAAGGTTTCCCACTCGCTCTCCGAGAATTTCCCGTTGCGGATTTTCCACATCTCGATTTCGGTCTGTTCGGAGAGGATACGGGCCGAGAGCTGCTGCGCTGCCATTTCGAGCGAGAAGAAGAGTACCGGTGCGCCCTTGGACACCGCGGCGCCGTCCGCCACGTCCTGCACGTAATAGCGAGCGGCATTGAACGCCATGTTGGTGGCGAGCGAGGTTTTTCCCATGCCGGGCCGGCCGGCGACGATGATCAGGTCCGACGGCTGCAGACCGCCCAGCAGGGAGTCCAGATCGGCAAAGCCGGTGGCAATTCCCGAAATACGGCCGCCGCGGGCCTGGGCGCGCTCCGCGCTTTCCACGGTTCGGCGCAGACTCTCGGCAAAGTCGATCGGCCCATCTCCGTAGCGCGAGCTTTCCGAAATCCCGTACAGTGCCTTTTCGGCTTCTTCGATCTGCGCCTGCGGCGGTTTTTCGTGCGGCGCTTCGTAGGCGCTGTTGACGATGTCCTCGCCGATGCGGATCAGGCCGCGCCGTAACCACAGATCGTGCAGGATGCGCGCGTAATCGCGCACATTGGGAAGCGCCGGCGCGGCGGCTGCGAGATTGGCGAGATAGGAGAGGCCGCCGACTTCGATCAGTCCCGGATCTGCTTTCATCTGCGCGTGCAGCGTGAGCGGCGTGATCACCATGCCGCCGCGTTCGAAACCGGCGATCATCGCCTCGTAGAGACGCTGGTGCAGCGGATCGTAGAAATGCTCGGCACGCAGCAGCGCGGAAACGCGCTCGATCGCCTGATTGTCCACGAACATCGCGCCGAGCAGAGCCTGCTCGATCTCGATGTCGTAGGGGACGTGCCGATAGACCTCCTGCTCCATCTGCGCCTGGCATCGAAGATTGCTGCAACGCGAATCAACCGGGCCGTGGCGACGGCCGCAAGGCACTGCCACGCTTGCCCACAGGGTTATTTCGGGAAGCGGGACTTGGAGCGGTTTTGGTTTTATTGAATCACTCAATCACCATGGCCGGGCTTTGACCCGGCCACCCAGCTGCCGCGCGTCGGCGCGGCAAATGACTCGACGCAGCGCGGTGGAGATGAGTCAATTCGGCTCGCAAACGCTCGCCGGCTGGGTGGCCGGCTCGGGGGCCGGCCATGGTGAGAGAATTATGCGACTATGGTTCAACCGGGATCGCTAGGCGGCGCGCACCGGGCGCGGCATGGCTTCGGTGCCGGCAAAGCGCATGGTGCGCTCGGCCTCGAACATATAATCGCGGGTCAACGGCAGCGCGTCGACCCGTTTGGCGATCTGGATCTGGAACACCACGAGCCCGTCGCGGCGGAATGCCATCTCGGCGCCCGCGAGATAGAATTCCCACATCCGGCAGAAGCGCTCGTCATAGAGTTCGGCGACCGCGCTCCATTGCGTCTTGAAGCGGCGGCGCCACTCTTTCAGCGTTTCGGCATAATGGAGGCGCAGCACTTCGACGTCGGTGACGATCAATCCCTGCCGCTCGATGACGGGCAGGACTTCGCTCAGTGCCGGGGTGTAACCGCCGGGGAAAATGTATTTCGCGGTCCAGGGATTGGTGACGCCCGGCCCGTCGCTGCGTCCGATGGTATGGAGGAGCGCGACGCCATCATCCTTCAAGAGCGCACGCATCTTGCCGAAAAACGCCGAATAGTATGGCACGCCCACGTGTTCGAACATTCCGACCGAAACGATGCGGTCGAAGGTGCCGCTGAGCGCTCGATAATCGACCATTTCGAAGCGGCAGCGCTCGGCGAGATTGGCGCTCTGGGCGCGCCGGCGGGAAACCGCGATCTGTTCGTCCGAAAGCGTCACGCCCAAAACCTTCGCGCCACAGTCGCGTGCCAGGTCGAGCGCCAGCCCACCCCAGCCAGAACCGATGTCGAGGACCTTCAGATCCGGGCGGTTCAGATAGAGCTTGGCGGCGATGTGACGCTTCTTGCCGATCTGCGCCTCTTCAAGCGTCTCGCCGGGCGCGGAGAAATACGCGCAGGAATATTGGCGGTCGCGGTCGAGAAAGATGTCGTAGAGCTTGCCCGAGAGATCGTAGTGGTGAGCGACATTGCGGCGCGCCCGTTTCGAATGATTGTGCTGGGCGAGCCACCGCGTCATGAGGCGCCAGCGGCGGACGATGGTCAGGACGCCCGCCGGACGCGTCAGAGAGAGATTATGCATCAAAAGATCGAGCAGATCGGCGATATCGCTGCCCTCGACGCTCAGCCGCCCTTCCATATAAAGTTCGCCGAGTTTGAGTTCGGGGTTCATCGCGAGCTGAAAGAACGCCTTGCGGTCGTGCAGGCGCATGCCGATCTCGGGCGCACCAGACCCGAATTTCGTGCGCCGGCCATCGGCCGTGATCAGAACAAGTGTCCCACTCTTGATAATCGACGCAAAAAGTTGTTTGAGCATGCGAGCCTTCCCCGTCCGTACGGTCACCCAGCGTAAACAATGAATGCGGATTAAGAAAAGAAGGTTCCTGCCTGCTGCCGCGGCCAAAGCGTCCGCTTAAACCTGTGGCAATGATCGCAGTTCATGCTGGCAAACGGTGAGGCACTCCATTAAAGGCGTGCCGTCAAGGGCCGGGACATCGATTCTCCATGAGTATACGTGCCGAACTGCTGAGGCTTGGAATCCGCCTGTTTTTGAAACCCGGGCTCCATCCCGGCATCAGCATCACCGAGCGCCGGAAAAAGCTTGGCGCATACGAGGGTTGGATCAGCCGGCCGCCGCGTGGGACCGAAACCCGCGACGTGGCGCTGGGCTCCATCCCGGCCATTCGGGTGGCCCGCCCGGAATCGATGCCCGGTCGCCACGTCCTGTTCCTGCATGGCGGCGGTTACATGACGGGCTCGCCCGCGCTCTATCAGCACATTCTGTGGCGGTTTGCGGGCACCTGCCGCGCCGAGATCGCCGCGATCGATTACAGGCTTGCGCCCGAAAACCCATTCCCCGCGGCGCTCGACGACGCAGTCGAGGCTTGGCGCGCCCTTCTTGAGGAGGGGGCCGACCCGCGGCGTTGCGCCATCCTGGGCGACTCGGCAGGCGGCGGCCTCGCGCTCGGCCTCGCGCTTCGGCTGCGCGACGAAAGCATCCCGCTGCCGGCGGCGGTCGTCGCGCTCTCGCCGTGGACGGACCTCGCCATCACAGGCAAATCCGTCCGCAACGACAGGGCCGACCCGATGCTGCGCTCGGATTGTCTCAAGCCCTTCGCCGCGCAATATCTGGGCGGCGCTGATTGCCGCAATCCCTACGCATCACCGCTTTACGGCGACATGCATGGCCTTCCGCCGACTCTGCTTCAGGTCGGCAGCGATGAAATCCTGCGCGACGATTCGGTGCGCATGGCGGAGCGCATGCGCGAAGCCGGCTGTGCCGTTACGCTGGAAGTGTGGCCGCGCATGCCGCATGTGTGGCACGCCTTTGCGCCGATCATGCCCGAAGCGGGCCGCGCCATCGCGCGGGTCGGCGCCTTCATCGGCGAGGCGATTGCGGCAGCGGTGCGTTACGCCAACTGATAGCGGATCGTCGATCCGTCCATCGCCTTCATTTCGACCTGAACCAGCTCGCCGGAGTCATCGTACCAGACGTCTTCGGGGAAGCTCGTCACGATTTCGTAGCGATGGGCGCGCCGCGTCTGCCCCTGCACGACCACGTTCTCCTCGCCGCGGTCGGTGACCTTCAGCTGTTCAAGGCCGCCATTGCGCGTGTCCAGCGCGACGTTGCGCGCCACGAGCTCCGAATTCCAGAGATTGAATGGAATGGTCGTGGCCGGCGTGCGGTTCGTCTTGCCGTCGCACTCGACAACAAGCATGCCGTCGCGCGCCGTCGCGTTCGCGCGGCGAACGGTGCCGTTGTCGTCGGTGATGGAATTCAGCGCGAGCAGCCGGCCGTCCGACCAGTGCTCGGTCTCGGTCTGGTCAAATTTATAGAACGTCACAAACGCGAAGCCGACTTTCACATGCGTCACCATCTCGACGGTGGTGCCGTCTCCATCATGGCCGACGCGGATCTGGTTCGTGCCGATCGCCGAGCCGTTGCGCGTGACGAGGAATTTGACCGTGGTTGAATCCGGTCCGGCCAGAGCCGGTAGCGTAACGAGAGCGGCCGAGGCGGCGAGCGCCCCGATCGCGGTGCGAATTGTCAGCATGCAAGCACCTCCGGGCCGGAAACATTATCCTATCCTCGTCTTCCCGCATTTACTTTTCCTTGCCCTTCGCAAATTTCACGCCGCGAGGCCCTGGCGTGGCACCGCCGCACCGGCAGACTGTCAAATGAAAAGCAGCGCGGAACCCGGAGCCTTGGCAGCGGGTTGGCTTACCGACCAACCATGCTGCGATCGATCGTTGTCCGCCTTGTCGAAACTTCGTCGCGATTTGCCTGGGTCGTACTTTCGGCGGGGGCAATTCTCGCAGTCTTTTGCACGATTTTCGCGGCGCGGCATTTCGCGATTGCGACCGATGTTCGCCAGCTGTTTCCCCCCCATCTGCCCTGGGCCGAGCGTGCGACGAAATTCGTCGACACCTTTCCGCAATATGACATCCTCATCGTTGTCAGCGCGCCGACGCCGGAGCTGACGGAACAGGCGAGCACGAGACTCGTCTCGGCGCTTGCAAGGGATCGCACCCATATTCGTGCGGTTGTGGAGCCGCAGGGCGGCCGTTTCATCACGCGGAACGGATTGCTGTTTGTTCCAAGGGAGAAATTATCGCGCATGGCCGCGCAAATGGGCGCGGCCCGGCCATTGCTGCAAATTCTTTCCTTCGACCCCAGCCTGCGCGGGATCCTGAACGCGCTCTCCGCCGGTCTGACCGGCGTGGAGAAACACGCGGTTTCGCTCGGCTCGCTGGAGCGCCCGCTCAATGCCGGCGCGGACACGGTAGATGACGCTCTTCACAACCGGGCCGCGCATTTTTCGTGGCAGGCGCTCGCGAACCCGCAAGGCGCGCGCGCCAGCCTCGTGCGCTTCATCGAAGTGGCACCGGTGATGGATTACCGCGCTCTTCAGCCCGGCCGCCCGGCGACGGAAGCGATCGAAAGTACAGTGAATCGTCTCGGGCTCGCCACCCGGGATCAGGCCAGCGTGCGGCTGACCGGGCTGGTGCCCATGAATGACGCACAGTTTGCGACTCTGAAGGAGAACGCGGTGCTGAATGCCGCCGTCTCCATTCTCGCAGTGCTTGTAATCTTGTGGCTCGCACTGCGCTCCTGGAAGATCATTCTCGCCGTGGCGCTCAATGTCGCCTGCGGAATGGCATTCACCGCCGCGCTCGGACTTGCAATTGTCGGTTCGCTCAATCTGATCTCCGTCGCGTTCTTCGTTCTCTTCGTCGGCTTGGCCGTTGATTTCGGAATCCAGTTCAGTGTGCGCTACCGCGCGGAGCGCTTTGAAACCGGCAGGCTCAATTCCGCCCTTTCCGGCGCCGCACTGAAGGCAGGCTGGTCGCTCGCGCTCGCCGCCGCTGCCACCGCCATCGGCTTCTCCGCATTTCTGCCCACCAATTATCGCGGGCTGTCGGAATTGGGCGAGATCGCCGGGCCCGGCATGATCATCGCGTTTTTCACGAGCATCACCGTGCTCCCTGCACTCCTGCGCGTGCTCGCCCCGCCCCCAGAGCCGAAGGAGATGGCGTTTGCGGTGCTGGCACCCGTAGACCGCTTCCTGCGCGAGTATCGCTATCCGGTGCTCTGGGTGACGCTCGCGGTCGTGTGCCTCGCGTCGCCGCTCCTGATGTTCCTGCGGTTTGATTTCAACGCCCTGCACCTGCAGAATCCGAAATCGCCGGCAGTGGCCACCTTCCTCGAACTGAAAAGGAATCCCGCGACCGGAGCTAATGCGGTTGATGTCGTTGCGCCCAATCTCGCCACCGCGAAAACCGACGCACGACAATTAAAAGCTCTTCCGCAGGTCGCAAGCGTGCATACGCTCGCGGACTTTGTTCCCGCCGACCAGCCGGCGAAACTTGCCACCATCCACACCATGGCGACGGCACTCGGACCCGCGCTCGCACCGCCGCTCACGCGGCCCGCACCGAGCGACGCGGAAATCGTCGCAGCCCTCAGATCGACGGCGCAGCAGCTCGCGCAGCTTTCCAGCCAGGGCGGCGCAGGCGGTCGTGCCGCAGCACGCCTGTCGCAGCTCCTGACAAGGCTCGCGCAGGCGAACCCCGCCGCGCGGCAGCGCGTGAGCGCGGCATTGGTGCCGCCACTCGAAACCTCTTTGGCCGATCTCGGCGAAGCCTTAAGAGTAAAGCCCATCGGCATCGCCAGCATTCCGTCCTATCTCAAGCGCGACTGGCTCGCTCCGGACGGGCACGCCCGCATCGAGGTTCTGCCCAAGGGCGACCCCGAGAGCACGCAGTCGCTCGCCGCGTTTGTTGAATCCGTACTCGGGCAGAATTCCTCCGCGACCGGGCCTGCGGTGCTTCTTTACGAGGCGGGCCGCACCATCGTGCGCGCGTTTGTGGAAGCAGGACTCTTCGCCATCGCCGCCATCGCGCTCCTCCTGTGGATCGCGCTTCGCCGTGTCCGCGACGTGGTGCTCACGCTCGTTCCGCTCCTGCTGGCAGCGCTTCTCACGCTCGAGCTCTGCGTCGTATTTGACGTGCCGCTCAACTTCACCAACATCATCGCTTTCCCGCTTCTGCTCGGCGTCGGCGTCGCTTTCAAAATTTATTACATCATGGCGTGGCGGCGCGGCGGCACGGCGCTCGTGCAATCCACGCTGACGCGTGCCGTGCTGTTCAGCGGACTGACAACCGCGACCGCCTTCGGCACGCTGTGGATGTCGAGCAACCCCGGTACTTCAAGCATGGGGCAGCTGATGGCGCTTGCGCTTCTTTGCACGATGATGGCCGCGGTGCTGTTCCAGCCGGTGCTGATGGGACCACCGAGAAGAGTCGCGGCGCGAAAGGCGGGCGAGCTCCGGCGCGCAATTGCGCCCGAACACATTCTCGCTCCGGTGCCGATCGGACGACGGCGTTGAGCTACGGGGGAAATCGCAAGCCTTTGGCCGCACCGCGCACCGACGGCGCAATCAACAATCTGCGCGCGGTCGTCGTGCTCTTTGTGATCGCGGTGCATTCCGTCCTTGGTTATGCGGCGTCCGCGCCGCACGCGCCAATTGCCTTCGACCGGCCGCCCTACAACTGGCGCACCTTCCCGGTTCTCGATCCCCATCGTTTCATAGGCTTCGACGTGTTCTGCGCCTGGGCCGATGTGTTTCTCATGCCGCTGTTTTTTCTCGTCTCGGGATTCTTCGTCTGGCAGAGCCTTGAGCGTAACGGCGCGGCCGGATTTGTCCGCCGCCGCGCATCGCGGCTCGTCCCGCCATTCCTCGTCGGCGTGGGGATTCTTCTGCCAATCGCGGTCTATCCGGCCTATGCGCGGATGGCTCTGCATCCGGGCCTCGCCGGTTACTGGCAGCATCTGATCAGGCTGCCGTTCTGGCCAGCGGGACCGATGTGGTTTCTGTGGGTTCTCCTCGTCTTCGATGTCCTCGCGGCCGCCGGTTTCACGCTGCTTCCGAAACAGTGGGTCGCAATGCTTTCCGACCTGGCGGCGCGCACGCCGAAACGCTTCTTCGCGACATTTCTTGTGCTGTCGTTACTTGCCTATGTTCCTTTGGGAACTGCATTTGGACCCATGCGCTGGTTCCAGTCCGGGCCGTTTTCGTTTCAGATCAACTGCATCGGGCTCGAAGCGTTCTATTTCTTCGCCGGCGTCGTCATCGGCGCGCGCGGCTATGACCGCGTCCTGCCGATGCTGGCACGCCGCTGGAAGCGTTGGGCGGTAGCCGCGATTGCGCTCTTTGGAGTCTGGCTTGCCGTGTCGGCAAAGACTTTCACGACGCCTTCGCCATCCCTGTTCTGGCAATTTGCCGATGCCGTGGCGCTGGTGCCGGCCTGCTTCGCCAGTTGTTGTGCAGCGCTCGGGCTTGCTACGCGCTTTGCCGGCACGCGCGCCCGCGCGCTCGACAGCCTGCGCGCCTGCGCCTTCGGCATGTACTGGCTGCATTATCCGATCGTGGTCTGGATGCAGTATGCGGTGCTCGTGATCGCCCTCCCCGCCATCGCGAAAGCACTTCCCGTGTTTGTCTGCGCAACCGCGGCGAGCTGGGCCGTCACCGCGCTTCTGCTGCGAGTTCCCGTTCTCGGTGCGCTGGTCGGCGGCGGATTCTCAATGCCGCGCCCGAAACCGCGCCCGCTCCCCACCTACACCGCCGCGATTTCGGATTAAGGGAATCAACCAAAAAACAAATTGTCATTCCCGCGCAAGCGGGAACCCAGATGCTTGATGCTGGAGGACTGTAGTGAAGTCGGAAGAATTTGGTCAACACAGCCCTATTTCTCGCCCGCAGCGCGCTGGGTTACCGCTTGCGCGGGAATGACAACAAGAGTTCAGGGTGGGCGTTTTGATTTCAAATACGCCGCGAGCGCCACCGCGTTGTTGTGCGCTTCGTCGCGGGCTCCGTAGAGGAGCGTGACCGGACCTTTTCGAATCAGCGCGCGGAGTTCGTTGACCGCCCCATCGCTTCTCTTGAGCTCCGCGCGGTAGCGCGTCTGGAAATCATTCCAGCGTGCCGGATCGTGGCCGAACCATTTGCGCAGTTCGTTTGTCGGCGCGATCTCCTTGAGCCACACATCGACCGCGGCGCGCTCCCTGCCCAGCCCCCGCGGCCAGATGCGGTCCACCAGCACGCGCGTTCCGTCGGACGACTTCGGCGGCTCGTACGCGCGCTTGATGTGGACCGCACTTTGTCTGCTCATTTCAGTCGTTCGATTGCCTCACTTCGGAAACGCCCTCGGTGGAAAAACGACCGAACCGGTTTCGAGCAGCGATTTGAGATTGGAGAGAATCTGCGGCCAACCGCCGGACACCGCGCCGACAAACCCTGAGTTCTCGCGTTCGATCGTGTGCGTCACCGTGAGTTTCACCGCCTCGCCGGCCGGTTCGATTTCCATTGTGCAGAGCGACCAGCCCTCGGCCTTGAATTCCGGCTTCCACTCGTTGCGCCAACGGATGGCGAGACGCTTTGCGGGCTCGAACGCGGCAATCTCGCCGGTATCGGCCACCCCGCCATCGGGGAACACGAGTTTCCATGCTCCACGCTCTTTCCACTCGGCTTCGACGCGTATGCCGTTCCAGTACTGCCTGACAAATTCGGGATCGGTCAGCGCCGACCAGAGGCGCTCGGGCGTGGTTCGAATGTAGGTTACATATACGAAGCTGCTTTGGGGCCTGTCAGTCATGGCTTTCTCCTTCCAGTTTTTTCCTGAGTGCGGAGAGCGCGCTGAGTCGGCGGCGCTCGAATTTTTTGATCCAGCGATCGGCAATCGCATTGATCGGCACGGGATTGATGAAGTGCAGCTTTTCGCGGCCCTCGCGCACCGAGGCCACGAGATTGGCGTCCTCGAGAACGGCGAGGTGTTTGGCGACCGCCTGCCGAGTCGTCTCGAACCCTTCACAGAGTTCGACGAGCGTCTGGCCGTTCCGGCGATGCAGGCGGTCCAACAGCAGCCTTCGGCTTCGATCGGCCAGCGCGCGAAAGACAGCATCGTCATCCATGCAGTTATGCAACCGGTTGGTTGCCCGTTTCTATATGCAACCTAATGGTTGCCTGTCAAGCGTCCCGGGCAAATTCTGTTTGCCATGTCGGCCCCACCGCCCATGCGATACGTCCCTGGGCCGGCGAAACTGCGCCGGCGGAATCCGGGCTGAGACGCGGGGGTCGAGCGTCGCTTCAACGCGGCGCTACCCCGATCACTTCGATGCACTATCAGGCACATCGGGAGCGGCCACTGCGCCCGATGTCGCGACAGAACGGCCGCAGGCGGGTAGGTTGTGCCGCCCCGGCCAGCGCGCCCCAAGCTTCCGGAGCGCCACCACACAGGATTCTGGAGGACGAAACATGCCCGCGAACTGGCCGGATATTCCTTACGAATCTTGGCGCGACACCTGCGCGGCGTTGCATCTCTTCTCGCAAATCGTCGGCAAGTACCGCGTCGCACGCACGCCCTGGGTCAACCATTCCTGGCACGCGACCCTCTACGTGAACGCACGCGGGCTCACGACATCGCTGGTTCCCGACGGACCGGGCGGCGTGGAGATCGTCTTCGATCTTCTGTCGAACCAGGTGACGGCTGCGGCGACCGACAGCCGCCGCGCGAGCTTTCCGCTCGAAGCAATGTCGGTCGCCTCGTTTGCCGCGCGCTTCCGCGATCTACTGCGCGAGGTTGGCGGCACGCCGAAATTCGACGGGGGTCCCAACGAAATCTCCGATCCAGTTCGGTTTGCCGAAGATCGCGGCGAGCGGCCCTATGATGCCGAGGCGGTGACACGCTTCTTTCATGCGCTCGTCACGGTCGATCGCGTTCTCAAACATTTCCGCACGGGCTTTCTGGGAAAGGCCAGTCCCGTCCATCTGTTCTGGGGTAGCTTCGATCTGGCGGTGACGCGCTTTTCCGGACGGCGCGCACCGCTGCATCCCGGGGGCATTCCCGCGCTACCGGACAGCGTCACACGCGAAGCTTACAGCCATGAAGTCTCGTCCGCCGGATTCTGGCCCGGCAGCGGGAACATCGATTTCCCGGCTTTCTATTCCTACTCATACCCTGCGCCAGCGGGCTTTGCGGACGCGCCTGTCGAACCAGGCGCGGCGTGGTTCGACAAAAAACTCGGCGAGTTTGTACTGCCGTACAGCACCGTGCGGCATTCGGGCGATCCGCAAGCAACGCTCATGGCATTCTTGCAGAGCACGTACGAGGCGGCCGCGAACCTTGGGCGCTGGGACCGCGCGGCGCTCGAATGCGAGATTGGCGCGCCGCGCCGCGTGCGCTCGCTGCGAGCGGGCGCCGAATGGAACCCGCACGACCCGGCCGCCTCGGATCTGATCCGCTGACGGCGTGGGCGTCCCACGAATTATGCCTGTGTCCCGTTCGACATGACCGCGTTCATTCATCTGCTGCCGAGGTTGTGGAGGTTCGCGCCGGCAGCCGCCGCGCGAGTGATCGACTGACCAACAAATCCTCTCCTGCCATTGATCTCACCGTTCGTTGACCTGCCCCTCTCGATTGCGCTACCCGAAACTTCGCAGATCGGCTGTCGGAGGGATGTGAGATGCTGTTCCGATCCATCCGAAGGATGCGTCCCCGCAGACGGGCGTTCCTGTATGCCGCGGCGCTTGCTTCTGTTGCCGTCCCGGTCGCGGCTGCTTTCGCAAGCCCGGACGACTCGCGCACATGCGATGGAAACTGGAAAACGGTTCGTGGCCGCGACGTGACAAGGGCCTACGGCGACTTCAATTCGCTGAATGCAGTCGCCGCGCTCGCGTCCGATGACGTCTGGGCGGTCGGCCAGTTCAGGCAATTCGCGGGAACCGACTACGATCAGACGCTGGCCGAACATTGGAATGGCACGAAATGGAAGGTGGTGCCGATGCCGAGCCCGTCGCTTCCCCTCGCCGTTCTGGCCGGAGTCGCCGCAACCGGCCCACACGACATCTGGGCTGTCGGCTACGAACAGGCCGTGGGCCAATCCTATCGCACGCTCATCGAACACTGGGATGGCAATGCCTGGACCATCGTCGAGGATGGCAGCAATCAGGGATGGCTGACGAGCGTGGTGGCACTGGGGCCATCCGATGTCTGGGCCGCCGGATCGACCGACTACATCGGCAGCGGGCTGGTGGAGCATTGGGACGGCCATTCCTGGACGCCGACGCTACTGGCCGACAGCGTTTTCCTCCGAGGAATCGCGGCGACCACCGGGAATGACATCTGGGTCGTCGGGCAGCACGCGCGCAACGGCGACGGAGATCATACCTTTGCCGCCCATTTCGACGGCACGCGCTGGACGCGCGTCCCTACGCCAAACCCTCTGAGGCAGAACGATATCGATCAGAACTGGCTGACCTCCGTCGCGGCGCTTGCGTCAGACGATGTGTGGGCGGCGGGCGTCACGCGCGATCCGGATTACGGCATTCCCGACCACACGCTTTCCGAGCATTGGGACGGAAACGCCTGGCAAGTCGTTCACACGCCGCATCTGCACCAGAGAGCCAGCGATTTCTGGAGCATTGCGGCGCTTTCTACGGGTCTGTCGGCGGTGGGTTCCACGGGGAGCGACCCGAACTTCTCGCCGCTGAGCGAGGCGTGGAACGGCACTTCCTGGAACCACGTCAAGACGCCATCATCGGGTTCGCTTCTCGGACTCGCTTCCATTCCTGCGAATTCCGAACTCTGGGCCGTCGGCAATCGTATCAAACAAAATCTCTATACGGGCACACTGGTAGAGCACCTCTGCAGCGCGAAGAAATAACGGAGAAAAACTTCGTTGCTCATCGCGAGCCATTCCGTTCGCCTCCCCTGTGGCGAGTCCGGAACACCAGGAGCGCGACCTGTCCCTGCTCCGCCTGCAGGATTGCTTCTTCCGCGAATCCGGCACGCGCAAATGCGCGCCGCGCCCGAACGTTGTCGACGGCAGGATCGATCGCCACGAGCGGAGCGCCCTCGTCCGTCAGCATGCCTGCGAGCTCCAGCAGAAACGCGCTACCGTGGCCGCGTGCCAGCATGTCCGGCTCGCCAACAAAGACATCCAGAACCTGAGCACCGCGAGGCAAATGCTGAAGGTGCGCCTGCGGCCAGGCATGCGCCTCGTAGGCCTGCACATAAGCGAAGGCGCGCCCGCGATGTTCGACGATCCATTGTTGCATCAACGGCTCGTCGAGATCCTCTTTCAAGAGCGCGAGCTGCGCCGACGGATCGCCCCACCAGCGCACGAGTTCGGGCGTTTTCAGCCAGCGTTCCGCCATCGGGAGGTCCGCTCGCGTGAACGGACGGAAGCGATACCGCAACATGGTCGTGTTGCTCCTGCCGCCCGCGTCGCTTCTACGGCTGACGACCTAACCCGGTGTTTTGTCGTAGCGCCTCATCTCTCCGCCGAGCTGGACCCAGGGCTGGGCGCTCGCACAATAGATTTGCGATGTGGGCTTCACCCAGCCCGCGTCGTCGAGCGTGCCGGCTCCGATCATCACGAGACCGGGCGCCGCCTCTGCCTCATCGATCACGGAAGCGCCGCATTCGGGGCAGAACATCCGCTGGCTCGATTTGCCGCTCTCGCCCTGCTTGCTGAAGCTTTTCAAGGTACCCGTTATCGTGAAGTCCGATTTGGAAAGACCGATCACCACCGCGAACGCGCTACCGGTAAACATCTGGCAATCCCGGCAATGACAGATCCCCACGAACACAGGTTCGGCCTCAGCGCTGTAGCGAACCTTCCCACACAAACAACCGCCACTAATTGCAGGCATGATCGTCACCTCAAAATTGCTATTGTTTTTTCTGCCATGCCGGCGCGCCGGCGCGCAACCATGCTCGACGCGAATCGCGGAACGCGTGAAACCGTAGCCCGAGCTCCCGCCATCCTCCGTTGGGTTATTCCGCCAGCACAAGAACGCAGTCTGGTAGCCATCCCTCGTTCGATTGTTCGCTTCGACAGAAGACGAAGCCGCTTTCGCCATACAGGAGGCGCAACCGGTCGCCGACTGCCACTGTGAGCTCGAGGGCGTTGTAGTCGCGTTTTGCGGTCCAGATGCCGTTTGCAGATTCGAACCAGGCATCGGGCACCCATCCTCCGCGGCCGTCCCGCGCAACACACCACGTCCATCCCGGGATATCCGATTGCGCTGAGCGGACCGGATCTGGCGTTACGATTTCGCCCGCTCTCACGACCAGCGGATCGTCGTACGGCCTCGTGTATGCCCTACAGGCAACACCGAACGTGTTTTCCGGATATACGTAGAGCATGGATTGTACCTCCATTCGGGCGTTTTCGTCCCCCTCCCGGCGGCTCAGGCCCGAGACAGCCGAAGCCCACAACAGAAACGAACGCCCGCCCAACCAGCGGAACACGCCTATCACTTCTACTCGCTCTCTTGAGGGACCATGCACCGGACCGGAAGCAGTGGAAGCTATTGCCATATTCGTGCCTTGATCGCAGCAGCATTTCATCCTGCCTAACACGAGCGGCTGCGGGTTTCGGAAAGATCATGATCCATCGACGTGCCCTGCTGACGGCCATTCCGGCGATGGTCGCGGGAGCTGCCTTCGCAGACGAGGTTGCCCCGGCCCTCGCAGCGCAGGAGCGGGCGATCGGCGGGCGCATCGGCCTCTACGCAGAGAATGTGAAATCCGGCGCAAAGATCGCCTGGCGCGCCGGCGAACGCTTCACGATGTGCAGCACGTTCAAGCTATCGCTCGCGGCCTGCATTCTCGCGCGCGTGGACCGCGGCAAAGATGCCCTCGGCCGGATGGTGACGTACGGTCGGGCGGACATTCTCGATTATGCGCCGATCGCGAAGGCAAATCTCGCGCGCGGCCGGATGTCGGTTGGCGAACTGTGCGAAGCCGTCGTCGAACTCAGCGACAACACCTGCGCTAACCTGCTGCTCGCGCGCATCGGCGGTCCTGCGGCGCTCACCGCGTTCTGGCGCGCGACGGGCGACACCGTCACACGGCTCGACCACAACGAGCCGATGCTGAACCGCATCCGGCCTCCCGATCCGCGCGATACAACCGCGCCCGCCGCGATGGCGGGCAATCTGCGCCGTTTCGTGCTGGGCGACGTTCTGTCCCCCGCTTCGCGCGCGCTGCTCATCCACTGGATGCGAGGGTGCAAGACGAGCGCCGACATGCTGCGCACCGGCCTGCCTGCCGGCTGGACCGTCGGCGACAAGACCGGAAGCAACGGCGCGGACATTCTCGGCGACATCGCCGTTGCGTGGCCGGATCCCGACCAGCCGATCCTGATCTGCGTCTATACCGAGGGCGGCAGGGCCGGCCAGCCCGAACTCCACCGGCGCTTCGCCGAAATCGGCAGACTCATCGGGCGGCAGTTCACATAGGCCGGCCAGAGACTCGACGCGTCCGCCGGCGAGCACCATCGGAATTTTCCCTCACTCGCTTCTGTCACTTCGAGCGTGTTGGCGCTTTGACCTTGACGACCAGATAAACGAGCCGCGCGCCGGCAATCGCGCTGACCCAGTGCGGAATACCGGCAGGGATGGCGATGAAGTCGCCAGTGGCGATGCGCCGCGCCGTCCCCCCCGCAATCCTCTCGCCGCGCAGTTCGCCCGGCTCGGTTTCGCGCGCCCCGACGAGCGCACCGTTGGTGACGAGCGTTCCTCCACCATCGATTACATACCAGACGTCGGACACGGTTCGGTGAAGCTCGGCGCTGCCCGCGCGCGTGCGGCGAACGAGCACCGCCGAATAGCCGCGCGCGCTGAGTAAACTGTTCAACGTGATTCCGCGATCCCGTCCGGACGGCTTGGCGAGTTCGGGAAGAAGCTTTTGGGCGGGCATGAACGTCACGCCCGACTCATTTCCGGCGGCAGCAACCGGCTGGGCGGCCGAAATCTCAAGCGCCAGTGCAAGCCAAAGAATGGCGGCCATCATTCGCATGCGTGTTTCCTTTCAAAAGCAGAGTGATCGCCTGAAGGCGCGGGCGAATCCAGCTTGGGGAATTGGGGCGATCGATGATCTTCGGGGTAGCTGCTAATCTACCCGCGTGAACTGCGGGTCCATGTCCCCGCGGCGCTGCCAGCCCTCTTCCGGAGCCAGCAGCCCGAGGCCAATCCTGTCTTCCAGCACGTGCGGAGGCGGATCGATTTCCAAATGCAGGGCACGCCACAACGCAACCCACGCTGCCGTGCTGTCCGGCATACCGCCTTTGGCGTCTCTCATGATCGTGAACTCATCGGTTTGAAGCCGTCACTGCTGCGCGAAGCCGATTCTACCGCTTCTTCACCCGCAAACCGTTCTCGGCTACGGCGGCTTTCACGAGCGCCTTGAACGCGGCCGCGTCGGGCTTCTCTCCTTGGTGGATGTCGATCGCCCTTCGCGTGTTGCCGTCCAGGCTGGAATTGAAGAGGCGCGAGGGATCCGGGAGCCCCGCTCCGCGGGCGAATGTGAGTTTCACGACCTTCTTGTAAGTCTCGCCCGTGCAGATGATTCCATCGTGCAACCATACCGGAACGCCCCTCCACTTCCACTCCTCGATCGTTCCCGGGGCGGCTTCCAGGATCAACGCCCGCATGCGGGCAAGTGTCTCCCCGCGCCAGTCGGCCAGCTCTTTGATTCTCGCATCTATCAACCGAGAAGGAGACTGGCCCGACTGTGAGCCGCTCTTCTTCATGTCTGTTGCTCCTTTTCGGCCCCAACGTTCCGATAAATCGCGGCCGGCACGGTTGCGCTCGTGCTCCTGCCGCCCCACGTCCGGATGAACGCGCTCCTACCAGCGCGCGAGCTGGGTGATTTGAACGAGATTCCCGCAGGTGTCGTTCAGCTGCGCGATGGTCGAGCCGGTGACCTCCGTCGGCGGCTTGGTGAACTCGCCGCCGCGCGCCTTGATGCGCTCGCAGTCGCCCTCGATATCGTCGGTAAAGAACATGATCGCGGGCTGGGCCTGCTGGAACAGTGCCTGCTGGTAGGCCTTGGCCGCCGGATTGTTGTTGAGCGCAAGTTGCAGCTCGGTTCCGTCCGGCTCGTCGGGCGAGGCCACGGTCAGCCAGCGATACGGCCCATTGCTGAAATCGGCCTTCTTGGTAAAGCCCAGCACGTCGGTGTAGAAGCGCAGAGCCTTTTTCTGGTCGTCCACGTACACGCTCGTCAGTTTGATCTTCATTACATCCTCCAGTGTTGCATTTACTCGCCTTGATTCTCCCGACAAGGTTCATTCTGTCCGCGCCAGCACCTGGTCAAGCTCTGCAAAGAACTGCTGCCACCCAGCCCTGGCGCCGTGATAGGCCCGCTTCTGATCGAGCCGGAAGCCCGATTGTTCCATGCGCAGGCGGGTTCCCGCGGCCGTCGGGGTAAGTGTCCAGGTGACGACGCTCTCGAGGTCAAAGGCGGTCCACGTGTAAGACAGCGTTTTGTTCGGCTCGACGACCTGGACTTGGCAGTCGACAGTGATGTTCACATCATCTCGAGGGCTCCTGCGAAAATTGAAACGGTGTCCCACGACCGGCCTGAAATCGTTCTTCATCAGCCACTCCTCGATCAAGTGCGGTTGCGTGAGCGCGCGCCAGATCTTTTGCGGCGGATGAGGTATCTCTCGCTCGACAACGACGGAGCGCGTTTTGATTGCCGGATCGCTCATTTATCCATCCGCTTGAGCAAATCTTCGAGCCGGTCGAACCGGCTTTGCCAGAACCCTGCCATCTGGCTTGTCCAGTCGATCAACGGGGCCAACGCACCGGCTCGCGCGCTGTAATGCGTCTGGCGACCTTCGTGGCGGTCGCGCACGAGCCCGGCCTGTTTCAGAACTCCGAGATGCTTTGAGACGGCCGGTTGCGAGACCTTCGCCCGCGCCGTCAGCGCGCCCACCGTCTGCTCGCCCTCGCGGCACAGCCGCTCGAAAATCGCCCGCCGGGTCGGATCGGCCAAGGTCCGGAAGAGCATTTCGTGAGCGTCCGGCATATCTGATCAATAACCCCATGGTTATGGATTGATGCATAACCCATGGGATATACGTGAGTCAAGTGATCACCACATCCCCGACCGGCGGCGATGGGGATCGGCCAACGCCGCGAGCGTCCTGGTCGAGCTCGCGCGCGGAGGTCATTGCCACTCTGTGGATTCGATCTTCAGGCCGGTGATGCGCTCGGCCTCCTCCCGCGAGA
Organism: Rhizomicrobium sp.; assembly: GCA_036502185.1. Lineage (GTDB taxonomy): Bacteria > Pseudomonadota > Alphaproteobacteria > Micropepsales > Micropepsaceae > Rhizomicrobium. The sequence goes on from DASXYZ010000047.1 coordinate 32,657, forward strand.
CCTTCCTTACGGTCTGGCCGAACGTCCACACATGGCCTTCCGGATCGCGCGCGCGATACGTCCGGTCGCCGTAGAATTGGTCTGCCGGTTCCTGCAGGATCACGGCGCCGGCCGCTCTGGCGCGGGCGCAATGCGGCTCAACGTCCTCCGCCAGATGAATGTGGAGCGTTTGCGTATTTTTGCCGCCTACTGCAGCCGGACTTGCGATGAACTCCGCCCATTCGGCGCCGACATTGAGAATGCCGTCGCCGAAGCGCATCTCCGCATGGGCAAGCTTCCCGTCCTTGTCGGTGATGACCATGCTGCGCTCGAAACCGAATGCCTTTTCAAGCCACTCGAGCGCGGCCCAGGGGTCCCGATAGAAAACGCCGGCTATCAGCGCCGGCCGGCGGAATGGATCTTCCATGAATCTACCTCATTGCTACGGTGCAGTGAAAATTTCGCCGCAAAGATATTCTTCGTCAATTGGGTCGAGTGCAGGACGAATTTTGGGCTGCCGGATCGCTGCGCTATCATCGATCGAAACAATCGATCGGGAAAGACATGCATCGCTCGCGCATCAATGGCCTGCTCATCGATTGCAGGACCGACGATATCGACGAAGCTGCACGCTTCTGGGCCGAGGCCCTGGGCCGCCCCGTCGATCCGAAGCATCCGGGCAGCCGCGGCAATTACCGCATGCTGGAGACGCCGCCGGACGAGCTCAGCGTGCAGATCCAGCGCGTGGACCACGAAAGTCGCGTGCACATCGATATCGAAACCGACGACATTCCGGCTGAAGTCGCGCGGCTCGAGAAACTGGGCGCCAAAGTGGACGAGCGCAAGGAACGCTGGGTGATCATGCGCGCGCCCACGGGCCAGCGCTTCTGCGTGGTTCGCGTCCAGCGCCCCGGATTCCCCAAGAACGCCAACAGCTGGGAGTAAATGATTGCCTGCCGAGGGGACGCAGGGACAGTACCAGGACCCTGCGTCAGGCGGGGGCTCGCGCCTTTTGCACCTCGCGGTATTCGTTCGCCAGTTCCTCCCACATGCGGGCAACTTTCGCCCACTCGTCTTTCATGCGGTCATCGGTGCATTCCAGAGCCTTCTTTCGCGCCTCCGCGGCCTGCCGGTCGGCTGAGTCAATCTTCTCGCGCATGTCGTGATTTCCCCTCCTCGAATACCGGCGCCACCCATTTCGCAAGGTGCTTCCGGAGTCACCGCGAAGCCGAGCCGGCGCGTGGAACCCGTGTTCGCGGCGATGCGAAGAGCGTTGTTCACGTCCGGGCGCGGTGCGGTATGCGAACTTTGCATACACCAACTACGACGAATGCCGGTTCTTGGATTGGTCGGAAGCGGCGCCCGAAGCGCTTCAGCAAAGAATGTCCTTCGAGCTGGTGACGAGTACGCAGGTGCAGCCGGTCTCGCTCCAGACGCGAAAGTCAGACGCTGCCGGCGGACCGTAATTGTAGTCGCCGGGGAGCAGCTTACGTTCGTCGATCCACAATTCGCCATCAAGAAGATGCAGTTCTTCCGCGTCCGCGTGCGTGTGCGCCGGGTAACGGGCGCCCGGCGCCAGGCGCACCAGCATGCTGACCCGGTGCCGTTTCGCGTCGGTCGCGAGCAGCTTGCATTCGATCCCGGGGGCGACGTGTTCCCATTCCGGCTCCGACCATTGCCGGCCTGGCGGCAGCACCGGCGGTTTCCCGGTCTCCTCGGCGATACGACGCGCAAGGCGCTCCTGCAGCGATGCGGCAGGCCGCAGCACATCGGCGGGCCATGCGACAAATCGCTCGACCACGGATTCAAGGCTCTCCAGTTCGCGTCGGCAGTCCGGGCATGTGGCGATATGGGCGTCGGCCGTCGCAAGGTCGCTCGGAGGCAACGCCTCCAGCGCGTACGCGCACGTCACCTCGCTCTGCTCGCAGCGGTTTTGATGGGATGTGTTCATGGCTTCCCCAATTCCGCGCTCAGCGCATTCCGCAGCTTGTGCAGTCCGGAACGGATGCGCGTCTTGATGGTGCCGAGCGGCAGATTGAGCCGCGCCGCGGCTTCGGCATGCGTGAGCCCGCCGAAAAACGTCGTTTCAATCGCCTCGCGCTCGTCCGGCGTGAGTACGGCCAGCGCGACGCGCAGCGATTCGCCCAGCGCGCGCAACTCGATCCCGTCATACGGGTCGGCGGCAACCCCGGCCGGCGGCGCCACATCTGCGCCGTTACTGCGCTTCTTGCGGTTCTCGAAGCGCAGCCGGTCGATAGCCCGCGAGCGCGCCTGGTTCATGATCCAGCCGAGCACCGTGCCGTTCGCGGCTTCGTAGCGCGATGCGTGCCGCCAGACGTCGTAAAAAACGTCGATGGTAAGCTCCTCCGCGGTCTCCCGGTCGGCCGTAATTCGCATGGTCAGGGTAAAGACAAGGCGATGCGCTCTCTCGTAGAGCGCATGCAGCGCCACCTCGTCGCCCGCGGCAATCGATTGGACGAGCGCCGCCCAGTCCTGCTCCGGCACCCGGGCCGTGGCCCTGGCATAAAGCACGTCGCCAAGCGTTGGCAGGGAACGTCGCGGGCGTTCTTCGTCCATGGCCGACGGATCTGACATTTGCCGAGATTTGCAATTTCACTGCCAGCCGATCAAGACCGCTGATAGCGAGTTCCCTGTCGGGAACCTGAAATAAATCTCTTCGGAGCTGGTCGTAAATCCGGCAGATCGCGAAGGCGATTACCGGCGTCCATCGCCGCTTGCGCCGGGCGATGCGTGCATAGGCATCCTCGCCGTCGGAATAGACCGGCTGAATTGGAAAATCGCCGCAGGGCGGCGGCCGCAAATAATATCTATGAGCCCGACGATTGCGTGAAATGCTCTTTCAAGCGACCCAGATGATATTCGGCCGCTTCGCGCTTTTCAGGCCTGTCGAACAGTGCCCAACACCAGACCGAAATGCACAGGCTGCGCATGTACTGAAGAAGCGAAAGGGCCTCGTGCTCGATCGGTTCGAAGGGGGCCAGATCGGCCTCTGGAAGCGAGCCAATGTCCCATTCGCGTGGGCCAAGGCAGACATCCTCGAAGTCGTTCCAGAGCGCCCCATCGGGTGTGATGAGCACGTTGTCCAGATGGGCGTCTCCGTGAATGGGCGCAACTTTCATCGGCCGGCGCATGAGCGAACCTCGGAGCCTTTCGTATGTCGCCAATAAAAAAGCGCGATCGGCAGCGCCGAGCGCCGGCAAGGCTGATTCATCCTCGAGCAGCTCACGGCACTCTCCAAGTTTGGTCCAGAATGGCGGCAGCGCCTCGGGAAAATCGGCCAGCGCCCCATGCACAGCGCGCAAAGCCTTTGCTGCGCTCCGTACGTGCGCCGGGTTGTCTTCATCTGCCGGAACATGGCTCACGAACTGCCAGAGGGTCAGCCCGTAGCCCCCATCGAAATGCGGGCCGGCAGGAAGTTCGGTGATCGGCCTCACAATTGGCGCGCATTTGTTGGCGAGATGTCGCGCGACGGAGAGTTCCCGCCGCAATATTTCGACATTCGCGGCTTTCCCGACCTTGGTCACCCTCGCGACCACATCCAAAGGATGCAAGCGAATACTGATGTGCTGTGACTCGTGCAGGGTGCGCGGATCGATGCCATCAATTCCCAGGCGGCGGACCAACCGAACGACGGTTTCAACGGCGGTGGCTGAATTTCTTGACTGTGACATTTCCTGATGATCCAGAAGTGCGCGCATGACTCTGAGCAAATTCTTGTCAGCCGCCGAGTAGAATCGGCGCTTCGAAAATCGAATTTGGAGCGCGCCGGCGGCGGCATTCCTTGAGGACAAGAGCGGGAATTCCTATGGCACCACGGCTGCGGGAGGCGCCAACGAGTTCGGCTCGGTGTTCAGGCTGGCGCCAGACGGCACCGAAACATTGCTTTATTCCTTCACGGGCGAAGAGGACGACTACGGTCCGCAATCCACGCCAATCGTTGACGGCAAGGGCCGTCTCTATGCCACGGCCGCCGGCGTCTACAACGGGGGCACCATCTTCCGGCTGCCGGAACAGGCTCGGCGCGAGCCTGCGGGAGGAGAACATCCGGCTCGAAGCTTCGCGGCGGCGCGACCGCACTGATCCGCGGCCGATCTGGTTCGTTCAAGCGCCAGGAAGCTCCAACGCGATCACCGGTGTCCATTTCTGCTCTCGCCGACCGATGCGCGCGGGGACGTCCTCGCCCTCATAATCGGCCGGCACAACCGGAAAATCCTGCCCAGGCGGCGGACAGAACGCGTTCACGTTGACGGTGAACCAACTCTTGCCTGCATGTTCCATGCTGTTTCGCCATCGCAGACTGATGAGGTCCGACTTTGATCCCGTGAATTCGCCGTTGCAAAGCCGGAAGCGGTCGCCGATGTGCAAACTTTCCGGCGCCAGCGTTCTGGGTTTCCACTTTGGCGGGAATGACATCTTCGGGCGCCAACCTCAAGGCCCGGCAATCGAAATGCCCTCGGCCTTCAGTCGGTCGAGCACGCCGTCTTTGCGCAGCAGAATGCCGATATCGACGACGGCGACCGTGCGTCCGCCGTCCGCAATCGCGTCGTTGACGCTTGCGACCGTGTCGTCGATCGAGCGCGCGTCGAGAGCCGTCGCGTGCGCCGACAATTGCACAAGACATTCGTAGTAGTTGGATGGCGACCAGTTCGCCATCATTCCGCTCACGTCGCCGGTGGCCCAGGCATTCGCGGCAGCCTGCACATGCCGGCTTTGAAAATTGATATCCTGGACGGCGGCTTCGATGCACTTGCCTGTCACCGAGGCCGGCAGTTTCAGGAGTTCCTCGCCGCTCGGGATCAGGTCATAGGTCGCGACCCGGCGCACCGCCACGCGCTGCGCACGTGCGAGCGCGGCAACCCTATCCTCCGGCTCATGCGTCGTCAGATACGCGACATGCCGGAAATCGCTGCCGAGCCGCATGGCGGCGAATATTGGGGAATTGTCGCTGTATCGGTCCCTGGGCTCATGCAGGAACTCGCACGCGCTCGCCAGTTCGTCCGCCGCGCGGGGACGGAGAATGTCCCAGAGTGTCCTGCCGTCAGGCGGGTGCAGGAGATCGCTCTCCGTCAGATAGAACCAGGTGCCACTGAAAAGTCCCATCCCAATCTTTGGCGGCAGGAGCACGCGACGCGCTCCGTTCAGGATCGCTTCGAGCGGTTTCGCGTTCCAGGCGAAATTGTCCGGGAGCGGCTGGACAATTCCGAGGATCGCAACATCGGCGCCATCTTTCCTCGCATGCCAGATCGCCGGTCCCCGCTCGTTGGCAGTAACGATCACCGTCTCGATCGGCGAAGACGCGGAGGGTTGCTGCGCCATGGCTCCAACCGTGAAGCCCGCAAGGAAAACACCCGCAAAGACAATAGGGCGACAACGCATACGAGGGGAACGCATAACCTGCCGCCACAATCGGACATGGACGCCGCAGCGCGTGCCAGACGAGGCACCGGTCGGCGCAAAGCCCCGCGGCGACGGCGCGCATCGAAGACAAACGCAAGATCGCCGCAGTGGCAGACGCCTCCCTATCGATAAGTTGCGCTCGCCCAGCTCCGCCGTCGAAGGTTGAGCGGTTCGACTTTGATCGCGTGGATTCGCCATTGCAATACCGCAGCGCGTCGCGCTTAGTACGCTCCGGCATTCGACGAATAATGGAGGAAAAATTACAATGCGTCTTTGTCATATGGTGTTTCATGGCGCGCTGCTCGGCTCGACGCTCGCGCTCGCCACCTTGCCCGCGGCTGCGGGCACAAGTGAAACGCGCCCCGACTGGAAGCGAACCCTGGCGGCGGAGGGAATCCATGCGTCTGCCTGGCATCGCAACGCCGCTTCCCGTTTCGGCGCCGTGCATGCGCCGGCTAAATACACCGTGCTGCACGACTTTGCCGGTGCGCCCACGGACGGTTCCGATTCCGGCGCCGAGGTCACGCTGGACAGCGCAGGCAACATCTACGGAACGACCGACACCGGCGGCGCCAACACCTACGGCACGATCTTCAAGATCGCGACGGACGGAACCGAGACGCTCCTCCATTCCTTTGGTGGCACCGGCGACGGCTCCACGCCCGACGGCGCTGTGACGATCGAATCAAACGGAGACATGTACGGCACGACCTCCTATGGCGGCACGTCTGAAGACGGCGGCATCTGGAAGCTTGCGGCCGACGGGACGTATACGGTGCTGCACAATTTCACCACCGACGAAGGCAACTTTGCCCGTGGGCGCCTCATTCAGGACAAGAAGGGCAATTTCTACGGCACCGCGCTGTTCGGCGGCTCAACCGGCGACGGCACGGTCTTCAAATTCAACGCCAACGGCAAGGTCACCGTGCTCCATACGTTCAACGGCACCGACGGCGAGTTTCCAGAACACGGCGTGGTCAGTGACAAGGCCGGCAATTTCTATGGCGTCACAGCCTTCGGCGGCACGAGCGGCGAGGGCACGATCTACAAGGTCGCCAAGGACGGAACATTTACTTCGCTTTACAGCTTCACTGGCGGCGCCGATGGCGGTTTCCTCTATGGCGGTCTTGCCATCGACACGGATGGGAATCTCTACGGCAGCGCTGTTGACGGAGGCGCGAACAACGACGGCACGGTGTTCAAACTCGCCCCCGACGGGACGTTCACGGTGCTCTACAACTTCACCGGCAGCGCCGACGGCGCCAACCCAGAAGGCGATATGCTGCGCGTCGGGACGAGTCTCTACAGCACCTCCACCAGCACGGGCGCCGACGGCGATGGTACCGTTTATGAGCTCACGGCTGGAGGAAAGTTGAAGGTGCTCGCTGACTTCAGCACCAGCAATGGCAACTATTACTCCGCCGGGCTGACCAAGAGCGGCAAGACCTATTACGGGACCACGGAATTCGGCGGCGCCGATGATAGCGGGGTTGTGTTCCGCCTGAAGACCAGGAAGTAAGCAGCCCTGGTTGTTTCCTCGCCCTGTGAAGCATGGGGGCGCCGGAGGGCGCGCGGGGAATCCGACGCCGACAAGAAACGGGGTGACGGGAGTAACGATCCGATCGCAAGTCAGGACTCGTGCCCCCGCCACCCCATTCTCCGTGTTGCCCGTGCCAGGACTATTGCCAGGTCCGCACATCAAACTTTTTTGGCTCGCAAACTGCCGGAGAATTCGGGGACGGCGGCGGCGTTCACAACCCTTTCGGAATTCCGTCGCTGATATCCCGGATGCTTGCGTCCCCGCCCGCGTGGCAAAAGGAGCAACTGCCCCTCCATCAGTCCTCCGCGCGCCCGTCTCCCGGCGGCTTCGGCCTGAATACCGCGCGGTTCTTGTTGTCCTGCATCAGCATCGAAAAGCCGGAGATCGTGTCGAGACCAAGGCCGCGGGGAAAGCCCGTCTCGGAATCGGCTTCGATTTTGGCGTAGGGCACTCCCGAGATCTTCTCCCATTTGCCGACAGGCTTTTTCACTTCGAGATTCACGACCGTCGCCTTCAGCACCAGCCGTACGATCGCCTGATGCGGAGATGAGGGTTTTGTCAGGCTTGGATGGCCTTCGATCATCTGCCAGCCATTGGCGAGTGCCCATTTCGTCAGTTCGCTTTTCTCCATGCCCCCTTTGCCTTCTGAGGATGCGTGAGAGTCTGAAGAGGCACGTGCCGGAGCAGCGGTCGCTCGTTCAGCCAACGAGATGCAGGAACGCAAGTCCCGCGTATTTGCGGAAATGGCCGTCAAAGGCAAGCAGGCGACCGCCGCCCCGCCGCAGCGGCGCCGCCCTGATTAGCAAAAAGCAGCCGCATCGCGGGTAATGCTCCCTCCAGCGGAATGCCGTTCGCCGCGAAAATTCCGCTTGCGCCAGACTAGTCTATGTGACAGAGTAGTCTGCGGTGGACGTTGCCCGAGATATGCAGGCGCCCGCGAATGGAACAGCCCGATGAGATCATTCACCAGCCGGTCCGCCTCAGGATCATGGCGGCACTTCACGCCCTGCCCCATCCGGCCGAAGCGGAGTTCGTGACTTTGGCCGCGCTGTTGAAAACCACCAACGGCAATCTGGGCGCGCATATCGGCATGCTCGAAGCTGCGCGATACGTGACGGTGACGAAGGACTTCGTCGGAAGGAAGCCGCGCACGCGCGTCCGCATGACGAGAGCCGGCCGCCACGCATTCGAGAAATATGTCGGCTACCTGCAGGATCTCGTCGATTCGGCCGGGCTTTCGAAGGGGGCGCGCCGATGACTCACAAGCTGCGGGCATTGCTCCATCACCACCCCTGGAAAGCGAGGATCCAATGACCAGTACGTCTCACTCCTGTTTCGCCCTTTCGGCATTTGCCATGGCCTTGGGGTTTGTTTCCTCCGCAGGCGCTGCGCCGGCTGCGCCGGCCGTCGCTGCGCAATCCTCCGTCGATTGCTCCGAAGTCTACGGAAAGCCTGCCACGTGCCGCGTCGTCCCGTGCGGCGCGCGGTACACCCGGTTTCTGGGTGTCTGGGCCGGTCCCTTCGAGGAGTATGTCCAGTCGCGATCGACTCCCCAAAACCCGGTGTTCCGACCGTACGAAAACCGGATCGGCTATCGGTCCACCGACTGCCTGACGAATCCCGCCAGTGGCGAGACCTTCATTGTCGGCCATGAAACAAACATCTATCCGGCGTTCAAGGGATTGCCCGCGCAAACGAAACACGGCCTTCTCATTACCGGGCGCCGAGCCGACGGAACTCCGTTCCTGCGCACGATCGACGACCAGGGACGGTACGACTATGCCCTGGTGTCGAAAAATACCGCGAACGAACGCATGGTTTGGCAGCTCGATGTTCCTTCGTCGCGACGCCCGTGTCCGACGGCCGCGAATCCGAAGAAAACCTGTCCCACCGGGCCAATGCAGTTCCGTGTCACCGACGGTCGCGACCAAAGCCGCCGGTCGGCGAACGTTCGCGACGTCGCCATCGAAATGACGATCGGGCCGGCCGCCCATCCCTATTGGCACGGCGTGATTGCACAAGGCCATCATGAACTTCAGGCCGCCGGCCAGGGAAATTGATGCGGAATTGAAGGCACGTCATCCCCGCGAAAGCGGGGACCCAGCGGCGCGGATTTATCCGGGAAAGGCTTGGCAGCGACCGGTATAACTGCCCCTGCATCCGATCACGTTACGACCTCGGACGGCGATGTTTATCGCCCGGCCGTGGTAAAACTCCGGGCCTTAAGTCGGTCGAGCGGAATGCCCACGTCGTAGCGCGGTAAAAGACGTACAATTCACCGATGCGTTCAGGCAACGCGCTACGACGTTGCGCCGAGGTGACTGGCACGCCGGGGGAAACCGGGCGCGTGGCGTCTCCGTTTCTACTGCGCGGATGTCAGGGGACCGCCATTGGTTCGCGTCGCCACCTCCTGCGAGATGATGCCGCTGAACCCACAGGAATTGTGGCGCGAAGGCGCGGGCACAGGATCAAAAGTCCTCGACCGCCTCTGTCCCGATCACCTCGGATTCGCAGTCAGTTTGGCGTGCGGTTGAGCGCGGGCGGCGATTTCAGGACAGTCTTGTCGAACAGTGCCGGGTTCTGCAGAAAGTCATCAAGGTCATCCGAAGCCGAAAAGTTGGCGATCCTGTATGTGCCGCGCTCGCGCACGACGTAGGAGTACGTCAAGCTGTCTGGCTTCCAGCTGTTTCCCGGAGCCGTGGCCTGAAACACCAGAAAGACCGGCGCGGCGTTGAGCACGAATTTGACATTGGACTCCAGGACCGACCGCATTCCGGCGGTTTCAGGGTTCCTGCCCGCGGCCGGCCGCTGCAGCCGTGTTGCCTGATTGCGCCGTGCTATTTCGGCGAGCCATTGCTTGACGAGTTCCCGGCCGCGGGGCGTGAAATTTCCGGAGAACGCATCGGCGTTGCCGCTTCGCAGGTCGAGCGCAGCCTTCCTCATGAACGCCAGCAACGGCGTGGGCGGTTTCACTCTTGCGTCGCCGACTGGAAAGTCCATGGGCGATCCGTCGAATTCGAGATAGACGGGATGACTTCCCGGATTGCCCTTCCCGGCGAGCGGAATCGGATAGTGATACGCGAGATGGATATTCGGCAACGCCTCGTATGCCCGTCCGTTCGGCATCCCTGCTTCGTCGAAGGCTGTCTCTATCAGGGCCAGCACCGGAGCATTGCTGCTCACCACGCTCACTCTTGTGCGGTTTTTCTCGTCGGATCCGACATAGAAGGCGTCCCGCCGGGTTCCGGAATTCGTGGGCGCTTCCCAGACGAACATCGTCTCCGACCCGACAAGGACTTCCGCAACGACAGTCAGATGGCCGAAATCGAAATTGCTTCTGGCCATGTCCATCCAGTTGCCGGCGCTGTTTTCGACCAGACTCACCGTCGTGCTCCGGCTGAGTCGTTTCATTTGGTCCGGGGACGTCCAGACGCTGGCAAATTCCGCTGCGTCCCGCTTGCGGATCGCCTGCACCACCGTCACGAACATCGCCCGCGCCTTGTCGAGCGGACCGGCCGAGAATTTGTCGAAAGAAGTACCGTAGCGCTTCAGCTCCAGCTTCAGGTAAAGCGGACAACGCACCTGGCGAGAGTCGATCTGCACCGGAATGGGCAGGCTGACACTGGCGAATTTCTGAGCGAACACGCGGCCGGGAACTGCGGCGAGCAGAGCCGCAGCCAGCATCGCAAACAACGAGGTTTTGACCGATCTGCGAGAAGTGCGGGGCATGGCGAGCTCTGTCAGGAGTTGAGTGGCGCCCATTATGAGCCGCCTTTGCCTAACAAAACGTCTCCGCCGGATTGCCCGGTTCTTCATCCCGGAACGGCGCGCGGGTCGTGCTGCCGCGGAGTGACGGCAATTCTTGTTGGTCAGCGAACGGCAGGAAGTGCTGGCTTATCCCGGATAACTCCGCGCCACGGGGTCCCTGCTTTCACGGGGTGCTTCCAATTCCGCGTCATTTCCCCGGACAGCCGTGCACCTTCGAGGAAATGACACTACTTTATTTCATGGCGAAGGCGGAGCGGTTCCAACGGAGCCGACGCAGCTTTCCCGCCAAAGCTTTCTTGCAAGCAGGCTGCCGTGGACGTTGAACACGGCGCGGTCAAGCATCAGCCACCAGAGACTGTGGGTGAACACATAGGCGATTGCGAATGCCAGGCCGACGGCGCCTGCGCGCAGAACGCCGAACCATCCCTGATACACGTGAATCAAGCCGAAAAGCGCAGAGGAGAGGATGATCGCGCCCCACAGCCCGACAAACGGCGCGAAGAACCAGATCAGGAAACCACGGCACATCAGTTCTTCAAATGCGCCGCCGATCGCGCCCACGACGGGAAACAGACGAAACCCGGCGCGTGATTGGGGCACAATCCGATAGGTTTCGAATCGGGCATTCACCTTTGCGCGCGCGTCGGCGGACAATGTCCTGGTCAGTGACCAGACGAACACCGCCAGGAGAAGCGAATCCAGACCGAAGCCGATCCGCCCCGCGAGGCCGATGGGAATGTCGAAACCCAGAGCCGACCAAGGCCGCGCGGCCCAGCGCCAGTCGCACAGAATCAGCACCGATAAAACGATATTTCGGATGATGATGACCCGGTAGCGGGCCGTCATGTCGATCGCGCTGCGCGGCGTTTTGGCAAGGCGCCGTCCCGCACGCCACGCCTGGACGGGCATGACGAGCGCGAACCAGGCGACGATGAGCAGGTCCAGAACGTTGAGGTGCGGCACGGCAATATCCATCGGAGGTGATGTAAATGTAAATTTGCATTTACATGCTGTCAAACCTAGCGTCCCGCGAATGGCAACCGGCAGGCCGACAGCCCTCCAGGATCGCAGCGCGGTCACCGAAGATCGGCTTTGCGATGCGGCCGAAGCCCTGCTGCGGGAGGGCGGACTCGCCGCCTGCACCGTCGACGCCGTGGCGGAGCGTGCGACACGGTCGCCGGCCAGCGTCTATCGCCGGTTCGGCGACAAGGACCGCATGATCGAGGCCGTGTTCGAGCGTTATGTCGCGCGCGCGCGCGCCGCGAATGAAGCCAATCTCAGGGCTGTTCGCAGGCACTCCCGGAATCTTTCCGGGCGCCTGAAAGCTATCGTGGACGGAGCGGTCGCGGGCTACAGGCGCGACGGGCAGTTGACGCAAGCCTTTCGCGAAGCTGCCGCACGCTCGTCTACCCATTCGTTTGAGGCGGCCGCGCGGCGCGTGCGCGAGGCCACGCTCGGCTTGGCAAGTCAGGCATTGTGCGATTGCGTCGCCGATCCGGACAAGGCACGCGCGGTCGATTTCGCCCTTGCCGTGCTCGCCGGCTCGCTCGAAACACTGCTACGCGCGCCTCAACCGTTCGGCGACCGCGTATTGCGCAACGAACTTCACGCGATGCTGCTCGCCTATCTGACCGACGGAGACGAGGACTGAACCTCACCCCGGACTGCGGAATGTGGACAGCCACGCCGCGGCGGAGGAAAAGAGTGCAATCGCGGGAGGAAAATGCGGATGGCCAGGGACCTGCGCGTTCTCGCGGCGGCTCTGATGACGATCGGTTTCGTCTCGGGCGCTACGGCCGCCCCAAGCGCATCATGCTTCGAAGACGTCGCGGCAACGCGCTCTTACTCTCTCGGCATTCCCGTCAAGCCCGTGCCCACACCGGACGGAAAAGCCGCGCTGTATTTGCGCAGCGGCCCCCGCGACCTCGTGCAACGCCTCTATGAGTACACGCTTGCGAGCCGGCATGAGCGCGAGCTCGCCGCGCCCGAAACGCTTCTTGGCGGCAAGCCGGAACAGCTGAGCGCCCAGGAGAAGGCGCGGCGCGAGCGCCAGCGCGTCAGCGTCAAGGGCTTCACCGATTTCGAACTCTCCCGCGACGGTCGCCGCGTGCTGGTTTCGCTCGCCGACAGGCTTTACGTGGTCGCGCGCCCCGGCGGCGCCATCACCGCGCTGCCGGGAACGGGCTTCCTTGCACCGCGGCTATCGCCCGACGGCACGCGCGTTGCTGCGGTTCGCAATCACGATCTGCACGTGCTCGATGTCGCAACCCGCTCCGACCACGCGGTGACGCATGGCGGGAGCGACACGCTGCTTCATGGCGAGGCGGAGTTCGTCGCGCAGGAGGAGATGGATCGCCGCGACGGTTTCTGGTGGTCGCCGGATTCGCGCTGGCTGGCCTATGAAGAGGCCGATCTTTCGCCGGTCGAAATTCACTACGTCGCCGACCCGCTGCATCCGCAAACGCCACCGGTCGCGTTCCGCTATCCGCGCGCGGGGACGGCAAACGCGAAGGTGCGCCTCGGAATCATCGCTGCGGGAGGCGGCCCGACCGTGTGGGCGCGCTGGGACGCGCAACGCTTTCCCTATCTCGCGCGCGTCGCGTGGCAGAAAGGCGGACCGCTCGCGATCCTGGTCGAGAACCGGGCGCAAACCGAAGAACGCCTGCTGACGGTCGACACGAGAACGGGTGCCACACATCTGCTCTGGACCGAGCGCGATTCCGATTGGCTGGAGCTGCCGCAGCCAAAGCCGAAAGACCTTCCCTACTGGCTCTCCGACGGCAGCGGATTCTTGTGGGCCAGCGAAAGGAGCGGCGACTGGCAGCTCGAGCGTCACTCGGCCTCCGGCGCACTGAAGAACGCCATTACGCCGAAGGGATTCCGCTTCGACGCGCTGCTCGATATCGATACTGCGGGTGGAAGCGTGGTCGTCCAGGGCAGTCCCGACAGGCTCTCGCGCGGCATTTACCGCGTGCCGCTTAGGGGCGGTGCGCCCATGCCGATCGCCGCGGAGCGCGGGCTCAACACCGGCGAATTCGGCCATCAGCATGCGGCGTTCGCGCACACCTACAATCTCGCGGATGGCAGCCAGGGCGCGGACCTTCGCCGCGGCGACGGCCGTCTGCTGGCGACGCTGCCGTCAAAGTCGGAGCCGCCGCCCGCCTTGCCGCGAGTCGCCACCACGACCGTGGGCGCGCTCGGTTTCGATGCAGAGATCATCCGTCCCCGGAACTTCCATGCGGGCGCGAAATATCCGGTGATTCTCTCCGTGTACGGAGGACCGGCGGGCAAGCTGGTGTGGGCGGCGCCGCGACTCGCCTTTCCGGACCAGTGTCTCGCCGATGAAGGATTCGTGGTGGCGACGCTCGACAACCGCGGCACGCCCGGCCGCGGCCGCGCCTGGTTCCGCGCGGTCAAGGACAATGCGATCGATATTCCGCTGGCCGACCAGGTTGCCGGCCTGAAAGCGCTCGGCGCGAAATACGAGGAAATGGATCTTTCGCGCGTGGGCGTCACCGGCTGGTCGTTCGGTGGGTATTTCACAGTGATGGCGGTGCTCCGCCGCCCCGATGTATTCGCCGCGGGCGTCGCGGGTGCGCCGGTGTTCGACTGGCAGGATTACGACACGTTCTACACCGAACGGTATCTCGGGCTGCCGCAGGCCAACGAAGCAGGCTACCGCGCGAGCAATGTGCTCACGTACGCGGGCCAGCTCGCGCGTCCCCTCCTCATCGTGCACGGCGTGACCGACGACAATGTCTATTTCGAGCACACCATGAAGCTGACTCTGGCGCTGCTCAAGGCCGGCAAGCCCTACGATCTCCTGCTGCTTCCCGGCACGCACATGCTTGCCGACCCGAAACTCCGCGCCACCGAAAGCGCGCGCGTGGCGAATTTCTTTCGCAGGAATCTGGGCGGGCAGCCGGACGCAGAGTCATCCGGCCGCACAGGCGAGCGTCAGGGCACGAAACCGTAAGCTGCACAGCTGAATCTGACGAACACATTCTCACACAGAGCCACGGAGGCACGGAGAAAACAAATCGAAGCACGGCACGGCGACGTCCCCGCCTTCTCAGCACCTCCGTGTCTCTGCGCCTCTGCGTGAGATTACCGCCGCGGAAACCACCGGCGTAGCAGGATCAACACCGTGTAACCCGCGATGAACCACCCGAGCACGGCGCCAAAGCCGAACGCGACCCGGCCGATGATCTGATGGCCGCCGGAACTACTCATGGCCGCCGCGGCGCCGCCGGACCCGCCGGAGATCACGAACTGACGCTCGCCGGGTCCGAAGGCGACCCAGCTGAGCATCACCGCGAGCAGAATGGGGATCAGCATCATCAGCACTTCATAGGCGCGGCGCACCGCGCGCGGCGCGGTGGCCGGAAGATCGCCGCTCGAATCGTCTGCGCTCGAGAAACTCCTCACGATCACAGCGACGCCGCCGAGGAAGAACGTCAACCCGATCGCCCCGCCGAGCCATGCCGGTGCGTCGCTCGGAGCAGGCGGACGTGAGGGGAGGACGCCGAACACGGACAGCAGGGGCAGTGTACCGATCGCGGCGGTGAGCACGCCGAGGGCGAAGTGGATTTTGTTTTCGGTCTGCAAGTTTCGAAGCTTCTTTGGGGGCACCCGCAATGTGCCACCGCCTTCGTAAATTCATTCTTGCGCGGGACTCCGGCGCTCACCGCCAGCGGTCACCGCGCGCGGCCACGAAATTCCGCCAGACATAGTCCCATGGCACGACGAACAGGAAGATCACGCTCACCAGGCAGGCGAGTGTCGTGTCCCAGGTGTGTGCGTCCATGGTGTGGGTCTGCCACGCCGGCAGCGCCACCGCGAGGAGCCATGTGGCCTTCCATGTCATCTCCCAGAACAGAAGAGGCAGCATCTTCAAGGGATAGCGCAGCCCCAGAATCGACAGCAGCACGAGCGCGAGCAGCATGGAATTGACGACGCCATGCATCAGCTCCCATGGCCTGTGATGAAGGAACGCTGGAATAATCTGCACGCCCATGCCAATCGCGATCAGGAGATATCCGGCCCTCAGAAGGTAGAGCCGCCACAGCGCGATACCGCGCGCCGGAGTTTCGCTTCGGCCCTGCGTGCCCGAAACAAAGGTTGAAGCGGTAGTCATTGTGGCTCTCCCGATGCGACCCGTTTCCTTCTGTAATTCAGTGACGGGTCTCCATGCCAATTGCTCGCGGTCCTACCTTCAGAAGGTCCAAGTCGAAAATTAGCGTTGCGTTGGTTGCGCAGCAAGCGTTCGCTCCGGCCAGGCTGCAAAAAGCATGAAATAGGCCAGCGATTGGGGCTGAGCGAAGCGGCCGCTTCGCGCGAGCGTCCGTCGAATTCGTGGCAAGATTTTGTTCGGGGCAATGGTACAAGGTCGTTCACGATCATGTTGATTTACGGTTGGCTCATCCTGGCATTCTGGCTCATCGTTGTCGCCACCTGGGTCGCAACGGCTAGCCGGGGTTCCCATGCGCGCAATGCGAGACGCATATGGCGGCGCGAGATCGCACTGCGCCTCGCCATCTTTGCCATTGTTGTGATCACCCTGCACTATTTCAGACACACGGCGCGGGAGCTGCGCGACCATGCCATCAACAGGAGCACGATCGCCGGATTGGCGGGCGCCGCACTCTGCGCCCTGGGTGCAGGCCTTGCCGTCGCGGCGCGCCTTTATCTCGGGCGAAGTTGGGGCATGCCGATGACTCGGAAAGAAAACCCGGTGCTTGTCACCGCCGGTCCCTACGCGACCGCCCGCCATCCGATCTATGGCGGCCTGCTTCTTGCCATGGTCGGATCGGCCATCGGCCAGAGCATCTTTTGGCTGCTGCCTCTTGTGCTGCTCGGTCCATACTTCATTTACAGCGCGAGACGGGAGGAAAAATTCCTGACGGCGCGGTTTCCGCAGCGGTACTCGGCATATGTGAAACAAACAAAGATGCTGTTGCCATGGCTGCTGTGAGCGAGCGGGCTGCTATGCATCTCCTGTCCCGCTAACCTCTGTCGCCGACTTCCCAA
Source organism: Rhizomicrobium sp. (assembly GCA_036502185.1). GTDB lineage: Bacteria > Pseudomonadota > Alphaproteobacteria > Micropepsales > Micropepsaceae > Rhizomicrobium. The sequence goes on from DASXYZ010000047.1 coordinate 49,392, forward strand.
AAGAGAAGCTCACGCACAAATGATACGGCGACAGGTAATGCATTTCCGTCGCCGTATTCCGCCGGAGGCAAGGGCTACGCGAGCAAGCCGCGCCCGGTCGTCATCGTGCAGGACTGGCTGTCACGCTTCGCTGTGCAGCTAGTACCCGGAATCAAAGGATCGTGTTACGCATCGCTGACTTCATGGTTCGACAAGCTCACCATGAGGACCTCATCCTGAGCCTGTCGAAGGATGCGACCCGAGTCACCGAGCGACGACAGTGGGTACCAGTGTTCGTTCCAGCCACGTTGCGAGAAGCATGAAATAGGCGGCCGACTGCGGGACTTCGCTCGCGACCTCGGCGGGACCGGCCGATCGAACAGCAGCACCGCGATGCCGATCTGCGGCAGGCCCGGTTCGCTCCCGAATCGCTGGCTGCGATGGAGCTATTTCGGGGGCTGCCTGCCTCCGCCCCGGAATCGGCGATGGCTTGCGGTGCGGGTAGCGGTCTGCACCAATGCGTCCGGCTTGCAGAAAGTCCGGGAAAGCGCGAATATTCGTGCCGGATTGGGTGTTATCCGAGGAATCCCGGATTATTGGTCGCGAGCCGCCCGTCGACCCGTCACTCTGTCACGCGGGCGGTATTGGATGGCCGGCCAACGCAGCGTTACCCGCGGCGCGATCGTGTCCCCAACGAGGCGCCTGTCGATGGCTGGCTTTGAGCCAAAGAGCCGGAGATCGTCGCCGGGCCGAACCGATACGTCTGGGTGCGAGGACCGGTCGCGCTCGATGGCGTCGCCGCCGAGCACGAGGAAGTCGCGGATGCTCCATGCAACATTGAGGTTTCTGCCGTCGCTTTCCCTGATTTTGCTGACCGTGGTTGCCACGCATATGACGATGTCCCTGGCTCAGACGGTGATGCATCGTTATTTCGGCCACCGTGCCTGGGGCGGCAAGTTTTACCGCAACCACGTCGACTTCCATCACGCCTATTACGCCAGGGACCATCTCGCCTCGGCGATTTATCTCGGCGACGCGGGCAACAACACGCCCTACTTTCTCATCCCGGTCTGCATGGTCGGCGCTTGCGCTTACTTCCTGTTGCCACTCCATCTGTTCGTGGTCGCGGCGCTCGCCTGCGCGGCGTCGTTCTACGCGCACGTGCTTTTCGACAAGGAATATCATGTCGAAGACTCGATGCTGCTGCGCTTCGCCTGGTTCCGGCATATGCGGAAGCTTCACTTCGTGCATCATCGCCACGCCAACACGAATTTCGCGGTGGTCGATTTTTATTGGGATCGCCTGTTGGGTACTTATCGAGGACCGGATGTCGAACGGGACGCACATCGCAATCTGCGCCCGAGCGCCGTCACCCCGCGTCCGCCACCGACCCACCGGTCCGCGGCGGCGCCCTGAGCGAACGATCGTGGCCGTGCCCTGCCTGGCGAGATTGCCTTCAAAAGTATCGGGTGACGAAGAGAGGTGGGGTTAGCCGTCAACGCCACTCGGATCGGATTGGTTGTGAACCGCCAAGGCCGTAGGCAACGAGCGGAAGTAATCGGCTATTCACTAACGTGCGCCGCCCTCCGGTGGCGATCCGCTATCGGAGGGCCGCGCGGCTCTGCCCGCTGTCGCTTATGAGCCCACCTTCAGAAGGTCCACGTCGAAGATCAGCGTGGCATTGGGCGGGATCGTGCCGTCCGGCGTGCCTTGGGCGCCATAGCCGAGGTCGGACGGGATGATCAGCGTGCGCTTGCCGCCCACTTTCATGCCGGCCACGCCCTTGTCCCAGCCGGGAATCACATTCCCGGCGCCGAGCCTGAAGGTGAACGGCTGGCCGTGATCGAGCGAGGAATCGAATTTCTTGCCCTTGGCGCCGTGCTGATAGAGCCAGCCGGTATAGTTGACCGTCACGTTTTCGCCCGGCTTTGCAACCGCGCCGGTGCCGGCTTTGACGTCGATGATCTTGAACTGATCCTGCTGAGCGGCCTGGGCGGCTGTGGCCGTCATGGCCGCAGGCGCGGCCGCGCCGAGAACGAGCAGCATCGCCAGGACAATCGATTTCGCGTGCATGAGATATCCCTCTTTGCGGTGTGGAGACTCTTTTTCGGCCGTTTGCATAAAGGCTTTCCCCTTCTCTCGCCACCCCCGCAGCCCGCAGCGTAGGGGAGGGGGCAAGTGGCACGCGGAGGCGCGGAGCCGCAGAGGAAACGCCAAGGGCGCCAAAACGCCAAGAGTTTGCTGCGCGCTTCGCGCGCCATTTCCCTTGGCGGTCTTGGCGACTTGGCGGTTCAACTTTCCCGCTCGGTGTCTCCGTGTCTCCGCGTCTCCGCGTGGAAACCCGTCGATGCGGGCCCCATGGGCATATGCGATTGCGCTGGCTTGTCACGCCCAAGGGCCGCGCGGCGTTATCGACAGACATCGCCCCATGACCTGGAGCCCTCAACATGTCCGACTACGATCTCTACTATTGGTCCGTGCCGTTCCGCGGCCAGTTCGTGCGCGCGGTTCTCGCCTTTGCCGGAAAGAGCTGGACCGAGGCGGGCGACGCTGCGATCTCGAAGCTGATGAGCGGGAAGGTCGAAAAGATGCCGGTTCCTTTCATGGGCCCGCCCGTGCTGATCGACAACAAGGCGGAGTTCGCCATCGCCGAGATGCCCGCCATCGTCCTCTATCTGGGCGAGACGCTCGACCTCATGCCGGCCACCCCGGCCTCGCGCGCCATGACGATGAAGATCGTCTGCGACGCCAACGACGTGATCGACGAGATCACGCTCGATGGCGGCCGCGAAATGTGGACGCAAAAACGCTGGCGCGACTTCGTCCCGCGCCTGAAGAAGTGGATGGCGATCTGGGACGAGACGGGCCGCCGCCACGGACTGCAAGCGGACCGGGGATTCCTGCTCGGCGGTGAGAGGCCCGGCATCGCCGACATCGTGACGGCAACACTGTGGTCGACCATGACCGACCGCTTCCCCACCCTCGCGGCGATCCTCGACGAAACGGCGCCCCTGACGGCCGGTTTGACGCCGCGCGTCGCGCGTCTGCCGCCGCTGGCGAAACTCGCCGCCAAGGCGTGGCGGGATTACGGCGACGCCTGGTGCGGCGGAGAGATCGAGGCGTCGCTGCGCAAGGTTTTGGGGGCCTGACTTTTCGCGCGCGTTCCTTCGCGGACGCGGGGCTTTGCCGATTTTGCCAAGCCAAGGTGCGACACGTCGTGCCGCGCTGCACCCGCCGACTTTTCGCAGCCTCGAAACCCCGCACCAGCGAAAGCGCGCGCCTTCCAGACTTCGTCTTGCGCAAGAACCGGGTGATGGGCTGCACGCAGGGACATCGCAGCTCTCCCCGGATACGCACCACGAGCATCGGAAGCTAGCAATCGCACCTGCCGCTGGGTTCGTACTCTCCAATCTATCACCGGATACGCTAGTCTCTCAATCGGCGAATCGCCTGAGTTTAGGCCGACACAAAACGCGCTCGTGCGAAAATGAGCCAAGAAGGGGTCCGAAAATGTCCGTCCAAAACATCCTTCAAGAGCTCATCACTCGATTCAGAGACAACCAAAGTGAGTATAGAAGTCCGCCGTACAAGGAGTTCCGGCTTCGCAAAGAATTTGTCGATCCTCTCTTTGAATGCTTGGGTTGGGACATGGCCAATAAGGGCGGATACTCCGAGGCCTACAAGGACGTGGTGCACGAAGAAGCTCTCAAAATCGGCAAAACAACGAAGTCTCCAGACTACGCATTTCGCATCGGGGGGACGACAAAGTTTTTTGTCGAGACAAAGCCGCCAAGCGTCAACGTCCGGAGTGACAGCGAACCGGCGTACCAACTTAGGCGATATGGTTGGAGCGCCAAACTTGCACTCTCCGTGCTTACGAATTTTTGTGACTTTGCGGTCTACGACTGCAGGATAAAGCCAAATACACTCGACAGCGCAAGCGTAGGCAGAGTGCTAGTACTCAACTTTGAAGATTACCTACATCGGTGGAGTGAAATCGCGGGAGTATTCGGGCGAGAGTCAATTCTGAAGGGTTCATTCGACCGCTACGCCAGAGACGCCACTAAGAAGCGGGGTACATCCGAAGTTGACTCAGCGTTCCTCGAAGAGATTGAAGGTTGGCGGGAGAGTCTCGCTCGCAACGTTGCCCTTAGAAATCCGGAACTATCGGTACGCGACCTAAATGAGGCGGTGCAGCGCACAATTGACCGCATCATCTTCCTAAGGATAGCAGAAGATCGTGCAATTGAACCATACGGGCGTTTACGCGACATCGCAAAAGAAACGGGCATTTACGAAAAGCTAGCTCGTATGTATCGCCAGGCGGACGACAGGTATAATTCCGGCCTATTCCATTTTAGGAGAGGAGATGGTTCGGCGGAAACTCTTGACACGTTCACGTTGGGACTGAACATCGATGACAGGATACTCAAACGCATCTTAACTAGACTTTACTATCCGGAGAGTCCATACGAGTTTTCGGTCCTGCCAATCGATATACTCGGGCAGGTCTACGAGCAGTTTCTCGGAAAGGTAATCACTCTAAGGGGCCGATCAGCGATAGTAGTCGACAAGCCAGAAGTCAAAAAGGCGGGCGGCGTCTACTACACTCCCAACCACGTTGTACGCTACATCGTTCAAGAAGCTATTGGTCCTCGTCTTCTGGGAAGAACACCGGAGCAAATCGGGGGGCGGCGTGTGAATGACTCGCCGGACAGTCCGTTCACAATCCTTGATCCCGCCTGTGGTTCGGGTTCATTTCTGATTGAAGCCTACCAGCTCTTGCTGGACTGGTATCGTGACCGATACATAGAGGCGGGCCCCGAAAAATACGCACGAGGACTTAAGCCAAAACTGTACAGGACGTCCGTAAATGGATGGCACCTGACGATAGGTGAGAAACGGAGGATCCTGCTTACACACATTTTTGGCGTGGACGTTGATGCTCAAGCCGTTGAGGTGACCAAGTTGTCGCTTCTACTAAAAGTGCTCGAAGGCGAGAGCAGCGACGCGATTGCGCGACAAATGGATCTCTTCCACATTCGTGCTCTCCCAGACCTTGGAGACAACATACAGTGCGGGAACTCAATAATAGAGTCCAGCCTGTATAAGTATTATCAGGAAGACCTGTTCTCGCTCGATCAAAAAATGACAATTAATCCGTTTGATTGGAACACTCGGTTCAAATTCCTAAGGAAAGCTGGTGGGTTTGATATTGTAATCGGAAACCCGCCCTATCTTTACTCCGCTGGCCAAGAGTACGAGGAGTATTTTTTGGATCGGTACAGCTATGCGCAGTACCAGACTGATTTCTATGTCTATTTCATTGAACGCGCGATTTCACTCACACGGCCGCTTGGAAGTATCTCGTTCATAATTCCTGACTCCTGGTTGAATTCTGAAAGCTTTTCACGTATCCGCGATTTCATGCTAACGGACAACCGGCTTGAGCGGATTACTGTATTCAGATACTTCGTGTTTCGCGGCGCAAACGTTGAGAATACGATTTTCTTGTTGAAAAAAGGAGGAACCAGCCGAAGTCGGGAAATAGAGGTAAAGTTCTCACATCGTGCCGGCCAATATGTCGAAAAAAGCAGGCTGAGGTATGCTGACGTCAAGCGCCTTGGGATAATTAACCCATTCTACTCTCCGGAATCGGAAGTCGTGCTCCAAAAGCTCGAGGCTGCTCCAGCGTTGCGCGGACGTTATGAAATTAATAGGGGGATACATGCCTATCGTACGGACGGATATGGGGAGTCGAAATTCGGGCGTGGGGCGCAGACCAACCGAGACAAGGAAGAGAGGTCCTATCATTCCAAGACACGGCGTGACACGACCTATTTGCCTGAGGTGCGGGGCCGGGATGTCGGGTGGCTTCGTTATGAGGGTAGTGGTGAATTCGTTTCATACGGTAAGTGGCTCGCTGAGCCACGAGAGCCAAAATTCATTACGTCAAAAAAGGTGATCGCACGAAAGACGTTAGGTAATATCTTATCGTGTGCTTTTGTAGAGGAGCCAGCCGCTATTGACCAATCTTTATACATCATTATTTCCAAGACGAATGACACAGGTGATCTGAAGCATTTGCTCGGTATACTGGCCAGCGATGTAGCCGCGTGGTACTTGAGGACGAAGTTTGCCATCTACGACTTACTGCACCCGTGGTACTCAAAGAAGCAACTCGAAGAGCTCCCGGTTCCCACACAACAAGGACACATTGTAGCCGACGTGGAAAGGCTTGAAGGAGCAATCTTTGCCCACGCGGCCGCGAGGATCGAGACAGAACGAAGGATGCGGAGTGATGAAATATCACGCGCGCGTCTTGCTTTAAACGAGCATGTGTTTGAACTGTATGGGCTCACTCGGGACGATGTCGCGGTAATTAGACGCAGCAACATGTTTGCCGAAATCGACTCACTGGATCCGTCTGAGAAAGCGGACGGTTGAGGACAGACGCAGCATCTCGAGCCAGGAGCGCAAGGCGGGCAAGCACCCTGGCTCCACCAGGCGGGGACAGTAGTAACAGTCCCTCTGCTCTTTCCTCTTTGCGGTGTGGAGGAAACATTCCGGCCGTTTTCATAAAGGCTTTGCCCCTCTTTCGCCACCCGCATCGCCGGCAGGCAATTACATTGCCACGCGGAGGCGCGGAGCCGCAGAGGAAACACCAAGGCACCAAAACCCAGGAGCTTGTTGCGCGCTTCGCGCGCCATTTCCCTTGGCGGTCTTGGCGACTTGGCGGTTCGACTTTCCCGCTCCGTGTCTCCGTGTCTCCGTGTCTCCGCGTCTCCGCGTGAAACCCCGTCGATGCGAGTCCCGCGGGCACATGCGATTGCGCCGGCTCGTCACGCCCAAGGGCCGCGCGGGCGTTATGGACAGACATTGTCCCCGTGACCCGGAGCCCCGAACATGTCCGACTACCAACTTTACTACTGGTCCGTGGCCGCGACAGCCGGCGTCACAGCAGCGCCGTTTTCACGCCGAGGCTTGGCCCCGCCTCGCTCAGGCGGCGGTCGAGCGTGCACAGTCTTGCTCCATGACCGGCGCAGATGGCGAGGTGCAGCGCATCGCCCGCTCGAAGGCCAAGCGCGTGCTGATCCGCATAGGTTGAAGCCGTACGAAACTCGAGCGCAGTCACCGGCAGCGTTCCGAAATTCTCCGCGCGCAGCCGCGCGAACATGGCGAGCGCATCGGCCCGGTGAGCGGCTTCGATCTGGCCCCTGCGAAGCTTGATGGACAAAGCCGCCGAGAACTCGGTGGCAACCCATTCGCTCACCACCAGATCGCCTTCCGTTTGTTCCGCGAGCCAGTTCTGCATGCGTGCGGTTTCGCGTTCGCTGGTCAGCGCGGCGACCAGAACCGAAGTATCGACATATTGCGTCAATACCGCGCCTCATCGCGCATCCGGCGCACGAATTTCCTTGCGGGCTCGTCCTGGCGCCTCATCGTTCTGGTCAGCGCGCGCAATGCCTTCAGGTCTACGGATTTGCGCGGCGATCCGATCGCCGTGAGCTGGGCCACGGGCTTGCCGCGCCGCACGATGCAGACCGTGTCGCCGGCGGCCGCGCGTTCGACGAGTTCGCTCAAATGGGCCTTGGCTTCGGCCAGATTGACCGTTCCCATCCATTGCACTCCTGACCACTTCGTTGGTCACTTCTAGCAGATCGTCAAACAGGTTCCAAGATCGAAATCGGGACTGGCAAATTCTGCCGCCAACTATTCTTACACAGGGGCACAGGGGCACAGGGGCACGGAGAAAGCCAATCAGACCTTGGGCCCCGTCCCCGCCGTCCCAGCACCTCCGCGGCTCCGTGCCTCTGCGTGAGATTCTTCTTACCGGCTGCACCACTTCTTAGTGTGGCCGGTCGGTGGAGCTCCCGAGCCCCCTGGTTGCGTGCGGGGCCGCGCCGTTCACCGTATAAGTGCCGATGAAATCCCGCGAGAGCGTCTTGCCATCGGTCGTGTAAAAGTTGCTCCAGGTCGAGCCGGTGACGAGCGGGTACGAGATGACATAAATGTACTGATAGGCGCCGCCGCCTTTCGCATTCAGGTTGACGCCGAAGGTGATGGCGTTTCCCCGGCGCTTGATCTTGCCGATGGTTCCGGCGCCGAAATGCGCGCCCTCGTCGCAACCGTTTCCGGTTTCGAGCGCGGTGCGATCGGCCGCATTCACGATGATGTCCATGCCGTCGCACAGATTGTCGAACGAGATCGATACGGTTTTCGCCATGGCCGCGCTTCCCGCGCACATCGCCAGCACTGCCACGCCCACCAGGAAAGCTCTTTTCATTGGTATGATCCTCAACGGTTTGGAGTTTGGCGAATCGTAGACTGCGCAGCGTGGTGGCGTAAAGGTCGCCGGTTTCCGATGCCGCGGGAATATTGCGCTCAAGCTTTCAAATATCCGCGTGGGTCATCGCGGACAGATCAGCGCGGTCATGCTGCTCAATTCCGTTCCTCCGGCGAAGGACGGTTTCACGACCTATCTGCATGAGGCGGAGGCGTCAACGAGACGGCGGACTGCCGCGTGAGCGCGCGCCGCCCGATTGCTCTCATCGGGAGCCAGGGAACGGTACGGGCCCTTCCGGGCCCGCACGTTCGCGCACGGCCAGTCCGTCAAGTTCCTGCTCCTGATCCGAGCTATCGAGTTCGAACGTGTGATTGTCGAAATCGAAGAAGTACAGGGATGTACCGGACCCGGACAGAATGAACTCGCAGCCCATGACCTTCAGCTTGCCGGCGATCACGGAGATGGCCTCGCGCGCGACGCGAAATGCTATGTGGTCACCCGTTCGTTCGCGCTTGACGTCCGCGCCGATCAGGGCACACCAGGTGACCCCCAGCCGGACGAAAGTTTCATCGTGTTCTTCCGCATCTGTGCGCCTCAGAATGGGCGCATCGAACAGGTCTCGCAGGAAGCCCGCGGTTCGGGCGGGATCCTTGACGGTCAGTGCGACGTGAGCAATGGGGCCGAGCATAAGTATTCCCTCCCGATGCCTTTATTTGGCCGATTCCGATACCGTGCGTATGATGACACGGAAGCGCAAGGTAATTGCGTCTGATAAGATCACGCTCCGACGGGCGGCCGTCTGGCCGAACCAATGATTTAAAACCTGCCCGCTATCGCTGCGGCCACAAGCCGCTCGCGCGCGCGAAGCTGCCGGTCGATACCCTCTCTCTCGCCCGCGCTCTCATCGGAAAATTGTTGGTGCGGGCGTTGCCCGAAGGCGTCGTCAGCGGCCTTATTGTCGAGACCGAAGCCTACGTCATCGGCGATGCGGCAGGTCATGCTTACCGCGGAATGACCCCGCGCAATCGCTCGCTCTTTCTCGAACGCGGGCACGCCTATGTCTATCTCGCCTATGGCATCTCGTATCTTCTGAACGTCTCGAGCGAAAGCACCGGGATCGGAGCCGGCGTCCTGATCCGGGCGCTCGAGCCGCTCGAAGGGATACCGATCATGCAGCGCAATCGCGGCACAGAGCGCCTGCGCGACCTGGCGCGCGGCCCTGGCAGGCTCGCCCAGGCGTTGCGGATCGATCGCCGCCTCGACGGGCTCGATCTCTGCCGGAAAGGTCCTCTCTGGCTCGCACGCGACAACCACAAAGCGGGCGAAGTCGGTCAGAGCATCAGGATCGGCATCACGCGGGATGCGGACCGCATCTTGCGATTTTATCTTCGGGGCAGTCCATTCGTCAGCGGTCCGGGAGCGCTCAATGTCCGTTGACGGCGTTGCGTGAAAGGATCTCACGCAGAGGCACGGCCCGCCTTCGCTAAAGCTACGGCGGAGCGTACTGGTCCGCCGAAGCCTTGGCGTAGGCGGAAGCCACAGAGAACCCGGAGGAAATCCGGACAACAGCGTCGGGCTTCTCTCCTCCGTGCCTCTGCGTCTCTGCGTGAGAATTGATCCTTTTTGAACGGGGCCGTGAGATCGCTTCGGCGCGTTCGCCCGCGCGTGGGCACCTGCGCTCGCCGCAAAACCGGTAGACACGAGGAGAAACTCGTCTCATAGTTTCGCTTCATCTGGAAAGAAAAAGGGGGTTTCCATGCCGCGCTTCATCAGCAAACCGGGTGCCGCTCCAGCCGCGATTGTTTCGGCCGCGCTTGTGCTGGGCCTCTCGGGCTTCGGAGTTCCAGCCGCTGCGAGCGGAATCAGGGAAGTTACCCTGGCGACGTCCGATCAGGCATTGACCTATTGCCAAAAAGGCAAAATGCCGGCGGGCGACGTTGCCTATATCGCCGGCGGCCCCGGTCTCGTACAGTATGGGCCCGACCAGGACTGCGCACAGCAAGTGCCGACCAAAGGGAAAATCACGAAAGCGGTTCAGGTTGTCGGCACGCACGTCTCGGAATGCAAGCTTGCGAGCGCCAAGAACGCCGTTACGTTTTGCGAAAGCGGCGCCATGGGCGAATGGAACATTGACTACGTCTCCGGCAAGGTCGGCAAGACAGTCAACGGTCCCGGCTATGGCTGCACCGTGAACTTCTCAACCAGCAGCATCGGCAACGCCGTCTGCAAATAGCACGGTCCCGGTTTTGCCCGGAAAGTAGTCTCACGCAGAGGCACAGAGCCGCAGAGGGACGTAATCACAAGATCGGCGACGGCCCTCTCTCCTCTGTGCCTGTGCGTGACAATTGTTCTTCTTTGAACACGGCCGTAGGCTCGCTCCTTTGACAGCGCGGCGCGCAAACGTAGATCCGGAAGCGGACGGGGAGGCAAAGATCCAGCCGTTATCTGGAATGCGCTCCGTGCCGGATCAAATTATCTGGCGCCGTCCAAACGCGAATTCATGCTCGACTTCGCCGTTGACGACATGGATGCCTTTGTCGCGCGGTTGAAAGCGAAAGGCGTTGCCATTTTGAAGCAGGACGATTCCGACCCGAGCGGAAAGTTCGCCTGGATCCTCGATCCGGACGGCACCAGGATCGAACTCTGGCAGCCGAAGGCACGCTGATCAGCGCGTGCCGTATTCGTCGTGGCGGAGAAGCCAGGGGCTGCTTTCATTGCGCCCCCTGGGCGCGCGGTCGAGCCACGGGTACATGCTCCAGATGGCGTCCACCCCGCGCGCATAGGCGGAGTATGTATGATAGATGGCGCCGCCCTCGAGGGCGAACGCACTTACGCCTTCCCGTTCGCGCGTATACGTAGCCAAATCGGTCCCGGTCGTTCCTGCGTTCTCGGTCGTCACCGGGTTCATCAATGCGCCCTGCCCTGCCTTCATTACCGGGTCGTCGCGGCGGAAATTGTAGTAGGCCCCCTCGCGTTGCTGTGCCTCCGTGAACGAGGCGCTAAAGTCGAAATTAAAGTCGCCGCCAAAGGAGGAGCCCCAGGGAAACGACCAACCCATCCGCTGCTTATAGGCTTGCAGCTTCGCGAGCGGTGCGCGCGACACGGCCCAAAGCATTACGTCGTGATGGGCCAAATGCGTGGTGATGCCGTTGAACCCGTCTGCGATCGCCGAGCAGGAAGGACACCCCGCTTTGAAATCGGGGCCGAACATGAAGTGGTAGACAAGAAGCTGCGAGCGCTCTTTGAAGAGGTCCTTAAGCGAGGCACTGCCTTCATCCGTATCGAAGCGATACTCCTTGTCGATGCGCACCCACGGCAGTTCCATGCGCTGTCGTGCCAGCGCGTCGCCCCGTCGCGAATATTCCTTCTCCGCGTCAAGCAGATCGAGCCGTGCAGTCAGCCATTCTTCGCGGGTTCCTGTCGGGTGTGTCGCCATTTTTCATCCTCCCTTGCTGATTGTTGATCCCGGTGGCGGATCAGCTTTGCAGATCTTCCATCTCGTAGAGAGGCCGGATTTCGATCTCGCTCGGACCCGGCATGGGATTGGGGCAGCGCTTCACCCAGGCGACCGCCTCGTCCATGTCCTTGACGTCCCAGAGCCAGAAGCCGGCGACCAGCTCGCGGGTTGCGGCGAAAGGCCCGTCGACGACGGTGCGGCCGGCACCATCGAACGCAATACGCTTGCCCTGCGCGGAGGGGGTGAGGCCGTCGGCGTCGCGCAGGATGCCGGCATTGCGAAGCTCGTCATTGAAGCGGCCCATCGCCTCCATCGCCTCGGGCGTGGGGACAAAGCCCTTTTCGCTGTCTTCGGTCACCTTCACGAGCACCATCACACGCACCGTCTGTCTCCTTGTCGGAGGCCGCCTCATCGGCCTGGCATCGGAACGACGAACGGGGCTTTCGGAGGCCGACAGCGGCCTGCAAATTTTTCGACGGTTGAGGTGCAGGGCGCGAATGGATCCTGGTGACAATAAAGATCGTCAACCACGCCAACGACGTGCACGCGCCCACATTCTGCGTCGCGATCTTCAGTCCTCGCCGGCCTGCTCCTCAAACCGGCGCGTGGCATCACGATCGCGGTCGTATCGTCTCGTGAGCGGAAACGGCGGCAACCAGGACTCGCGACGGACGATCCAGCTTTCGTAGGTCGGCGTCAGTTGGTCGGGGGCATCGAGCGATCCGAGGTTCACTTCGATTTCGTCTGCGCTGCGTCCGAAAACGGACGAGCCGCAGCGGGGACAGAAAAACCGCCCGCGGTAGTCGCGTGTTTCGCCAGCGATCGTCACCGCGTCCTGAGGGAACACCGCGGACGCGTGAAACAGG
>DASXYZ010000048.1:0-45456 GCA_036502185.1 Rhizomicrobium sp.
AGCCCTGACCAGCGAAGTCGCCGAATGGCAGCGGAATCGCAATACGCATCACGCTAAAGCCGATTGGCAATTCACAACCGCGGATGCCCGCATAAAACTCAAACGGCTATACCCTCAGTTCCAATGACTCGGGGCACTAGTGTCCACTATCGCTATTGTGTGATTCAGGCAGCATCCTTCGCTCAGGATGAGGCCTCATGGTGAACTTGTTGAACCATGAGAACAGCACGCCGTCTCTCTCAGCTCTGATTCCGGGTACTAGCTCGCGCTACTTCTCGGGATCGATTGCGCAAGGAGCCGTTATCGTGTGAATTGAGGCCGAGGGGAGAATGGTGTTCAAAAAACAGCTACTTGTCGGATTGGGCATTGGTCCGGCCCTGCTGGTCATTTTTTTTGTGTGGCGGTATTCGTCGGCGTTGTTCGCTTTCGTAAGTACCCCCGCGGATGATCCCGCGAGCCGGCTGTCCTTTGCCGCGCATTGGCTGCTGATCCCGGGACTGACGCTGGTGGCAGGCGTTGTGGGAGCAGGCCGCCGCGGCTTCTATCGCGGGGCCATCGAAGGGACACGGTGGCCGGAAAACCGCAGTCTCGAAATCAATCTGCGCTACAACATCAATACGGTCGAGCAGACGCTCCTGGTTCTCATTGCCTGGCCCGGTCTTTCCCTCGCGCTCCCGCAGGAACATTTGACTCTCGTCCCCGCAGCGGCATTCCTGTTCGGCTTCGGCCGTCTGACGTTTTGGCTGGGTTACCAACTCCATCCTCTGGCCCGCGCCTTCGGAATGGTGCTTACTGCCGTACCCACCGTCATCGCCTATGTCTGGCTGGCAGCGAATACCCTGGGCTAAGAGGCCAAGTCAGTCTCAAGCAACTTTCGGAAGCGATTCGCGCGCCAGCAATTCAATAAACGCCGATCGCGTGAGCTTGCGGCGCGACGCCTCTTCGTCGATGGCAGCAAGAATCCCGGAATCGATCGACAGGTTGGCTTTCGCAGGCTTACCCGTCTCGCGCACCAGCGGCACGCTGGCGAGAATCGATCCATCGGCGAGTGCCTCTACCACATCGCGTCGGCGCCGCACTTTTTCCACCGGCTGTGGTGGCGGCACAGGTTCGCCATGTTCGTGCGTGACCTCGACCCAGTCGCGAAGGGCCTCGGCCGCATTCGCCAGCGCTTCATCAACCGTCGCGCCCATGGCCACGCATCCGTCAAGTTCGGGAAAAACAATGCCGTATGCTCCAGCCTTGCCATCAACGAGTGCGGTGTAGCGGGACAATTTCTTCTCCTCTTCAAATCCAGCCGGCGATCCCGGCGATTTTGCGCGCGACACCCGGCGAGAGCGTTCGATGCCGCGGCACCACCGCGCTGCCCGGCTTCTGTGGATGTCGATACACATCATGAGAGCCGCCGTGACGGGCAAGCTGCCAACCTTCGCGCTCCAGCCGGGCTACCACCTTCATGGTGTTCGATTCTGGCGCGGCCATGGTGTCAAGTCGTACGCCTATATAGGCGCACAAGTCAAGCCGCCCGCCAGCACTGTTCGGCGTTGCGCGGAGGAGAACGGTGCGCGAATAATAGCCGGTCGGCAATCAGGACTTGCGGTGACGGCCAGGAAAAACTGGAACGAAGAGGACGCGCGGGCGATCATCGCCCGAGAGCAGGAGCGCGGGCTTCTGGCCGTGCTTTCGGCGCTCAACGAAACGTTTGGCTATCTGCATCGGGACGCGATCGGGCTGGCAGCGAAAGCACTCAATCTGTCGCGCGCCGAAGTGCATGGGGTGGCGAGCTTCTATCACGACTTTCGCGAGCGACCGCCGGGCCGGCATGTGCTGAAGCTCTGCGGCGCGGAGGCGTGCCAATCGATGGGCGGCGATGCGCTCGCGGCGCATGCCACGCGCGAACTTGGCATCGGCTTCGGTGAGACCACGCCGGACGACGCGGTGACGCTCGAGCGCGTCTATTGTCTCGGGCTGTGCGCCTGCGCGCCGGCGGCGATGCTCGACGATGAGCCCCATGCGCGGCTCGACAACCAGGCCATTTCTTCGCTGATTGCGGAGACGCGCGAATGAATCGCCGCGTGTTTGTTCCGTGCGATGCGGGCGCGATTGCGGTCGGCGCGGATCGCGTCGCCGCAGCGATTGCCGATGCGGCCGCGCGCGCCGCACTCGACGTCGAAATCGTGCGCACGGGTTCGCGCGGAGCGTACTGGCTCGAACCGCTCGTCGAAGTGGCAACCCCGAACGGCCGCTTCGGCTATGGGCCCGTCAAGCCGCAAGATGTGCCCGGCATGGTCGCCTGTGGCTTCCTTGACGGCGGGCGGCACGCGCGCGCTCTTGGCAAAACCGAATCTCTTCCCTGGCTGAAACGTCAGACGCGACTGACCTTCGCGCGCTGCGGAACTACAAATCCGCTCTCGCTCGACGATTACTGCGCGCATGGCGGTGGCAAGGGCTTGGCCCGTGCGCTCGCTCTTGGATCGCATGAAATACTGAAGGAAGTCGCACGCTCGGGTCTTCGAGGCCGCGGCGGCGCTGGTTTTCCGACCGGCATCAAATGGAACACGGCGGCGGAAGCAAAGGGCGACCTCAAATACGTCGTCTGCAACGCCGACGAGGGCGACAGCGGCACCTTCGCCGACCGCATGCTGATGGAGGGCGATCCGTTCCTGCTCATCGAAGGCATGACGATCGCCGCGCTTGCGATCGGCGCGAGCAACGGCGTGATCTATTGCCGCTCGGAATATCCCCATGCGATTGCCACGATAAATGCCGCGCTTGCCAAAGCGCGCGACGCAAACCTTCTCGGCAAACGCATTGCGGATTCGCCCCACGATTTCGACATCGAACTCATCGCCGGCGCGGGTTCGTACGTATGTGGCGAAGAGACGGCGCTGCTCGAAAGCGTGGAGGGCAAGCGCGGCCAGGTGCGCGCGAAACCGCCGCTCCCCGCCCATGCCGGTCTCTTTGCAAAACCGACCGTCGTCAACAACGTGCTGACCTTCGCCGCGGCCGCGTGGGTGCTGGCCGAAGGCGCCGACGAATACCGCGGGCTGGGCTATGGGCGCTCGCGCGGCACCATGCCGATCCAGCTCGCCGGCAATCTCAGATATCCCGGCCTGTTCGAAACGCCGTTCGGCATGACTCTCGGCGAACTGATCGACGAAGTGGGCGGCGGCACCGCCAGCGGCCGACCGTTGCGCGCCGTGCAGGCCGGCGGCCCGCTCGGCGCCTATTTTCCCCGCGCACTGTTCGACACGCCTTACGACTACGAAGCGTTCACCGAGAAAGACGGACTGATCGGCCATGGCGGACTCGTCGCCTTTGACGACACCGTCGACATGGCGAAACAGGCGCGCTTCGCGATGGAATTCTGCGCGTTGGAATCCTGCGGGAAATGCACGCCCTGCCGCATCGGCTCGGTGCGCGGCGTCGAGGTGATCGACAGGATCGTGAAGGGCGAAAACCGCGAAATGAACGCCACGCTTCTGAAAGAACTTTGCGAGACGCTGAAATGGGGCTCGCTCTGCGCGCTGGGCGGCTTTACGCCCTTTCCCGTGATGAGCGCGCTCACCCATTTCCCCGAGGATTTCGGCCTCGCCCGGCAACCCGCGGAGGTATAGAATTGGCCATGGCCCTTGTTTGCGACATCGAGGTCGATCTCGGCACGCCCAGGCGGCGCAGCGAGCAACAGGTCACTCTGACGATCGACGGACGGCGCGTGACGGTGCCCGCGGGCACCTCCATCCTGCGCGCCGCGGGCGAACTCGGCACCCAGATCCCCAAACTCTGCTCCACGGATTCGCTTGAGGCGTTCGGCTCCTGCCGGCTCTGTCTCGTCGAGATCGAAGGCCGGCCAGGCACGCCGGCTTCCTGCCACACGCCGGTGGCCGAAGGCATGATCGTCCGTACACAGACGGACAGGCTTGCGCGGCTGCGGCGCGGCGTGATGGAGCTCTACATTTCCGATCACCCGCTCGACTGCCTCACCTGCGCCGCCAATGGCGATTGCGAGCTGCAGGACATGGCGGGTGCGGTGGGGCTTCGCGACGTACGCTACGGCTATACCGGCGAAAATCATCTCTCCGACCGCAAGGACGAATCCAATCCGTATTTCACCTACGATCCGGCGAAATGCATCGTCTGCTCGCGCTGCGTGCGCGCCTGCGACGAGGTGCAGGGCACGCTCGCGCTGACCATTGCGGGCCGCGGCTTCGGAAGCCGCGTGAATGCAAGCGCGGGCGAAACATTCCTCGACTCGGAATGCGTCTCCTGCGGCGCCTGCGTGCAGGCCTGCCCCACCGCAACACTGATCGAAAAATCCGTGATCGAAATCGGCCAGCCCGAACGCTCGGTCGTCACGACCTGCGCCTATTGCGGCGTCGGCTGTTCGTTCAAGGCGGAGCTGCGTGGCGATACGGTCGTGCGCATGGTGCCGCACAAGGACGGCAAGGCGAACCACGGCCATTCCTGCGTCAAGGGCCGCTTCGCCTGGGGCTACGCCACCCATCGCGAACGCATCCTCAAACCGATGATCCGCGAGAAGATAGAGGATCCATGGCGCGAGGTTTCGTGGGACGAAGCGATCGGCCGCGTCGCCAGCGACTTCAAACGGATTCAGGCGCAATACGGCCCGCGCGCCATTGGCGGCATCACCTCCTCGCGCTGCACCGACGAAGAGACGTTCCTCGTGCAGAAGCTGGTGCGTGCGGGCTTCGGCAACAACAATGTCGACACCTGCGCACGCGTCTGCCACTCGCCGACCGGCTACGGCCTCAAGACCACCTTCGGCACCTCGGCCGGCACGCAGGATTTCGACTCCGTCGAGCACGCCGACGTGATCGTGGTGATGGGTGCCAATCCGACCGACGGTCATCCGGTGTTTGCGTCGCGGATGAAGAAGCGGTTGCGGGAAGGCGCGAAACTTATCGTGATCGATCCGCGCCGGATCGATCTCGTTCGCACCCCGCATGTCGAAGCCGCATATCACCTGCCGCTCCGGCCGGGCACCAATGTCGCGATGCTGACCGCGCTCGCGCATGTGATCGTGACCGAAGGGCTGGTGAACGAGGAGTTCGTGCGATCGCGCTGCGATCTCGCGGCCTTCGAGGAATGGGCGGCCTTCGTGCGCGAGCCGAAGAACAGCCCGGAGGCGATGGCGGATGTGACAGGCGTGCCCGCGGAGGCAATCCGCGGCGCTGCACGGCTCTATGCGACCGGCGGCAACGCGGCGTTCTATTACGGACTCGGCATCACCGAGCACAGCCAGGGCTCGACTGCGGTGATCGCGCTCGCCAATCTCGCGATGGCGACGGGCAATATCGGCCGGCCGGGTGTGGGCATTAATCCCCTGCGCGGACAGAACAACGTGCAGGGTTCCTGCGACATGGGCTCGTTCCCGCACGAACTCTCGGGTTATCGCCATATTTCGGACGCGGCGACGCGTGCGCTGTTCGAAACCGATTGGGGCGTGGGTCTCGATGTCGAGCCGGGCTTGCGCATCTCGAACATGCTCGATGCGTCGATCGCCGGGCGTTTCAAGGGTCTTTACGTCCAGGGCGAGGACATCGCGCAATCCGATCCCGACACGCAGCATGTGATCGATGGCCTGAAGGCGATGGAATGTGTCGTCGTGCAGGACCTGTTCCTGTGCGAGACCGCGCATTACGCGCATGTATTCCTGCCGGGTTCCACTTTCCTCGAGAAGGATGGCACCTTCATCAATGCCGAGCGGCGCATCCAGCGCGTGCGCAAGGTGATGGAGCCAAGAAACGGTTTTGCCGACTGGGAGATCACCCTCGCCATTGCCAAGGCGATGGGCTACCCGATGCGTTACGATCATCCGTCGCAGATCATGGACGAGATCGCGCGGCTGACGCCAACGTTCTCCGGAGTCTCCTTCGACCGGATCGACGAACTCGGCTCCATCCAGTGGCCGTGCAACGAGAAGGCGCCGGAAGGCACGCCCGTCATGCATATGAACGGCTTCGTGCGCGGGCTCGGCAATTTCGTCGTCACCGAATACATTCCGACCGACGAGCGCACCGGCCCGCGGTTCCCGTTGCTGCTCACGACCGGGCGAATCCTCAGCCAGTACAATGTCGGCGCGCAGACAAGACGAACGCAGAACGTCGTCTGGCACGAGGAAGACCGTCTCGAAATCCATCCCCATGACGCCGAGCAGCGCGGCATCCAGACGGGTGACTGGGTGAGGCTCCAAAGCCGCGCGGGCGCCACCTCGTTGCGCGCGCTCGTCACTGATCGCGTGGCGCCCGGTGTCGTCTACACGACGTTCCATCACCCGACGACACAGGCCAACGTGGTAACGACAGATTACGCGGACTGGGCGACGAGCTGCCCGGAGTACAAGGTCACCGCGGTGCAGGTCGCGCCCTCGAACGGTCCCACCGACTGGCAGCGGCAGTATCAGGCCGAAAGCGCTGCGACCCAGCGCATCGCCGCGCCCCTCGCCGCCGCGGAATGACGGCAATTCCCTTCACCTCCCCCTTGAGGGGAGGTCGAAATTTGCAAGCGCAGCGAAGCAAATTTCGGGCGGGGGTGATGGCCCAAACGCCCAGACCCCCACCCAAAATCGTACCGGCGCTGATGCGCCTGCCCGATTTCGACCTCCCCTCAAGGGGGAGGTGAAAAAGACATCGGCAAATTTCGATGACTCCAGTCTCGCCAATTGCAAAGGTTTCGCGCACGCTCGTCTCACACGATCGCATCACCGACGGCACACGGGTTGTTCCCGAGGAAACTGCGATTGCCTTCACCTATGGCAGCGCGACGCTTGCCGTGATGATGGCGTCGCCATGCGACATCGAGGATTTCGCGCTCGGCTTTTCGCTCACGGAAGCAATTATCGAGAGTCCATCCGAGATCGCGTCTATCGACATCGTGACGCACGCGCAGGGAATCGAAGCGCGCATGGCCCTGAACAGTGCGCGCGACGAACAGCTACTGTCGCGGCGGCGGCGGCTGACCGGGCCGGCCGGTTGCGGGCTGTGCGGCATCGAGAGTCTCGAGGCGGCAGCGCGGCCCGTACGCGCGGTACATGCCGACTGGCAAACCGGGGCACGAACGATTTTCGCCGCGCTGGCCGCGCTCCGCGAGCGCCAGCGCCTGAACGCGGCAACGCATGCGGTGCATGCTGCGGGATTCTGGTCGACGACGGAAGAGCGGCTTGTTGCGGCGCGCGAAGACGTCGGCCGCCACAATGCGCTCGACAAGCTCGCCGGCGCGCTCGCGCGGGACGGAGTCGATGCGGCGGGCGGTTTTATCCTGCTGTCGAGCCGGCTCTCCATCGAGCTTGTGCAGAAGGCTGCGGCGATCGGCTGCCCGATGCTGGTGGCGGTCTCGGCGCCGACGCATTATGCCCTGCGCACCGCCGAAGCGGCGGGCATGACTCTTGTGGCAATAGCGCGCGATGACTCCTTTGAAGTCTTTACGCACGCAAAGCGGATTGTGCCGGCATGAACCCGGATGAAAAGCTCGCCTACATGGCGAACCAGATCGCGAAATTCTTCGCCGCGCAGGGTGAGGAGCGCGCGAAAAAGGGCGTCGCCGATCACATCGCGAAATTCTGGGGGCCGGATATGCGGCGCGACTTCCTCGCCGCCGCCGCGAAGGACAGCTCCAACCTTCACCCCGCCGTCAAAGCTGCCCTGCCGTTGCTGCGGAAGTAATCACTATTGTCATTCCCGCGCAAGCGGGAACCCAGATCGCTGCCATCTCCGGAAAATTCTATGCTCTGGGTCCCCGCTTTCGCGGGGATGACAAATAGAATGAGAGTTCAGGAATTTTCCGTCACATAACGGGCGAGCGGGGTTTCGGGGCGGCCGCCGTAATGCGAGATGATTTCGGCTGCAGCGAGGCTCGCGAGCCGGCCGCATTCGGATAGCGCTTTTCCGCGAGCGAGCCCAAAGAGAAATCCGCCCGCATAGAGATCGCCAGCGCCCGTGGTGTCCACGACGCGCGCGACAGGCGCGGCTTCGACGGCAATGCGCGATGATCCCGCAGCAATCACGGATCCGGCAGAACCGCGCGTGACGGCGGCGATTTCGACCGCGTTCGCCACCTCCGACAGCGCAGCTTCGAGATCGGTCTCGAACAGCGCCGTCAGTTCTCCTTCGTTGGCGAACAGATAATCGACATGCAGCTCGGCGAGTTTGCGGAACTCGCGCCTGTAGCGTTCGACACAGAAGCGGTCAGACAGCGACAGCGCGACTTTCCTTTCCGCCGCATGCGCGATCTCCGCCGCGCGATGGAACGCGACTTTCGCCTGCGGCGGATCGTAGAGATAGCCTTCGAGATAGGTGATCGCAGCCGATCCCACGAGCTCCGCATCAATGTCTTCGGGCCCGAGATTCGCGCAGGCGCCGAGATAGGTGTTCATGGTGCGCTGGGCGTCGGGCGTCACGAAGATGAGGCAGCGCGCAGTCGCCGGTCCCTCTTTCGCCGGCAGCGTCGAGAAGCGCACGCCTGCGGAAACAATGTCGTGACGAAACACCGCGCCGAGCGCGTCGTCCTTGAGCTTGCCCACATAACCGGTGCGCGCTCCGAGCGAGGCGAGTCCTGCGATCGTGTTGCCGGCCGAGCCGCCCGACAGCTGCACTGCAGGACCCATGGCGTGGTAAAGGGCCTCGGCACGGCTCTCATCAATCAGGGTCATCGCGCCCTTGTGCATGCCGTGCCGGTCGAGGAAATCGTCCTCGGCCTGGGCGATGATGTCGACAATGGCGTTGCCGATCCCCACCACGTCGAGCCCCGCACTCATCGTCTGACCTCCTGCCCCATGCGCCCCCGGAACGGGTACAATCTTCTGGACGTTCTGCTTTCAGGAGACAAGCGATGGCAGCGCAGAAACCGGACACAAAACCGGAGAACGAAGGGAAGCCGAAGCGGCGCGAGCAGGAACGCCGCATCGACGAGGAGATCGAAGAATCCTTTCCCGCCAGCGATCCACCGTCCTACGCGGGCGGAGGCGCCGTTGGCGAGCCGAAACGTCCCCAAGACCGCGGACGGACGCCTTGAAGCGCAGGACAGCGTCTATATGGTAGCGGGCCGGGGGGCACCGCTACGAGGGAGCCGAACGTGCATCTCAATATCAATATCATCGCCATCCAGCCGCTGATCGCGCTGATCTTCGGCATCCTGATCCTGATCTTCCCGCGGATCCTGAACTATCTCGTGGCGATCTACCTCATCATCATCGGCGTGATCGGCCTGTGGCCGCACTTCTTCGAGCACCTCGCGCACTGATAGCAGTCCGATCGGATAGCTACTCTGCGGCCTGGCGCGAGGCGGCAGCCGCTGACATGCGCTCTTCCGCCATGCGGTCGGCCACGACGTTCGTGGCAATCCCTTCCTGATCGGCGCGATGGAAGATCTGTAACAGGCGATCGCCGATCGCGCGCACGCGGCGCTCGATCTCCGCATTGCTCCAGTCGAAAATCTGCCCCGCCACACAGATCACGCCGCCGCCGTTGATGACGTAATCGGGGGCGTAGAGAATGCCGCGCTTTCTGAGCGCCTCGCCGTCGGAATCGCGCGCGAGCTGATTGTTCGCGGCGCCCGCAACGACGCGCGCGTGCAAGGCGGAAACGGTATCGGCATTCAGGACGGCGCCAAGCGCATTCGGCGAGAACACGTCGCACTCCGCGGTTGCAATCCTGTCCGCTGCGATAGCCTGCGCACCGAATTCGGAAACTGCCTTTTCCACAAAGTCGCGATTGACATCGGACACCAGGAGTCGTGCGCCTTCACCATGCAGCTGGCGCGCGAGCTTCATGCCGACTTTTCCGAGGCCCTGGATCGCGACAACGAGGCCTTTCGTCGAATCCGCGCCCAGGCGGACCTTCACTGCGGCTTTCAATCCCAGAAAGACGCCGAGCGCCGTCATCGGTCCCGAATCGCCGCCGGATTTGCCCGGCTGGTCGTAGCCCGCGACGCATTTCGTGCCGCGCGCGATCACCGGCATGTCCTGCTGTGTCATGCCGACGTCCATCGCCGTTATGTAGCGCCCGCCCAGCGTGTTGACGGCATCCGCGTAAGCGAGCAACCGCGCTTCCGTCTTGTCGGTCGCGGGGTCGCCGAGAAACACGGCCTTGCCGCCGCCAAGCGGCAGATCAGCGATCGCGTTCTTGTAGCTCATGCCGCGCGACAGCCGCAGGACGTCCGTAAGCGCATCGTCGGAACTTCTATAAGGATACACGCGCGTGCCGCCGCAGGCCGGGCCGAGCGCCGTCGAATGAAGCGCGATGATCGCCTTCAGCCCCGACGGCTTGTGGTCGAAAAAAGCGACCGTCTCGTGATGATCGAAATCCCGCGCTTCGAACACGCTCATGGGCGTCTCCCGTGTGCCCGCGGGTCCCGATCGCCCGCGCTCCTGCCCCAAAGTAACGCGTGCCCCTCGCAATGGGTATGCGTTCTCGCGGGGCTCCCCGCAACGGATCGCGCGACCGTCGCACGCGCGCGCAACATTTCTCAACCGGTCGGTTTTGCAGCGCGGAATCGAAAATGCTTCCGCGCGGCCGGAACGCGGCCTCGCGGAGATCGTTCACTGGGCATGGTTCGGGCGATTCGAAAGAATTTTCCGGATCAAACAGGCGGCAGAGGTGGCGAAAGCCATACTCTGCCGCTGTTGCATCCGGCGCCCCGGTCGCGGCGCAACCCTGGCCCCTGCCGCACGGCCCGCCAAAAGACAATGCCAGGTCTTCAACAAGGCAAAGGAGCGACAGCCATGCAGGTTCAGGAAATCATGACCCGCAACGCCGGGATCGTGCATCCCAACGCAACGCTTCGGGACACGGCGCGCTGCATGCGCGCCAACAACATCGGCGCGATGCCGGTCGGCGAGCACGACAGGCTCATCGGAATGGTAACGGATCGCGACATCGTCACGCGCGGCGTCGCCGACGAGAAATCGCCCGCCAATACCACCGTGCGCCAAGTGATGTCGGAACACGTCTATTACTGCTTCGAAGACGAGGACGTGGACCGGGCCGCCGAAATCATGGCCGAGCATCAGGTGCATCGGCTGCCCGTGCTGGACCGCAACAAGCGCCTCGTCGGCATTCTGGCGATCGCCGATCTCGCGCGCGCCGAAGCCGAGGCGATCGGGAAGGCGATGAAGGGAATCTCCGAGCCGACGGATAAGCCGCGCCGCTAGCAGAGCCGCGATCAGGAACGCGAGAGTGCGTTCAGCACGGTGCCTGGGGTAAGTATCTGCGGCAGCACCACGGCGTCCGCGGCGCCCGGCGCGTAGTAGAGATAAAGCGGCACGCCGGAGCGGTCGTGAGCGGACAGGAGCGCTGTAACGTCCGGATCGCGGTTCGTCCAATCCGCCACAAGAAAAGCAACGCGACGCGATGCGAATGCGCTGCGCACCTGTGCATCCTCGAGCGCGATCTTCTCGTTGACGAGACAGGTGACACACCAGGCTGCCGTCGCATCGACAAAGACCCCGCGCTTTTCCGCGCGAAGCGATTTGAGTCGCGCATCGCTGTAGGGTTGTGAAGCCAGCGCGGCGTTTGCAACTCGTACGCCCGCCGGTGCAGACGCATTGAGCAGCGGCACAAGCGCGACAAATCCGGCCGCCCCGCATAATGCCATTGCCCAGGCGGGACCGCGGCGCCGTCCCGAAACTTGCGCGTTTCCGAGCGCCCACAAGGCAAATGCAAGCACGAGCGCCGCGCCGAGGAGCACCACGAGCCGGCCCGAATCTGTCTCAAAACTCAGCACCCAAGCGAGCCACAGCGCGGTTGCGTACATCGGAAAGGCGAGGACCTGGCGCAGCGTGTCCATCCATGCGCCCGGCCTCGGTAACAACCGCAGCAGCGCCGGCGAAAGCCCGATCGCGACAAAGGGCGCGGCAAATCCCACCCCGAGCGCCACAAAGATCAGCATCGCGAACAAGAGAGGTTGTGTGAGCGCATATCCGAGCGCAGCCGCCATGAACGGCGCGGTGCAGGGTGCCGCAACCACCACCGCAAGAACACCGGTAAAAAACGCACCTACGCGCCCGCCGCGCCGCGCCAGCGCGTCGCCTGCGCCGAACCCCGGTACCTCGAACAATCCCGACAGGTTCAGACCGACGGCAAACATCAGAAGCGCCAGCAGGCCGACGACAAGTGGCTGCTGCAACTGGAATCCCCAACCGATCGCCTGACCGCCCGCGCGCAGGCCGACAACGACGGCACCGAGTGCCGCGAAGCTCAATACCGCGCCCGCGCCATAGGCGAACGCCTCGCCCACTGCGCGGCCCGATTTGCCCGAATGCGACGCAATCGCCAGTGCCTTCATCGCAAGGATTGGAAGAACGCAGGGCATCAGGTTCAGAATGATCCCGCCCAGTAAGGCGAACAGCAGCGCAAGCGCGAAACTCAACCCCGCGTTGAAAGGGACAGCCGGCACGACCCCCGGGGCGGCGGCTATCTCGAGCGCTTGCGTCGGCGCGCCGGTCGCTTCGAGCACCAGCACACCGCTGAGACGATGGAGACGCGCTGCCAGTTTTCCCGGCTCGAGGCGCAGCAGAAGTCCTTCGGGCGAGACCGACCAATGCTGCGGAGCGATCCCTTTCACGTCGCCTTCTTGGAAAGGAAAGAACGTGACGGCGTTGAGTTGTGCCTTGTCCAGTTTCGGCGCGGCAACAAACAGATCGAGCGTGCCGCCCGCGTGAAACCGCGCGGGCCATGGCGAGGGGACGGGCAGGCGTGCGCGTGTGGCGGCGAACCGTGCGGCCACGGCCGCGTCGGGCGGAGGCGAAGACGCGGCAACCGTTAGCGGCAGGGACAGCGTCGCGCTTTCGGGAATGCAGATTTCCTTGCAGACGAGCCAGTTCGCCAGGGCGCGCAACACGACCTGCCTGCCGGGCTTTGCATCCGCAGGCGCCGTCAGATTGAGGAGCAGCCATGGTCGCCCCTCGTAGCCATAATCCATTAGCGGACCGACCGGCAGCTCCTTCGGGTAGGGCCACGCGATCGGCCCCGCACGCCAGCCGGGCGGCAGGGTCCAGTGGATTTCGATCGCCTGCCCCGCATCGCCCGGATTGCGCCAGTAGGTGTGCCAGCCGGGACGGATGTTCTGCTCGAGCGCAACGCCGAGCGTCTTCCCGGGTGCAATCGCGCTCGCTTCCGGGATCAGGCGCGCCTGCACTTTTGGGGCGTGATCGATCTGGGCCCAAGCCGGCGCCGCCGCGCCGCAGGCGATCAGGAAGAATACGAGATTGCGCAGCCACTGCATCGCGGGCGCTATAGCCGTCGCCGGCGCGGGCCGCCAGTCCGGGCACCGCGATTTGAACTCCTCAATGCACCTTCCACGGCGCGAGGAACTCGGCAATCCCGCTCCAGAGGATCTGCACCCCAATACAGAACAGAATGAATGCCGACAGCCGCAGCGCGATCGTCGTGCCGGTGTTGCCGAGGACGCGGCGTACCCGGTCGGCAAAGGCGAAACAGAGATAGACGAGCAATGCGATGGCGGCATTGGCGACCAGCGCGGCCGCGCCGAAGAGGAAACGCTGCTGGAACGGATCGTGCGAAGTGTGGCCAGTGCCGAGCGCAATCATCACGGAGATCGTGCCCGGGCCCGTGGTGATGGGCATGGTGAAGGGATAGAAGGCCATACCGAAGAGGTTTTCGTGCGCGGACGGGACGGGGCTCGCGCTGTCATCGACTTCCTCGGCCTCGTGTTCCTGGAGAAATTTCCATCCCGCCGCCGCGACGACGATGCCGCCCGCCACGCGCAGCGCCGGAATGGAAATGCCGAAAAACTCGAGGACGTAACTGCCGACGAACAGCGACGCGGTCAGGACGATAAAGCTGTAGAGGGCAATCCGCCGCGCCAGTGCCGCTCGAGCGCCATGTGCCGCGTGGCGGGTGAGATCGAGGAAGATGAGCGCGCTGCCCGCCGGATTGACGATCGGGAAGGCCGCGGCAAACACCAAAAGCACGAGGCTGCCGAAATCTTCCGCAAACGCGCTCCCCATCCGATTCGCCCTATGCGGTGCGGGTGATTACATAGGCGACTCGCGCCGGAAAACCCAGCCGGCGGAAAGCTGGAACGTACATGCACGTCGCGCTGATCGTGTTCACCGGGTTACCGTGCGCCTGACGGGCGGGCGTTTCGGGGGACGCCTGCTTGCCACGCCGGACGATGCGCGCGTCCGTCCGACCGCCGACAAGGTCCGTCAGGCCGTCTTCAACATTCTCGCCCATCGCGATTTCGGGATCGGCTTTGCGCTTCAAGACGCGCGCGCGATCGATCTCTTCGCCGGAACGGGCGCGCTGGGCCTGGAAGCGCTGTCGCGCGGCGCGCGCTACTGCCTGTTCGTGGACAACGACGCCGACAGCCGCGCGCTCCTTCGCCGCAACGTCGAAACGCTGGCGCTGACGGGCGTCACGAAGATCTGGCGGCGCGACGCGACCGTTCTCGGACCAATGGCGCCCGGTGCCGGCGGCCCGTTCGACCTCGCCTTTCTCGATCCGCCCTATCGCCAAAATTTGATCGTGCCTGCCTTGGCAGCCTTGCGCGACGGCCGTTGGCTCTCGCCGCATGCGCTCATCGTCGCGGAACGCGCGCTCGCGGAAAATGCGACCGCAGCGAAAGGTTTTTCCCTACTCGATTGCCGCACGTATGGCGATACGGCCACCGATTTCCTCGCTCTGGAAGGCGGCTGAAAGCCCCGTGGTTGGGGCGAGGCCATGCGCTCATGCCAGCTTCGCAATGAGACGATCAAGGACATCGCGCAGCTGCGGAAGTTCGGACTCCACGACGCCCCACACCAGACGATCGTCGACGTTGGCGTAACCGTGAATCAAAATGTTTCGGAACGCAATTATGCGCCCCAGATCGGGAATAACTGTAGCCAATTCGGGATCGGCCCGCCGCAATCCGCCAAGCGCCTCGCCGATGATTTCGAATTGCCGCTCGACCGCGGCGCGCAGCATTTCATCTTCGAGATAATGTGGAAATTTCGTTCGACAATGAATCGGCCAATCCGGTCCGCAGCTGCGCAGGCGTCCCACAGGTATTTGCGCGATTCTTCGCCGATCATTCGCTTCGGAACAGCGTTCGCCGTTCCGACTCAAGACGCTCGCGGAAATAAGGGTTACGCACAGATGCTCCGGTAACGAGATCAACCTCTCGCCCGAAGAGCAATTCAAGCCCCTCCCGAAGCCGGAAATAGGAATCCGCGTAGGCCGCGGGTTGCAGTGGCTCGAAATCGACCAGAAAATCCAGGTCGCTTGCGGACGGATTGAATCGGCCTGTCGTAGCCGAGCCAAACAGGTCAAGCTGGCGCACACCGCAGCGGCGGCAGAGCGCCGATAGCTCCATTCCCGTTGAGCCGCCCATCAAGTCCAACCTTGATGTTGACGATCCGGTCGATATTGCCATGATCAATTCATAACGTTTGACGGCCGGAAATACCAGTTCGAAAATCGCTCCGGTCCGGGACCGCACGAACACCATCGCAGCGGCTGTGCACGATGGTACGTTTATTCCTTGGATCACATCACAAACAGTGCAACCGATGCGGCGGCCATGGCGAGGGTGGCGATCCAGCCGGCAATACGCATCCGCCAGGAGATGACGAGCCGGCCCATGATGCGCGGATTGGAGGAGATCAGCATCATCACGGCCATCAGCGGCGCGGCGAGGACTCCGTTGATCACCGCGGTCCAATAGAGCGCCTTCATCGGATCGATGGGCGAGAAGGCGAGAACGAGCCCCATGAGCGTGGCGCCCGCGATGACGCCATAGAACGCGCGTGCCGCTTTGGGCTTGCGGTCGAGCCCGGCCCGCCACCGGAATGTCTCGCACACCGCATAGGCGGCGGAGCCCGCCAGTACCGGCAGCGCCAGAAGACCCGTGCCGACAATGCCGAGCGCAAAGATCACGCTCGCAAAGCGCCCGACTGTCGGCGCGAGCGCCTGCGCGGCCTGGACGCTCGTATCGATCTTGTGCAGACCGTGTGCGTGCAGCGTCGCCGCGACCGCGATGACGATGAACAGCGCGATGAGATTGGAAAATCCCATTCCGACAAGCGTGTCGAGCCGGATGCGCTTCAGTTCCGGACCCGCAATCCCGGGTACGGTACACAGCGCCTTTTTGTGCCGCCGCCCCAGTTCTTCCACTTCCTGCGAGGACTGCCAGAAAAACAGGTATGGGCTGATCGTGGTCCCTAACACGGCAACGAGCGCGGTTGCCGCGGCACCGCCCGCTGACATCCGGGGAATAAACGCGCCCGCAACCGCGGCACCCCAATCGACATGCGCGACGGCGACGGTCGCCACATAGGCGAGGAGCGCCAGCGTCGTCCATTTCAGGATCGACGCGTAGCGCGCATAGCTGAGCCAGGATTCGGCCGCGACGGAGACAGCAGTAATGACCACGGCCCAGAGCTGCATGGGACCGGGCGCGAAGAGCGAAACCGCATCGCCCATCGCGGCAATGTCAGCGCCGAGATTGATCGTATTGGCGATGAGCAGCGCGATCACGACAGCATCGAGTATCCAGCGCGGATAGTGCTTGCGCAGATTTTCGGCGATGCCATGACCGGTGGTCGAGCCGATGCGCGCGGCGATTTCCTGGATCGCCGCCATGAGCGGATAGCTGAAGAGCACAGACCAGCCCATCTGATAGCCGAACTGCGCGCCGACCTGGCTGTAGGTCGCAATCCCGCTCGGGTCATCGTCCGCGGCGCCGGTGACGAGACCGGGACCGAGGACGGCGAAAAACCGCAGGATCGCGGGTCGTTGCGGCTTGGCCGGAATGTCTGCAGATTCGGCCACGCCGGGGGCTTCAGCCATGCTCAGCGCCGGCCGAACAGGCGCTCGATATCGGCGAGTTTGAGTTCCACATAGGTGGGCCTGCCGTGATTGCACTGGCCGGAATGGGGCGTCGACTCCATTTCGCGCAGCAGCGCGTTCATCTCCTCGGCTGTCAGTCGCCGGCCGGCACGCACGCTGGTGTGACAGGCAAGAGTTCCAGCAATCTCGTCGAGCCGCTCCTTCAACGACAACGCACTGCCGCTCTCGGCGAAATCATCCGCGAGATCACGCACCAGCGATTTCAGGTCGGCCGTGCCGAGGATCGCGGGCGCTTCCCGCACGAGGATGGCATCGGGCCCGAAAGGTTCTATGACGAGGCCGAGTTCGCCCAGTTCAGCTGCGCGCGCAACGAGGCGTGCTACCTCTGCGGAATCGAGTTCCACGACTTCAGGAATGAGAAGCGGCTGCGCCGCGACGCGGCCTTTCGCGAGCTCGCGTTTCATCTTCTCGTAGACAAGGCGTTCGTGGGCCGCGTGCTGGTCGACGATAACGATCCCGTCCGCCGTCTGCGCCACGATGTAAGTTTCGTGCAGCTGCCCGCGGGCCACGCCGAGCGGAAGCGCTTCGCGGTCATCGTTCGGGTCTGTTTCTTCGACGCGCGCCGAGAGTGCCCCCGATGGCGATCCGTCGAGCAGCGGTGCACTATATTCCGGCGCGTTCTCGGCGACGCCGCGCGGGGGCTGAAAAGCGGGAGTAAAAAACGGCGCTGCACTCTGCGGACGAATCGCCGCCAGCGTTGCGCCCGCGACTGTGGTCGAGGCGCGATGCGCGGCCGACGACAGAGCGGCCCTGAGAGCGCCCACGATCAGCCCGCGCACCAAGCCGCCATCGCGGAACCGCACCTCGGTCTTGGCCGGATGCACGTTCACGTCGACAAACGTTGCGTCGCAATCGATATACAGGGCGAGCGCCGGATGCCGGTCGCGGGCGAGAAAATCCGTGTACGCCGCGCGCACCGCGCCGAGCAGCAGCCGATCTCGCACGGGCCGTCCGTTCACGAACAGGAACTGCATCTGCGAGGTCGCGCGGTTGTAGGTTGGCAAGCCCGCAAATCCGGAGATGCGGACTGCTTCGCGCGCCGCTTCGACGGCAATCGCATTCTCGGCGAATTCCCGGCCGATGATTCGCGCGAGGCGCTTCAGCCTGCCGCCGAACAGATCGCCCTCGCTTCCGCAATCGAGCACGCGCCGGCCGTCCTGTGTCAGGGTGAAGCTCACATCGGGACGCGCCATCGCAAGGCGCTTCGTGACATCGATGGTCGCGAGGTCTTCCGAGCGCGCCGATTTGAGGAATTTCAAACGCGCAGGCGTCGCGAAGAACAGTTCCCGAACTTCCACGCGAGTGCCGGACTGTCCCTGCGCGAGAAAGCCTGTGGGCGCGGGACGTTCGCCACGTCCGCCCTCGATGCAAATCCGGTGCGCCTCGCCGGACGCGGTGCGGCTTTCGATCGAGAGCCTCGCAACCGCGCCGATCGAGGGCAACGCCTCACCGCGAAATCCGAGCGTCGCAATGTGCGAAAGATCGTCGGCTCCGCCTTCGGTCCGCGCGAGCTTGGACGTGGCATGGCGCAATATCGCGAGCTCGAGTTCGACGGCATCCATGCCGAAGCCGTCGTCTTCGACGACGATGAGATCGGCGCCGCCACCCGACGTCGCAACGTCGATTCGGGTGGCGCCCGCATCGAGCGCGTTTTCAACCAATTCCTTGACGGCGCTCGCGGGACGTTCGACCACTTCGCCGGCGGCAATCCGGTTGATCGTGGCTTCGGCAAGGCGCCGGATGCGCGGACGCGAATCCGTTCCCCCGGGCGGAAGGTCTCGCGGTGCTTCTTCCATGGCCGATTCGCTGCGCATGTTAGAGGCTAACGTAGAACAGGATGTGATGGGCGCGAAATCGCGAGAATGAGGGCGGAAAATCGGCGCAGCTAATGGGCCGCGGCCGCGGCAGTGCTGCCTGCAGCAGGTCCGCTGCCGAGGCCGCCCGCCACCACCACGCTCAACTTCGCGGGATTGAACAGACGACGCGCGGCGCTTTTCACCTGCTCGAGTGTCACCGCATTCATTAGCGCGTTGCGGTTGCGGACGTAATCAATGCTGAGTCCGGAACGCTCGAAGACATTCAGCTGGTCGGCGATATCTGCGTTCGAGCCGAACGATAGCGGATAGGACCCGGTGAGATAGGTTTTGGCGTCGGCGAGCTCGGCGTCGGTTGGGCCGTTGCGGGCAAATTCGCGCAACGTAGAGCGAATCGCGGCGATCGTTTCCTTCATGGCGCCGCGCCGGGTTGCCACTTCGCCCAGCACGATTCCCGCCCGATGCCAGGATTCGAGCGAGGTGGAGATATCGTAGGTGAGCCCGCGCTTTTCGCGGATTTCGTCGGTCAGCCGCGAGGAGAATCCTCCGCCTCCCGCAATGTAATTGGCGATATAGGCGGGCAGGTAATCGGGATCGCTGCGAAGTACACCCGGCAGACCGAACACCGCCCTGGACTGCGCGGCCGGCATGCCAATCACGGTGAGCGGCGGGCCGCCGGGAGTGACGGCAAAGGCGGGTAGATGCGGCGAGGCCGACGGAAGCGCGCCAAACGCGCTCGCAAGAAGCGTCGTCAGGGTCTTTTCGTCGATATCGCCTGCGACCGCGACACGCAGACCACGCGTCACCCAGTGCGTTGCGGCAAAGCGGCGAAGATCGGCGGCGCCGATCCGCCGCACGCTGGCCGGATCGCCCTCGATCGCGTGCGCATAGGGCGTCTCGTGAAACCAGCCGCGGAAAAAGCCCTTCCGCGCAACCGCTTCGGGATCCTCGTCCTGCTCGGAAATGCCGGCGAGTATCTGCGCACGCACCCGTGCAATAGTGTCGGCATCGAACCTCGGATGGGCCAGCGCCTGGCCCAAGAGTTCGAACGCGTCTTTCGCATTGCCGGACAGCGTGACGAGCGACACGACCAGATAATCGCGTTCCGTCGCCACCGAAAGGCGGATCGCCCGGTTGCTGAGCGCCGTCTGGAACGCGTTCGATTTCAGATTGCCTGCGCCTTCGTCGAGCAGTTCCGCGGCGAAATTGGCCAAGCCGGCCTTGTCCGCCGGATCATAGGCCGAGCCCGCGGGCAGCGCCGCAATCAACGCGATCATCGGCAGCTTGCGGTCGGAGACGTACCAGACTTCTTCGCCCTTCGGTGCGGGCAGTGTTTTCACGTCGAGGGCATGCGCCAATCCAGGAACAAACAGGAGCAGGAAGGCGCCAATCAGCGGTTGGCAACGGAATGCCCGCATCGCTGCCGACGCAGCTTTGAGGCATGTCGTCCAATTCATCGTGCGGGACGGTGACATGGCCGGGGATATCTTCACCGTTGTCCGGGCGGCAGAAGATGGCCCGTCACGGCCTCGTGCGAAACGAGGTCTCTCTCCGCGGCGCTCTGCAGCTCCTCGCCGGTGACGGCATGAATGCGGTCCGGCCATTCGCGCACATCGTCGGCAGTCAGGCCGATCGCGAGCGCCTGGCCGTAAGCGGTTGCGAGTTCAAGCTGGTTGTCCTGGCGGTAGATCGCATCGGCCACGAGTTGCGTTTTCGCCCGCTCGATGTCGCCGGGCGCGGGTGGAGCTGTGGAATAGCGCCGGAGCACGGCATCGATCGTTCTTTCGATCGTCTCCATCTTCACGCCCGGACGCGGCACCGCGAAGATTTCGAACTCGCCGGCATCGCGCGCGTAACCGGAATAGGACGCGCCCGCATCGGAGGCGAGGCGGCGATGAACGACGAGTTCGCGGTAAAGTGCGGACGTCGGGTCGCCTCCCAGCATCTGTGCGAGCACGTCGAGCGCTTCCGCCTCCCCAGGCTTGGCTTCGGTATAACTCACGACGCGGTAAAGACGCAGCAGAAAGGGCAGTTTCACGTCGTCACGCGAGAGCGTGAGTTTCGTTTCAGCAAGACGGGGCGGCTGTGCGTATTCCGCGCGGGGAACAAGTTCGCGTGCTGGTACTTTGCCGTACGTGGCTTCCGCATCGGCCCGCACTTCGTCGGGCGTGACATCGCCAAGGACCACGAGAATTGCGTTGTTGGGCGCGTAGTGGCGGCCGTAAAACGCCTGCGCCTCGATGCGCCCTATCCGCCGGACCTCCTCCGGCCAGCCGATCACCGGTCTGCCATAGGGATGGGAAAGCTGGAGAGCGGCTTCCATCTGCTCGCGCAGGAGCGCCTGCGGATCGTTGTCGATGCGCAGGCGGCGTTCTTCAAGAACGATGTTGCGTTCGGTGCGCACCGCGCCGTCCGAGAGATCGAGATTGATCATGCGGTCGGCGTCAAGACCCATGACGAGCCTCAGCCGGTCCTTCGCGATCTGTTCATAGAAAACGGTATAATCATGCGTGGTGAAGGCGTTGTCCTCGCCGCCGTTGCGCGCGACGGTCAGCGCGAAGTGGTCGCCCGGCACGTTCGCAGTGCCGCGGAACATCATGTGCTCGAAAAAATGCGCGAGTCCGGACAGGCCCGCGGGATCGTCCGAGGCGCCCACCCGATACACCAGCATCTGGGTGACAATCGGTGCGCGATGGTCCGGCACGACCAGAACGGACAGGCCGTTCTGCAGCGCGAACTGAAAAATCTTCGTGGTCTGGGCGTGGGCGGACGCGGCGATGCCGGCCGCGACCAGCAGGGCGGCGACGACCGCCCTAGAAAATGC
This sequence comes from Rhizomicrobium sp., assembly GCA_036502185.1. Taxonomy (GTDB): domain Bacteria; phylum Pseudomonadota; class Alphaproteobacteria; order Micropepsales; family Micropepsaceae; genus Rhizomicrobium. The sequence goes on from DASXYZ010000048.1 coordinate 21,507, forward strand.
CATCAAACCAGCCGCCGCCGTCCTTCTGGATCGTCGCGGAATCGGCAGGCTTCTCGGCCGGCTTCCCGGCGGGTTTCAGCGTGCCGGCGATCTGCTGGCCTTGCGCCTTCGCCGCGTCTATGCGCTGCGCCTCCGCATCGGCATCGAGCGGCGCACCCTTGTAAGGATCGGGGGAATTGAAGAGCAGCGCGTCGGTGAAACTGTCGTCCGTCGATTCCATCTGCTTTGCGTCGGAGGCGATCTGCTTGCGGATCGCGGGATCGGCGTTCGCCGCGCCCGAACTCGCCAGCAGGCTGCGCTCCTCGGGACTGTAGTTGCCGGGCAGAGCTGCCGCGGCCGCAGTCGGATCCCGATCGAACAGCGCGGACTGCGCGGCTTCGGTCGGAGAAGCCTGGTTGGTGGGCGCGGCGCCCGGCTTGGGCGGCCGCAGGTTGAAATCCGGCGGGATCACAAGCGGCGCCTTGGTGACGACTGCGAATTCGTCGGGTGGCTCCTTGGTTACACCTGCGGCTTCGCGAATGCTTTCGCAGCCGATCAGCGACAGCGCGGCGCCTGCCAGCACTGCAATGCGCAGCACGTCTCGCATGAATATCATTTGGATCTCCCGCATTCCCGATCTGCAGTTTCGGTGGCCGGCCGGGCCAGCGCCTCGTACAGCAGGGCTACGACGCCCAGCGTGATCGCGCAATCGGCGATGTTGAACACATACCAATCGTAGCCGTGGACGTAAAAGTGAAAAAAATCGGCCACCCGGCCGTAAATCAGCCGGTCGATCAGATTTCCGAGGGCTCCGCCGATCACCAGACCAAGTGCGACCCCCAGAAGACGCCGTCCGGCGTTCCACAGCCACCAGCCGAGCCCTGCGACGGCGCCGATCGAGAAGATGGCGAGCACGGCAGTTCCCAGAATGCCGTGAGCGGGCAGGAGCCCGTAGCTGATGCCGGGATTCCAGACCATCACAAGATCGAAGAACGGAAGCAGGGGAATCCGGTCTCCGGGCGCCATTTCTATGAAATGAAACCCATAAAGCAGGACGAGCTTGGTTGCCTGGTCGAGGGCGAGCGCGCACGCCGCGCAGGTGAGGCCCCAATCGCGCGGGCTCATCGGCTCTCTCCCTCGAAATGGATCACCGCGTCGGCGCAGCGGTTGCAGAGTTCCCGGCGGGCTCCGGCAGCACCGACCTCGGGCAGGATTCTCCAGCAGCGTGCGCATTTGCGGCCGCGCGCGGGTTCGAACCACGCGGCCGCGCCGGGCACATCGGGCAGGCGGAACGCGCCGTCCGGCGCCTCGCCCTGCTCAACCCGCGCTTCAGACGTGATCGCAATCTCCGCGAGATCGACGGACTCCAGCAGGGCCGCGTCTGCCGGATCGGAGACATAGAGCACCGGCGAGGCCTCGAGGCTTGATCCGATCGTCTTCTCGCGGCGTCGGATCTCCAGCGCGCCGGTCAAGACGCGCCGTAATGTTCGTATCCGGTTCCATTTCGCGATGACATAGGCGTCCTTCCACGCTTCCGGCGTCGCGGGAAACTGTTCGAGATGCACGCTGGTTTCCGGCCCCGGATAGCGGCAGGTCCATGCTTCCTCCGTCGTGAAACAAAGAAGCGGCGCGAGCCAGGTGACGACCCGCCGGAAGGCTTCGTCCATCGCTGTGCGCCCCGCTCTGCGGCGTGGCGCATCGGCGCGATCGCAATAGAGCGAATCCTTGCGGATATCAAAATAGAAAGCCGAGAGCTCGTTGGTGCAGAAATTGAAGAGCTGCGTATAAACGCGGGTGAAATCGTACTCCCCATAGCCAGCGCGTACGCTCGTATCGAGTTCGGCCAGTTTCGCAAGGATGAAACGCTCCAGCTCCGGCATGTCTTCGAAGCCAATCCGCTCGCGCTCCTCGAACCCCGCGAGATTCGCCAGCATGAAACGGATCGTGTTGCGGAGCCGCCGGTAGGCGTCGACATTCGCCTTGATGATGTCGGGTCCGATGCGCAGGTCTTCGGTGAAATCCGAACTCGCCGCCCATAGCCGCAGGATTTCGGCGCCGTTTTTTTCGGCGATCGTCTGCGGCAGGATCGTGTTGCCGAGCGACTTCGACATCTTGTGGCCCTGCTCATCGAGCACGAAGCCATGGGTCAGCACAGCCTTGTATGGCGCGCGGCCGCGCGTGCCGCAGCTTTCGAGCAGCGAAGACTGGAACCAGCCGCGATGCTGGTCGGACCCTTCGAGATAGAGATCGGCGAGGTCCGCTGAGGGCCATGACGGCTCGATCGGATTTTCGACGGTGAAGACATAAGTCGAACCGGAATCGAACCAGACGTCGAGGATATCCTTGACCTGTTCGTACTGCGCCGGATCGTAAGCACCGCCGAGAAAGAGTTCTGGCGGTGAATCAAACCAGGCATCCGCCCCGTCCTGCGCGAAAGCTTTGACGATGCGCGCGTTGACCGCCTCGTCGTCGAGAATGTCGCCACTCTCTTTGTTGACGAAGATCGCGATGGGCACGCCCCAGGCACGCTGGCGCGACAAGACCCAGTCGGGCCGCGTTTCCACCATCGAGGCCATGCGGTTTTCGGCCTGGCGCGGATACCAGCGCGTGGCGCGGATCGCGGCAAGTGCGCGCGCGCGCAGAGTGTCGCCGCCGAATTTGTCCATCGGTCTGTCGATCGCTGCGAACCATTGCGGCGTCGCACGGAAGATCACCGGCGCCCGCGAGCGCCAGCTGTGGGGATATTGATGCCGAAGCGTGCCTTTGGCGAGCAATGCACCGGCAGCGATCAGCTCCCTGATCACCGCGCCGTTCGCATCACCGTCTTTGCCATCGGGTGTGAGAATCCGTTTTCCCGCAAAGAGCGGAATGTCGGGATAAAACTTTCCTTCTTCATCAATGGTGCGCGGTACTTCGAGATCGTGCGCGCGACCGAGTTCAAAATCCTCTTCGCCGTGCCCGGGTGCGGTGTGCACAAAACCGGTCCCGGCCTCCTCGGTCACATGGCTGCCGGGCAGAACGGGGACGTCGAATGCGAACCCGTGGGCCCGAAAGGGATGGGCACAAATCAGCCCCGCTGGATCGGCGTCGCGCACGCGCTCGAACCGCACCTTCGCGTGCTCCGCCGTCCTCGCCGCAAGCGCATCGGACAGAAGCAATTCGTCTCCGACGCGCGCCAGTGCGCCCTCACCCACCTGGGCGACGCGATAGAGGCCGTAGTGCATGGCGGGCGAAAAGGCGACCGCGCGATTGCCGGGAATTGTCCATGGCGTCGTCGTCCAGATCACCACGCTCGCGTCGCGCAGATCGGACGGCCCATTCAACACGGGAAATTTCACATAGACGGTCGGCGAGGATTTCTCGCGGTACTCGACTTCGGCTTCGGCGAGCGCGGTCTTTTCAACCGGCGACCACATCACGGGACGGAAGCCGCGATAGAGCAGCCCGTTTCGCACGAATTTGTGGAGCTCCGCCGCGATTGCCGCTTCGGCACGGAAATCCATCGTGAGATACGGCTTGTTCCATTCGCCGATGCAGCCGAGCCGTTGGAACTGCTCGCGCTGGACGCCGATCCAGTGCGTGGCGAAAACGCGGCAGTCACGCCGGAGCTGCCCGACAGGAATCTCGTCCTTCGTCTTGCCTTCGGCGCGATATTTTTCCTCGATCTTCCATTCGATCGGCAGGCCGTGACAGTCCCAGCCGGGCACATAGGGCGCGTCGCGCCCCAACATGCCCTGGCTGCGCACCACGAAGTCCTTGAGGATCTTGTTGAGCGCGGTTCCGGAATGAATTTCGCCATTCGCGTAGGGCGGTCCGTCATGCAGCACGAAAAGCGGCTGTCCCTTCGAGCGCGCGCGGATGCGGCCATAGAGATCCATTTGCTGCCAGCGCGCGAGCCATTGCGGCTCGGCTTCCGGCAGGCCGGCCTTCATGGGAAAAGTGGTCGCGGGAAGAAAAACCGTCGCGCGATAATCGCGCGAGGCGGAGTCGTTCGTGGACAGGGACGTCATTTCGGTCGGCCTTCAGGAGTCTGCGGACAGGGGCGCTCCACCCGGCCAACCGCGTAACGGAAGCATCAGGCTTCCCGACGTGCCGCCGGGCCGCGAATTCGCGGTACCTGTCCCCGATCCGGGAGTTTCATGGCCGAGCCCGCCGAAGCGGCAAGGCTTCTATCGTATTGCGCCCCTCCCCGTCCAGCGGAGGGAGCCGCGGGCATCGAAAAATGCCTGTCATGGCCAGCAACTGCGGGCCATCAGGTGATGAAGCCTCCGTAGCCGAAGGAGAAGACACAAACCCTGCACAAGCGATGTGCGTCATTCGACAAGTTCAGGATGAGGGGATTTGTCGTTGCATCAGCATTTATGGCAACTAAGCTTTCCTCATGCTGAGCCTGTCGAAGCACGCAACACGGTTGCCCATGTGCCGGTATTCTCAATCGGGTTGTTCAGGTTTCAGATGGGTGGCCCGCATGTGCGGGCCATGACAATTTTTTGGTCTCGCTTGAAACTAATGAGCAGTCGCCGCAAGCGCTTTGCGGGCCGCCTCGGCGTCCGTGTCGATCTGCGCCTTGAGTTCTTCCAGCCCGGAAAACTTCGCTTCCGGTCGCAGATACGCGACGAGCTCGACGGCAAGATGTTTGCCGTAGAGATCGCCGGAAAAATCGAAGAGATGGGTTTCGAGAAGCGGCCGCGCCACTTCGAACATGGGCCGTATGCCGACGTTTGCGACGCCATCGTAGCGTCCGGAAGGCGTATCGCCGTCCATCACCGTAGCTCGCACCGCATACACACCAAAAGCGGGTACGAGATAGCCCTCGACGTGCATATTTGCCGTCGGCACGCCGATCGTGCGGCCGCGGCCGTCGCCATGCTCGATTCGCGATTCGATCGTCCAGAAATGGCCGAGCAGTTGCGCCGCTTCTTCCGGCCGGCCTTCCTTCAGCGCGGTGCGGATGCGTGACGACGAAATCTTTCCGTGCCGCTCGTCTTCGACCGGCGGAAAAATTGTGACGCCGAGCCCTTCCATCTCGCCCATGTAAGCGAGGACTGCGGTGTCGCCCGCGCGACCCTTGCCGAAGCGGAAATCCGATCCCACCACCACCGCACCCGCGCCGAGCCCGTCCACGAGTACCTCGAGAATGAACTCCTGCGGAGATTTCGCCGCCAAAGCCGCGTCGAAGGTGAGCGCAAACATCGCGTCGGCTCCCTGTCCGGCGATCAGCCGTGTTTTGGTGCGGAACGGCGTGAGCCGGAAGCATTCCGCGTTCGGGCGGAAAAATTCCTGCGGGTGCGGCTCGAAGGCGAGCACGCCGAAAATGGCGTTGCGCTCGCCGGCCAGCCGTTTGGCTTCCGCCATGAGCGCCTGATGGCCGCGATGGACACCGTCGAAACTTCCGATCGCGACGACGCCGCCTTTGAAGCCTTCGGGAATGTCCTGGTAGTGACGGAAAATGCGCATTCCGCCGCGGATCACCCCGTGCGCGCGGGCGGCATTACGACCGCCTCGCCTTCAAGTACAACCGTCTCGCCCACGCGGCACGCACAATCGAAGGTGACGCGGCGCTTTTCGGCCGCGATTTCGCGCACCGTGCAGGTGGTCTTGACCGTATCGCCGATCCGCACCGGCGCCTTGAAGCGGACGTTCAGGCCGAGAAAGATCGTGCCGGGGCCCGGCATCTGCATCCCCAGCACGGTCGAGACATAGCTTGCCGTCAGCACGCCGTGCGCGATCCGTCCCTTGAAGGGGGTCGTGCGCGCGAAGGCCTCGTCGAAATGCACCGGGTTGGTATCGCCGCTCGCCTCGCCGAACAGCACGATGTCCCGTTCGCTCACCGTCTTCGAGAATTCGGCCGACATTCCGAGCGCGAGGTCTTCGATCGAATAGCTCATGCGGGATCTGCTCCAAACCGGTTTCCGTCTTATCGGCCGCGACTCTACCAGACAAGCGCGCGGATGGCGGAAAGTGCGGTGACGCCCGCGCGGTTGCACAGCACGCCGATCGCTTCGGGCGTCATTTCACGAATGTCCTCGCCGTGAATGCCGTCGGCGATGAACACGGCATCGAGCGCGGCTTCGTTGGCGCCGCGAATGTCGGTTTCGAGTCCGTCGCCCAGGACCAGTACGCGAGGCGCCGCGCGCCGCGAGAGCGCCCGCGCGCGCGCGAGTGCCGCGGCGTAGATCGGCAGATGCGGCTTGCCGTAATAAACCGAGATGCCGCCGACTTCATCATAGAGTCGCGCGAGTGCGCCGGCGCACCACACGAGTTGTCCGCCGCGCTGCACGACAATGTCGGGATTGGCGCACAGCAGCGTCAGATCCCGCGCCTTCAGCGCCTCGAGCATTCCGCGGTAGTCTTCCGGTGCTTCCGTATCGTCGTCGAATAGGCCGGTGCACAGCACGATTTCTGCGTCCGCCGCGCCGACGCACCGGACCGGAAGGCCCACAAACACGCCGCTGTCGCGTTCGGGCCCGATATGCAGCATCGGCAGCTCCCGGCCGTCGGCCCGGCGTGCCAGATCGTCGCGCGCCAACATGCCCGAGGTGAGAATCTCGTCATAACAGTCGGCCGGCACACGCAGGCGAGCGAACTGCTCTTCGACATCCTTGGCAGGCCTTGGCGCATTCGACAGGAGGATCACGGGGCCGCGAAGGGCGCGAAACCGCCTCAGCGCCTCCACGGCCGGCGCCCGGGCGCTGCTGCCATCGTGCAGCACACCCCAGACGTCGCAGAAGAGCGCGTCATAGCTGTCGGCAATCGCGCCGAGGCCGGAGAGGATCGCGGGTTCTCCCCGGAGCGCCGGGCGCAGAGGCGAATTCATCGTCCGAGAGATGTTCCCGATTTGCAGAATCGCGGGTGATGCCGGCCCGAGGCATAGACCAGACAGGCGCGCCAGCGCAAAAACAGTGCTGCCAGTCGCGCGTCAGGTCTTCACGCGCGGCGTAATGTCGATCTCGACGCGGCGGTTGCGCTCGTTCTTCGCGTTGGAGGTCTTCGTATCTCCCGCGCCGAAACCTTTGGCCGAGATCCGGTGCGGATCGACGCCGTTTTCGACCAGCGCTTTGTCGACCATATCGGCCCGCATCTGCGACATTTTCACGTCGCGCTGGGGGGCGCCGGCCAGGTCGGTGAAGCCGTTAACCGATAGAGTCGTGCTGTCGAACTTGCGCGCGCTGTCCGCCACCCTGTGCACGATGGAGTCTCCCTGCGAGCTGAGTGCCGGCGCCTTGCCGTCGAAAAGCTGGTCGGAACGGATGTTGACCACCAGATTGTCGCCCACGCGGCTGACCGTCACGCCACTTCCACGCAACTTCGCGCGCAGGTCCTTCTCCTGATCGTCCATGTAATTGCCCACGGAGAGCGCCGTGAGCATGCCTTGGCCAAGGGGCTTCACCTTGTCGGGGATGGGGTTAGCGCCTTCCACCCTCTCACCCGCTTCGGGACGCGGCTTCGGCACTGCGGCCACTACAGTATGGTGCGGTACCGGGTGCGGCGGCCGCTCCGACATTGGCGGCCGCGGCGGGTAGTACTCGGCAACCGGCGGCGGATTTTCGGCAACGCAGCCAGCGAGCGCAACGGCTGCGGTAAGGACGAGGACGGTTCGGTACATCTGTTCCCCTCGGGAAGGTTTATCGCCCCTTCCGGCTCGCGATAAAAATGCGCGGCGCCGGAATTCGGTTTCAGGGCTCCCCTCCGGCTGCCGCGGTCGAACCCATGCCGTTATGCGGCGGTTTTGTACGGCTTGATCCTGGCGATGTCCGTGGCGACGCGCCGTTTGGCTTCCAGCGTGTCGAAGGCATTTTGCAGCCGCAGGAGATAGCGTTCCGACAAGCGGAAGAATTTGCAGAGCCGCATATCCGTATCGGCCGTGACGGCGCGGGTTCCGTTGACGATGGCATGGATGCGGATCGTGCTCCCGACGCAATGGTTTCGTCCTGCGGGCCGATGTTCCACAGCCCCATCGCCAGGCCGTGCCGCGCGCGCATGCAGGGGCGCCGCGCGATGGTTTCCGCTAAATCCCCAGCACCTCTTCCGCGCTCTTGAAAGGAACCTTCTGCGCTTCGGCGACGGCCTCGTAGGTCAGCGTGTGCTTGTAGACGTTGAGGCCCGCGCGCAGATGCGGGTTCTTGCGCATCGCCTCCTCCGGCCCGAGCCCGGCGAGTGCCAGCGTGAACGGCAGCGTCGCGTTGTTGAGCGCGAAGGTCGATGTGCGCGCGACCCCACCCGGCATGTTGGCGACGCAGTAATGCACCACGTCGTGAACCATATAGGTCGGGTCATCGTGCGTGGTGGCGTGGGAAGTTTCCGCGCAGCCGCCCTGATCGATCGCCACATCGACGAGCACCGAGCCTTTCTTCATCTGTTTCACCATCTTGTCGGTGATCAGCTTGGGCGCAGCGGCGCCAGGCAAGAGCACGCCGCCCACCACGAGATCGGCGGCCACGACCTGCTCCTCGATGGAAGCAATCGTGGAATAGATCGTGCTCAGCCGCGAGCCGAACTGCAGATCGAGTTCGTTCAGCCGGCGCAGCGACACGTCGAGAATCGTCACATGGGCTTCGAGGCCCATGGCCATGCGCGCCGCATTGGTGCCGACGACGCCGCCGCCCAGGATCACGACTTTCGCGGCGGCCACGCCGGGAACACCACCGAGCAGCATGCCGCGGCCGCCCTGCGCGATCTCGAGGCAGTGCGCGCCCGCCTGAATCGACATCCGCCCTGCCACTTCGCTCATTGGCGCGAGCAGCGGAAGACCGCCGCGAGAATCCGTCACCGTCTCGTAGGCAATCCCGATCACGCCGGATTCGAGCAGCCCTTGGGTCTGTTCGGGGTCGGGCGCCAGATGCAGATAGGTGAAAAGCGTCTGGCCGGGCCTGAGCCGTTTGATCTCGACTGGTTGCGGTTCCTTGACCTTCACGATCATGTCGGCGGACGCGAAGACCTCCGCCGCATCCGGAATGAGCTTCGCGCCGGCTTTCGCGTACATTTCATCTGTGAGCCCGATCGCATCGCCCGCCTTCGCCTCGATGAGAACCTCCTGGCCGCGCGAAGTGAGTTCTCGCACCGCGGCGGGCGTGAGACCCACGCGGTATTCGCGATTCTTGATTTCCTTCGGAACGCCGATCCGCATGGCTGCCTCTCGATTGTTGCTGTTACCAGCGGTCCCTGGCTTCAAGAACCGCAAAGAAGAAAAACACCGCCAATTCGATCATCGCCGCATACCAGACGACCTGCGGGTCGATGATCCTGTGGGTCGCGCGCAACAGCGCGTGCGTGCCCGCGTAAAGAAGTGCCGTCGCCATGGACGGCGCGACCAGCACGAAACCCAGAAGCGACAGTCGGCGAACGATCGTCATCCCCGCCCCAGCCGTCGCAGCACGGCTCGCAAGCCCTCGGTCATGCGCGCGATTTCCGCCTCCAGAACGACGAGCGCCGGCGCGAGCGCGACCGTATCGCCCGAAACCCTGAGCACCAGATTTTCCTCCGCGAAACCGCGCGCGAGCACCTCATAACCCCGCCGCCCCGGCCCGCTCAAGTCGGGCTCGAGATCGATCCCGGCCGCAAGCCCCACATTGCGGATGTCTGCGACAAAGGGCGCCTCCCTAAGACCGTGCACGGCTTCGGCAAAAATGGGCTCGAGCCGCCGCGCCCGCGCGAACAAATCGTCGTCGCGACAGAGATCGAGAGTGGCCAGCGCCGCCGCACAGGCAAGCGGATGGCCGGAATAGGTGTGGCCGTGGAAGAGTTCGATCGCCTGCGGCGAACCTTGCATGAAGGCGTCGTAGATGGGCGCCGAGACGAGCACGCCGCCCATCGGCACCGCTCCGTTGGTGACGCCCTTGGCGAACACGATCATGTCCGGCACTACGCCATAGCGGTCCGCTGCGAAGGCATGGCCAAGGCGGCCGAACGCCGTGATCACCTCGTCGAAGATGAGCAGTATGCCGTGCGCATCGCAGAGCGTGCGCAGGCGTGGGAGATAGTCCTTTGGCGGGGCAAACACTCCGGCAGAACCCGCCATCGGCTCGACGATGACCGCGGCAATCGTTTTCGCGCCGTGCAGCGCAATTGCCTGCTCGAGCGCGTCGGCGAACTCGCGTCCGCCCTCGGGCTCGCCGCGCGTGAACGCCATCGTCGAAGCGTCGTAAGGCAGCGGCAGATGATCGTCCGTACCCGGAAGAAGCGGTCCGAAGGCATTGCGGTTGTTGGCGATGCCGCCGACCGAAATGCCCGCGAGCGTTGCGCCGTGATAGGCTTTGGCGCGCCCGATCAGCCGGAAGCGGCCGCTATCGCCTTTTGCATGAAAATATCCGCGCGCGATCTTGAGCGCGGCGTCCACACCTTCCGAACCCGAATTGACGAAGAACACATGATCGAGCCCCGCCGGCGCGAGCGCCACAAGGCGCGTGGCAAGTTCAAAGGCGCTCGGGTGACCGAACTGGAAGGTCGGCGCATAATCGAGCGTCGCCGCAGCGCCCGCAATCGCCTCCGCGATCGGTTTGCGTCCGTGGCCCGCATTGACGCACCACAGGCCCGAACAGGTATCGAGCAGCGCCCGCTCCGCTTCATCGTAGTAATACATGCCCTTCGCGCGCGCGAGCATGCGGGGCGCCTTCCTGAATGCACGGTTCGCGGTGAACGGCAGCCAGAAGGCAGCGAGATCATTGCGACGACTGTGGGATTCCCGGGAAGGCATAACCGCTCTTAGCGCGCCACGCGAAGCCGCCAAAACGATTCGGCCCCGGCGGAGAGCGCCGGGGCCGAGTCATTCAGCCCAAAGCAGTGCTCGGCTCAGCGGTGCCAGCGCTCGCGCGAGCCGCGGTGCATGCCACCATGCCAGCCGCCACGGAAGCCGGTGTGCCAGCCGCCATGCCACCATACCCAGGGCCGGCCGCCCGAATAGCGGTAATAGTGCGGACCGTAGACCCAGGCGCCGCCGACGAAGACGGGTTCGCTGTAGCTGTAATAACCGCAGGACGCCGGCCCATAGGCGCAGGGCGGCGCGGCCACATAGGGCGCGGGTACCGGCACGCCAATGCCGACGTGCACCGAGACGCCCGCAGTGGCGGGGGCCGTCGTCGCAATCGCTGTCCCGGCCAGCATCGCGGCGCCGATCGCCAGTTTTCCGAGATGTTTCATCGTTTCTTGCTCCATTGCTCAGAACGGACCCCTCCGTTCCTCCACGGGCAATTATCCCCGGAAGCCCTGAACCAGTGATGAATGCGGCTATCATTTGTGGTTGGGATTTCGCACCCGCAAAAAAGTGCCGGCCCCGGTGTTCGCCGGGGCCGGCCGCTTTCGTCGCCGTTACTGTCGGGTCTAGCGGTGGAAGTGTCCCACGGGACTCGTACGGCCGCGAAAGCCGCCGTGAAAGCCGCGGAAGCCGCCGCGCCCGCCCCAGCCTCCGCGCCAGCCGCCCCAGCAGCATCTGCCGCGCCAGCCCCAGCCAACGCCCACATAGGGGCCGCCGTAATAGGCGGGATAGCCATAGTAGCCGTACGGATAATAACCCGGGTAGTAGTAGCCTGGGTAATAGCCCGGGTAATAACCCGGAACGCCGATGCCGACGCCGACCACCACGCGCGCGTCGGCGGGGGTCGTCACCGCAGCCGTGGCGCCGATCGCCGTACCGGCCGCCAACACGGCACCGAGTGTCAATTTTCCAAAGCGTGTCATCGTTTTGTCCTTCCTGTTCTGGTCCCTTCCTTCCGGCGCACAGGATGCCGGAAGGCGCCTGAACCGCCGATGAACACAGTTTTCAGACTGTTAACAGGTGGAACGGCCCGTCAGGCGGAGCGCCCGCGGGCCTCGATGGGCCAGATTGCTTCGAGGCGATCGCCACGCATCACATGATAAGAATTGTAGAGATTCACGGTGGGGTCGCAATGGGGAACCGCACACGTAATGATATCACCCGGTTTCAGCCTGGCTTGCGCGGGCGGACAGAGGATGCCGCCCTGTTCGTCGCCGAAGAAGAAATAACTTGCACCTTCCGGAGCGCCCGAAACGATCGCCGGCGGCCCCGCATCGGTGGCGAACGCTTTCAGCCCCGCATCTGTGGTGGCGAGTCCTTCGCGGTTGGCGCTGATCACCGTCGTCTGGACAAACAGCGACGTGTCAAAGGGCGGCCGTTCACCGGAATTCTTCCAGACCGCGTTGTACTGCCGGTCCATGAAAATATACGAGCCGACCTGCAGCTCGGAAAGCACATGCGCATCGGGATCGATATCGAAGGTGCCGGTGCCTGCGCCGCTGACGATCCCGGGCGCGAGACCTTCCTCCCGCAGCCGTTCGCAGAAACGGCCGAGTTCGGCCAGCGCTGCAAGCGAAGCGTGGCGGCGCTCGTTCCCGGATTCGAGGTGCTGGAGATTGCCCGCATAACATTGCAGTCCGCAGTATTCGAAGGCGGGAGTGCCGGCGATCGTGCGGACCAGCGCGGCAGCTTCATCGCCCGGTCGAATCCCGGTGCGGCCCATCCCGGGGTCGATATCGACGAGAAGCCTGAGCCGCTTTCCGGTGTTCCTCGCGGCTTCGGCGAGCCGCTCTGAAGTGGCCGCATTGTCGCAGACCGCGATCAGCTCGCCCACACGCGCATTTAGCGCCACGAGCCGTGCGATCGCGCCCTCCGTGACCACGGGCGAAGTAATAAGGATCGAATCGATTCCCGGCTCCGCCAGCGCTTCGGCTTCGCCGAGTTTGGCGACGCAGATTCCGAGCGCGCCGGCTGCGATCTGGCGCCGCGCGATCTCCGCGCATTTGTGTGTCTTGGCGTGTGGCCGGAGCGCGATCCCGTGCGCAGCCGCGTGCGCCGTCATGCGCGCGATATTCGCCTCGAATCGATCGAGATCGATCACAAGCGCGGGCGTCGCAAGTCGAGTGCGGCCGTCCGCCTGGCCGATCAGGGCGCTGTTCAGCTCTTGCGCGCGCATTTGCCGCCTCGCCATCATGCGCGGGCTGTGACCGCGCTCTATCTCATTCTCTTTTCCGCCGTCCTCCACGCCATCGTCAATGTGCTGACGAAGCGCGCGCGCGATAAATACGCGATGCGGCTTTTGATCGGCGTCTGTTCGGCGCTGATCGTGGCACCGGCGCTGTTCTTCGTGCCCCTGCCGCAGGGGTTGGCCGTCCGCCTCCTCTTCGCCACGGCCATCGTCAACGGGGCTTACGAAATTCTGCTCGCGAATGCGTACGAGAGCGCGGCCTTCTCAGCCGTCTATCCGGTGGCGCGCGGGACCGGGCCGCTGTTCACCGCGCTCGGAGCCATCCTGATTCTCGGCGAGCATCCGCCTGCGCTGCAGGTCCTCGGAATCCTTTGCGTCTGCGGCGGCGTGGTCGCGATCGGGCTCTCGCATCGCACGAGCGCGGGCGCGGCACGCGGCCTTGCTTTCGCGGTTGGCACCGGGTTCACGATCGGCTGTTACACGCTGATCGACGCGACCGGCGTGCGCGCCGTAGCAAACCCGTTTTCCTACGTGCTCTGGTTCTTCGTCGCGCATGGTGTCTGCCTGCTGTTCACCGCGCCGCTCGTTCGCGGCGCGGGCGTGCTGCGGGAAGCAACCCGGCAATGGAAGTTCGGGCCGCTCGTCGCGGCGCTGTCGGTCGCAAGTTACGGCGCGGCGCTTCTGGCGTACCGGTTCGGTGCCACCGCCCAGATCGCGGCGATGCGCGAAACGAGCGTGCTGTTCGGCACAGCGCTGGCAACGCGCTTTCTCGGCGAGCAGATGACGCCCAGACGATGGTCCGCGGCGGGCGCCATCGCTCTCGGCGCCATCCTGTTGCAGGCCGGCTGAACGCGGACGGCGACACAAGGCCTTCACCACAAGGCGCACAAGAATAACCCAGGCATATCGCGTGTGCAGCGCGCGAAATATTCGTTGTGGGCTTGGTGTTCTCCGTGGTGAACCGATATCCGCCTCTCTCCCGCGTGACATAAGGAAAACCCGGGACCAAAATGATGCCGAAGCAACAGGGGCTCCGGACATGCTGAGGACTCTCGCGATCGCCGTGGTGCTCGCGGCATCTGCATCAGGTGGCGCCGCAGCGCCGCGCTACGATGTCGTGATCCGCGGCGGCACGATCTATGATGGCACAGGCGGCAAACCCTACACGGGAGACCTCGCCATCGCGGGCGATCGCATCGCGCGCATCGCATCACATATCGAAGATCGCGGCCGAACCGAGATCGACGCGAAAGGGAAAGCTGTCGCGCCGGGCTTCATCAACATGCTGGCCCATCCCGAAGAAAGCCTTCTCGCCGATGGACGAGGCTTAAGCGATCTCGCCCAGGGTGTGACGCTCGAAATCATCGGCGAGGATTCGATGGGGCCGCTCTCGCCCAAAATGAAGCGCGACATGACAGCACGCGAGGGCGACATCAAATACCCCGTGGACTGGACGACGCTCGGCCAATACATGGAAAAACTCGAGCGCAAAGGCATTTCGCCCAACGTCGCGAGCTACGTTGGCGAAGCGACCGTACGCGAGAATCTGCTCGGCGAAAACGACATACAGCCCACGTCCGCCCAACTGACGGCGATGGGCAAACTTGTGAAGACGGCAATGGAGGAAGGTGCGCTCGGCCTCACCACCGCGCTCATGTACGCGCCGAACGCCTACGCGAAAACCCCCGAGCTGATCGCAATGGCGAAGGTAGCGGCCGCTTGCGGCGGCATTTACGCGGCGCACATCCGCAACGAGAGCGACCACGTGCTCGAAGCGATGGACGAGAGCATTGCCATCGCAAGAGAATCCGGCGCGCCGGCGGAAATCTATCACTTCAAACAGGCCGGCCGCGACAATTGGGGAAAGCTCGACGCGGCCGTCGCCAAGGTCGATGCGGCGCGCGAAAACGGCATCCGCATCACGGCCGACATGTACACCTACACCGCGGCGGCGACGGGACTCGACGCCGCGATGCCGCCTGCGGTGCAGAGCGGCGGCCTCGAAAAGTGGATCGCCCGCCTCAAAAATCCCGCAATCCGTGCGAAAGTCGCGGCCGACATGCGCAATCCGCATCCGAAAGGCTGGGACAACGCCTACGGCCAGGCAGGCGCAAACGGCACGCTTCTGCTCGCGTTCAAGAATCCAAAGCTCAAGCCGTTGACCGGCAAAACGCTTGCGGAGGTGGCGAAGATGCGCGGCAAAACCCCGGAGGACACGGCGATCGATCTGGTGATCGAGGATGGAAGCCGCGTGGGCGTCGCCTATTTCATGATGACGGAGGACAATTTGCGCCGCGAGGTGGCGTTCCCCTGGATGAGCTTCGATTCCGACGAAGCGGCGCCCGCGCCGGAAGGCGTGTTCCTGCTCTCGCATCCGCATCCGCGCGCCTATGGCAGCTTCGCGCGGCTGCTGGCTCGTTACGTGCGCAGCGAACACGCGCTCACACTTGCAGATGCCATCCACCGGCTGACGGAATTCCCTGCGAGCGTGCTGTCACTCAGGAATCGCGGCGCACTCAGACCTGGTGATTTCGCCGACGTCGTCGTGTTCGATCCCGAAACGGTCTCCGACCGCGCGACCTACGCCAAGCCGCACCGGCTCGCGGTGGGTGTGGACGATGTGCTCGTCAATGGCGGATTTGCTTTTCGGGATGGAAAGCCAACCGGCGCGCACACCGGCCGCTTCGTTCGCGGCCGCGCATGGACCGGCTATCCCGGCGGCGGCTGCCGCGCGAGTGCGGCGAAGTGGGAATGGGCGAAATAGACGCACGAGCATAATTGGAGCAGCGGCGGGCGCTCACCGTGGCACTCTCAGCGTTAGAGCCTGCTTGCGATGCATCCGATAGAATTGAAAGTCCCCGTCCAGTGTCCAGACGCTGGCGCCCTGATGAAGCTCGGCCATGCGAACAAGGCAGGCGTCCGCATACGACATAGGCCGGTCCCGGTAGCGCCGCATCAGTTCGCGTACGCGGACGTATTCTTCGTGAAAATCGAAACGCACACGGAGAAATCCCACCTCAACGAGGCCAAAGAGATCGTCGGACTCATGGCCATCGCGCTTCAAGAGGAAGAGCGCTTCGGAGATGACCGCTTCGCAAGTGAGCACAACAGGCGGCGCTTCCTTGCTCTGCTCGACAGCCCAGGCGTGCGAGTGATCGTCGCCGACAAGAAGCGCGACCAGCGGGCCCGTGTCGATGATCCGCTCCGTCACCGGCCGTAGCCGGCCAGGTGCTTCGGATTGGTCGAGAGATCTTTTGATCCGCCGCGGCCGCGCCCCAAGAACCGCTTGATGACATCGTAGCCGGTTTTCGCTTTCGGCGCTTCGACAGTGAGGCCATAGGCATTGAGCGCGCGGCGCACGAGGCTCCCTTGCGAGACGCCCTCGACGCGGGCGCGCCTGCGCAGCGCCTCGAGTTCAGCCTTCGAAATCCGCAAGGAAAGGGTTTCGTCGTTCATGCAATAATTGTATTGCAAGTGTCGACAATTGCAAGACATTGGCCATAATCCAACCGCAGATGACGGAGGCGTATCAAGGCGGCAGAATTGTCTACTACAATTCAGGAGCCGTTCCACCGCTGCGCGGCTGCAGATTGACGCGTTACGCAACATCGACCCGCACGAATTGGCACTACGAATGCGCCAATGCATTTCTCGACGGAAAGATCACCGCGACCCAGATCCCCGATCGTTCCAGTCCGGAAGTCCAGCGATCGTAGACAAATATTTTACCAGGAATGCCGCTAGAGCAGAGACCGGCGAGGTTGAATCATTTGCAATTTTGTCATCGCTCCTGCGATTCCTTTGCTCACCATGGCCGGGCCCGACCCGGCCACCCAGCACGCGAGCGTCCGCGAGCTATGAATCCACTGCGTGAAAGTTGAGGAGTCACTTGCCGCGCCGACGCGCGGCAGCTGGTTGGCCGGGTCAGGCCCGGCCATGGTGAGAATGTGGGTGAGTCTAGCGCCGATACGCGATCGAGCGCCGCGATGTTTTGATTGATCCCGATCGAGCGGAATCCGCTCTAAAATGCATCCTCGCGCAAAGTCTACCCGCGCGGGAAATGTCCGTTGTGGCCGGCAAACCGATATTTCGCGGCCGCCGCGCGAATCCGTGGCGGCGGGAAATCCGGCGCGGTAGGATGCGCGGATGAATCAGGAAAACCGGTATCTCGACCCGCTGGAGGCGGCATTCGGCGATGCGGCGCAGGCACGCGTGCTCGCATCCGAGCCGCCCTATTTCGAAGGCCTTAACAAGGAGCAACGCGAGGCCGTGGTGACGCTCGATGGGCCGGTTCTGGTGCTGGCGGGCGCGGGCACCGGCAAGACGCGCGTGCTCACCACACGGCTTGCCCACGTCCTCGCGACGCGGCGCGCCTGGCCCGGGCAGATCCTCGCTGTCACCTTCACCAACAAGGCCGCGCGCGAGATGAAGGAACGGATCGGCGCGCTGATCGGCGGCGTGGTCGAAGGCATGCAGTGGCTCGGCACGTTTCATTCCATCGGCGCGCGCATGCTGCGGCGCCATGCGGAGCTCGCCGGCCTCAAGTCCAACTTCACCATTCTCGACGCCGATGACCAGCTGCGCCTGATGAAACAGGTGGTGGACGCGGCCAATCTCGACGAGAAGCGCTGGCCCGCGCGTGCGCTGGCCGCTCTCATCGATGGCTGGAAGAACCGCGGCCTCGCGCCCGCCGACGTGCCGGAAGGCGAATCGCAGGCGTTCGCCTTCGGCAAGGGCCGCGCACTCTACCGCGCCTATCAGGAGCGTCTGAAATCGCTCAACGCAGCGGACTTCGGCGACCTCCTGCTCGACACACTCAACGTCCTGAAATCGCAGCTGGAGATTCTCGCCGATTACCGCGACCGTTTCCGTTTCATGCTGGTCGACGAATACCAGGACACCAACGTCGTCCAGTATCTCTGGCTGAAGCTGCTCGCGGGCAAGAGCGGGAATGTCTGCGTGGTCGGAGACGATGACCAGTCGATCTATGGCTGGCGCGGCGCCGAGATCGAGAACATCCTGCGCTTCGAGCGCGATTTTCCCGGTGCGAAAGTCATCCGCCTCGAGCGCAATTATCGCTCGACGCCCGCAATCCTCGGCGCGGCGTCGGGCCTGATCGCCGCAAACAAGGGCCGTCTCGGCAAAACGCTGTGGACCGAAGGCGATGCGGGCGACCGCATTCGCGTGCAGGGCGTGTGGGACGCGGAGGAAGAAGCGCGCGCGGTCGCGACCGATGCCGAGCAGCTCAACCGCGACGGACATCCCTATGCAGAGATGGCGGTGCTGGTGCGCGCGAGCTTCCAGATGCGCGAATTCGAAGACCGCTTTCTCTCGCTCGGCATTCCCTATCGCGTGATCGGCGGCCCGCGCTTCTACGAGCGCGCCGAAATCCGGGACGCGATGGCCTATCTTCGGCTGATCGCGCAGGGCGACGACGATCTTGCTTTCGAGCGGATCGTCAACAAGCCGAAGCGGGGAATCGGCGAAGCGAGCATCGCCGCGCTGCACGGTTTCGCGCGTGCGCGCTCGCTGCCTCTGCTCGCCGCCGCGCACGAGATTGCCGAAACCGACGAAGTGCCGCCGAAGGCGCGCCGTGCGCTCGGCGATCTCGCCGCGACGATCGCGCGCTGGGCCGACGCTTCGCGCCATATCGAACATGTCGAGCTGGCCGAAATCGTGCTCGAGGAATCCGGCTACACCGACATGTTGAAGAACGACAGATCGGCCGAAGCGCCGGGACGGCTCGACAATCTGAAGGAACTCGTGCGCTCGATGGAGCAGTTCGAGTCGCTCGCGGCGTTTCTCGAACACGTCTCGCTGGTCATGGAGCTCGAGCAGAACGAGACGGAAGACCGGCTGAACCTGATGACGCTGCACGCGGCCAAGGGGCTCGAATTCGACACCGTGTTTCTTCCCGGCTGGGAAGAGGGACTGTTTCCCTCGCAACGTACCATGGACGAGAACGGGCTGGCCGGTCTCGAAGAGGAGCGCCGGCTCGCCTATGTGGGGCTCACCCGCGCGAAGAAGCGCGTGCGCGTGAGCTTCGCCGCCAACCGCCGCACCTACGGCAACTGGCAGAGCGCGCTGCCGTCGCGATTCATTTCCGAGCTGCCGCAGGAGCATGTCGATGCGGTCGTCGATGAAGGGTTCTACGGCGGCTATGTCGGGTTCCGCGACAATGCGGCGAACGCGGGCTTCGCGAGTCCTTACGAAAGCCCCGGCTGGCGCCGCGCCCAGGCGAACCGCGCCGCGAACGCCGAGCGCCCGCGCGCGCCCCTCATCGAAGCGCAGGCGCACGTGGTGCAGACGACGGATCCGCATTCGGCGGCTTACGCGCGCGGCGACCGCGTGTTTCACCAGAAATTCGGCTACGGCCGGGTAAGCGTGGTCGAAGGCAACAAGCTCACCGTCGATTTCGACAAGGCCGGCGCCAAGCGCGTCATCGACCAGTTCGTGTCGCGGGCGTGAGCACTGCGGCTCTTCGTCAATGCTGGCGAATTCATGAGTATCAGGCTATAGTGACGAGATGGCGCTCACTCGGATTACCGTTGACCCCGCCGTCTGCACGGGTAAGCCTTGCATAAGGGGACTGCGATTCCCGGTCGCCCGATTGCTCGGCCTGTTGGCCTCCGGACAGCCGCGCGACGAAATCCTGAAGAACTATCCATACCTTGAACCCGGCGACATCGACGACGCGTTGCGCTACGCGGCGCAGCTGGCAGAGGACGAAACCTTCGAACTGACCCAGTGAGATTTCTGGTGGATATGCCGCTATCCCCGGCATTGGCGCGGTGGCTCTCGGAACGCGGTCACGATGCTGTTCACGCCACGGCAATCGGACTGGAGCGTGCACCTGATTCGAACATCATCGAATATGCCAGGCGCGAGGCGCGCATTATTGTCACCGCCGATCTCGATTACCCGCGGCTGCTCGCCGTTGCCGCCGCTGCCGAGCCAAGCGTAATACTCTTCCGCGGCGGCGAGTGGAGCGACGGCGACATCGTCGCACGCATGGCCAGGTTGTTGCAGAATGTAAGCGAACCGGATTTCGAGCATTCCATTCTTGTCATCGGTCCTCACCGCATTCGTCGAAGACGCCTGCCCATTGTTCCGTGAACTCGGATGCCTTCGGGGAGCGGCGTGATGACATGGTCCCATGAACCACGCGGCCGCATGCGGTCGCCCAAATCCTCACCCGAACACGCCACCGGCCGCTGCCTCTGCGGCGCGGTGGAGATCGAGATCGACATTCCCGCCTTCTGGGCGTGGCACGATCACGGGCGGCCGAGCCGGCTCGCGCATGGCGCGGCCTACGCGACCTATATCGGCTGCTGGCGCAAGCATGTCCGCACCGCCAAGGGCGCAAAGAGAATCGTGCGCTTCGAGGACAAGGCGACGAACACGAGCCGCAGCTTCTGCGCGCGCTGCGGCACGCCGCTCTTCTATGAGAAGAAGCGCTCGCCGCATGCGGTGAACATTCCGCGCGCGCTGTTCGACGGCCGCACCGGGCGCGAGCCGCGCTATCACCTGAACTTCGCCGAGCGCCAGGACTGGACCTGGTCGGGCGAAAATCTCGTCCCGCTCAAAGCCTATCCCGGCGTGATGTTTGAGCGGCCGAAGACAAAGAAACGTGTGAAACCGCAAGAGTTCGAATGACATGTCGCGTTCGCCGAACGCGCAGCCGGCAGCATGCCCCCCAGCTGCACGTGCGAAAGAAGGGTCCGCATTGCCATCCTGCATCATGGAAGCAACGCAAGATAACCGGCAGCGGCCGATCGGCGGATCTGTTGGCCTTGTCTTTGCCGGACTTTGGTCGGTACTGGGCGCGCTCGCCATGCGGGGCATTGTTCAGCTGTTCGTCTTCGCCGCCGGGCCTTTGCTGAGCGCCTTGCTCGTTGCGCGGCTGTGGCGCGTCCACGGCCGGGGCGGCGACACAGGGATGTTCCGGCGAAGGGCATATCTATTGGCGGTCATCCTGGAAGTGGCGGCGCTCTACGCTGTCGCTTTCCTGCTGCCGCGATTCGGCCTAAGCGCATATTTCATTCCGGCCGTGGGCCTTGTGGTGGGCTTGCATTTTATCGGCCTGTGGCGGGCTACAGGATATGCGAGATTTCTCTGGATTGCGGGTTGCATGTCGGCCGTTTCGATTATGAGCATGGCATTGCCGGCATCCGCCTTTGCTTTCGTGACGAATCTGCGCAATGCGGTCTGCGGCCTCGGAAATGCCATCGTGCTGTGGATTTTTGCGGGCAGGTCGATTCAGCTGGAATCGGTCATGCACCTGGTCCATCGCGAGACGTCAGTGGGACGCGACCTCTAGCAGCCCGGAAATGTCATCAGAGCAATCGGGGCGATCTGAGGCGGGTGGCTTAAATCTTGTCGGCGTAGATCAGATGGCCTGCGCCGAGCCGCTGCAACACCTCGGGCAGGCTCGCATTCGCCAAGGCGAAACACCCCTCGCTGCGGCCGAGCACGCCATGGGTCTTCGCCATCTCCGGGCTGACGTACCAGGCGGCATGCACGACGATCGCGCGGGACAGTGCGTTGTCGTTGCTTGAATCGAGACCGGTCAGGCGTATCGATCGGCCGTGCGCACCGACGTAGGGGCCGTCGGTCCGGTATGCGCCGGCGGACGTCGCGTTCGACCGGGGTTCATTGGAGAAGCGCTGCAGCCAGCCCGTGTGCGCGGGGTCGGAGCCGCGCCCATGCGCCACCAGATGCGAGCTGATCCCTCCACCTGCGATATCGACAAGGTAAAATCTCGGCGTGCGCGACGGCAGCGAGAAATCGGCAATGGCGATGATGTCGCGATTGGGAATGACGGCGCTGTGCCTGTCCCGCGCCGCAAGCGCGCGCCGCAGCAGGGCGGGTGAAACGCCGGCGGGATTGGCGACGGCCTCAAGCGGCCCGAGCAGCGCGGCCGCGGCAAGACCGCCGGTTGCAGCAAACAGAGAGCGCCTCGAAACGTTCATATAGCGACGAGCTCCACGGATCCGCGCAGGCGCGGCGCCGAATTGATTTTTGTTTAGGTGTTTGGCCCCAGCGATGAGGCAACGAAACAAATATAGTCCTCCGACCGGCAGCGCAACAGCGGCTGCGCGGCTGATCTTCTCCTGCGCCTGTTTTTTTGCATTCACCGCGATGGCTGCGCCGGCTTTCGCGTCCAGCGCGAACGTGTCCACGCTCGCCGAAGCGGACGCGGGCGAACTCGCGCCGGGCGATTACCGGTGGGAGCCGTCGCTCGCGCCGGACGGACCGGTGAACATGGTCATCGATCTCACGTCGCAGCGGGCGTTCGTTTATCGCGACGGGAAGCTGATCGGCGTCAGCACGATATCCTCCGGCAAACCCGGTCACGAGACGCCGACCGGCACGTTCACGGTGCTCGAAAAGCAGAGGGATCACCACTCGAACAAATACGACGACGCGCCGATGCCCTACATGCAGCGGCTCACATGGGATGGTGTTGCGATGCATGGCGGACATCCGCGAGGCCATCCGGCGTCGCACGGCTGCATACGCCTGCCGATGGGCTTCGCCGCGGCGCTGTTCAAGGAAGAGACCCGCGGAATGAAGGTTGTCATCACGGGGCGTGCGCCAGGCAGAGAGGAAACCCTGATGGCCAACCGGGCCAACGCGCGCACATCGCACGAGACGAGCGGTCCGAAGGGAACAGACGAATTGCAGGCGACGCAATTCTCGAGCGGGCAAAGCGATTCGAACGCGCCGCCCGAGCCACCGTGCTGTGAGCCGGTGGCGATCCCGGAGCCAACAGTTCAAGCGGCCCCGTCGCCGGAATGTTCGATCCCGGGCGAAGCCGCTGACGAAACCGCTGATGGCAGCAACGAGAGCGACGTAAGCCGAAACCCCGATCAGCTTCAGATCGACAACTGCAAGCGCGGTTACGATCAGAGCCAGGATGATCTCGAGCGCGCTCCGGCGGTTCCCACGGAGAGTACCCCGCCGCCTCCAGGCTGATGAACTACTTCCGCCCTTGGGCGAGTCCATCCCGGCACTCATAAGCAGTGGACGGCGCGGAGAGCCAATCTCTTCCCGGCCGGCAGCCGCATCGGGCCGGCGATCGGGACTCTCGTCTTTCCGTTCGCATCCACCACGTTATCGGCTGCACCGTAAGGGGTGTCGAACGTCGCCGACCGCGCGTTTTCTCCCGATTGGCCGGCGAACTATAGTGCAGCGGACGGTCTTGTTTTCACGATGGATCGACACGGGTGATGTCCATTTCCACAGCGAACGCCCCGAGCATTCTCTCGCTCCGGCTGGTCGATATCGCCGGTACGCCGATTACGCTGGCCGGCATCCTGCTTGCCATTGCGATCATTGCCGTCTCGCTGGTGCTGTCGCGCCTGGCAGTGCGGCTGATTTCGCGCGTCCGCAAGCGGCGAAAGCAGGGCTTCGCCGCGCTCTACATCCTCGAGAAATTCACCGGTTACGGCATTGCCATCGTGGGCGTGCTGTTCGCGCTCTCCAGCATGGGCTTGAACCTGAGTTCGCTGGCGGTGTTCGCGGGCGCGGTCGGCGTCGGTGTGGGCCTCGGCCTTCAGGGCGTCGTGAAGGAGTTCGTCTCCGGGATCGTGCTGCTGTTCGACCACTCGCTGAATGTCGGCGATTTCGTCGAGCTCGCGACCACGCCGCGGGTGCGCGGTGTCGTATGGGAGATCGGCGCGCGCGCCACCTGTGTCCGCACCAACGACAACCTCGACATTTTCGTGCCGAATTCGCGCTTCATAGAGGAGCGCTTCACCAACTGGACCATGCAGAACGAAACGCGCCGCATCCATGTGCCGTTCTCGGTGGCCTATGGCGCCGACAAGGCGAAGGTGCGCGAGGTGGTGCTTGCGGCGGCGACGGCGCTGCCCTTTACCTTGCCCGACAACGACAACCGCCGTACCCAGGTGTGGATGACCGGCTTCGGGGATTCCGCGTTGAACTTCGAGCTGGTGGTGTGGCCCACGGTGGAGGCGGTGAAGCGTCCCTCCTCGATGCAGGCGGCCTATACCTGGGCGATCGACGAT
>DASXYZ010000049.1:0-3171 GCA_036502185.1 Rhizomicrobium sp.
GCGATGGCCGCGAGCAATTCCGCCGAGCCTGTGCAGTTCGAGCGGCAGGGCTATTTCGTGCGCGACAGGGATTCGGCAGCCGATCGTCCGGTGTTCAACCGCACCATCGGCCTGCGCGATACTTTTGCCAAGGAAGTCGGGAAGGGCTGAGGGAAGGGCGATCAGCAGATGGCAGGTGAAGCCGACCGGATCGTTGCCGACGTCCAGGCGAAATGGGCGGCGGCCTTCGCGAAGCGCGACGCGGCGGCGCTGTCGTCGCTCTATTCGCGGCATGGCCTCCTGTTCGGATCGAACCCGAATTTGTATCGGGGGCAGGACGGCGCCAAAGCCTATTTCAGCGGGTTGCCGCGCTGGCAATCGCAGAGCGTCACATTCACCGACATCGTGACGGAGGCGGCCGGCGCCGACGTGGTCAGCATGGCCGGAACGGCGAATTTCCTGTTCGACAAGGACGCGCTGACGGTCAAGATCACCTGGGTGATCGTGCGCGAGGACGGCGGCTGGAAAATTTTGAGCCATCACGTATCGTCGAAAGCGCCGCTGCTGTAGGGTCGCTGTCCCGACGTCGTCATTGCGAGCCAACGGGTCCGGCCCACTTGGGCCGGCCCGATGACAGGCTCCGCGAAGCAATCCATTCCTCAGCTTGTTGAATCATGGATTGCTTCGTCGCTCCGCTCCTCGCAATGACGAGCAATCGCATTCCCGCGGCACGACTTCGCGTCCGAGTCTTGCAATTCGATATCCCTCTCCAAGCAGAGGGCGCAGGGAATGCCGGGCGCTGGCTGCCTCAGCCGACGGATAGGCTTGCCGAAGCCGAGGCTGGCCGGGGATTGAGCGCGCAGTTTTAGTCGTTTTCGTAATTTGCCGTTTGCCTTGGGCACTGGGCGCGGGCGCGATGATGGAAACGGTGCGCAGCTACAGCGCATAAATAGGTGGAATCGGTGTACGTTGCCCTCTCGAACAAGCTGCGAGGTTCACTCCGATGAAATCCGCTGCAGTTCTTTTTCTCGTGCTATTCGCCGTGCAGTCGTGCTCCAAAAGCGACGACGTCACCGGCTCGATCGACGGGTGTGCGACCGGAATCTATCCGGCTTATAACCCGAAGGCGCTCGACCAGTGTGTCGAGGTTTGCAAGAAGTGCCAACACGGCGTGACGGTGACGTGCACGACCTCCTGCACACTCAAGGGAGCTCGCTAGGGGAGGCCGCGGCGAGGAGTTTGCGAGTCGACCTGAACGCGCGCCTTACTCTTTCGCGGGCTCCGGAATGAAGCCGTTCCGTATGCGCCGTGCATCGGTCATGACCCTGCGTATGGAGGGATCCATGGATTCGCTGCTGAAGTTGATGAAGCAACCGCAGTTGGGGCACTGGCTCTGCTGACCGTCTCGCACGCGAGCGACCTTCTCACGAAAGCGGGCCTTACACCTGGGGCATGTCACGGCGAGCTTGTCGGTGGGCATGGGATAGTTGTGACGCGCTCTGCTTAAGGAAACTCTAACGCTTCTCGCCTCGCAATTCCGGGAAAGAGCGTGAACTGGCCCGCCAACCTCCCAGCGGCGACCCAGCACACGCCAAGCGCCATCCTCGGATATTCTGCATCCGTTCCGCTAGCCGGATGACGAGGCGGTGCCATAGCATTCGCTCTCGTCATAGTTGCGCGGGATTGAGCGGATGGCGGAGGCTGGCAGGCCCCGGACGCAGGGAGTGGCAGGCACCTGGCCGCCGCGCGGCTCGGTGCAGGCGGGCGGCTTCGTGCCTGCCGGCGTTCCGCTCTGGGCCGTCTTCGTCGAACGGCTGCGCACATGGGCGCGCGCCGAGCCCGGGGCGGGGCGGCTGTTGCCGTGGGTGCCCATCGCGTTCGGCGTGGGCATCGCGCTCTATTTCACCGCGCCACGCGAACCCGCTCTCGCAGTCACCATTGTCACCGCGATCGGCTGTTGCATCGTTGCGTTCCTCGCGCGCCGCGGCCGCTTCTTCGTCGCCGCCGTCATGCTGGCGGCGGTCGCTTGCGGCTTTGCGATCGCGACCTGGAAGACGGCGCGGGTCGCTCACAGCGTGCTGGCGCGGCCGCTTTATTCGGTGTCGCTGTCCGGCTTTGTCGAGACGCGTGACATCCGCGAGCACACCGACCGCTTCGTGTTGCGCGTCACGCAGATGGATGCGCCGCGGCTCCCGGCAAAACTCGAGCGGGTACGGCTGTCGGTGAAAAAGGGCACCGCGCCCGATGTCGGCAGCTTTGTCGAGTTGAAGGCGCGGCTTTTGCCGCCGCTTTCGTCGTTGCGTCCCGGCTCCTACGATTTCGCGCGCGACCTGTTCTTCCAGGGTATCGGCGCTTCCGGTTTCGCGATGGGCGCAATCAAGGCGGCGGCGCCGCCCGAGAGCGGCGGCTTGCAGCTGCGTTATGCCGCTTACATGCAGGGCCTGCGCGATGCCATCGACGCGCGCATCCGCAGCCGGCTCGATGGCGACGAACGCGCGATCGCGACCGCGCTGCTTACCGGCCGGCGCGACGCGATCTCGCAACCCGTCAACGATGCCATGTTCATTTCCGGCCTCGGCCACGTGCTCTCGATCTCCGGCTATCAAATAGCCTGACCGGTCAGAAGCGTTCACTACGCTTCAACATCCACAGATTCCAACCACTTAGGGCAAAAAGCACGTGGCGGTTTAATTCGCGGACAGTCATGATTCGTCACTGATTTGCACACCGGGTGCTTCCCAAGATTGAGGACTGCTTCCCATGCTCAAGATTTCCGACGATCGCATCCGTTTCACAGACGCCCATGTCCGCAAGCTGGCGATGCCAGCGGGTAAGACTGACCACGTCGCCTGGGATCCTGACCTGCCGGGCTTTGGCGTGCGCCTGAGAGGCGGAAAAGCGGTCTATGTCGTTCAGTACCGGATCGGGCTGGACCAACGCCGCAA
Organism: Rhizomicrobium sp.; assembly: GCA_036502185.1. GTDB lineage: Bacteria > Pseudomonadota > Alphaproteobacteria > Micropepsales > Micropepsaceae > Rhizomicrobium. The sequence continues at coordinate 2,925 of DASXYZ010000049.1, forward strand.
GAGCCTGGGAGACGTTCGGAAGCTCGCCGTAGAGGATGCCCGGGGCATCGCCCGCAAGAGGTTTGCCCAAATCGAGCTCGGTATCGACCCCGACGCCGAGGAGGCGAAGCGGCGGGCCGACCAGGAGGCGGACGGCCGGACCTTTGAGAGGTTGGGCAAACATCCCGCCCAAAAGCAATCGCAATGGGCCGATCTGCTTCAGTCCTTATCTGTATCGGGCCCGCAACCAGGTCGAGCGGTTCTTCAA
>DASXYZ010000050.1:0-11226 GCA_036502185.1 Rhizomicrobium sp.
ACTCAGCCCACGCGGCAAATGCGGCTCAAGCCCCTTCCATTGCCGGTCATTCAACCAGAACAGACCTTCACGCATGCTTCTCCCCTGCGAATCAGTTCGCAGTCAAAGAATCACCGGACGCGGATTAGGTACAGACCCTAGAATTGAAGGACAATTTCGAAGGCGTGCTGGAGGCGATCCGTGCTGCCTTGGAGGGATGACCCCTCACCCGCGCCGGAGCAGATTTCGCGTGATCGCCCTGCTTCCCTCTCCCACAAGGGGAGAGGGAAATCCGGCGCACTGCTCGAACACTACCCTGGCGATGCAACGCTCCGAATTTCCCCCTCTCCCCCTGCCCGCCTCCGCTGAAGCTTCGGCGGATCAGGAGATTCGCTTTGTCCGCCGAAGCCTTGGCGTAGGCGGATGGGAGAGGGATGCGAGACGGGATCGTTGGGACGGCGTAGGTGCGAGCGCGGGGTAAACCGCAGCAAACAGATTTACAGAACGACCATCAACAGCGCCTCGGCCGGCTCGCTGCTGCGGTTACGGATGGCGTGGGGGCGGTCGGCGCGGTAGCGGATGGTGGCGCCGGCGGAGACCGCGGTATCTTCGTCATCGACGGAAACGACCAGTTCGCCTTTCAGCACCGAGAGATGCTCCGTCGTGCGCGACTGGTGCGCGGTCGAAACCAGTTCGCCCTTCGGCGCCGCATCGAGCAGATACCATTCGAGATGGCCGGCGAGTTCGAGCGGTCCGAGAATGCGCAGGCGACAGAGTCCGTCGGCGCTGGCGAGCCACGGCGTTGCGTGCTCGCCGATCATGTCGACAATCGGACTCTGCACGGAGCCGCGCAACAGTTCCGGAAGATCGACGCCGAGCGCGGTCGCCAGCCGCCACGCGATGCCCACCGTCGGATTGGTGCGATCCTTCTCGATCTCGTGCAGCATCGAGCGCGAGATTCCTGCCTGCTGCGCAAGCGCCGCGAGCGAAAGTTTGCGTTCCTTCCGCAGCCGGGCGACGGCTGTGGCGATGCTCGGATCGTTTCCCGGCATGTCCGCTATCTTGGTTGCGCCGTACCAATATAGCGGATAATTTCGGCCAACCGAAACAGACGGGAAGCCCCATGTTCGCCATTCTGAAAGCGCGCCCCGAACAGGGCCTCTCCCACGCCGAGATCGACAATCCAGCCGCTCCAGGACCGGGTGAGGTCGAGATTGCCGTCAGCATGGCGGGCGTCTGCGGCACCGATTTCCACATCTGGAAGTGGGACGAGTGGTCCTCGCGCCGTGTGAAGCCGCCGCGTGTCGTCGGTCACGAATTCGTCGGCCGCATCACGCGCACGGGCGAAGGCGTGCATCATCTTGCGCCGGGTCAGCGCGTCAGCTGCGAATGCCACGTGACCTGCGGCCATTGCCGGCTCTGCCGGACGGGCCGCGCGCATCTCTGCCGCGAGACATCGATCATCGGCGTGGACCGTGCAGGCGCCTTTGCCGAACGGGTCGTTGTGCCGGCGGGAAATGTGTGGCCGGTGCACGAAGACATCCCCGACCGCCACGCCGCCGTTTTCGACCCGTGCGGCAACGCCATGCATTCGGCGACCATCGTGCCGCTCGCCGGCCGCGACGTTCTGATTACGGGCGCCGGCACGATCGGGCTTTTCAGCATCGGCATCGCGCGCAGCCACGGCGCGCGCAAGGTGATGGTGACGGAGCCGTCCGAATATCGCGCCGACATCGCGCGCAGCCTGGGCGCCGATCTCGTGGCCGATCCGCGCAAACCCGAAACGCGCGACCAGATTTTCGCCGCAACCGACGGACAAGGACCGGAGATCGTGCTCGAGATGAGCGGCAATGCCGCCGCACTCAGAAGCGCACTCGAAATGGCTGAAAACGGCGCGCATGTCGTGCTGCTTGGCCTTCCCGGTTCCGACGTGACGCTCGATCTCGCCGAAACCGTCATCATGAAAGGCGCCACGCTGCACGGCGTCACCGGCCGGCGCATGTTCGAAACCTGGTATGATGTCTCCGCTTTCATGCTGCGCAATCCGGAGACAATGGACCGGATCCTGACCCACCGGCTCGCGGCGGAGGATTACGCGACGGGTTTCGATCTCATCGCGGCCGGAAAATGCGGCAAGGTCCTGCTCGACTTCACCAAGGAGGCAGCATGAGCAACGCGGTTCTCGATCGGCTCGCGCGCGATCTCGCGAAAGCGCGCGAGGTTGGCAACTACAAGACTCTGCACGAGCTGGAGACCGCGACAAAGGCGCATGTGAAAGTCGCCGGGATCGGCGAAGTGCTGCTCATGTGCTCCAACGATTACCAGGGCTTCGCCGCGCATCCCGAGGTCGTGGCGGCCGCGCGCGCGGCGCTCGACCGCTTCGGCGTCGGGCCTGCCTCGGTCCGCTTCATCTGCGGAACCCTGACCATTCACGAGGAACTGGAGCGCAAGCTCGCCGAATTACTGCATACCGAAGCCGCGATCACCTATTCCTCCTGCTGGTCGGCGAATACCGGGCTGTTTCCGGTGCTGGCCGGTCCGGGCGACGTCATCATCTCCGATACGCTCAACCACGCGAGCATCATCGACGGCTGCCGCGCCATCGGCAAGGAAGCGACGCGCGACATCTATCGCCACGCCGACATGGAGGACCTCGCGCGCGTTCTCGACAAGCACAAGGATCGCGCAGGCAAGGTCATCGTCACCGACGGCGTGTTCTCGATGGAAGGCGATCTGGCGCCGCTGCCGGAAATCGTGCGGCTCGCGAAGGAGCACAGTGCGCTGGCGGTCGTGGACGATTCGCATGGCGTCGGCGTGGTGGGTCCGACCGCGCGCGGTACCGTCGAGCATTTCGGTTTGCTGGACAAAATCGACATCCACACCGGCACGCTCGGAAAGGCGCTGGGCGGCGGAGCCGGCGGTTACGTGGCGGGCCCGCGCGTCGTCATCGATTCGCTGATCCAGCGTTCGCGGCCGCATCTCTTCTCGAACGCGGTGCCGCCTTCCGTCGCGGCTGCCGCGCTCGAATCGCTGCGCATCCTCCAGAGAGAGCCCGATCGCGCCAAGCAATTGCGAACGAAGGCCGACCGCTTCCGCAGCGCCCTCAAATCAAAAAACATCACGCCGCTCGAAGGCGAAGGCGCAATCGTTCCGGTGGTCGTGGGCGAATCGGCAAAGTCGAAAGCGATCAGCGAGGATCTTCTCGCAGGCGGATTGCTTGCGACGAGCTTCTCGTTCCCGGTGGTGCCTGAAGGCGCGGCGCGCATCCGCTTCCAGGTCTCGCAATCGCACAGCGAAGCCGATCTCGACCACGCCGTCGACCTGATCGCCGCAACCTTCCACAAACATGGTGTGAAACCGGTCGCACACGGCTGATCGTTCGCCCAAACCGGATTCGTCCCCGCACTTCGCGGCCATCTTCGCCAAAGCTTCGGCGGATCCGCCGGGGAGCGCGACTGGCTTGGGAGACTCATTCGGAAGGGAAAGCGTCCTGCGTAGCGGTTGCAGCTTGACGCAGGCGTCCCGTAGCGTCAGTTGACGGCCCGCGGCGCCGAATTCGAAACCTTGCCTGCCGAACAGCCTTGGGGAGCGTTCGCCCTCATGTTCGACTCCGACTGCGACCGCTTCGTCCTCTCTTCGAGATGTCACATGTCAGACAAGTCCGTCTCCGAGAAACTGCAGGTGAAGGCCGAGCGTACGCTTGCGGTGGTGAACGCAAATCCGGCGCTCGATCGGGTGATCGGCGCGACAGGGCGGCGGACACGACCGGAAGCTGCCGATGTGGTCGTCCTTTCCGTGGCCAGTCTCGCCGAACTCCAGGCGGAGCTCCCGGGCGTGCTTCTGACGCTTCGAGCCTCCGCCATGTTCTGGATCGCCTATCCCAAACGGACATCGCCAATGGCGGGCGATCTCAGCCGCGACGTCATTCACGCGTGCGCGCCTTCCTTCGGACTCGACGCCGTCAGTCAGATCGCGATTGACGAAGACTGGTCGGCGATGCGTTTTAAACACAAGCGCGAGCAATGATTCTGGAACCGCAGTGAGCTTGCTCGCTCCCGAAGGCCGCCTCTTCGCATTCGACAACAGCTATGCGCAGTTGCCGGAGCGTTTTTTCGTGCGGCAGCAGCCCGTACCCGTTGCCGCGCCGCGTCTCGTGCGGCTGAACGAAACACTCGCACGCCATCTCGGTCTCGATCCGGCGCGGCTTGCGACGCCCGAAGGCGTGGCGCTTCTCGCGGGTAACGGCGTCGCTTCCGGTAGCGAGCCGCTCGCTCTGGCCTATGCCGGCCATCAGTTCGGCACGTTCGTGCCGCAGCTGGGCGACGGGCGGGCCATTCTGCTGGGCGAAGTGATCGATCGCGATGGTGTACGCCGCGACATCCAGCTCAAGGGCGCGGGGCGCACGCCGTTCTCGCGGGCGGGCGACGGGCGCGCCGCGCTGGGGCCTGTCCTGCGCGAATATCTCGTCAGCGAGGCGATGGCGGCGCTCGGGATTCCTACTACCCGCGCGTTGGCTGCAGTGACGACCGGCGAAACGGTCTGGCGCGAAACGCCGCTGCCGGGAGCTGTGTTCGCGCGCGTTGCCGCGAGCCATGTCCGCATCGGCACGTTCCAGTTCTTCGCTGCGCGTGGCGATCGCGAGGCGGTGCGATGCCTCGCCGATTACGTCATCGCGCGCCATTACCCTGAAGCGAGTGGTGCCACGAACCCGTATCGCGCGCTCCTCGACGGCGTCGTCGCGTGCCAGGCGGAGCTTGTGGCGCGGTGGCTGCTGACCGGTTTCATCCATGGCGTGATGAACACCGACAATACCTCGATCGCGGGCGAGACTATCGATTACGGCCCCTGCGCGTTCATGGATAGCTATCATCCCGAGACCGTCTTCAGCTCCATCGACGCGATGGGCCGCTACGCTTACGGCAATCAGCCGCGCATCGCGCAATGGAACCTGGCGCGCTTCGCCGAGACGATCCTGCCGCTGCTCGCAGACGACGAGGACACCGCCGTCAACTCGGCAGAAGCGGCTGTCGCAACATTCGCCCCGCGGTTCGAATCGGCTTATGCCGCGGGGCTGGCGCGCAAGCTCGGCCTGCTGCATCCCCGGCCCGACGATCTGCCTCTGGGGTGCGATCTGCTCGCGCGCATGGCAACAAACCGCGCCGATTTCACGCTGGTATTCCGCGGACTATGCGACGCCGCGTCAGCAATTGGAGACGATCGATCGCCGCGCATGCTGTTCGTCAACCCTGCCGATTTCGACGCCTGGGAAACGCGATGGCGGCACAGGCTTGCCGATGAGCCCGCCGAACCGGACCTGCGACGGACCGTGATGCGCGCTGCCAATCCGGCTTTCATCCCGCGCAATCATCTGGTGGAGGAGGCCATCGCAGCCGCCGTCGAGCACGGCGACTTCATGCCCTTTGAAACGCTTCTATGCGTGCTCGCCACGCCTTATGCGGATCAGCCGGCCTTCGCGCGCTACTCCGCTCCGCCGACTCCCGATCAGGTGGTGCATCAGACCTTTTGCGGCACGTGACCGCAGGACAGCATCATTGCGCACGATGAATCCGACCGGGCAAGAGCTGGAGCGCGTCGCCGCGGCTACGCTGCAGGACTATGCGGATCGCGCCGAGAGCTTCCGCGAAGGTACGCGCGATCACGACGTCAGCCAAAATATCACGGCGTTGCTCCGATACATCGAAGCGGGGCCGCCTGCGGCCAATCTCGATTTCGGCTGCGGACCGGGGCGCGATCTCAAGACCTTTGCGAGGCTGGGCCATGCGGCGGTGGGCCTGGAAGGCTGCGCACGTTTTGCCGCAATGGCGCGCGCAGAAGGCAGCGAGGTGTGGGAACAGAATTTTCTTGATCTCGATCTGCCCGACGCGAGGTTCGACGGAATTTTCGCCAACGCCTCACTGTTTCATGTGGCAAGCCAGGAATTGGCGCGTTCTCCAGCAGTTGCGAGCGACGCTGAAATCGCGTGGCGTGCTGTTCAGCTCGAACCCGCGTGGCCAAAACGAGGAAGGCTGGTATCACGGGCGTTACTGCGTCTATCATGATCTCGGGAGTTGGCGCGGGTTTATGCGACAGGCGGGATTTTCCGAACTCGATCATTACTATCGCCCGCCAGGCATTCCGCGCGACAAACAGCCATGGCTTGCAAGCGTCTGGCGCAAACAGGCTTGCTCACGCTGCAACAAGCCGCCGCGCCTCGGCCTTGAAATCGTAGTACGGGGCAACACCTTCGGCGCAATCGGGCCAATTCTCGGTCTTCACCCAATAATCGCAAAGCCCGAGCTTGGCGCAGAGGCGAACGAAGCGGATATCCTTCATGATCTGTGAATTGTGGAGGATGGAAAAGATCACGCCATCGTCCGCCGCACCGTTGGGCGAGCGCCGATCCGGATCGAACATGTACGCGAACGAGGCCAGATCGATCAGTTGAAACGCTTCGTCTACGAGACCCAGGCGCCACAGGAGCATAATACTCTTATGTGGGAGAGTGCCGGTCCGGCTCAATGTTTCCGTGGCCCGCTGCAAGGCGCGCGCCTGCACATCCGCATCGGGGGAGCGCAGCGCCTTGCCAATAGCGATATTCATGCGCACACCCGACGTGTCGAAATTGCGTCTCCCGGCCGCCGCGGCTGCTTCGTCGAACCAGGCCCAGTCGCCTCGCCAAGCGGCATGGCCGATAACACTCCAATAGATCAGTTCACGGTCTGGCCATTGAACGCAAAGTCGGTTCCAGAACATGCGGCCTTCGTCGATGCGGCCGGCGTAATCCAGCAAATTCCCGCACCAGTTCGCGACCCAGGGATTCATCGGATCGAGTCGATAGGCCTCTCGCGAAAGTCGCAGCGCCTCACGAACTCGGCCGGTCTCGGCGAAGAAAAAACTCGCATTGGTGAGAACCATCGAATCGTTCGGCGCCACCGACAGCGCTTTTCGGTGAAGAGCCTCGCGTTCCCTGAAGCAGCCGAAGGGTTGCAGATAGCCCAACGCCTGGTAGGCGCCGCCCAGCCCCGGATCGAGGGCGAGCGCCGTCTCGGCCGCCCCGACAACCTGGGCACGGCTGGCGACGGGCGCCCTTCCGGGTTCGTCAAACCGAAGGTACGAAGCCTGCATTGTCGCGAGAAATGCCCAGGCACGTGCGAACCCTGGCGCCCGTTCGGCCGCACTCTTCAGCAACTCGATGACCGCGAGCCGCCTGTCCCCCTGCAAGCCTTCGTTGCGTATTTCGAGCGCTTTGAGGTAGAGGTCGTAGGCCGCCGGATCGACGGCCTCGCGTTGCGGCATGGGAAGCAGGGCCACTTTCAGCGCTGCGGCGACCGCGGCGGCGATTTCGTCCTGGAGCGCAAAAGCGTCCGACAGCTCGCGATCGAAACGATGCGACCAGAGCGTTGTTTCGCTGGCGCATTCGACGAGGCTCGCCGAGATACGCACCCGGTTTTCGCTGCGGCGCACCGAGCCGTCGAGAACATGTGTCGCCTTTAACAGCGATGCAACGTGCGCCGCGGCCTTCGCAGCGCCGCGGAACTGGAAACTCGAGCCGCGTCCGATGACTTTCAGTTCGACGGCACGCGCTACCGTCTGCAGAATCTCTTCCGACACGCCTTCGGAGAAAAATTCCATATCCGCATCGCTGGAGAGATTATCGAAGGCAAGTACGGCCAGAACGATGCTACGGTCCGCAGGCGGGGAGGCCACCTGCAGGACTGCCGGCGCCGCCGGCTTCAGCCGATAGCCAACGCGGGGAATGGTTTCGATCTCGAACGCGGGCGGGTCTGTAAGATTGGCGATCTCGCGCACCTTGGCGACGCAACGGCTGATGGCGTCCTCGCCGATGATCCGGCCGCCCCAGCATCGCCCGATCAGTTCGTCGCGGGAAACGACCGTGCCCTTGGCGCCTGCCATCGTCACGAAAACCTGCATGACGCGCGGCTGCGTCATCTCTCGCCTGTCGCCCACGCGGATCTCGAGGCGAGACGGCGATACCCGCAACGGACCAATATCGAAGTCCGCCTCCTGGGCCAGAGCGTTCGGTCCCACCGGCTTCAGCAGATTTGGGCGAAAATTCATCGTTCAGCCCAACTGGTCGGCATTCGGCACGACATCAACGCCTCCTCCCGAGGTCGAAGATGTGCGGGCCTGGCCATGTTCACCCGACATCGCGCGCCATAACCTCGCTGCGGACGCGAGCCCATTCCTGAAGCGACGGCTGCTGCATGAACGATCGCCACCGCGGATCGGATTTGAACGCAGCTGGTATCGAAGGTTCGGCGGTATTCTGGAAAAAACGCAGATCGTGCTCATCGATGGACTTCTGAAACCATTTGAGCGCGGCGTCGAAGTCGGACGCTAATACATGGATCAGTCCGACCAGAGCGGGGTTCACGCTTCCAGCCGCGTAAGCCTGCTCCGCGTCGCGCGCCAGCGCGCGCAATTTCGCAATGCCGCCCGTTTCGCGATAGGCAATCATTGCCTGTGCGCGAACCGTATAGAAGCCTTGCGTGCCGTCCGCCGCCATCAGCCGGTCGCGCAGGACGCCTTTTGCCTCCTCGAGTCTGCCGGTGTTGGCGTACGCGGCGCAAAGCCCCGACAGGCAGAACATCATGTCGGGATAGAGCGTCAGCGCGTTCTGATATTCGGGAATGGCCTCTTGCTCGCGGCCGAGCATGTGCAGTGCTTCCCCGATATTGCCGCGGACCAGTGGCGAAAGCGGATCGAGTACCGCGGCACTACGATGTTCCCGCAGCCACAATTCCGGCAATTGCAGCGCTGTTACAAACGCTCCAAAGAAATGATGGATTTCGGCGTCATTCGGATAATGCGAAAGCAGATGCCGGAAAGTAGTATGTGCCTCGGTCCATTTCCAGGAGGCTTCCGAAACTGCGGCGCTCGAAAGCAGCGCCGCAATATGGTTCGGTGCCAGATGCAGCGCGGCTTCGGTTTCCTGCCTGGCGAGAGGCAAACTGTGGGGGCTTTGACCATTGGCGACAACGATCGCATGGGTGAGTGCAAGGGTTGCACGCGCATCCGCATAGTCCGGGACGAGCGCGATCGCCTCCTCGAAGAAACTTGCCGCGCGATGCATGTCGGCGCGGTTCCGCCTGTTGAAGAAGTAGCGGCCCTGCAGATACGCGGTGTAGGCGGAGGGATTGATCTGCGATGGTTCGAATGTTTTCTGTGTCGGCGCTCCGCCCAACCGGGCCGCCGCATGGGCCGCCCGCGGTTGCGCGGACGGCAGGAAGGCAACCTTCAGAGCTGCGGCGACTGCGGCAGCGATTTCGTCCTGCAGCGCAAACACGTTCGACAGCTCTCGGTCGAAACTATGTGACCAGAGCGTCGTTTCGCCGGCGCATTCGATCAGGCTGGCCGAAATGCGCACCCGGTTCCGGCTGCGGCGAACGGAACCGTCGAGAACATGCGTTGCCTTTAGCACGGATGCGATGCGCGCGGCACGCTTGTCGGCTCCTCGAAATTGAAAGCTCGAACTGCGTCCGATGACTTTCAGACCGACGGCATGCGCCACCGTCTGCAGGATTTCTTCCGACACGCCCTCGGAGAAGAACTCCATGGCCTCATCGCTGGAAAAATTGTCGAAGGCGAGCACGGCCAAAACGGTATTGCTGCCGATACCCGGACAGAGCGCCGGCGGATCGGGGGACACCCCCACTGGCTTCAGCCGGTAGCCCACGCGCGGAATGGTTTCGATCTCGAACGCGGGCGGGTCTGTAAGATTGGCCATCTCGCGCACCTTCGCGACGCAGCGGCTGATGGCGTCCTCGCCCACGATCCGGCCGCCCCAGCACCGCTGGATTAACTGGTCGCGGGAAACCACAGTGCCTTCGGCCGCGGCTGTCGTCACCAGAACCTGCATGACGCGCGGCTGAACCGAATTGCGCCTGTTGCCGACGCGAACTTCGAGGCACGAAGGCGATACCAGCAATCCGCCGATCTGGAAGTCCGCCACTTGGGCCAGCGCGTTGGCGCCCGGGGGCCTTATCGGGACGGCACGAAAATTCATGGTCCGGTCGGGAAGGTCGGCGAGAGATCGGAGATCGGTCGATCCGCCGTCATGGCGGCGCGCCGCGCGGCGGAGCCCAATGCGGTCGCGGGCCGGCATGGCTTGCGCAAGATGAGCACCAACGGCAACGACGCCGCATACATCGCAGGATCCCCCAAAGCCGGTCTGACCGGACCGGCCATCCTAAGCGATGCGGACGCCGCGGTTAAGCCCGCCCCTGCCCATCAAAGCGCAACCAGGAGCGCTCGCGCAACGGCGCCGATGGTCGGCGCTACCAAACGAAGGGAGCACTCTCATGATCCGCCTTACGACCACTGCCGCCGTGCTGGTGACGCTCGCCGCTGGAACGATTTCGGCCCAAGCCTGCAACCCACTGCTGAACCAGGATTTCGGCAGGCATGTCGCGCCCGTCAAATTGCCCGCGTCGATGCTGGCGCGAAACAACCCATACGCGGTCCCCTCCTCCTCCATTGTCGGGCTTTGGCACGTCGTGCACACCCAAAGCAACGGCACGCTGCTTTTCGAGGGCTTCGATACCTGGCACAGCGATGGGACCGAGGAGGAACTCGGCAATCTTCCGCCATCGACAGGAGCCGTGTGCCTGGGCGTGTGGTCGCAGAACGGAAAGAAGATGCAGCTCCTGACCCATGTCGACTGGCTCTATGACGCGAATGAGAACTGGGTGGGAACGCTCAACATGACCCAGTCCAACAAGCTCTCGAAGGATGGCAACAGCTACAACGGCAGCTTCGACGCCAAATTTTATGATACCGACGGAAATCTGACTCAGGATATCACCGGAACGACGGCCGCCGACCGCCTTGACTGAGCCAAAGGCGGCAACATTCCGAATGGTCACGGCCGTGCGACCCGCGGCCGTGACCGCATTGCACGATCCCGGGCTGAGCGCCACTCCCGGAGATTTCGGCTGAGCAGATCGAGAGTTTGCGGCGTTCGGCACCTGGCGCTTCTTTCTGCCCGGTTAGCCGCGGCCAACCTCAAGCTTCGCAGAACGGCCCCCCCAGTTGTACTGTGAGTATGAGGGCGAAAGACCTCCGCTCCCACATCGCAATCGGGCGACTAGTGCCCCGAGTCATTGGAACTGAGGGTATAGCCGTTTGAGTTTTATGCGGGCATCCGCGGTTGTGAATTGCCAATCGGCTTTAGCGTGATGCGTATTGCGATTCCGCTGCCATTCGGCGACTTCGCTGGTCAGGGCT
>DASXYZ010000051.1:0-1658 GCA_036502185.1 Rhizomicrobium sp.
CGTGGCGATCGTTGCGCTGCTGAAAGTACATCCCTCGCGCGTCCAGAATCTCCGCGAGCCGGACGAATTGCACCTCGAGCCTGCGGTCAAATCCGACAGTTACACAGACAGCTACGGAAACAACTGCTGCCGCTTTCTGGCCCCGGGCGGTCCCATCCGGCTAAGCAACTCCACTCTGATTTACGATTCGGGCGCGCCCGACCCAGTCGCGCCATCCGCGCGTGAAATTCCGGTGCAGGACCTGCCCAGCGACGTGCTGCGCTATCTGCTCAATAGCCGCTATTGCGAAGTGGACCGCATGTCCAACATCGCCACCGAGCTTTTTGGCGGAGTCGCACCCGGATGGAATCGTGTGCAGGCCGTGTGTGACTGGGTTCACCAGCGAGTGACGTTCGGCTATCAGTATGCGAACGCCATGAAAACCGCGCTCGATGTCTTCACCGACCGCTTCGGCGTTTGCCGCGATTTTCAACACCTCGCGGTTACCATGTGCCGCGCGTTGAATATCCCGGCGCGTTACGCTACGGGTTATCTGGGAGACATCGGAGTTCCCGCGTCGCCCGTGCCGATGGATTTCAGCGCGTGGTTCGAGGTGTATCTGGAAGATCGCTGGTGGACGTTCGACGCGCGCCACAATCAACCCCGCATCGGTCGCGTGTTAATGGCCGTCGGACGCGACGCATCTGATGTGGCGCTCACGACTTCCTTCGGCACGGCGAACTTGCGCCAGTTCTACGTCACCACCGTGGAAGAGCCCGAGCGCCAATCGGCACGGCCCTGATCGCCGCAGTCATTGACCGTCACACGTGCCACCAGGGCACCGGCGGCAAATCCGAACTAACCGGAAAACGCCACAACCCTCCACGGTATCGCTAGCATCAAGCCATGTTTTGAGATACGCTCTCTGCAACAGTACCGCACGAGGATACCCCTTCCTCTGGAATTGAGCTTTCAAAAGGCATCTTGGGATGCTCTTCAAGACGTTTAGCGCAGCCGTGTTCGGCATTGACGCCTACCTCGTCGAAGTCGAAGTGGACGTAGTCCCTGTGCTCGAAGGCTTTTTCAATGTCGTCGGCTTGCCCGATGTCGCCGTGAAAGAGAGCCGCGAACGTATTCGCGCCGCCCTGCGCAATACCGGCTTCGATTTTCCGTCGCGCCACGCCGTCACCATGAATCTCGCGCCAGCCGACATCCGCAAGGAAGGTTCCGCGTTCGATTTGCCCATGGCGCTGGGTCTCGCGGGCTGCCAGGGAAGTTTCTTCGGCAAGATTCTCGATACCCACGTTTTTCTTGGTGAACTCTCGCTCGATGGCGGCGTGCGCTCCGTGCGCGGAGCGCTATCCGCGGCGCTGGCGGCGCGCGAGCGCGGCATCAAGAATGTCGTGGTGCCGGAAGCCAACGCGCGCGAAGCCGCCGTAGTCGAAGGCATCAACGTCTTCGGCGTGAAATCGTTGCCGCAAGCCGTGGACCTCATCAACGCGCCCGAATCTTTCCATCCCACCGCCGTGGACACCTCCCAAATGCTCACCGACGCCGGGCAATATTCCGTGGACCTGCGCGACGTCCGCGGCCAAATGTCCGCCAAGCGCGCGCTCGAAGTCGCCTGCGCCGGCAGCCACAATATTTTGCTGATCGGCCCGCCCGGCGCCGGCAAGACC
>DASXYZ010000052.1:0-56028 GCA_036502185.1 Rhizomicrobium sp.
AGCCCTGACCAGCGAAGTCGCCGAATGGCAGCGGAATCGCAATACGCATCACGCTAAAGCCGATTGGCAATTCACAACCGCGGATGCCCGCATAAAACTCAAACGGCTATACCCTCAGTTCCAATGACTCGGGGCACTAGCGCATTTCTACACGGCCGTACATCCGCTGCACGCTGGATGCCCGGAGCTCCACCCTCCCCTTGAGGGAGGGTCGAAATTTGCGCAGCAAATTTCGGGGAGGGGTATTGCTTCAACACGGTTTGTCCCCGACGTCTGACACTGTGGAGAGATACCCCCTCCCCGAAAATCGTTCGCGCTGAAGAGCGCAAACGATTTTCGACCCTCCTCAAGGGGAGGGTAAGTCGGTGCCTTCGCCCATTGTCTCGCGGTTACGCGCCCAGATAATCCCGCTTGCCGATCTCGATTCCCTTGTGGCGAAGCAGGTCGTACGCCGTCGTCACATGGAAATAGAAATTGGGCAGCACGAAATTGTTCAGGAAACCGCGGCCCGGGAAGGTCATCTCCCCTTGCGGGAACTTGAGCGTGATCGTGCGGTCTTCCGCACCTGTGTATTTTTCCGGAGCAACGCTCTTCATGTAATCGACGGTCTTGCGGATGCGCTCCTGCAATTCGGGGAAGGTGGATTCCGTATCGGGAAAGCTCAGCGGCTCGAGACCGGCCAGTCGCGCCGCACCCAGCTTGGCGACGTCGCTGGCAATCTGTATCTGCCGCGGGAACGGAAACATGTCGGGGGCAAGCCGGGCTTCCAGAAGCTCCGAAAGCGGCATGTCGCGCTCCTTCGCCTGATGCACCGCCTTGTCGAGAACCTTCGACAGGTTCTCGAAAAAGTGAATCATGGGCGGAATGGACGCTTCGTAAACGGAGAAGGACATTGGGGGAATTCCTCAGATTGGCGGTGCGCAACAAAACGCGAAACAGGCGGCGGATCAAGAGAGACTGCAACCGCTCGCCGCAGAATGGGCCATCGCGAAACACACGCGACGATTACAGACCGAGGTAGTCCCGCTTGCCGATCTCGATGCCCTTGTGGCGTAGCAACCCGTACGCGGTCGTCACATGGAAAAAGAAATTGGGAAGTGCAAAATTCGTCACGAACTCCTTGCCGTCAAACCGGAACTCGGCACCCCGCGGCGTCTTGATCTCGATCGTGCGTTTCTCTGCACCTTCGAACGCGTCGCGCCGCACGCTCTTCAGATAGTCAACGGTCTTGGCGATGCGGTCCTTCAATTCCGGGAAAGTGCTCTCGGTGTCGGCAAAGCTCGGTATCTCCCCGCCGGTCAGGCGCGCTGCGCAGGCTTTTGCCGCGTCGCTGGCGATCTGAACCTGCCGCGGGAACGGATGCATGTCCGGCGCGAGCCGGGCTTCGAGGAGTTCCGAGAGCGCAAGCCCGCGTTCGCCGGCTTGCTTCACCGCCTTGTCGAGAATGTTCGAAAGGTTTTCGAGCATGCGGATCATGGGCGGGATCGAGGCGTCATAAATGGAAAAGGACATGGGATCACCGATTGCGATTGCGGGCGGAGAAAACGACCAAACACGCGCGGGATCAAGTCTGTCGCAACCAGGCCTGGTGAGCTTGCCAAATGGCACGGGAGGCTTCAAGCAGTTCGCGATTTCAAAAGAGTAATCGGTCAAGTGCAAGGTGCGCCGCTTTGGAAAGCAAGCATCACACTCGCCAAAGAGCGTGCAGGCGACACAGTGGCCGTTTTGGAAATTATGCCGCCGCCGCCCCAGGCGGTGCTCGTGGAAGAAGAAAGTTTCGGGACGAGCGCTACGGTTGAAGCGCTTTACGCCAGCATGCCCGACGGCGCGCTGCTCTCGCAGCTCCTCGGACCGGGCGTGCATGTCTCGCTCATTCCCGATCAGGACTGGGTCAGGCTCTCCCAGGACGGATTGCCGCCGGTGCGCGCCGGGCGATTCTTCGTCCATGGCGCGCATGCGGGCGCAAGCTCTCCACTCGGAGCTATACCATTGCACATCGAGGCGGGGCTTGCCTTCGGCACAGGCCACCACGAATCGACCGCTCTCTGCCTTGCAACGATATCCGAACTTGCAAAGCGCCGCCGGATCCGGAATGCACTCGATCTCGGTTGTGGGACCGGCGTTCTCGCGATCGCGATGGCGCATCTCTGGAAGGAGAGAGTCATCGCCGCAGATATCGATCCCGTTGCAGTCGCGGTGGCGCGCGAGAACGCACAGCGCAACAGGGCTGCGCCCTTCGTCAGGGCGGTGGTGGCCGATGGCTTGTCGCATCCCTTGCTCGTGGACGAGGCGCCGTTCGATCTCATCGTCGCCAATATCCTGGCCGGACCGCTGACGCGGCTCGCATTGTCGATTTCTCACGCGCTCGCCCCGCGCGGAATGCTCCTGCTGTCGGGACTTTTGCGCTGGCAGGAAAATCTCGTGCTCGCCTTCTACCGGCCGACAGGGCTTGTGCAGCGCAATATTCGACGGGACGGAAACTGGTCGGCACTGCTGCTTGAGAGGCCGGTCCTGCCGGGCTAACGTCGCACGCATGGACAAAACCTCTCCCTTCCAGAGCTTCGAGGACCAGTCGGACGCCGCAACCTGCGCACCCCGGCTGACTGCCCTACGCGCTGAACTCGACAGGCGCGGCCTCGACGGATTTCTGGTGCCGCGTGCCGACGAACATCAGGGCGAATATGTGCCGAAGCGCGCCGAGCGGCTCGCGTGGCTCACCGCCTTCACCGGTTCGGCTGGCGCGGCCGCAGTGCTGCGCGACAAGGCCGCGATATTCGTCGACGGGCGATACACGCTTCAAGTGCGTGAACAGACAGTCACCCATCTATTCGAGGCGCGTGACCTCGTGGGCGAAGGTCCCGCTGCGTGGATTGCCGCGAACGCGGCCCAGGGCGCGCGGATCGGCTACGATCCGTGGCTGCATACCGCAAACGGCGTCGATCTGCTTCGCGCCGCGGCCGCACAGGCGGGCGCCGAACTGGTCCCCTGCCCTTCCAATCCGATCGATTCGGTATGGACCGATCAGCCGGGGCCGCCACTGGTGAGAGCGGCACCGCACGCGCTCGCGCTTGCCGGGGAATCGGCCGAATCCAAGCGCACGCGGATCGCGGAGAAGCTGAAACACCGCCACGTCGACGCGGCCGCGATCACGCTGCCCGATTCCATCTGCTGGCTCCTGAACATGCGCGGCGGCGACATCCCGCACACGCCCTTTGTACTTTCGTTCGCGCTCCTCAATGCGGATGGCTCGACCGAGCTGTTCATGGATGCGCGCAAGAGTTCGCCCGAACTGGTCCAGCATCTCGGCGATGCGGTACGCCTACGGGACCCGGAGGAATTTCCGGCCGCCCTTGATGCGCTTGCCGGAAAAACGGTGCTTGCCGACCCGGCCAATTGCGCAGCGGCTGTGTTCGATCGGCTCGGTCGGGCCGGCGCGAAGATTCAGCGTGGGCCCGATCCCTGCCAGCTTCCGAAGGCGTGCAAAAACGCGGTTGAAATCGAGGGCATGCGCAAGGCGCACATCCGCGACGGCGCAGCGCTCACGCGATTCCTGGCGTGGGTGTCGCGCGAAGCCCCGGGCGGACATCTGACGGAAATCGAAGCGGCGGAAGCGCTCGAAGGCTATCGCCGGGCAACAGATTCACTCGTCGATCTGAGTTTCGACTCGATTTCGGGCGCGGCGCCGCACGCCGCCATTCCACATTACCGCGTCACCCGATCGAGCAACCGCACGATCGCACGAAACGAAATCTTTCTGATCGACTCGGGCGCACAGTATCCCGACGGCACGACCGATGTGACGCGTACCATGATCGTCGGCAACCCCACCCCCGAAATGCGCGATCGATTCACGCGCGTGCTCAAGGGCCACATCGCACTTGCGACCGTGAACTTTCCGGAAGGCACGACGGGAGCGGCGCTCGACGCATTTGCACGAAAGCCCTTGTGGGACGCGGGTCTCGATTACGATCATGGTACGGGGCATGGCGTCGGCGCATATCTCTCAGTCCACGAAGGTCCCCAGAACATCTCCAACAAACCCATCATGCAGGTGCTGAAGCCGGGGATGATCTGCTCGAACGAGCCCGGTTATTACAAAGCGGGCGAGTACGGTATCCGGATCGAGAACCTAGTGGTCGTCACCGAGCCGGAGGAGATTCCGGGCGGAGAGCGCGGCATGATGCATTTCGAGACGATCACGCTCGCGCCCATCGATCTCGAGCTGGTCGAGGTGTCGCTGCTCGGTGAGGACGAGCGGAACTGGCTCAACGCCTATCACGCGCGCGTGCGCGAGACGCTTTCGCCGCATGTCGATCCCGAAACGACAGCCTGGCTCGTCCACGCGACCCGTGCCGTATGAGGCGCGACTGCAATGCGCCCGCGGGCGAGGTCCATCGGCTGACGCTCCAAAGCCGCGTGCTTGAAGGCAATCTGCTGGGCGATCCGCCGACGCGGATCATCGATGCGTATGTCCCCGCCGGAACCAAGGGCGATGGCCTTCCGCTCCTTGTGGATCTCGTCGGCTTTACCGCAGGCGGGCCTGCCCACACGAACTGGAAGAATTTTACCGAGAACGTGCCCGAGCGGCTCGATCGGCTGATCGGCACGGGTGCAATGCCGCCCGTGATCGTCGCCTTTCCCGACTGTTTCACAAGTCTGGGCGGTAACCAGTACATCAACAGCGCCGGCACCGGCCGATGGGCGGATTTCCTTCTGGAGGAAGCCGTTCCCTTCGTGGAAGACCGCTTCGGGTGTGGAGGAAAAGATCGCAGAGCTGTTTTCGGCAAGAGTTCCGGCGGGTATGGCGCCATCGCGCATGCGCTGCTGTATCCCGATTTCTGGAGCGCGGCGGCCTGTCACTCGGGCGACATGGCGTTCGAGCTTTGTTACTTGCCGGAATTCCCTCGCCTGCTGCGGACACTGGCGAAAGCCGGCGGCTCGATCGAAAAATGGATCGCCGATCTCCATGCCGCGCCGAAAATTCGCGACAGCGCGCTGCACGATCTGATGACGCTCGCGATGTGCGCGACTTACGATCCCGATCCGGGCGCGCCGTACGGCGTGCGCCTGCCGGTGGACCCGCAGACCTGCGAAGTCATTCCGGAACGATGGGAAAAATGGCTCGCCTGGGATCCCGTCATCATGGCGCAGACGCGCGGTTCCGGACTGGCGAGACTCAAGGCACTTTACATCGACTGCGGCGAGATCGACCAATACAATCTGGTTTATGGTGCGCGCCGGCTGCACCGGCTCCTCGAACAGCAGAAGGTCGCGCATCTCTACGAGGAGTTCCCGGATGACCATAGCGCCGTCGATTATCGCTTGGACAGGAGCCTGCCTCTTCTTGCGAAGGCGTTGAGCTGATGCGCGCGCGCGCGCCGCTCGCCTTTGCTGCCGCCGGGCTCATGCTCGCGGCCTGCTCGGTTTATCCGGTGGCACAGGACCCGGACGGCCTCGCCCTGCGGCGTGATGCCAATCGCGTCATGATGGCACTGCAAGACTGGCATCGCGAGCGCGGCATGTTTCCGCAGAACCTGCACGAACTGGTTCCGCGCTATCTGCCGGCGTTACCCGATGCGCCGCCGCTCCGGTATCACCCGGCCGACGGCTCACTTGCGTTCCGCTACATCCCGAGCTGGCCGCAACTGAGGCCGGTCTGGTGTTCCTCGGTCGGCAACACCACCAACTGGGTCTGTTCGGAGCATCTTCTCCTGTCGTAGCCGGTCTATGCCTCACTTAGGCCCGAAACGCCGCCCATGCGTTTTAGGCGGGTGGATCAGGGTTCGCCAACCGACCGTTTACCTTCTCGAGGAGATCATTCGACCATGTCCTTCTGGAAAAGCTGCGCCTTTGCGTTCGCCTGTGTTGTCGCGCTCGCCGCGCCCGCCCGGGCGCAGGACCCGGCAGCCCAGAAAATACAGAGTTTCTACAACACGCTGCTCGACACGATGAAGCATGGCCCGCAACTCGGCATGCAAGGGCGGTTCCATGCACTCGAACCTGCCGTGGACTCGACCTTCGATATTCCGGCCATGATCCAGTTCATCGTGGGGCCGAGCTGGGCCGGCACGAGCGCCAAGAACAGAGACGCGCTGACCGCGGCATTCCGGCGCATGACAGTGGCCAACTATGCGGCAAATTTTTCGAGATCCGGTGTGCAGTTCAATGTCGATCCCAATGTCCAGCAGCGCGGACCCGACAAGCTCGTGCAGACGACGCTGATCCCACCGGGCGAAAAGCCGGTGCCGCTCATCTATCGAATGCGTGACACGTCAGGAAGCTGGAAAGTGATCGACGTGTTTCTGAATGGCTATGTGAGCGAGCTTGCGACACGCCGCTCCGATTTTGCAGCCACACTGGCCAGCGGCGGGCCATCCGGGTTGATCGCCAAGATCAACCAGCTGAGCGACAACCTGCTGAACGGGTCGGCGAAGAGTTCGCCCTGATCCTCGCTGCCGTTCACACGATATCCGGCATGCCGCCCCGGTAAGCGGCCTGTGCCAGCAGCGCGGGCAGCAGGAACAGCACCGTCACCAGAATCCACGCGAGCGAGATGGCGAGCAGTTCGCCCATGCTCGACAGGCCAGGATGGCTCGACAGCCAGAGTGTGCCGAAGGCCGACGCGGTCGTGCCGGCGCTCAGTATGACGGCACGGGTCAGCGGCGATTGCAGGAGCCGCCGCATGCCCGAGCGCCACGCCATGACGTAATAAATGTCGAAGGCCACGCCGATCCCGAAGAGGAGCGGCAGCGCGATGATGTTCGCGAAATTGAGCGGTAGGTTTATGAAGACGCAGGTGCCGAGCGTCAGCACGCCGGCGAGCACGAGCGGCGCAAGCGCAATGGCAATGTCTGCAGGACGGCGGAGCGCGATCGCGAGCAGGATCGTGATCGAAAGGAACGACAGCACACCCGCCTGCACGAACGCGCGCACGATCGTGCGACCGGATTCCTGGATCGAGATCGGCGTACCCACCGATTCCGGCGCGAAGATGCGAACCTGGCGGGTGAATTCCTCAAGCACCGAATTCTTGTTGGCGTTGCCTTTGGGATACACTTCGATGCGGTATTGGCCGTCTGGAGTGATCCAGTCGCGCTTGAGATCCTTCGGCAACGTTGCGAACGTCACCGGAAAGGGCGTGAGCGCCGCCCGCAATTGATCGAGCATGGTCTTGAGGCCCGGTACCAGCGCGGTTTGCGCGCGCCGGCGCAGCGCCGGAGCGCCGTGGGCGATTTGCTCCACCACTTTCGCCAGGCGCCGCGCTTCTACCGCGCTCTGGCCGGTTGCTGTGGTCGCGGCTCCGTTCAGGGCTGCGGCGGCGTTCTGAAGGCTTGCCACCACTTCCGAATCGCTCGGCGCCGGCTTCGTGAGAAACGGGTTGAGCGTGGGATCGAGAAGGCTGTCCGCGTCTCTGATGAGGGCGATCTTGGCGTGCTGGTCCTCGGGAACGAAGCTTTCCACGTCCACAGTATGCGAAACGGCGGGCAATGCGCCGAGGGCAGCCGAAAGGTGCCGGGCTTTTTCGAGCGATGGTGCAAGTACATCGATCGTATTGGGCGAGGTCAGCGGAGTGCGCATCAGATCGAGGGCTGTTGCGACGGCCTCGCCCTTTGGATTGCGCAGATCGAGCGGATTGAAATCGAAGGTCAGCCGCGGCAGCGCGGCGATGCAGGCCGCTGCGAGAATTGCAGCGATGATGAGGACGAGAAGACTGCGTTCGGTCAGGAAACTGTCGATCGGCGCGAACATCGAATATCCGATGGAATCGGGCTCGCCCTGTGGCCTGAGGAGTTTCACAAGGGCCGGCAGAAGGGTGATGCTAAGCGCGAAGGTCACCAGCATGCCGGTGCCCGCGATCAGGCCCAACTCGGCGACACCGGAATAGCTCGTTGGCAGGAACGAGTAGAAACCCGCGGCCACGGCGGCAGCCGCAAGCGTCAGTGCATTTCCGACACCGCTCCCCGCATGGGCGAGCGCCCGGTCGAGATCATTCTCGATGTGTCTCTCCGCCCGATAGCGAACGCAGAACTGGATTCCGAAATCGACGCCAAGCCCGATGAAGAGCGTCACGAACGCGACCGAGATGATGTTGAACGAGCCGACGGCGAGGAGGCCGATCGCCGTCGTCAAGCCGAGCCCGACGAACATCGTCACGAGAATTGCGAAGATCAGTTGCACCGAACGTACCGCGAGCCACAGCATGAGAAACACGCCCGCCATCATCAGCGACAGCATCAGGGCTGCTCGCTCCTTGATGGTGCTGAACTCCTCGTCCGCCATGGGAACGGGACCGGTCAGCCGGACCCGTACCCCTTCGGCGGGTTGGAGCCGGAGTTTCCTGGCCAGCGCATGGATGGCGTCGGTGCCGCGCCGTCCCGGTTCGATCGCCGTGTAGTCGAGGCGCGGCTGCGCCTCGATGAACCGGCGCGTTTCGAGCAAGCTGGGCTTTTCGCCCGTCAGGAGAGAGCGCCAGGCGAGGAAGGTGGGCTTGCCGGCCGCAACGCCCGACAACGTATCCGCGAACGCCTTCATCGGCCTATCAAGCGACGGAAACTTCGCCTGGCCGCGCTTCACGCCTTCGAGCGCGGTCGAAAGATTGTCCATGATGCCGCGCAGACTGGGATCGGAAGCCAGCGCTCCCAAAAAAGGCTGACCGGCAATCAGCTGCTGCGTGGTGGCGCGAACCTGATCGAGTGGAAGCAGGAGCAGGCCGTCGTGCGCAAAGAACGTGCCGTCGTCGGGCCGGCGCACGCTCAAGAAGAGATCCGGGCGCGAGGACATGGCGCGCGCAAGCGCAGCTGTGGCGCGCTCCGCGAGTTCCGGCGTGTCGCCGTCCACAACGACATCGATGGTGTTGGTAAATTGCGGGAACGCGGCGTCGTAGGCGGCCGTTCGCTTGCGCCACGTGGTTTGTGAAGAAATCAGCGAATCGGGATTGGTGTTGATCGCGAAATGGGCTGCGCTGTAGATCCCGGCGGCGATTCCGGCGATGAGCGACGCCAGCACGACGGCCCCCGCGTAACGGGCGCAGAAAGCAACGATGCGTTCGACGATCGGGGCAGACATCCCTCGCCCTTTTTCCGGCGCTCGCGGTCAGTTCACCCTTCTGCCGGACAAGTCTGCCGCCGGCCGATGATGGCTGGAAATGCCCGCCTTTGCGAGGGCAAGTCAGAAATTGGGCAGATTCTCAATGTTGGGTTTCCCGTGGTTGATCTCCGCCGCGCGATGCTGTCGAAAGAGACTGCGTTCGGTCGCATAGACATCGACCGAAGTCCGCTCGATTTCGTTCAGCGCTTCAATATTCTGCGCCCGCTCGTCGATGATCGCGAGAACATCGCCCCCGATCTTGAAATAGGTGCTGCTGCGCCAGCTGATCCACGTAAGGGGATTGAGACCGATATCGACGACATAACCGGCCGCATCCCGCGGATCGCTCGGACCGAGCACCGGCAGCACGAGGTAAGGCCCGGAATCGACGCCGTACACCGCAAGGGTTTCGCCGAAGTCCGAGACGTGCTCGCGGACGCCAACCTTTTGCGCGACATCGATCAATCCTCCAACGCCCACTGTGGAATTAATGACAAAACGTCCCAGAGAATCGGCGGCGCGATCGGCATCACCCTGAAGGACATCGTTGGCGAAGGTGACGGGCACGTCGAGATTGGTCAGGAAATTGTGGATGCTTTGGCGCGCCGGTTCGGGGACGGTGTTCACGTAGAATGTGGCAACGGGCAGCGCGACATACTTGTCGAGCTTCTGGTTCAGTTCGAACACCTGCCGGTTTTGCGCCTCATAGGGATCGTTCTGATCCAGGGCGGCCTGGGAAGGCCGCGTGGTGGTCGCACATCCTGCGGCGCCGAGCGCCAGAAGCGCCGCGGCGAGGTTCCGGGCAAGCGCAGCCATGCGGGTTTATCCTCTCTGTGCAATCCCAGTAACGAATGAGGGCGGAAGCGGTAGCTGAGTTAACATATGATTGCAAAATGGAGGAGCTATGCAGGGCGGGAATGGCTCCGCCGGGAGGCACACCGGGGGGCCCGTCGGTATGGGAAGCGAGGGGCCGTGCAGGGCGTCCGAGCCGATCCGCGGCAGGGCACCCTCGACCGCGCAACCCTTGGGAAAGGTATGAGTTCTAAGCTGGCGCGTGCGGGCGGGAATGCCGGGTCTGTGCGAGGAAGGGTGTCCGCGCTATTCGCAGGCGGTTTGAAGACGGCGAGCGTGCGCGTGCTATAACGCGGGCGTCAAAGGAGAGGATCATGTCTGCAACCGAATCGGACGTTCAGGCTCTGTCCGGCGAGCTGAGGCAATTGCGCGCGGAATTCGCGAAACTCGGCCAGCTCATCGAGTCGGCCGCCCGCAGCGCCGGCAACGAGGCGGCGCAGGCCGCGCGTGCTACGGGCGAAAGGGCTTGGAGTGAAGTGAAGAAGAGCGCGGACGATCTGGCTAGCCGCATCGAATCCCGGCCTGTGACCTCGGCCGCGACGGCTTTCGGCATCGGCATCTTCCTGGGCCTGCTGTTCGGCGCCCGGCGCTCCTAGCACGTCCCGTGCTCACCGGAATTCTGCTCCGCGGCCTCGTCATTGTGGCCGTCCTTCTGGCCTGTGCGACGGGCCTGACCGCTGCATTCGGGCTGTTGGTCGCGGCGGATTACTTCGCTTTCTCCTACATTCTCTCGCCGGTGTTTGCAGCGCTTGCCGCCGCAGGAACGGCGCTCTTGTTCTGTCTGCTGGCGGTGATCGTCGGCAAGATGATCCTGTCCGCCATGAAGCGCCGGGCACGCCGCGTTCTGCAGCCACGTCTTGCGGCTCTTGTGGGCGAGATCTTCGGAAAGGACTTGGCCGATGTCGCCGAACGGCACCCCGGCCGCTCGATCGGAGTGGCGCTGGCCGCCGGTTTCGCCCTGGGCTTCAGCCCGAGGCTCCGCAGTGCTTTGTTCTCTCTCCTGAAACGTTAGGCGGCCCGAAACACCTGGGCTCGTCTCGTGCCAAGGCCGGCAACCCTCAAGCGGGATTGCCGGCGTTTGCCGAGGCGGATCCAGAATGCGACGGCGCTCGAGTGCTATAGCGAAAACTGTGTCCGCATCGAGAAGGCATTGTATTTGGTATCGAAGGCGCCCGACCATGGCCGCCGGACATCGATGTTCTGCCAATCGAACATGAACTTCAGATTGTAGCTGGGATAGAAGTTCAGGCCTGCGGAATATATTCTCTGATCGCCGCCGCGCACCTGATCGGCGGTCACGAGCGAATTCACGTCATAATCCAGGTCGGTGTCGCTGTAGCGCCCCGCGAGTTCCCAGGCACCCCATGCGCCGGCAAGAGGATCGAAATCGGCTGTAGGAACAGGCCGCGTGAAAGCTGCGCTTGCCATGTTGTAGGTTCTGGGCTGGCCGGTAAAGACCCATGTACCTTCGATGTACCAGCCGCCGAAATTCGGGTTTGTCTGACCGACGCTCGGATCACGACGCTCGATGCTGTACCAGAAATTCTCGCCTTCCAGCGTCAATGGTCCATAGCTGATCGCTCCTTCAACGCCGGCGCTGAGAGCGGACCTCGCCTGGATAGAGCCGCTCGAAATCCAGGTGACATTCCACTCGCGCAGTTCGGGACGATCGGAGAAAGATGCCAGGTAACAGGCGGGCCCGGTCGTCGTGCATGAAGCGGGACTGACACCTTCCGGATGGAAGACGTCGCCTATGTTACCACCGATATGAACGTTGAAATTGCTATCCGAATCCTGGATCGGAGCTATGGCTGCGCGCCCGACAAACGCTTCCTGACCTTCGAGTTGACCCTTGCCGAACGTGTCGCTCGTCAGATAGGCCGATCCGTACCAAATGCTGCCATTCCCCTGAAAACCGACGCTGTCGCGCCCGTCATCCGCATCAAGGCCGCGCGACAGCTGCGCAGGCGAAGCACGTTCGTTCAATGGCAGGTCGGCCGAATCCGTCGCATCGCCAAGATTGGCCGGCGTCGGAAAGGCTCCGATCTTGAAGATGAACGGATCGAGAATTCCCCTGTACGCGACAAACGCGGATTTGACGCGACCCTGACTCGGATTGACCGCGACCGTGGGCGGTGTGGTCGATGTAATGAGATTGACCGCTCCGGCTTCCTGGCCGCCGGCGCCGCCAAAATCGTAAATGAACTGGTAGCTGAAATCGCCCGCCAGGCTACCCTGAACTCCAAGCTGCGCGCGGCGGAAATTGAAGCCGCTTCGCGCTAGCGCGGGCGTGCCTTTGGGTCCGGTGACCTGGGATTTATCGAAGGCGGCAACATCGGCCTGTACGAGGCCGACGAGCGATGCCGAATATTTGCCGTCGCGGGTGGCGATCGTCGGCCGGCCCTTTTTGATGGTGACGGATGCCTGGCCCCTGTTTTCTGCCGTCTGTTGGCTGACCTGGTTCTGCAGCGCATGGAACTCCTCGGCGCTCACTTGGGGCTGAGGCTGGGGTGCCGGAACAGCCACTGCTGCTGCAGAAGACGCGCCACCGCTCGTTTCCGCCTGTGAGATCTGCGCCTTAAGGGTGCGAATCTCCGCCTGCTGCTCTTCGATCAGCCGCTCCATGTGATCGAGCCGGGTTTCGACGCCCGAGGCATGGTGATGATGCTTTTTGGCTGGCTGATCCGGCGAAGAATCCGCCGGCGCCGTGGTTCGAGCCAAAGCAGGCCCGCAAAGCCACACACATGCGGCAGCACTCAGAAAAATGGTCCTTGATTTCACGTTGTCCCCTCCTCGCCCGGAACGAGTGGGTAGAAACACCACAAAAACTGTAGTGTCAATAGTCTTACTGTTATAGCCGACGCAACCCTAATTCGCTGCGAATGGCGTGAGGACTAGGGGGGATTCGCGACACATTCGTGTGGGCTGAATTACGGTTCAGCGACAGTGCCTGAACATTGCTCGATATGTCTCTCGCAGAACGGCTTTTTGCACTTTGCCCATGGCATTGCGCGGTAACTCGTCGACGAACACGACCCGCTTGGGCAATTTGTACCTGGCGAGCCGCAGCCGCAGCGCAGCCAGCGCATCTGCCTCGTCGATGGCCGCGCCGGGCTTGCACACCACGACCGCCGTGACTCCTTCGCCCAGATCGGGATGGGGAACTCCGATCACCGCCGATTCGAGGACATCGGACAACGCGTCGATCTCCGACTCGACCTCGCCCGGATACACGTTGAAACCGCCGCTGATGACGAGGTCCCTGGCGCGACCGACGATGTGGAGATAGCCGTCCGAATCGATCGAGCCGAGATCGCCCGTCACGAAGTAGCCATCGTCGCGGAAAGCCGATCTGGTCTTCTCCGCATCGCGCCAATAGCCTTTGAACACGTTGGGCCCGCGCAACTCGATCGTGCCAATCCCACCAGCCGGCGAAATTGCGCCGCTCTCCGGAGCGCAAATCCTCAGTTCGACATCCGGCAAGGGAAACCCGATTGCCCCCGGCCTGCGCTCGCCGTCGTAGGGATTGGAGGCAATCATGTTTGTTTCCGTCATGCCGTAGCGTTCAAGAATCGCGTGGCCGGTGCGCGCGAGAAAGGCGCGGTGCGTTTCGGGCAGGAGCGGCGCCGATCCCGAGACGAACAGGCGCATATGGGCGATGCTGTCGCGACCGAGACGGGCATCGGCCAGTAGTCGCGTGTAGAACGTCGGTACGCCCATCATTGCCGTTGCGCACGGGAGCTGCGCGAAAATGTCATCGAGATCGAATCTCGGGAGCAGGATCATCGCCGCTCCCGCCGCGAGAATGGTGTTGGTCGCGGTGAATAGGCCGTGCGTGTGGTAAAGCGGGAGTGCGTGCAGCAGAACGTCAGACGTGGTGAAGCGCCACAGATCGCGTAACGCGAGCGCATTCGAAAGAAGATTGCGCTGCGTCAGCATCGCGCCCTTGGAACGTCCCGTAGTTCCCGAGGTGTAGAGAATCGCTGCGAGCTCATCCGCGGCGCGGGGAACATCGTTGAAATCACCCGGCATCTCGCGGACGATATCGATGAACGAACCCGTTCCGTCCGGCGCGAGCGTCAGGAGTTTTGCGCCGTTCCGCAGCGGCTCGAGCGCAAGCCGCTTCCCCGGCGCCGCCACAACACAGGACGGTTCGGCATCGCGCAGGAAATATTCCGTCTCAGCGGGTGTGTAGGCGGGATTAAGCGGCAGATAGACCGCGCCCGCACGGAGGCAGGCGAGATAGAAGAAAAGCGCATCCGCGCCCTTTTCGACCTGCGCGGCGACCCGGTCGCCCGGACGAACGCCGATCTGCCACAGGCCGCGGGCGAAACGCGCCGTGCACACAAGCATGTCTGCGTAGCTCAGGGTTTTCCCGGCCGGCAAATAGAGGAAAACCCGCTCCGCATCGGGACGGCCCGCGAGGAGCGATGTGAACAGGCTTTCGTTTTGCTGCGTCATCGGTGTCTTCCCCGACCTGTTCCCTTTCCTTCATAATGAAGCCGCAACCAGTGCGGAAACAGAAATGTTCCAGTCGCGCGCCATCGCCGCCGAAAGCAAAACCGAACTCTACCGGGAGCTCGCGCAACAGCTCGAAGCGCTGCTTGCGGGCGACCGCGATCCGGTCGCCAACGCCGCGAACACCGCAGCGCTGCTCTATCATGCACTGCCCGATGTGAACTGGGCGGGATTCTATTTTCTGCGCGAGAACGGAGAGCTTGTACTCGGCCCCTTCCAGGGCAAGCCCGCCTGCGTACGCATCGGCGCCGGGCAAGGCGTCTGCGGCGCGGCCACGCTCCGCCGCGAACCGGTCGTGGTTCAGGACGTTGCCGCGTTCCCCGGCCACATTGCTTGCGACACAGATTCCCGCTCCGAACTGGTCGTTCCGCTGATCGCGAAGGATCGGGTCATTGGCGTTCTCGACCTGGACAGTCCCCGCACGCACCGCTTCGATGCAGACGACGAAACAGGAATTGTGCGGGCTGCAGAGATTTACATCCGCGCAACCTACGGCTGAACAGGCGCCGCTACAGAAGCGTGTTGTGGGTCTTTTCGCTTGCGGGTTTTCGTCCCGCGGGCCGGATCGGCGCAGGCTTCTCCTGCTCTCGCATGACGAGCGGCCCTTCGTAGGTCCGCAGGATCGATTTGATGGCATCTGGCGCAGCATCGGTTTCGCCCAGCCACATGCGAACCTCCTCCGGGCTCGCGAGCAGCGCCGGCATGCGGCTGTCCCGGTCGCAGAGCGGCGGACAGGCTGCGGTGGTGACCATCACGCAGCTGCGCAACGCGCCAAAGGTCGCGTGCTGGCGCACGGAATAAAGAACGGCAATGGCAAGCGGCGTGCCATCCGGCCGCGCGCAAATCCATTGTTTGATCTTCCCGTTCGGCAGCTCTTCGCCAATGTTGAACGAGCGCGCGAACACCACGCCGCGCGCGTCGTGGAACGGCCCGGCCCAGGTGGGGGTGCGGTCGATCTCTTCCGAGCGTGCGTGAAGATGGGCGAAGCCGCGGTTCGGATCGGCGATATTGCGCTTGTGCCATCCCCAGCGCATCGGGGTGACCCGGCGCTGGCCTACCGGGCCCAGATGCAGCACCGGAAGCGCGCTCATCGGCGTGAAGGTGCCGAGAGCCGTGTCCGCTTCCATGGCGTCAGGGCCAGCATAGCCGCCGCCATGCGCAACGCCGGCGAGCGCGCAATACTCGCCCCAGCTCATCATCGCGGTGAATTTCCCACACATGGGGGTCATCCGGTCGGGTCCAGGGAGAGAATATAAGCTTTCATTCCGGAAGACCGAAGCTCATCTCCCGGCGCCAGGACGAATCCTCCGACAAGCATGCGAGGGCTGAGCAAGGAGAGCGACACGAAAGCCCGCGACGAGCGTGATTCCGCAAACGGGATAGGTGGCGCGCACGGCAGCGGCGGTGACGCCGGTCTTGTTCGGCTCCTGCCAGAGCACAAATTGCGGGGCGCGCGTGTACCAGCGCGCATCCTCGACCCAGATGTATGGAATGAGCCGGCCTTTGTCTTGAACCACACTGCGCACCTGCACGCGATCGCCCGAAAGCGCGGTAACGAGATTGGCCGACCAGTATTCGCCGATGCCCTGCGAAAGCCCGTGACGTTCCAGCCAGCGGGCGGCGGTATCGGCCTGATTGTCGGCGATCCAGCGCGGCTGCGCCTCCACGCCGGACAACCTGCCCCCCGCCACCAGATTCAATGCCGCGAGCAGCAGCAATGCACAGCTTGCGATGTGCCTTGCGCGCGCAGGCCAGAAGGCGAGCATATCGGGAATCTGACGCGCAGTCAGAACTGCGGCGAACAGATACACCGGCATGAGATAGCGCATCGGCGGCCCGCCGCCCCACAGATCATGCGCCACGATTCCCTTGCCGAATTGCGCGCTCGCTGCACAGGCCGGGAGGACGGTCAGAATCCCCGCGCACAGCAGCCGATCGAGCAGCGGCGTACGACCTGTCCCGATCATCTTGCGCAGAGTTCGAACCACCGCCGCAATTGCCGCAGCGAATACGGTGCAGCGCAGGGCGAGCAGCGCGACCGAACCCGGAGTGAGCGGGCTTTCCGGAATCAGAATCCCGAAAACCCGGAGAACGCCGGCGAGGAGCGCTACCAGATTGCGCACCAAAAGCGGTGCGGCGACGAAGCGGCCCACCACATCGATTTCGATCGTGAACCCGCCCACAAGCGCTATGGCGTGCGGCAACAACCAACCGATTGTCACGCCGAACGCCATTGCGGCAAACGCGCCGATGAGCCTGCGCGAAGAGATCGCGTCTGACGCCAACACCGCGAGCGCCGGGGCGAAGGCGAAAACGAGTGCAAAAGGATCGCTGGCGACAACGGCCGCGGTAAGGACGACAATTGCGGCCATGCAAAGAAGCGATGCCACTTTGGTTTGGATTTCCGGCAGTCGCGCACAAAGCCCGAGCGCGACGAACGCGCCGACAGCGGAGGCGACATGCATGGCCGACAGGAAGAGCGGATTCCAGCTTCCGATCCAGACGGGGGCGGCAAACACAAGCGCGAGAATCGCCACCGCTTCGATTTTTTGTGAAAACGGCTGCGAGCGCGGGAGGCAAACGATAAGCGCAACGGCCACAAACAGCGCGTAGATGAGCGCCGGTTCCAACGCGAGAAGGAATGGCTGGGCGCCTAACATACGTTCCAGCACGGCGTAGGGAATGGTGTCGGTGAAATAATAGTTGTTCAGCGGAAAATGCCAGCCGGACAGGAGCAGATTTCCGCGTGCTACGGCGTGAGCGACCACGAAATCTTGCGCACTGTCTGAGGACTGGACAAGGCGGCCCGAGAGTGCGAACGCGCGAAAAAAGCTCGCAAGGACAGCAGCCAGGGCGGCGCAGGCGAGAGACCCCCATTCCAGACCAGACCAGGCCACGCGAGCATTTCGGGGTTGCGCAACCGTCGCCATCGGCTCCAGGAATTCTACGCGGACTAACCTGAAGCAGGTCAACTGCCGCAGGACAGCCAGCGATTGGAAACTGCGGTTTCCATCATTACATGTTTCAGGCGAACGGTTCGGCGGATTTGATGAGCGAGACCAGCGAGGCCCAGGAGAAGCGGCGCGCGCGTATCGTACAGACGCTCGTGGATGAAACCGGAATCGACGAGACGCTCATCCGCGATCTCGTCCATGCCTTTTATGCGAAAATCCGGACGGACACGCAGCTCGGCCCGATTTTCGAACGCGCGATCGGCGCGGACTGGGGACCTCACCTGGCCAGAATGTGCGATTTCTGGTCGTCGGTGATGCTGATGACGGGCCGTTACAAGGGAAATCCCATGTTTGCGCACCTGCGGCTCGACGGCGTAGCTCGGGAACACTTCGCGCGCTGGCTCGCGCTGTTTCGCGAGACCTCCGCAGAAATCTGCGCCCCGCCTGCCGCGCATGCGTTCGTCGCGCGGGCCGAGAACATCGCGAAGAGCCTGCAGCTCGGAATGTTCTACCGTCCGGCCGCACAGGCCGCGGCGGTGTAGCGGCGGCCGGCGAAAGGCGGGGACATCACGGAAAGCCGGAATGTCGACCTTCTTCACGATCGGCCATTCCACCCATCCGCTCGCGGAATGAGTCGTTCCCGCCTCTTAGCCCGGCTGGTCCGCGATCCGGGGGTCTTCGGCCACGTGCGCGTGACCGATGGCGTCCCTGATTTTGGGTTCAAGCTTGCCGCAATCAAGAACGACCTTGCCGTCATGGACGTCGCGCACGGCCGAGAGGGGGACGAAGAAATCGCCCGCGTTCTCGACATACACGACAATCTGCGGCTTGCCCTCGGTGGACACCGCGCGCACAGCGCCGACGGCCACGTCCCCATCGTGCACGAAAACTTCGAAACCTTCCTCGATCCTCTCCATGACCCGTATTCTCCGCTGCCAATCCCCGCCAACGATAACGCATGATCGGGAGAGGCGGCGATTCACCCGGCCAGGCGCCGGACGAGCTGCGCGTAGGCGCTGTTGATGCGGGCCATCGTCTGGGTGGCAAGCTGCTCGTAATCGGCCCCCAGGCCCAGCCCGCGGATGCGGTCGGGGTGATGGGTCGCGCAGAGCTGGTGGTACGCCTTCCGCAGATCCGCTGCCGAGACATCCTCCCCGACGCCCAGAATACGATACGGATCGTCCCCCCGGTAGACGGGCGCGGCCGCCGCCGGCAGCGACACCTGTTTGATCGCTTTCTTGGCAAGCGCGAGAAAACTGCCGTCCGCGCATTCGATGGGAACAAAATCGCGCCCGTCATTGAGAACGTCGCTCAATCGCCCCTGGACGGGCACCGTGAGCCTTCCGAACAGAATGGAGCCGTCGAGGAGCGTAATCTCGACCCCGACAGACTTTGTCGCGATCCCGCGCGCATTGCCTTTCATAGCCGGGTTGCCGCCGCTGTTGAGGAGGGTGGGACTATGCCGGCGACCGGTTAATCAACTCCTGTGGGACTGCCTTGGCGGTGGGAGGAATGCCCCGAATCTTCTATAGCTGGGGCGCGGGCAGCGAAGGGGTCGCAGTGTGACTTTTCTCTACGGTATCCCGGCGGTGCTGCTGCTGGTTCTGGCGCTCGTCTTCGCGATCACGCTTGCGGGCGCGGGGCAGATTTTCGTCCACCGGCGCTTTCGCCGGCAGGATTTCATCGCCCATAATGAGGTGGGGGGCATCATCATGGCCGTTTCGGGCACGCTGTACGCGGTTGTGCTCGGGTTTCTCACGGTGGTGGTCTGGGAACACTACCTGGAAGCCCGGCAGCTCGTGGTGATGGAGTCGGACGCCGACATAGATGTATGGCACACGGCCGTGGGGCTTCAGCCGGCCGTGCGCGCGCGCGTGCGCGCCGACATGGTCCGCTACGCTCACATCATGACGGATCACGAGTGGCCGCTGATGCGGAAGGGCCGCTACGATGAAGTGGCAGCCGTGATCGGCATGGACGCCATCGACGCGACGGCCACATTCCTGCCGGCGAACATGAGCCAGTCAAACGCCCAGAGCGCGACTTTACAGCAGCTCACCACGATGCACGATGCGCGGCAGCAGCGGATCGCGATCAATGCCGCGGGCGTATCGTGGTTCGAATGGTTGATCCTGTTGATCGGCGCAACCTGCATCGTCTGCTTCTGCTGGCTGTTCGGCCTGCGCAACACGCGCACCCAACTTTTGATGACCGGGACGGTAACGACGATCGTCGTCTGCACGCTGGTGCTTCTGTTCGAGCTACAATATCCCTTTCGCAGCGATGTCGGCATCGGACCGGACGCTTGGAACGGCGCCGTCGAGCACATCCACGAAATGCAGGCCGGGATGATTGCGGATATGCGGCGGTAGGAACACTTTTCGGGCGGGAACATAACGATGCCTTGTGCTTGAACTGCTTTCGTGGCAACGCCGCTCAATTCCACAGGACAGGGTCCTATCGAATGCATCCAGCAATAACTGCGTCCGGGAAAGGAGCAGTCATCCAGACGGAATCCCTGGGCCGGTGGGCTCAGGCCCGCGTGCCTCTTCTGTTTGCTGCTTCGGTTTTTCTTGTTTCGATTCTGGCCTGCTTTTACGTCTATTCGGGTTGTTGCATGAGGTACAGGCCTCCCATCCGTTCGGATGGATACGGCTATTACGCCTATCTTCCGGCCGTTTTCATCGACCACGACCTGACAATGAAAACGCCGCTGGCGTACCGCTGGACCGTCGTGGGGAAACATCCTCTGCCCTACAACTGGACCGGAATTGAGCGTTATGAGCGGACGGGGCGCATGCTCGACAAGTACACGTCGGGCACCGCGCTGCTGCAGGCGCCGTTCTTCGTCGTGGCCAACGCGGTCGCGCAGCTCCTTCGTTTGCCGCCCTATTCGGCTCCCTATCAGTTTGCCAGCGTCCTTTCCGCGCTGAGTTTCTTTGCTGTGGGGACGTACCTGCTTGTTCGCCTGCTGATGACTCGATTTTCAACGCTGATATCGGTCATTTCTGCGGCTGCGGTTGTCTTCGGTACAAACGTATTTCACTTTGTCACGTTTGCCGGGTCGTTCTCCCATGTTTACTCGTTCTTTCTCGTCACCGTGCTCTTGACTATTGCCTTCCGCTACAGGGTTCGCGATCGAACGTCTTCAGCTACGAATCTCTGTGTCGCGATGGGTAGCATTCTGGGACTGGTCGCGCTCACGCGAGTGCCAAATATCATTGTCGCGGCGATTCCGCTCGCTCTGGTTTCCGAACATTACTACAAAACGAGAATTTCGGGAATACTGGTTCGGGAGATTTTGGCCGGCATAGCTGCCTTTCTCGTCGTCTTCAGTCTACAACTGGCCTATTGGCACGCTGCTACCGGCCATTTTCTAGTAAATTCATATCAACGCGAAGGGTTTAACTGGCTACGTCCGCAAGTGTTGAATTTCCTTTTCAGCCTTAAGAAGGGGCTGTTCGTCTGGGCCCCGGTGCTGTTGATCGCCGTCCTCGGCTTTCCGTGCTTCGTCAAATTCGACAAGGTGCTCGGGATTGCTTTCCTCGCCGTGCTGTCACTCGAAGTGTACGTCTGTTCGAGTTGGTGGTCGTGGTGGTTTGGCGGCCCATTTGGGTCGCGGCCTTTCGTTGACATGATGCCGCTGATCGCCTTTCCGTTGGCCTACGGCTTCGAATGGTTGGGCGGGCGGGTGTGGCGGTTTGCACCCGTTTCGATCATTGTTCTTTCGATTCTCCTCAATCTTTTTCTGATGCTCTCATACTGGAATGAACTCCTTCCATCGAATGTCACGTCGGCCGGTGATCTGCTTCGCCTTCCCGCGCGATGGAAAACGCATGCTCTCCTCCTCCCCCAAGTGCTGCCCAGGTCTCGTGCGCTCGATGAGCCATACGCGCTCGGAACGCCCTTTATTGCGGCGGTCGGCCCGCCAGCGGGAATGTGGGTCGAGGGTTTCGAACCGACGCCCTCATACGACCACGACCTTCGGCTTGAGATGACCTTCGCGAGCAATGGCGCGCTGCTGACTGCGCGGCACCCGCGTCAGCGCGCGCTCGTGCAGGTGAACGGTGTCAGCATCGGTGTCATTCCGGTATGGTGGCGCCAATTTCGCTCGGACGCTCGTCATCCCTCGCCGTTTGCTCCGGAACAGGACAATCGATCGAATAACCTTTTAGCTGCCAGATGCCGTTGCGCCGAAAAACTTGGGCATCAACGGTGATACCGGGCTCCTCGGTCTCTATGTCGCGCGTGTCATCATCGGTGGCGGTCGGCCATTTGGCGAACAACGATGAGCCTTCGTCCGCAAACGACCCAGGCGAGTAGCGGCATGATCGGGTTTTCCGCTACAAAAGGTACGCGACACTTGGCAGCGGTAATTCGGGCGCAATGGGCGCGGTGCGGTCGCGGATGGACGCCATGGCTGCCCGCCACGGGCAGCCGCCAGAGGAAAATCATTTGCTAGCCGAAACTGCCCAAGGCTTGCCGGACGTGCCTGCGAGTGCCCGCACCGCGAGCGCGTGGGGCCGCTGGCAGTTTTCCGCCTTCGCCGCGTTTGCGGGGAGCATTGATGCACTCCTGCTGCTCGGCTGGGGGCGGATCGATCCGACCAACCTCGCCTGGCTGAAGAGAGACCCCGCGGTTTATCAGGCCGGGTGGGAATTCCTGCGGCGGCAGCCATGGACGTTTCCCCCGACCTGGCTTGCCCATCTCGATTATCCCTTCGGAATCTCGGCCGCCTATCTCGACGTGATCCCGATCGTGGCGATTCCCTTGCATCTCGTCGCGAAGATACTGCCCGACAATTTTCAGTATCTCGGTCTCTACGCTGCGCTATGCCTCATCCTGCAGGCGTATTTTGCGCTGAAGCTCCTGTCGCGCTTTGTCTCCGACAGGCTGCTCGTCTGTCTGGGGACAATGTTTTTCCTGAATGCGCCGATCCTGCTCAACCGGCTCTTTGGGCACTTCTCGCTGTGCAGCCAGTGGCTGATTGTAGCTGCACTGTATTTCTATTTCGAGCCCATTAAGCGTCGCAGGACGGCGCGCTATCTTGCTCCGTTCGCGCTGCTCACTGCCATTGCAGGGGGGATTACGCCCTACATCGCGGTGATGGTTTTCCTCATCGGACTTGCTGCCGCACTCCGGGCTTATCTGGAGCGTTCCGCGTACGCAGCCGCGCCGGATTCCCGAACGGACAGCACAGCGGGAATTTGGCACTCCAGGCTTTGGTCAAATCCGCTCCTTTGGAGCGGGCTGATGGCTGTATCGATGGGATTCGCATTTCTGGTCTTCGGATTTCTTATTCCGGGCTCCGGCCCGGCAATGGATGCTCCGGGCTATGGTCTGTTTTCCATGAACCTGATCGCGCCGTTCGATCCAATGATCCGGGCGCTCTACTTCAGGCCGATCTCCGTGCTCCCCGACCAGGCATTCGAGGGGTACAATTATCTTGGGCTGGGCATAATTCTCCTTGGCCTGATATGTCTGGCGCGTCGTCCAGCCTTGGTGGCGAAGTTCTGGGCTCCGGCGCTGCGGCCGCTTCTATACATTTCCGTACTGTTGACGTTCTTGGCGCTTTCGATACGCATCGCCTTTGGAACAACGGTGCTTCTCACCCTTCCCGTTCCTCAACCTGTATTTCATCTCCTTGCGATTTTTCGCTCGTCCGGACGCTTCTTCTGGCCTGTTTATTACCTGCTCGTTCTCGGAGCCATAGTGGGTGCAATTTCAACTATTGTGCCGCGGTGGGTACGGTATGGCGTGCTCGCGGCCGCCTGTCTGCTGCAGTACCTGGATACGACTCCCCTGATGGAGGCCGTGGCCGGAGAATCGTCTGTCACCGTTGCGGACCCATTATCGGCGACCGATTGGGTGTCCGCCGGCCGTACCGCGGCGCACCTGATCGTCCTCCCGGCATGGCAGTGCGATTCGGCCGGAACGCCGGGCGGCACCGACGCGTGGCCATGGTTTGCGCGATTTGCCGCGAGGCATGGCTTGACTCTCAACAGTGTTCATGACGCACGAACTTCGGTCGCGACCGAAAAGTTCAACTGTAGCCTTCTCCCCGATCGTGTGAGCAGGGGAATTCTCGACAGGAATGCGGCTTACGTGCTTGACGATCGGCTGGCACTCCTCGCCGTTCAGCACGAGCGGGCAGATTATTGCCGACGCGTTGACGCCTTCAATCTGTGCACGTTCGACCCGTCGCGAGCAGCGAAGTCGCGTGAACTGGATGAGGTAATTCTCCCCCGCTACAGACTGGGTACCGAATTCAGGTCGGACCGGCCAGCCCCGCACAGTATGCTTCTGACCGGGCTCGATATGAGGCCATTTCCCGCCGTTTGGACCGTCGGACATAAGGCCGCCGTTTTTGTCCGTCCTGTACTTCCGCACACGGGCGATTTGCGGCTGAAATTCGTATTCGGCGGCCACGGTGCGTTTCTGACGCCCCTGCACCAGATACAGCGCGCCATAATCACGGTGAATGGCCAATCTGCCGGAACCCTGATGTTCCGTTTTCATGGCAAGAACAGGGAACGATCTCTCGTGATTCCGCGCAAGCTCGTGCAAGCGGGCCAACTCGTTGAAATAGGTCTGTTCTTGCCCGATGCTGTCGCACCGAGCCAATTGGGGCTAGGTTCCGATGGCCGGCTGCTTGGCCTCTACATTTCCTGTATCCAGATTGTCGGCAACAATGAGAAGCAATCCAGCGTGTCAGGTTTACGCGAGATACATTATTGAAGTGGTATCGACGGAAGCGAAGTAGCCGAGGGGCACTATGGACGTCAAGGAAGAGAAGCTGCTGGGCGGTGCGGTTGGAAGTCACTGGTATTACCGCTCCAAGCAACTCGCACTCGATTCGATTCTGCGCGGCATCGCGTTCCGCCGCGTGCTCGACATTGGCGCCGGTTCGGCAATCTTCTCGAGGCACCTGCTCGATCGCGGCGCCCAATCGGCGCTCTGCGTGGATTCGGCCTATGCATGGGAACGGCGTGAGACCTATCATGGCAAGCCGATCCGTTTCGCGAGGGAAATCGCGCCGGAGAATGCCGACCTCGTGCTGTTGATGGATGTTCTGGAGCATGTCGATGATGACATCGGACTCGTTCGCGCAAGCCTCGCAGGCGCCGCTCCAGGAGCCCATGTGCTGATCAGCGTGCCGGCGTTCCAGTGTCTCTTCTCGGCGCATGACCGTTTCCTCGAACATCGGCGGCGCTATACGGCTGACTCTCTCGAGTCAGTTGTTGCTGCAGCCGGGCTAAAACCGCTTGCGACGCGCTATTTCTTTGCGACGATCCTCCCGCTCGTCGCGGCGGTGCGGCTCTTCCAGCGCAACGGGCCGCCCCGGAGCAGCCTCACGGTCCACCCTAAGCTGATGAACGCCGCGCTTGTGCTCGCCCATCGCGCCGAACTTCCGTTTTTCCGTTTCAACCGGATCGGAGGGCTTTCCATTTTCTGCCTGGCGCGCGCGCCGTGAGCCCGGACATCCGCCTCCTGTCTGTCGTTGTTCCCGTTTTCAATGAAGAGGCGGTGATCGAAGAATTCAACCGTCGCATGGCGGCGGTGCTCCGCGAACTCCCGTTTGCCAGCGAAATCGTTTACGTGAACGACGGCAGCGCTGACCACACCCCTCAAATCCTCCGGAATTTGGCGCACCAATCGGGGATTGTCGCGCTGATTGATCTCAGCCGGAATTTCGGCAAGGAAGCGGCGATGACGGCGGGGCTCGACCACGCGGCGGGCGACGCCGTGGCCATTATTGATGCGGATCTGCAGGATCCGCCCGAGTTGATTCCCGAGCTCGTTTCCGTGTTCCGCTCCGGGGATTACGACGTGGTGTATGCGCAGCGGGCGAGTCGTAGCGGCGAGACGTTCCTGAAGAAAGCGAGCGCCCGCCTGTTTTATCGGGTGATCGGGCGATTGACCGGTTTCCAGATTCCGCGCGACACGGGTGATTTCCGTCTCATGAACCGGCAGGCGGTCGATGCCTTGCGCAGAATTCGCGAACACCACCGCTTCATGAAGGGTCTTTTCGCCTGGATCGGCTTCCGGCAGGCGGCGCTCGTTTACGACCGCGATCCGCGGTTTGCGGGCGTCTCGAAATTCAATTACTGGCGGCTGTGGAATTTTTCGCTCGAGGGAATCACATCCTTTACTACCGCTCCCCTGAAGGTCGCCTCTTACGTGGGTCTTTTCACGTCGGTAAGCGCCGCACTTTACGGGATCGGTATCATCGTAAGCACAATCGTGCTGGGCAATCCGGTTCCGGGCTATCCATCGCTGCTCGTCATCGTGCTGTTCCTCGGCGGTCTGCAGCTCTTGACGCTCGGGATCATGGGCGAATACCTGGGACGCATCTTCAACGAATCCAAACAGAGACCCCTCTATTTCGTGAGAGAGCATATTCCGGCGCGCACCGGGACGGAGCCGGGCGCGACCGCCTCGCAGTTTGCGGAGACACAGAGGACCCCCGAGCCGGTTGCCCGGTAGGGTGCCTGTCGCGGATTCCGGCTTGTCGGGGCGCTCGACAGTGACCGCGAAGCGCTGCGGCATAGCCACGCTCGGCAACGACAAAGTGCTGAACTGGCTTCTGCCGTTTCTCGAAAGCTACCGCGCGAGCAACGCCAACACGCCGCTTTACATCATTCCATTCGACGACAGGGTAGCTGCGACAAGGCGCGCAGCCGATCGCTACGGAGCGATCTGGGTGGACAGTGATATCGGGGAGATCGACGCGCTCGCGAAGTTCCTCTACCCGTTCTTCCCGCAGCACAGACGCCGCCTCAGAAAACTCCAGGCGCTGGCACTGCCGCTCGACGAAGTGATCTACCTCGACGCCGATACCATTCTCTTCCGCGATCTGCGCTCCGCGTTCGGGACGCTGCGACCCGGCGAGGCCGATTTCGTGGTGGCTTCGGAGAGCGCCGATTATGTCTACAACCGACGGCGCGCCGAACAGGATTTTCTCAAAGACGCAAAATTGTTCAATGATGGATTCTTTCTGACTTCGCGTAACGTCCTCTCGATCGGTGACTTCCAGCGAATAGCCGCCGCCGATGCCGAACTGTTTCACGCTGTGCGCAAGCGGGGCATGCTGTTCGCGCAGCCGCTGGTCAATTTCGTGGTCCACCGTCTTGGTCTGAAGGTGAAGACGCTGTCCGACTGCGTGCCCAACGCTTCGAACGAAAGCTTCTACAAGGCCGAAGGGGTGAAGCTCACGGCCGAAGGACCGCTTGATTGGGAGTGCCGCGAAATCTATTTTGCGCATTGGGCAGGCGCCGTCGGGACGCCGAAGCGCCGCAAATTCGATTCAATCTGGCAGGATTATGCACGGCGGGCCCGCGAGCGGATGACGGTATGAAATCAGCCTGCCACAACGCACAGCTCCGTTATTGACACCGGCAGCCCTCCTTTCGGTGGTCGCCGGCGTCTGGTGGCTTTGTTCCGTTGCTGTCCTGCTCGTGTCCTTCGCGGCGGCTCTTGCGCATCCTGTGCGCAGGCGGCGGACGACCAAATCCGGCGATTTTCCGGGGGTCAGCGCTATTGTCCCCATCAAGCACCTCCACGCGGATTTCGAGCGGGCACTGCGCTCGCTGTTCACCCAGGACTATGCGGGCCTGGAGGTCCTGATTTCCGCGCAGGAGGCCCGATCACCAGCCGTTGAGGGGGCTGAGCGTGTCCGTCACGCCTTTCCGGGCGTGCCATCGCAGATTCTGCAATCCCGATTGAAGGGCGCCGCGAGTCCCAAGCTGAACACATTGTGGCCGGCGCTTTGCGAGGCGGGGAACGATCTCATTCTGACGAAGGATTCGAATTTGCGCCTTGAGCCGGGCGAGCTTGAGTGTCTCGTTCGCGAACTTTCACCCGGCACCGGTCTCGTCAGCACGATTGCAATCGCGCGTGAGCCCCGTTCCTTCGCAGCCTGGATCGAAGTGGCGATTCTCAACAATTATCATGCGCGCATCCTGATGCTGGCGGATGCGGCTGGCCTTGGTTTCGGACTGGGCAAGATCATGCTGTTCCGGCGATCGGACCTGATGCGTGTGGGTGGGTTCGAATGCCTCGCGTGGGCCCTCGGCGAAGACATGGCGCTGGCCGGCGCGCTCGAAAGGCTCGGATTGCGCACCGTGCTGGCCCGCTGCGTCAGCCGCCAGACGCTGGGTGCGAGAAGCTTTTCGGAAATCTGGCAGCGGCAGCTGCGCTGGATGATCGTGTGGCGCATCCAGATGCCTGCGGCGTTTATCGGCGATTTTTTGGGGTCGGCCGGACCCACAGCCGTCGCTGGCGCCGCGGCGGCGACTCTGTTCGGCGTTTCGCCCTGGCTTGTCGCCACCAGTACCCTCGCCGGATGGTTCATACTCGAGTCCCTGCTCTGTGCACTTAAAGGCTGGCCGCTCGCGCTCTTATCGCTGCCGGCGTTCGTGGCCCGCGAAATTCTAACGCCTGTTCTCTGGCTGCGCGCCTGCACGACGCGCGAGGTTATCTGGGCGGGGACCATGCAGAGGGCGGGAAGCAGACCCCCCAAGTCCCGTTTCACATCGGCCCCCGTCGCCCCCGTCGCCGGCCGTGCCGACCAATGATGGTACTTCCCTTCCTCGTAGCGACGGTTGACGCGATCACC
Organism: Rhizomicrobium sp.; assembly: GCA_036502185.1. GTDB lineage: Bacteria > Pseudomonadota > Alphaproteobacteria > Micropepsales > Micropepsaceae > Rhizomicrobium. Next base: position 28,030 of record DASXYZ010000052.1, read on the forward strand.
GCTCTGGCCCTCTTGGGCGTGATCGCGGTCGGGCTAGGTTTTCTCATGCTGCCGGCCCTCTATCTCTTCGAGTGGGCACAAGGCAGGCGTGACCGCGCAAATCCGGCATTACCCCCCCCGCACGAGCACGACGCGCCCACGGTGCTGATCCAGCTCCCGATTTACAACGAACCCACCGAGGTGATCGAAGGCCTCCTGCTGTCCGTTTCGGCGCTCGCCTGGCCGAAAACCAGGCTTCACCTGCAACTGCTGGATGATAGTGAGCCGCCGCAGCGGGATGCGGCGCAGATTCTCGTTGCCCGGTTGCGCACGAAAGGATTCCGCGCCGATCACATCGTCCGAGACAGCCGCGATGGCTACAAGGCGGGAGCGCTTGCCGCAGGTTTGCGCGCCAGCGAAGCGCCTTTCGTCGCGCTCCTCGACGCCGACTTCCGACCGCCTGCGAACTGGCTCGCCTGCACCGTGCCAGTTCTCGCGGCAGACGCTGCGGCGGGATTTATCCAGTCGCGCTGCGAATTCTCGAACTCCCAAACCAACTGGCTGACCCGGGCGCAGAGCCTCCTGTTCGACTCCCACTTCGTCATGGAACAGGCTGTGCGCGCACGCGCTGGCATGCTGTTTCAATTCAACGGCACGGGCGGTATCTGGCGGCGACGTGCCATTGAGGAAGCCGGCGGCTGGACCGGGGATTCGCTGTGCGAGGATCTCGATCTGACGATTCGCGCGGCACTTGCAGGCTGGAAAGGGCTGTTCTCGATGGAGCCGCCCGTTTCCGGTCTCGTGCCCGAGCGGATGCGGGACTGGCGAGTGCAACAACGCCGCTGGGCGAGCGGCTTTGCGCAGATCGCGCGCAAGCTCAGCCTTCCCCTCTGGCGTTCGCGATGGCCCCTCGCCAAGAAGCTGCAGGCAGGATTTCTCATTCTTTACCAGGCCGCGCTCCCCGTTATCGCGGTGGCAACGGTGGCGCTCGCTTTGGACGTCCTGCTCCGCGGATTGCAGCTCCCACCGCTGGCGCCGCTCTTCGATGCAATTTTGATTCTCTTTGTCCCGGTTGTGGCCGGAATGACTTTGCCATCCTACCTCGAACTCAAACGGGGGGGGGCCGTCCGCTATTTGCTGGCCGTCTGCTCGCTCCCGCCGCTGATTCTCTATCTGAGCATCGCCAATGCCCGGCCGATCGTGGCGGCATTCTTCGGGCGAAGCGAGGTTTTCAAGCGCACGCCGAAGCCCGTTCCCGGTCTTTGAGAGGACCCGGCGGGTTCGCGACCTGATCGGGCGCTGTCGGACGCGGTCCGACGTTATAGGTCTTGCGCGATCGGTGGCGGCGCCGCACGCACCGTGCTAAGCACCCGCCCGCTCTGGCGCCGCTCAGCGATTCCGGAGGTTCACGCGAAGGGAAGACGTGCGGCCGGCCATGTCGTTGCCACAGTTCTATTTATTCGTTCACATCCTGTTTCTGTGCTGTCTCGCCGTGCACTGCGCCCTGGCCGGCTCGGCGTTCTGGATTCTGTTCGCTTATTTGCGCCGGCGGTCCGGCGGACTCGCGGCGGAGGCACGCTTGCTGGCGTTCCCACTCCCGCATGATCTGCCTGCCGTGCTCATCCAGCTGCCAACCTATAACGAGGGGCGGCTGATCGCACGCGCCGCCCAAGCGGTCGCGAAACTGGACTGGCCCGTGGACAAACTGCACGTCCAGATATTGGACGACAGCAGCGACGACAGTCTCATGGAGAGCGAGGCGGCAGCGGACGGGCTGCGCGCCAGCGGAATTTCGGCCGAAGTGATTGCGCGACACCATCGCGAGGGTTTCAAGGCGGGTGCACTCGCGGAAGGTCTGCGACGCTCATGCGAACCGTTCGTCGTCATCTTCGATGCCGATTACATGCCGGCCCCCGATTTCCTCCGGCTCTGCATGCGGCCGCTGCTGAACGATCCGCGACTCGCCTTCGTGCAGGCGCGTTGCGACTATCTGAATGCCGATGAGAATGCGGTTACCGATGCGCAACAACGCGTTCTCGACGCCCATTTCGCAGTCGAGCAGGCCGCGCGATCCTGGTCGGACCAGGTGCTGCCGTTCAATGGTACTTGCGGCATCTGGCGGCGTGCCGCCATCGACGCGGCGGGAGGCTGGCAGGGTGACACGCTCGCCGAAGATCTCGATCTCAGCTACCGCGCGCAACTCGTGGGCTGGCGCGCGGTGTTCCTGTCCGGCGTGACCGTCAAGGGCGAACTTCCCCGTTCACTGCCCGTATGGCGCCAGCAGCAATTCCGGTGGACAAAAGGCTTTGCCGAAGCCGGGCGGAAGCTCTTGTGGCGGGTGTGGCGCTCGCCGCTCCGTTTCGGCCAAAAGCTCGGCTCGACCTTCCATCTGGGAGGCGGGCTCCTGGGACCGCTCTTCACCCTCACGCTTGCAAGCGGCGTGATCGATCTCTCGGTCGGTTACGGGCCGACCTGGACGTCGATGCTGCTTTTGGCGGCGTCGCTGCTCGGCGGCGCAATCATCGGTCCGGCTGCGCTGATGCTTGCAGCGCAGATTCTCGTGCGCGGGTCGACTCTTGCGGTCGAAATTCCGCGCCTTCCGCGTGTGCTTGCGTTTCAGCTCGGAAACGGGCTTGCCAATCTCGGCGCCGCCGTCGAAGCCGTGTTCGGCCGCGAGACGGCGTTTGAACGCACACCCAAGCACGCGGAGATGTCCGTGCAGAACTGTTATGCGCCCCGATCCGGATCATAGCACCCGCCGCGCCGCGATCCTTGCATCGCGCCCCGACGTAAAGCGCCTGTTCGGTCCCACCGCGGCCACAGCCTGGCTCGGGGCTGGTGTTGTTTGCCTGCAGGTCGGGATGGCGGCGCTGATGGCGCGTGAGCCGTGGTGGATCACTGTCGCGGCGGCGCTCTGTATCGGCGCGTTCGCAATCCACTGCCTGAACTGCATCGTCCACGAATGCACGCACAATCTCGTCTTCGCAAACGGCCCCGCGAACCGACTCCTTGCCGTTTTCGTCAACATGCCCTCGCTCGTGCCGTCGGCGATGGCGTTCCGGCACTATCACCTCCTGCACCACCACCATTTCGGCGTACGCGGGATGGATTCCGACGTCCCCGCAGCCTGGGAGGTGCGCCTCGTCGAAAGCCACAGCGTGCGAAAGCTCCTGTGGCTTCTGCTTCTGCCGGTGAGCTATGGACTTCTGCACCCCGTCCAGGTGCGCGCGCGCCTTCCGCTCGACCGCTGGGTTGTGCTCAACATCGCCGCAATCGGCCTCGCATGGGTGGGCGTCATGTGGTTGCTTGGCTGGCACGCAGTGCTTTATCTGCTCGTATCCACCTATTTTGCGACGGGTCCCCATCCCGCAGGGGCGCACATCCTTCAGGAGCACATCGCTTTCGACGGCGGCAATGGAATGGCGTCGTATTACGGGCCCGTCAATCTGCTTTCGGTCAATCTCGGCTATCACCTCGAACATCACGACATGCCGGCGGTTTCCGGCTGGCGCCTGCCGGCGCTGCGCCGGGCCGCCCCCGAGTTTTACGCCGGCCATTACCGCCACACCTCACGGGTTCGGGGGCTGTGGCAATTCGTGTCCGACCGCAGAATCGGACTGGACAGCAGACCCATTCGCGAGCCGCGGCCGCTCGGGTTCTTAGTCGAGCCCACTTCCTGAAAAGCAGCAGAACGACGCAATGGAGACAACACAGTCAACAGACACGAAGGCATCCGCGCCGAAGCTCGACCTTGACGAGCTGATGGAGCGTATTCGCGCGGAGGTCGCCGAGCGAAAGCGTCAATCCAACACCGCCGCTTTATTCGTACCAGCGCCAGTGATGCCAGATCCCGGGGCGCGAAACTGGTCGGTACAGGAGATCCTCGCACTCCCACTGGCCGAGTTCGTACGTGCAGTGCATCTCGCCTTCCTTGGGCGCGAACCCTCTCCCGACGAATTTGTCCGTGTGCGGGACCGTCTCCTCGCCGGCCATGCCGGCCGCATGCGAATCCTGCGCGAATTCCGGTCTTCGCTCGATGCGCGGGAGCGCCGCCGGAGTGTCGCGGGTTTTTGGCGCGCCTCGGCCGGGGATCGAATTTACTGGAGCCCCCCCGCGAAGGCCGGCCGTTCCATTGGTCGCGCGGTATCCAGTCTCTGGAACACACGGAGGCGAGTTCGCGAATATATCGCGCGCCTCGAGACGGTGGAGCGGCGGACTGCAGAAACGGCTTCTGCGCTCAGGACGCTGCAGTCGGCAGAAATCACACATGTGCGCCAGCTGAAAGACCAGCTCGCCGCAACCAAACAGGCACTCGACAATACCATCGCCATGCGTGCGGGGAATCTCGAACAGAGTTTGGCCGTGCAGGCGCGGGAAACCGCGACGGAACTTGCCGCACGATTCTCCGAAATTCAGACCCGGCTCGTTGACCACTGGCGCGCCATTCTGGATTTCAAGTTGAGAACCGAAGCATTCCTCACGTCAGGCCCCTCCGGTACGATCGCGCGCGACACGAGAACGGAAAAGCTGGCCGGCGAAAAGGCTCATCTCCTGGATCCGTTGTATCTGTCATTTGAGGATCGCTATCGGGGTACGCGATTGGAGATCAAGGACCGCCAGCGTGTGTATCTGCCGCTCATCAAAGCGTGCGTTGCCGAGACGGGCGGCGGCCCGGTGATAGACGTCGGGTGCGGACGCGGGGAATGGCTTGAGCTGCTCGGAGAATCCGGCATTACGGCACGTGGTTACGATCTCAACAGAATCGCCGTAGAAGAATGCCGGGGACGGGGATTGTCGGTAGAAGAGGCCGACGCCCGGGACATCATGTCAGCGCTCGCGGACAACAGCTGCGCCGCAATTACGGCATTTCACGTGATCGAACACATCGGACTGGAAGCGCTGGTGTGCCTGCTCGACGAGGCGCTGCGCGTCCTTAGATCGGGCGGCCTCATCGTGCTTGAGACGCCCAATCCGGCCAATCTCGTTGTCGCGGCGGAGAAATTCTATTTCGATCCAACCCACCGCAACCCGGTGCCGTCGGAGCTCACAGACTATCTGCTCAAGGCGCGGGGTTTTGGAGAGATTGAAGTCGTCCCGTTACATCCCGTGGAGTGGGCGTCCCGGCGAAGTTATGATGATCCCATGCTTGCTCTTCTGCAGGACAAGTTGTTCGGTCCCCAAGATTACGCCGCAATCGGGCGGAAGCCGGGTTGAAACCCCGTGTTGCCATCCTTGCATCCCTTTCCGCGAACGGCGAGCAGGGAGGTGCCGAGCGGCTTTTCGTCGGCCTGCGCGACGCCCTCACGGATGCCGGACTGACGGCGCAACTTCTTGAAATCTACAACAACGAGGCCGACTTCAGGCAGATCGAAAAATCCTATCTGCGATTCTACGATCTCGATCTGCGCGCCTACGACGGCATCGTCTCGGCGAAAGCGCCCTCCTTCGTCGCACGACACCGCAACCATGTCTGCTATCTGATGCACACGATCCGCGTCTTCTACGACATGTTCGACGACGCATTTCCTGCGCCTACGCAGGAAGTGCTCGATCAGCGCCGGCTCGTTCACGCGCTCGATACGGCTGCGCTTCAACGGCCGCGCCGAATCTTCGCCATCGGCGAGGAGGTCGCAGCGAGGCTGCGGCGCTACAACGGCCTTGAAGCCAGCGTAATGCGACATCCCACTTCGCTCCAGGGCCTCCACGTTGACGGCAGCTTCGATTACTTTTTTCTGCCCGGCCGCCTCCATCGCTGGAAACGTACCGATCTTGCAATCGCCGCAATGCGCTTCGTCACTGCACCCGTCGAACTTGTGATTTCCGGCACGGGGGAGGACGAAAAGCGGTTCAAGGGGCTTGCTGCGGGCGATCCGCGCATCCGCTTCGTAGGGCGTGTGGACGACGACGCTCTGGCGGCGCTTTACGCCGATGCCCTTGCTGTGATCTTCACGCCCGAGCGAGAAGATTTGGGTCTCGTCACGCTCGAATCGTTTCAGAGCGGAAAACCGGTGATCACCTGTAATGATAGCGGCGAGCCGGCGCGCATAGTGGAGGACGGAAGAACGGGCTTCGTCTGCCGTCCCGATCCGGCCCATATTGGCGCGTCGCTGGAACATCTGGCATACAATCGCGATCGCGCGGCAGAGATGGGGCGAGCCGGCCGGACCGTAATCGCCGGTATCACCTGGACCAAAGTGGCCGATGCTCTTTGCGCGGCGCTCGGTCTGCGCGTAGGAGCTGCGGCATCATGAACGCCGAGCGCACACTGCGAGTGTCGGTCCTCGACATGCAGCCGATCGAGCCCGCCGTGGGCGGCGGGCGTCTCCGGCTCATTGGCCTTTACCATGCGCTCGGCGAAAACTTCGAAACGCATTATGTCGGCACTTACGACTGGCGCGGTCCCGGTCACCGGCGGCAGATGCTTTCCCAAACTCTGGAAGAATTGTTGATACCGCTGAGCGAAGCGCATTTCGCGGCGGCCGAGGCGCGGGCGGAGGCTACCGGCGGTCGGGTGGTCATCGACAGCACTTTTCCGGAATTCGCGCCTCTGTCGCCCGAGTATGTGACGGCAGCGCGCGAAGCCGCGGCGGCCGCCGACGTGGTCGTTTTCTCCCACCCCTGGGTCCATCCGCTCGTGCGCGACGTGCTTGATCCCTTGCGCCAGCTCGTCATTTACGACGCGCACAACGTCGAAGCCGTCCTGCGGATGGAACTGCTCGACGACGGCTCCGCAGGTACAGCCATCGTCCGCGATGTTATTCGGGTGGAACGCGAACTTTGCGAGCGTGCGGACCTCATCCTCACCTGCTCGCACGAGGACCGCTCGGCATTCAACCGCCTTTACGACATTCCCTTCGCGCGGATGCGGGTGTTTCCCAATGGAACCTTTGCCGGGAAAATCACTCCGCCTACCGTCGAAGAGAGAGCCGCGGCGCGTCAGGCGCTGAATCTCGGGCCCGCGCCGGTCGCCTTCTTCATCGGCAGCAATTACGCGCCCAACGCCGAGGCTGCCCGCTTCATTGCCGACGTGCTCGCACCCGCCCTGCCCCATGTATCCTTCGTGATTGCCGGAGGCGTGGCGGAGAGTTTCGCCGGTCGTTCCACCCCATTCAATCTTCGCGTTCCGGGACTCGTCTATGAGGAGGCGCGTCTCACCTGGCTGCGCGCCGCCGACCTGGCCATCAATCCAATGTTCGGCGGCTCGGGCACGAACATCAAGATGTTAGACTACATGGCTGCCGGTCTTCCCATAGTGACAACCGCCATCGGCGCCAGGGGAATCGAGACGAGTGAGGAAACCTTTCAACTCGCTGAGGCGCGGAAATTCCCGGACGCAATCGGCGGGCTGTTGGCCGCACCGACACGTGCCCGCACCATCGCGAAATCGGCGCGAGAGCAGGCCAGCAAGTTCTATTCCTGGGAAAGGATATCACGTGAACTCGGAGATTTGCTATGGCGGCAGGTGCGGACCCGGCATGCACCCAAGCCACTCTTCTCCGTTATTGTACCGACGTACGAACGCCATGCGCTCCTCAGCCGACTGGCCAACAACCTTGCCGAACAGTGCTGTCGGGATTTCGAAGTCATAGTCGTTGATCAGAGCGCCGAGCCCTGGCTGGATCGCGACAGGGGGCAGCATTTCGATCTCCACTACATTCACACGGACCTGAAAGGCCCAGGGTTCGCCCGCAACACCGGCGCGAAATTTGCGCGGGGCAAGGTGCTCGGCTTCGTGGACGATGACTGCGAGCCATTTCCCGACTGGCTGGAAGGGGCGGCGAAGGAGTTTCGGGCGCGCGACATCGTTGGGCTGGAAGGCCTGATCACATCGGCGCGGAACACCGATCCCGATTGGCGCGCAGTGACGAATGAGGGATTCGAAGCGCTCGGCTTCATGACCGCCAATCTCTTCCTGATGGCAGAGACGTTCCACGCCATCAACGGATTCGATATCGCGTTCGGAGACATGCCGTTCCGCGAAGACACGGATCTCGGCTGGCGCGCGCAAGAATTGGGCGCGATTCCGTTCTCGCGGCGCGCCCGCGTCTATCATCCGCCACAGCCCCGCGCGGTCGAGCGGGAATCTCTCGAGGCGCGGTCCCGCTTCTTCGAACGCGACGCGCTCCTCTTGCGCAAACATCCTGCGAAGTACGCCGAACTCATGCGCCGGGAGGCCCAATGGGCTTCCAACCCGCACTTCTGGAGAAATTTTTTTAGTGGCATCAAACGCTATGGAGTGCAAATTCCGGAGGAGGTATTGGCCGTAATGCCGAGAAATGTGCGGGCAAAGCTCGGATAGCGAATTCGCGCCCCTTCAATCGTTCATGACGTGTTCGCTTCCGTAAAGCCGCCGTTCATAGAATGAGGCGATTCCGAACGCGTCAAATGAATCGTTCCTGTCGGTTTTCACGAGCGTCAGTTTGTAGCCAAGTTTCTCGATGGCAGGCAGCAGCTGCACGCCCGCGATTTTCATAAAATACTTCTTGGCCGAGTTTCTGCACAGATAGGCCTTGTTGAGCCCGATCAGGAACAGACAAAGATCCGATACGCCAGAGAAAAGGTATTTGTAGACCGCAGCCGGTATCTGCGGAAACAGATCCGTGTGGAAATCGTCCACGGATATGATTCCATAATTTCCGAGTACGGCCTCACAAAGCTGCAGGTCCGAAATGACCGAGGAAAACCGGTGCATTCCGTCGATATGCGCAAAGGACATGCGGCGCAGATTGGAGGAACAGAATTCCGATCTCACGACCTGCTCCGAAGGACATTCGATGTAGCTTATCTTCGTGGAGATGGAATTCAGGGTTACCCTCGTCGCCGCGGCAATTTTCGGATCGATGATCGTCAGCCTGTTCTCGTACTGGCGACTGAAACCCGCGAGAATGCTCGCCGATTTGCCGTGCAGCACGCCGATTTCCAGGAAATCTCCTCTGGTGAGTCCCTCCCAGTTCCATGTTGCATGTTGCGCATCGAGCAGGACGCACCAGACTGCTGCACTTTCTTCCAGCAGACTGCCCGGAATGCCCTTCTGCGTCTCAATGATGTGGCGGAAATCGATTTTGTCGGACATGAAAAATCCCCGCACCAGCGCGCCAAAAAGGCTAGACCTCGAAATTTGCACTTCCGCCCCGTTATGCTCGCTCAACCACCACGTACGGCAAAGACCTGTTCCGGCAATACACGTCTGCGATCATAATTCGCGCCAGCGAAGTTCCGGCTGCAGTCGGCAATATCCAACAAAGACGGACGAGGAGTCGTCTACCACATCGAACTTTGTGATGCGGTCGCGCCAGTGAAAGCAGCGATCCTCGTGGGTCGCGCCTGTGTGGAGCGACGCACCGACGAAATACTGGCCGTGCTTCATGTTCACCGCGAAGATGAACTCCACTCTGTAGGTCACTCCCGCCGAAACTGGCCGGGATTCCCGCATCAGGTGGGTGTTGGTGCCGAAAACTATCTCGCCGAGTTCGTCACTGATCTCAATACCTACCGTGAGATCGGGAACGTTCTCGTGAGCGTCTATGATCAGGGAAAGAGTTGCCTCTTCCCCGGAATGCAGGATATTGCTGCCACTCGCGGAGCCATTCAGCCTTGCGTCCCGGAACTCCACCGACCGGTCGCCAAGCGATTCCGAAGTATCCGCGCGTATGCGCTTTTGCGAGGGGGTCCCCTGTTGGCTACGGGTCTCGCCTGAAGGTCCCCCCCGGGCAAAGGCATGAAACACCCGGCGCTTATGATTCTCCAATCGCCGACATGCAGATTCGTAAAGTTCTACGTCGAGCCGGTTCATGTCCACCAGTCGTGCATACGTGTCGGCATCGACATCGCGCAGCCCCTTGCGCGAGGACGTGACGTTCGCGCGCGGGGTGACCGGTACCGGCGGAAGCCTGAACTGGCAACAGAACAGGTCCACGCTGTCAACAAACTGCTCCTGGATTCCGACGAAGTCGTAACGCTCAAGCGCCGCTTTCGCCAGTTCTAGTACTTTCTTTTCGCTCCACAGGTATCGCGAAACTTGGCTGGCAAATCTGCGCGCGTACAGGTTTGAAATCGCCATATCGCGTTTCGCCTGGAGGAATTTGACATAGCCATAGAGGTCGTAGTCCTTCGCGAGCACCGCGAGCTTGTTCCATTCGACTCGTCCGACGTCGTTCCGGTAGTAATAGTATTCCGAAATGGCCCGCTCGATGGGATCGCGCAGCATGGTAATACGTGCCCGCCCATTCGGGGACAGATTCATCGGGATGGGAGAATGGAAGTGGCCGGTTATTACGGCGTAATGGGCATATCTCTGCTGTGCCCAAAGCTCGGATCGCCCGGATATCCATGGCGACACATTGTCGGCACCGAATATTTGCTCGAGAACGGCGCGAAAAGCGGTGCCACCCGTTTTTGGAATATGGTCGAAGAGAAAAGTTCGCGCGGTCGACTGTTCCGCCGTCGCTTCCGCGATTGTTCGGACTGCTTTAATAGCCAGATCGTCCATCTGCCACCGCTCGCGTGTCGGACAAAATCCTACAACCTGCCGTGACGTCCATTCAACGGCAAACGGAGATGTTCACAGCTGGCCTAGCGTTCACGAAGGCGTACCTTCCATTTCCAGACAAACATCCGTCGCGGGAATTCCGACGATTCCGCGGCGAACGGGACTTTCCAGAGCGTTCAGGACAAGAGCTTCCTCGATCCAATGGATATGGATGTGATCTTCCTGCGAGCCTTCGGTAATCGCCACGGTGAGGCCGTAATCGCCGGGGGCCAGGAAAGGGAACTGAAAGCGGAAAACCGCGACAAATGTCTCCCCGACACGTACGGCGCGAGGCGCATCACGACAGGCTAGATAGGTGTTGTCACCGAAGACGTTCTGGCCAAGGCGGTCGCGCAGGAGGAATCCGAGAATCGGCCGCACCAAGTCCCGCTCGGCGCGGCAGACGATGCGCAGCTCCACCTCGTCTGCGCCCGTGATCTCGCCCAATCGCTGGCCGCCGCCTCCGCTGAAACTAACCTCGAGAATGTCTGCACCACCGTGTCCGTGCCAAGGCGCATCGGGATTGAAAGGAGAAACCGCGATCCTGTTTGGCGCGCGGTGGCGAGAGTCCCGCACGAGTGGCGGCGGCTCCGCAATCCGCCAGCGGTGGCCCGGCGACTCCTGCGCGCGGATTTCCTGCGCGGCGCCGCGTTCGGCGATATTTGTCACATAGTCCGCGCAAACTTCTGCTGCCGGCCCCAGTGCTCGCACCTCGCCGTGATCGAGCCAGAGCGCGCGATCGCAAAGCTTCGCCACCAATCCGCTATTGTGCGACACGAAGAGCAGGGTGCCTTTCGCGCGAAAGCGTTCGAGGTAACGATGGCATTTTTGTGCAAACGCGGCGTCGCCCACAGCGAGAATTTCATCAACGATCATGATATCGGCGTCCACATGGGCGCTGACCGCAAAGCCAAGACGTGCCTGCATTCCGCTCGAATAGAGTTTCACCGGCAGGTCCATGAATTCGCCGATACCGGCGAATTCCGCAATCGCACCGAAGCGTTCCGAGATCTGCGCTTTCGAAAGTCCGAGCACCGCTGCGTTCAGCCAGACATTCTCGCGACCGGTGAAGCGCGGGTTGAAACCGGAGCCGAGCTCGAGCAGCGCAGCCATCCGGCCCTTGACCACAGCTGTGCCGGCGCTCGGCCGCAGCGTTCCGCACAGTAGACGCAACAGCGTCGATTTTCCCGCACCGTTCTCGCCGATTACCCCCAACGCCTCGCCGCGACGAAGCGCGAGGTCAACGTTCTTGAGCGCCCAGAATTCCTCGCCCCCGCGGCGCCCCGCACCTGACACATATTTCGAGAGCCGCTCGTCGGCGCGCAAATGGAGGCGATAGGCTTTTCCAAGCCCCGACGCTGAGAGCACGATCTCCGCGTCGCTCATTCCGCGGCTTCCACAGCTGCGGGCGGAGCGATCTTTTCGATCGGATTCGCGGCACCTCTGTGCGGCAGATCCGGGATCACATCGAGAGTGACGGCCCGCATGGCGACATTGGCCAGTCCGTTGGAGATGTGGGTCGATTGGATGAATAGAAACTCCCTGTCCTGGCGGCGGTCGAGAAGAACAAAACCTTTCAACCCGCGCTCGAACAGGAACGACTCGACCGCATAGGCGCCGCTCGCGAGATGCGGCAGAAAAAACCTGAATTTCGCAGAGAATACCTGACCATCCGGAATATCCGTCGGCGGATGGAGAGAGCCCGAATGCGTGTCGTCGGAAAAAAGGATTTGCCCCAGCCGATCTCGCACGACGAAAGCCAGCGCGACGTGTCGGAGAAAACGTTTCGCACGGCAGACGACCCGCAACTCCACGGCCTCGCCGCCGCCGGCTACACGAAGCCGAGACCCGTCGCGAGCGTAAAAGTTGCCGGATTCGATTTCACCTTCCCCTTTCACATCGGGCATGTCGCCCGGATCGAAATTGAGTTCGTCCGCGTCGGCAACTCGAGTGATCTCCTCGCTTGGGCGATCCGGTGACCCACACGCAGGAGCCGCGGCCCTGCACGCGCTTCCGCTTCGTCCACCGATCCGAAATCGTGCCGCGTCGTCGCCCGCTTCTTCGGCCTGCGCGGCGAGATAGAGCCGGCACATCTCCTTTGCGTCGCCTGTTCCGCGCGTCTCGCCGTCGTCGAGCCACAGAACCCGGTCGCACAGTTTCACGATCGCGCCGCTGTCGTGCGAGACGAAGAGCATTGTGCCGTGCATCCGGAAGCGGTTGAGGTACCGCATGCATTTCTGCTGGAACGCCGCATCGCCCACCGAAAGAATTTCATCCACGATAAGTACGTCGGCATCCACATTCGCGCACACCGCGAAAGCGAGCCTTGCGTGCATCCCGCTCGAGTAGCGCTTGATCGGCTGGTCCATGAAGGCGCCGATGTCGGCGAAGGCGGCGATCGCATCGAAGCGGGAATCGATTTCGTCGCGGGTCAGTCCCAACACGGCCGCTCCCATGCGAACGTTTTCGCGCCCCGTAAATTCCGGATTGAAGCCAGAGCCGAGTTCGAGCATTGCGGCGACGCGGCCGCCTACGCGCACATCGCCGGCGCTGGGCCTTAGCGTGCCGCAGATCATCTGCAGCAAAGTGGATTTGCCCGAACCGTTGCGGCCGATGATGCCGACGGTCTCGCCGCGCGCGACACAAAGGTTCACGCCCCTGACGGCCCAGAATTCCTGGTAGAAGCGGCGCCAACGTCCCCAAACAAGCTGCTTCAGGCGGTCCTCGGGCCGGCGGTAGATCGGATAGGCCTTGCCGAGCCCGCGCGCTTCGACGACCGGTTCAGACGACATCGGCAAAGCCGGGCTTCACACGCAGGAACCAGCTGTAGCCTGCGGCGGCAAACAGAAATGCCACCACCGCATAGGCCACAAGCCCTGGCCAGTTCGGCCATTGCCCGGAAAACAGCGCGGCGCGCGTGGATTCGATCGGAAACGCGAGCGGATTTGCGTAAAAAAAGGCGCGCGCGCGCGCGGGCACGAGCGCGAGCGGGAAAAAGATCGGGCTCAGATACATCATGACGAGCGCAAGCACGCCCATGAGCTGGCGCAAATCCCGCACATAGGCGCCGAATGCCGACAGGAACCACACCGCGCCGAGCACCAGGAGGGCAAAGGGCGCGATCACCAGCGGCACCGCGAGTGTTGCGAGCGGCGGGATACCGCGGATGACAAGAAAGAAGGACAGCAAAATCGCACTCGTGACTCCAAGCCGCACCAGCGAAGCGCCGAGCGCGGCGCAGGGCAGGATTTCCAGCGGGAACACGACCTTCTTCACGAAATTCACGTTGTCGACCATCAACCCTGGCGCCGTGCTGACCGATTCCATGAAGAAATCGTAGAATGTGAGACCCACAAAGTAGAGCAGCGCGGTCTCGATCGGCGTGTTGTGGTGCCCCGGCCATCGGACTTTGAGAATGAATCCGAGCACCGTCGTATAGACTGCAAGCCGCAGCAGCGGCACGAGCGCCGTCCAGAGCTTGCCCAGGACCGAGCCGCGGAAGCTCGCCTCGACATTTCGCGCGACCAGCAGGGACGCGAGATGGCGGTGCTTCCAGATGCGGCGGAACATGCCCAGGAATGGACCGTCTTCGCGCCCGGTAGGGGCGGCTTCCGCGATCATGGCCGTTCTCTCTCCGCGCACGGGTTCGTCACCTGCAACGCCAAAGGCGGGATTTCCGGTCAAGTGACGGGGCGCAGCTCGGCGGCCACGGGCTCGGTGCGATGTGCGCCGGCGGGAATGGCGGCCGCGAGCACGTCGAGCGCCCCCACGATATCGGCCTGGGTGTGGATCGCGGAAAGAAAGAAGCGGATTCGCGGCTTGTTTTTGGGTACCGCCATGATGGGAATGGGCGGGGCGTAATAGCCGGCCTTGAGCAGCTTCTCCGCCGCCTGCATGCAGACGTCGTAGCTCGGGAACTGGACAGAAATGACGCCCGCACCCACGGCATCGCCGACATTCAGATCGCGCGCGCGGGCCTCCTCGAGGAAGAAACGCGAATTGTCCTGCACGCGCGCAGTCCGCCAGGGTTCGCTGCGCAGGATCGAAAGACCCTCGCGCACCGCCGCGGCAATGACTGGGGACAGGCCCACGCTGAACATGCTGGCCGGCAGCGTGAAACGCAGCCACTCGATGACAAGCTTGCGGCCCGCGATAAAGCCGCCGCTTGATGCAAACGTCTTCGACAGGGTGCCGATGATGAAATCGATCTCGCTAGGATCGATCCCGAAATGCTCGGTGATGCCGCGTCCGCGCGCGCCGAGTACGCCAATCGAGTGGGCCTCGTCGACCATGAGCCATGCGTCGTGCTTATGCTTGAGGTCAAGCACGCGGCGCAGGTCTGGCATGTCGCCATCCATGCTGTAGAGGCCTTCCACCACGATCAGCGCCCGTTTGGCGCGCGGCCTGTGCTCGCCCAGAAGCGCATCGAGATGGTCGAAATTGCCGTGGTTGAAGGTCAGCGCCTTCGCGTGGGAGACATCTGCCCCCACAACGATGCTGTTGTGTGCGAGTTCATCCACGACGATGAGATCGCTGCGGGTCAAAAGGTAACCGAGCAAGGACGCATTGGTCATCCAGCCACTGACCAGCGTGACCGAGTCCTCGACGCCGAGAAAGTCGGCGATGTCGCGCTCCAGCTGGTCGTGGACGGTCCGGCTGCCGCCCACCAGGCGGGAAGCCTCCGCGCCCACCCCGAGCGACAGCGCCGCATCCGCCGCCGCCTGCCGCACGCGGCGATCTTCTCCAAGACCCAGATAATCGTAATTGGCAAAGCTCACGAACCGGCCGGCGCTCGCCTTGACGGCCGCCCGCAATCCGTCGAGAGGCTGAAAATAGACTTTCTTCAATGCCTCGAGATTCTCGTCGACCGAGCCGCGGGTGAGCAGACTGCCACCGGCAATTCTCATCCGGCGCAGGATGTACTCGTCGAGGCTGCGCGTGCCGCTCATCCGCATTTGTCCTCGAGAGCCGGCGCCGGTGCACGGGCCAAGAATCGCCACCTGGTGCGGACCATCGCCGCCCGCGGCGCTGCCATGAGGCTCCAGCCAATCTTGTGCGCCAGCACCAGGAAGAATCCCGCCGTGAACACGTCACCCTTCGGGCGCATCGCCCCGCCGATCATCCCCTCGCCTGCCAAGGGTCGTTCCGCCGTCTTCCTGCCTGCTTCATCTTCGGCCAGCGCGAAAGTCGCAAGACACCCCTTCGCACTTCTGCCCTGGTAAGCCGAAGCAGCAGACCGGCGAGTTAACCGCTAAACCCCTTGCAAGGCAAGCAAAGGCGCCTCGCCGGTGCGTCGTCAGCCCGCACGCTGCTTCGCCGCCGCAAGGCCAAAATGCAATAGGGCGCGGCCCTACACGCGTTCCCATGTGTCGCAGGGAGGCGTCGCCTCTCCCGATGCAGCCCCGGCCGGCCCGGAACCGTACCGCCCATCTGCGGTTCCTTTCTGGTAGCCTGCGGCGTGTGCCACTCACAGGCCGCAACCGGTGAGACAGGAGACCCCAATGGCGAAATACTCGCGCAGCGCAGGCCATGATGTCGAACGGGCCATGAAGCGGCGCAAAAAGGGGACGCTCCGGAAAAGCAACGGCGGCAAGGGTGGGAAGGTCAAGAGTCGAAAACAGGCGATCGCGATCGGCCTGTCGGAAGCACGCAAGAAAGGAAAGAAAGTGCCGCCGCGCAAAAAGGGCCGGAAGACGACCAAACGGAAGGCAGGCAAACGCAAGTCCCGGCGCAAAAGCAGGGACTGACTCGCACGACCTGACGGACATCGATGCGAGGGCGCGGGAGATCAGTTCAGCCCAACTCCGCACATTCCATTCACCTTTGAGGCAAGTAACAACCCTCGCCGCGCGAGATTCGCGACAAACAAGGAGCGCGCGGAACTTCGGCGTCAAAGCTGCTGTTTACACTCGAACAGGCGCGGATCGAGAGGGGCTGACCGTTTCAAGAAGGTCAAACCCATGAGTTCGCCCCATCAATCGAAAGTCACGGATTCCGAAAAGCCGGCTGCACGGCAAGCGGAGGTCGCGTTCGCCGACGATGCCCGCGAAAACATTTTTGACAATCTGCAGCAGGCGCAGGAAAAGATAATCGATGCCGCCGCGCCCGTGACGGAAAAAGCGCGCGATTTTGCCGAGCAGCAGAAACAGAGCAGCGCCGATCGCGTCGACGAGACCGCCACGGCCGTGCATCGCGCGGCCGACGAGATCGCCAAACAGAGCCCGGTTGCCGGGCGCTATGTTCATGCGGGCGCGACGCAGATCGAGCGTATCTCGCGCCTGCTGCGCGAGAACAGCCTTGACGAGCTTTACCGGATGACGAACAGGCTCGCGCACGACCGGCCCCTCGCCTTCATCGGCGGCTCGGTCGCGGCGGGTTTCGTGCTCGCGCGGGTCCTGCGCAGTTCCGGCACGACAAGCGGACGCGTGTCATGAACGCCGAGCGCCCTCTGGGAAACATCTTCACCGATCTCCTCGGCGAAGTGACGGCCCTGTTCCGCACGGAAATGCGTCTCGCGCGCGCGGAAATGTCGGAGAAACTGAGCACGATGACGCTCGGGATTGCGCTCGCGGCCGCCGGCGCAATCCTGCTGTTTGCATCGCTTCTCTATTTTCTCGGCGCAGCCACGGCCGCGCTGATCGTGGCGGGCCTCAGCCTCTGGCTCGCGCCCCTCATTGTCGCCGCCGCTGCCCTGCTCGTGGGAGGAGCGGTTCTCTGGTTCGGTATCAGCCGGCTCACGGCAAAGAACCTCGCGCCGCGCCGAACCGTCCATCAACTCAAGCGCGACGCCGCTGTCGCGCGCTTTCAGGTCCAACACCAATGAGCAGCACGACACAAATAGAACACGAGGCCGAATCCCACCGCGCCCACATTTCGCAACTTGTCGAGGAGTTGCGCGAACGCGCGACGCCCGGCGAAGTGCTCGACCAGTTTCTTGATTGGCAGGATGGCCGCGAGATCGCCCGAACGTTCGGCCGGCAAATTCGCGACAATCCGTTGCCGCTCGCATTCATCGGAACGGGCGTTGCCTGGCTGATGGCTTCAGACACCATCCGGAGCCGCCGGCCGGTGATGGCATACACGGAGAGAACACGGGCGGGTTTCGCCGAGGTGGGGCACAGCGCGGCCGATACGACCACCCGCGCCGCGAGCGGCGCGCGCGATGCGGCGCGTAGCGCGACGGAATGGACGCGCGCTACTGCGTCGGGTGCCGCGGATGCAACACAGTCGGCTCTCGACAGCGGGCGCGGCGCCGCGTCCGATTTCGCGGACAGCGCGCAATCGGCCGTGGGCCGAGCGCGGCAGTCCGTATCCGATACCGCAGCCGGGATTTCCGACAGCGCGTCCAGCGCGTGGGGCAAAACCTCAGGCATGGCCCAGAACACGGCCGATACGGTTCGCCAAGCGGGTTCAAGTCTGAAGGGCATCGCGCGCGAGCAGCCACTGCTGGTCGCAGGCATCGGCCTTGCGCTCGGGATGGCTCTGGGCGCGCTTCTGCCTGCCAGCGAAACCGAAAACCAGATGTTCGGCGAACAGGCCGACGCACTCCGCGATCGGGCCAGTGAACTCGCGGGCGAAGGTTACCGCAAGGCGGGGGCCGTCGCGCAACGAAGCTACGACGCCGCAACCGAGGCGGCGAAAGTCGAGGCGGTGCAGCAGGGACTGGCGAACAAACACCGGCCGGACGGCGCCTCTCACCCAAGCGATGGGTCTACCGGCGAATCCGTGACGGCGGGGGGGAAAAATGGCGGCGACTTCGGGTCGAGCGCCTATCCGCATCATTGAGCGCGAAAAGCGCGCGCCGGCGTTGAAGCGCCACCTCGCGGGCCCCGGATCGGGGCATCGCTGGTCGCAAGCGACTTCGATTCCCCAAGAAACCAACCGGCCGTGAGCGCCGCACGCACTGACGAGGAAAAGAAAACCGGCGCGCTCGCGCTCCCGAAGACGCTCTACCACCGCTTCTCCGCGGATCGCGTGCTCGCCATCTCGGCTGGCGTGACGTTTTATGCGCTGCTTGCAATCTTTCCGGCCATTGCGGCGCTCGTGTCGATCTACAGCCTGTTCGCCGACGCGAAAACGATTCACAGCACCATCGCCTCGATGGGCACAGTGCTGCCCGGCGGCGCCATCCAGATCATCGGAGATCAGCTCCGGCGCTTGACGGCCAACAGCCACCGCGCACTCGGACTTGCGGCACTGATCGGCATTCTGGTTTCCCTCTGGAGCGCCAATTCGGGCGTGAAGGCGATGTTCGACGCACTCAACATCGTGCTCAAGGAGCAGGAGAAGCGGAGCTTCATTCGTCTCAACGCAATCTCGCTCGCCTTCACGATCGGCGGATTGGTCGTAGCGCTGCTTGCGCTGGTCGCGGTGGTCGCGGTTCCGGCCATCATCAAGAGCAACGGTTGGCCGCTTGTTCGGCAGATCCTCGACATCGGCCGATGGCCCGTCCTGTGGGCCTGCATCGCGGTCGGAATTGCGCTGCTCTACCGCTTCGGACCCAGCCGCAACGACATTCCCTGGCGCTGGATCAGCTGGGGCAGCGCGTTCGCTTCGCTCCTCTGGATCGGCGCCTCGATCGGGTTCTCCTGGTATGCCGCCAATTTCGGCACCTACAACAAAACGTACGGTTCGCTCGGCGCGGTGGTCGGCTTCATGATCTGGATCTGGATCTCCGCGATCATCGTCCTGCTCGGCGAGGAACTGAATGAAGCGCTGGAGCGGATGCAGCGCCCGCATCGTCCCGAGCGGCCCCATCCGCTGGGTGTCCCGGGCAAGGCATCTGCCTGAGCGCGAACAGTCCGTCTGCCGCGACAGATCTCGCAAAAAGATTTCTGGAGTAAATAGAACCGCGGTACTGCAAAGGGCGCATGAGGTTTCTCGCACGTGCGATGGGATTTGGGGAAATTTGGTGAGCCCGGATGGGATCGAACCATCGACCCTCTGATTAAAAGCTGCCGCATGGCTGATAGCCGGAGGTTCCGCAAAATTCCTCAAGATGGATTTCCGTCCATGGATTCAGCTACTTAGGCGTGCTATAGTTTTCCTGAAGTTCCGGAAGATTTCTCCCGATTTGTTGCATGGCTGTTGCACGGCTGTTGCACCGGACGGGGGTGAACAACATCGATGCGCGGGAAAATTTCAAAGCGAAGCATTGACCTCATGAGCCGCGGAGACATTCTTTGGGACACCGATCTCAATGGCTTCAGCGCGCGTAAGCTCGCGAGCGGAAAGGTAACATACGGCCTCAAGTACGTGAATTCGAAAACGGGCAAGCAGCGTTGGCTGTCACTGGGACTACATGGCGCACTTACGCCCGAACTCGCCCGCCGCCGCGCTGAAATCGAACGGGGACGAATTGCCGGGGGCGCGGATCCCCAGGGCGAAAAGGAGGAGCAGCGAACACGCAGGAAGGGGATCATCACGGTCAATGATCTCCTCGACAGACATCTGACGCAGTACGTGGAAGCTCGAGGACTGCGCAGCCAGTCCGACATCAAACGCATTTTCGATAAGTATGTGCGTCCGGAGATCGGCAAGGATGCCGTCAACGCGTTGCGCCGAAGCCACATCGTACGACTGTTGGATGCCGTGGCGGCGAAGCATGGCCCGGCAATGGCCGATCACGTGCTCGCACACGTGCGCAAGGCGCTTAACTGGTACGCCACGAGGGACGACGAATTCGTGGTCCCTATCGTGAGGGGCATGGCGCAGACGCGTCCGAAGGACAGGGCCCGCGACCGCATACATGCTGATCCCGAGCTCAGGGCGCTGTGGAAGGCGACCGAACTCGACGTTGCGGGGGTGTACGGCACGCTGGTTCGGGTGCTGTTGCTGACGGGTCAGCGCCGGGAAGAGGTTGCTGGCATGCGGCGCTCAGAGATCGAGGGGAACGTTTGGACCATTCCGGGGGGGCGCGCGAAGAACGGTCGTCCCAATGTCGTCCCGCTCACGTCCGAGGTCATCGCGCTTTTGGACGAGCTGCCGCAATACGGGGATTTCCTGTTTGGGCGGACGGGTGAAAGCCCATTCGGCGGCTTCAGCCGGTGCAAAGAGTCGCTCGACCGGCAGATGAAGCTCGAGCTGCCGTCATCGTGCCAGTGGAAGCCCTGGGTGGTCCACGATTTGCGGCGCTCGGCCCGTTCCCTGATGGCTCGAGCCGGTGTAAGGCCAGACATCGCAGAGCGCGTCCTCAACCACATCATCGGGGGTGTGCAGGGCGTTTATGACCGGCACCACTACACCGAGGAAAAGCGTGAGGCGCTCGAGGCGCTGGGACGGCTTGTCAAGCGCATCCTGGGCCAGGCCGACAATGTCGTTCGGCTCGACAGATCTCGGCCGACCGTTACCGAACCGACGGCGCCCAGTATCGAGGCGGAGTCGCCCGGCGCCGAAACCGGGCTGAGTCGGCGAATAGTGTAGTTCTAGCGTTTTCCTCGCGCCCCACGTCACTCCACGGCCGGCCCCGAACTCCCACTCCCATGCTTGGCCAGGACGGCGTGGTCCTCGCCGAGGCACGCGGGGAGGACCGTAAAGCGGTGAAGGTTCATAGCGCGCGATTCTTGATGCGGAACTGACGACATGGGTCGACATACCGCGTCGCGACCAAGCGGATGTTTCCGTTCTTCTGCCGCGAGGTACGCATGGCTGTCGGGGGAAAAGGCATGTATCAGGAGTTCGGGGTCAAGGAGTTCGGGAGTTCGCGGGACTTCGGGGTTCACTAATCGCTTTGGACGAGTCAACTCCATTCTGCACTATCACTGCCGGGACCATGGTTCTCTTCGTGATCGGATCGGGGCCGGTCACATCATGGCGTTTGCTTGGACAGCCGGCGGATCAATGTCAGAGACGTCGTGACAAAGGAGCATGGCTCCCTGCCGACAAGTCCGAAAACGAACTCGCCGTTGCCACCGTCCCGGCAGGGACAGCTCGTTTCGCGCCTGGAGCTTCACCGGGCGCGAACAATTCTTGTTCCAAAGCCCTCTTTTTTCCTTTGTTTCATTCGACGGCGGTTGGTGCGCCGAAGTCTGTGCCATCGAGCCACCTGCGATGCAGGACGGCAGCCATCTTCCGAGCCAGTGCAACACGGGCTTTTCCTGTATCCGGCGCGTTTGGCCAGTTTGGTTGCCCAGCTCCTGAGCGGGTTGGCATTGCGCGAGCGGGTCAACATATTTGGCAGCCTCGTAGAGATAGCTGCGCATCAATGCGTCGCCGCAACGCGAGATTCGTCCCATCCGATTGACTTCGCCCGAGGAATAACGGCGCGGCGTCAGCCCGAGATAGGCGCCCCCACTCGCTGAATGTCTGAACCGGGCGGGGTCGTCGATCGCTGCCGAGAACGCAAGCGACGTCATCGGCCCCACGCCGGGCATCGTCATGAGACGCCGGCACACGACGCTACCGTTCGCACGTATCTGAACTTCCTTCGTAAGAACGGCAATCTGCAGACGCAATGCCGCCCAGGCGCCCAGCAAGGGACGGATGACCCCCTTCAGGATTGCGCTGCGAGCCGACCGCCAACAACAATCCGGGCCGGCGTACGGGTGCCACATCGATCTGGACCTTCCCCACGCCGACCTGGACCTACGCTTCAACCTCGCCAGGCGGCGGGCTTTGGCCTTTTGCGGCGACTTTCGCGTTCCGTATGTTCAATGCGACCTTGGAAGAAGTCCGTGCTTTCTTCCGTTCTGCTATCTCGAAAGGCATATCCATCAACTTCGGGTTGGCGGACATCGTTTGCGCCCGCCAAGCCTTCGAAGAAATGCCGATCCCGAACCCGCGAGCAAGCGGGCGCGTTCGCGAGACGCAACGCGCGGAGTGCAATCTCATGAACACGGAAACCGGGGACAGGCCACACTGGCCGCATCGCGCGTTGCGAAGCCTTCGTCGAAAGCGTAGCCTGTGCCGCGAACGGTGCGGATAGGTCCGGTACCATTGCCGATGTCGAGTGCTTTGCGCAAGCGTCCAACATGAACATCGACGGTGCGCTCGTCGACATAGATGTCGCTTCCCCAGACCGCGTTGAGAAGCTGCTCGCGCGAATAGACGCGACCCGGCGTGGTCATGAGGAATTCGAGCAGCCGGAACTCCGTGGGGCCAAGATGAACTTCGCGGCCTGCCCGGTACGTGCGCCTGGTATCGCGGTTGAGCTCGATCTCGCCCAGCTTTAGCACCGAAGCGGCGAGCGACGGCTTCGCGCGACGTAGCAGCGTGCGGATGCGCGCCATCAGCTCGGGAACCGAGAACGGCTTGACGACATAGTCATCCGCGCCGAGCTCGAGGCCCCGGACGCGTTCGTCCTCCTCGCCGCGCGCGGTCAGCATGATGACGGGGAGCTGTGCGGTATGCGGCCATTTGCGGATGCGGCGCATCAGCTCGATTCCCGATGTGCCTGGCAGCATCCAGTCCAACAGCAACAGATCGGGAGCAGCTTCCTTGAGCCGCAGTTCCGCATCGTCGCCGCGCGTGATGACTTCGACGTCGTGGCTATCTGCTTCGAGGTTGTATCGGAGCAGGACGGCGAGCGACTCTTCGTCTTCCACGATCATGATCCGAGGCATTTGGCTCCCCGAAATGCGCTGACGTTTGTCGGTGGCGATATCATCCAGCATGGTTTCCCTTTATGTGGCGGGCGGAAAGGGAATGGTCGCGTAATTGTGCGAATCGTCCTTCTGCCGCTCGCCTGTGAGCCGATTGCCGGTCACCATATAATAGACCGTTTCGGCGATGTTCGTGGCGTGATCTCCAATCCGCTCGATGTTCTTCGCGCAGAAGAGCAGATGCGTGGCCATGGTGATCGAGCGGGGGTCCTCCATCATGTAGGTGAGGAGTTCCCGGAAGAGTGAATTGTAGAGCGCGTCGATCTCGCCGTCGCGGCTGCGCACGGCCACCGCCTTGGCGATGTCGCGGCTGGCGCACGCGTTCAGCACGTCCCGGAGCTGTAGCAGTGCGAGATCGGCCATATGACTGACTCCGCGGCTTACCTGCCGCGGCTGGCGTTCGGTGCCGATCGCGCCGGTGCGCTTGGCGATGTTCTTGGCAAGATCGCCGATACGCTCCAGATTCGATGCGATCCGCATGGCGGCCATCACCTCGCGCAAGTCCACCGCCATGGGCTGGCGGCGCGCGAGCATCAGGATCGCCTGTTCCTCGATCTCGGACTCCATGTCGTCGATTCGCCGGTCGGCAGTAACGGTGCGGGCTGCGAGCTCGATATCGCGTGTATCGAGCGCCGAGACGGCATCGGTCACCGAGCGCTCGGCCAGTCCGCCCATCTCGATGATGCGCGCTTTCAAGGCTTGCATTTCCTGCTCGAAGGCGCTGACGATGTGTTTATGTTCGCTCATTGGGGTCCCTTCAGCCGAAGCGGCCAGTCACATAGTCCTCGGTGCGCGCCTCGCGAGGATTGGTGAAAAGCTGCGCGGTTTCGCCGAACTCCACCAGCTCGCCCAGATAGAGGAACGCGGTGTAATCGGAGACGCGCACGGCCTGCTGCATATTGTGGGTGACGATTGCGATCGTGTAATCGCGCTTGAGTGCATCGATCAGCTCTTCGATGCGCGCCGTCGAAATGGGATCGAGCGCCGAACACGGCTCGTCGAGCAGAAGAACCTCCGGCCCGATGGCGATGGCGCGCGCGATGCACAGCCTCTGCTGCTGGCCGCCGGAAAGTCCCAGCCCGCTTGAGTGAAGCTTGTCCTTCACTTCGTCCCAAAGTGCCACACGGCGCAGGGCATTTTCAATGCGGCCATCCATCTCGCTCTTGCGCGGCTTCTCATAGAGGCGGATCGCAAATGCGACGTTGTCGTAGATCGACATCGGGAACGGCGCCGGCTTCTGGAAGACCATGCCGACGCGCGCGCGCAGGAGATTGACGTTCACCGAGGGGCCGAGAATGTCCTGTCTGTCCAGCAACACTTCGCCCTCGGCACGCTGATTGGGATAGAGCGAGTAGATCCGGTTGAGAATACGCAGAAGCGTGGTTTTTCCGCAGCCGGACGGGCCGATGAAAGCGGTGACCTTCTTGTCGTAAAGCGGCAGCGAAATGCCATTCAGCGCCTTTGTCGCTCCATAGTAGAAGGACAGGCCGCGGATTGAGACCTTCTCTTCTTTTACGGTAGGCGCAATCACCGGAGTGATCGCCTTGCTGTCGAGGAGATCTTGCATGTTCATGGAGTTCGTCCTGTTGCGCCGAACAGACGCGCTATGACACTGAGCGTGAGGACCGCGGCGGTGATGATGAGTGCGCCGGTCCAGGCGAGTTGCCGCCATTCCACATAGGGACTCAACGCGAACTGGAAGATCACCATGGGAAGGCTGGCGATGGGCCCACCCAGATCGGTGCTCCAGAACTGGTTGTTGAGCGCGGTGAAGAGAAGCGGCGCGGTTTCGCCGGAAATCCGGGCGGCCGCCAGCACGCCGCCAGTGATCATGCCGGCACGCGCGGCGCGATAGGCGATGTGGATGACGATGGTGTGCTGCGCAGCACCCAGCGCCGCCGCCGATTCCCGCAAGGCGCCGGGCACCAGCAGAAGCATGTCCTCGGTGGTGCGCACGACGATGGGCACGACAATCAACGCGAGCGCGGCAACGCCCGCCCAGCCGGAGAAATGATGCATCGGCACGACCATGACTTGATAGATGAAGAGGCCGACCACGATCGAGGGCGCGCTCAGGATGATATCGTTCACGAAGCGGATGACGCTTGCGAGCCGCGTTCCGCGGCCATACTCCGCGAGGTAGGTTCCGGCGAGAACGCCGATGGGCGCGCCGGCGAGAACGCCCAGCACCGTCAACACAAGGCTGCCGTACAGCGCATTCAGGAGGCCGCCTGCCTGACCCGGCGGCGGCGTGACCTCCTTGAAGGTCGTTGGCGTGAGACCGGCCGCGCCTTTTGCGATCAGCGTGAACAGGATCAGGGCCAGCACACCAAGGCCGATCGCAGCCGCGGCAAAGGAAAGGTCTATCGCGATCCGGTTGGCGATAAGGCGGCGGTGAACGCGCGAGGCGTTTATCATCGGTGTTGCTCGCGGTTCATTCGCAGAAGAAGAAGGCGCGCGATCGCCAGAACCACGAAGGTGATGACGAACAGCAGAAGCCCGAGCGCGACAAGCGACGATGTGTAGAGCGGTCCCGTTGCTTCGCTGAACTCGTTTGCGATGGCTGCGGAGATCGTCGTGCCGGGGGCGAGCAGGGACTCGGAAATGCGATGGGAATTGCCGATGACGAAAGTTACCGCCATTGTCTCGCCGAGCGCGCGACCGAGGCCGAGAATGCCCGCGCCGATCACGCCTCTGCGCGCGTGCGGCAGGATGATGCGGCGCAAGACCTCCCAGGTCGTCGCGCCGACACCATAAGCCGCCTCCTTGAGGACCGCCGGCGTCGTCTCGAAAACATCGCGCAGGATGGCGGCCATGATCGGAAGGATCATGATCGCCAGCACCAGGCCAGCGGTCAGCACACCGATACCATAGGGCGGTCCCGCGAAAAGATCCTGCAACACCGGGATTCCGTCGAAGGCGCCGATGACGGGTTGCTGCACATGTGCCTGAAGGAACGGCGCGAGCGTGAACAATCCCCAGAAGCCGAAGACGATGCTGGGCACGCCGGCGAGAAGTTCGATGGCTCTGCCGAGCGGACGGCGAAGCCGTGGCGGGCAAAGCTCAGTCAGGAACACCGCGATTCCGATCGCGACGGGCACGGCGATCAGCATGGCAATCAACGATGTGACGAGCGTGCCGTAGATCGGCGCCAGCGCACCGAACTGCTCGGTCACCGGATTCCAGATCTCGGTGCCGAAGAAGCCAAGCCCGAATGTGGAAAGCGCGGGCCACGCACCATGGGCAAGCGCAATGATGATTCCGCTCAGGGCCACAAGCACGAGCATTGCCGCGCCACGGCTGAGGTTCGCGAGCACAAGACCGGCAAAGCCACGGTGGCCGGCGGCCGGCGCTCCGGCTGCAAAAGCATGAGCAATTGCACCGGCTTGTCGGCGAGGCCGCTCCATCAAGGCATCAGGCATGTCAAACCGCAAAACCACACGGCCGGGACCGTATGGCACGCCCATGACAGTTGAATGACGATGCCCCTCGGTCGCTATTGCACGAGGTCGAAGCGGGCGGAAAACTGCGCGCCTTCGCCGGGAGAGCTCTGTACCATCAGCCTTCCCCGGTGGCGTGCGACAATGTGTTTGACGAGAGCCAGCCCGAGTCCGGTTCCGCCCTTGGCGCGGCTTTCGCCGGCATCGACCCGGTAGAATCGCTCCGTGAGCCGGGGCAGGTGTTCGGGAGCGATGCCGGAGCCGAAATCTCTGACCCGAAGCAGGGCATGTTCGCCTTCGCCGTCGTGTTCCTTGGTCGCGCCAACCTCCACGCGCCCGCCCGCGCCACCATACTTGATGGCGTTGTCCACCAGGTTTTCGATCAGGCGCGCAAGCTCATCGCTGGAGCCCAGCATTCGCACCGGACCACCGCGCACCAGAAGGAGCTCGACGGCATGTTTCTCCGCCGCCGGCTTCAGCGTTTCAATGACGGAGGCAGCGATGTTGCCAAGGTCAACTTCTGTCGCCGGCCGGATGTGCTCATCGAGCTCGATGCGCGAAAGCGCCAGCAGGTCGCTAATCAGGCGCGACATGCGCTTGGCCTGTGAATCCATGATCTCAAGAAATTTCTGCCGTGCCTCCGCGTCGTCGCGCGCGGCGCCTTTCAGCGTTTCGATGAAGCCCGAAAGCGAGGCCAACGGCGTGCGCAACTCGTGGCTGACATTGGCGACGAAATCGGCGCGCATGCGCTCGATCCGCTCCGATTTTGTGAGATCGCGCAGCACCACCAGCAGCGAATTTTGCAGCCCCTCGATGTCGAGACCGACAGGGGAAACCTGGACTTCGATCCAGCGGTCGAACGGTACGCGCTCGCGATAGCGAACCTTGTGGATTTCGCCCTTGGCGGCGATGCCAAGCGCATCGACCACATCCGGCACGCGCAGGAACTGGGATCTGGGACCCTGCGTCTGCGTAACGCCAAGCAAATCGCGCGCGGCGGCGTTGGCGAACCAGACGTTCTCGCGGGAACCTAGAAGGAGGATCGCTTCGGGAAGGGCTTCGATCAGTTGCTTGATCGCGGAAGGGCCCTCCATGACCTCCTCCAAAAGGACGTTGTGGCCTTGCGGTACCCAATCGTCGGCTGGTGATGGAATGCCCGACTTTCCCGGTTCGTACAGCAAGACCGGATTCGAGTCGATACAAGGTGCCGCCCGCCCAAGGGGAGTCGGGCGGTCCTTATGCGGCGCGTTCAAGGCCACGCCTTGAGCTCGCGCGCCCAAGCAGCTTCGATCTGCTTGGCCGTATCATCGGGGATCGGAACGTAGTCAAGCTTTTCCGCCTGGGATTGGCCGCCGCGAAACGCCCAGTCGAGGAATTTCAGTACCGCGCGGTTCCGGTCCGCCGCATAATCGCCGCGCATCAGCATGTATGTGGCGGCGACGATCGGCCAGCT
>DASXYZ010000053.1:0-12313 GCA_036502185.1 Rhizomicrobium sp.
TTTGCGAAATGGATCCGCACGACCTTGTAGCCGGTGGGATGGGCGCTATTCCACGAGCCGTGCAAAGCCACAAAGGCGTCGCCTTTGTATTCGGCGGGAAACTGGTCGCCATTATAAAAGACCAGCCCCAGCGGCGCCGAATGCGCCTGAAAAAGTACATCCGGCGTTCTGGCTTTGGCGACGAGATCGGGGTGTTTGGACCCGAAAGTGGGATCCGGATGCGGGCCGGTATAGGCATAAGGCCAGCCGAAGAAGTCGCCCCGATGGATCTGCGTGAGATAATCCGGCGGCAGGTTGTCGCCCAATCCGTCGCGCTCGTTCACCGTCACATAGAGATTGTCCGTACCCGGATAAAACGCAATGCCGACGGGATTGCGCAGGCCGCTGGCGAAAGTCGTCAGAGTTCCGTTCGGGTTGACCTTTTGCACGCTCGCATAGGGCAGCGGGTTTTCGGCGAGATTGTCCTTGCTGCCGATCGTAAGAAACAGATCGCCACCGGAATCGAAAACGATGTCGCGGGTGAAATGTCCCACGCCCATGGCGGGCGTCGTATCGGCCACATGCACACGTTTCCCGGTGTTTTTCAGCGCACCATCTTTGTATGGAAGCTTCCAGATCGATTTTGTGTCGGCGACATAGAGCGAGCCGTCGTGAATCGCGAGCCCGTGCGGCTGCGCAAATCCAGATGCGTAGGTCGAAATCCGCGCCGCGCGCGCGCCGTCTGACGAAGGGCGCAACACCACGACCTTTCCCGGATCGGACTCTGCCAGGAACACATCGCCGTTGGGCGCGACGGTCATCCACCGGGCATTCTGCACGTCTGCCGCAAAGACCGAGACAGCAAACCCGTCGGGCGCCCTGGGAAGCGCGCCTGCCGGCCTCGGCACGATTTTCGACGTCTCATCGACCGCGGGCGTTGCGAAAGGCCTGGGCAGGCTCGCGACCGGGATGGCGAAGCGCTGCCCGGGTGCGTCCGCGGCCCGGGCAGTCGTGGCGACAAGCGTGAGCAGAAGCGCAGCCGTACTCTCTCGAAACATGAATTTCACTCCGTTGCCCGAACGCGCTCCGCTTTGGGCGGGAACATTTCATCAGTGCAAACGCCCGGTCAACGCTTCGCGTTCAATTGTAACGCATTCGGCGAGCCGCGATCGGCAGGTCCCTTGCAAGAGGGATGTGCAGCATCCCGCAATATTCCACTTGCAGACAGCCCGCGCTATTCTCATCCCCGCGGCTACGTAAGTAACAGCGGCACCCTATGTTCCCCGCCGAACGGATAGTCTGTCTCACCGAGGAAACCACCGAGACCATTTATCTCCTCGGTGAGGAACGGCGCATCGTCGGCATCTCGGGTTACACGGTGCGGCCGCCGCGCGCGCGTAAGGAAAAGCCGCGCGTCTCGGCTTTCATCAGTGCCGATATTCCGGGTAGTGTCCTAATTTGAGTTTTTTCTCGCGAACCATCCTGCCTTTGCGTCGGCAAAACTGGCGCGCCCCTGCTTTCGAATCTCTTCCAATTCCGCGTGCATTTGATCTACCTGCGCATCTAGTTCAGACGAACCCATTACCTGTGGGGCGACGCTCTCGCCGCTGTCCGCAAGCCGAATGCGGGCCCGTGCATCGCCGGGTCGGTCGCCGGCCTGAAAATCTAGCCTCAAATACCAGAAGTTCATCGCAACACCCTTATCGCGAAGTCCGCTCCACCAGTTCCTCAAGCGACCATAGCCGGTCCGATACCCCCGCCGCCATGGCAGGCGTAACCCGCGTGGTCCGGTGCAGGCGCACCAAATTGTAATGGGCAAAGTGCAGGCTGACTGCGGCCTTCAGGTTTTCGACCTTCTTGCTGAAGCCATTGGTCAGGCGGGTGAACCGGCGCATGGACATGCGCATGGTCAGGTTCTGCTGCTCGATTAAGCTGGTCGAAATGTGGGCAAAGTCAGGCGAGCCCGCGACCGCGATCTTCTCCTGACTGACCACCTTTGGGGGGCTGTAGCGGCCTGCGCCAATACGTTCTGCCTCGTACGATTTTATCGCTTGCCCGTAATCGACATCCGCACCGAAAGCCAATTCAACCGCATCCACATAGGATCGCAGCGCATCCGATGAAATCTGCACGCGGTTTGCGAGGCGTTCCGAAAGATCGCCCATGAACTCGATTGCATTGAGGCGCGTACGCTTTCCGACCAGATAGGACGGGACCAGCTTCGTTTGCGGGTCGATTGCGACGAACGTCCAGAAGTCGCCAGCGCGGACGCTTTCGCCCGGCATCAAGCGTGCCTGCTTCTTGCGCACGTAGCTCCAAATCTCATCACACTGAATGCGCCGGCACGAAAGGTCGCGCATCTTTTCGTCCATGAGGCGCTGGCAACCCTCGCCGACTTCGACCATCAGTCGCACGACCGTATCCCGGTGGGTGTTGGTCATCCGCTCTGTGGACCGGATCGAATTGCCTTCGACCAGACAGTTGATGATCTGTGTGCGGCGGGCGAGAGGGGTGAGATTCATGGCTCAATCTCTGTCTTGACGTTGTATATGTGACAATATACAAAATACCGATCACGCCAATAGGGAAGCACTATGAATTTTCAGAAGGCTACCGATGCACTCCTTTCATCCATTACGTTGCAAGATTTGGCTGGGGATATGGGTGTTTCCGTCCAGTCGCTACGACAAGCTCGCGCAGCGGAGAATTCCACAGCCTACAGATCGCCGCCGGAAGGGTGGGAGCGCGCGGTTAGAGATTTGGCCAACGAACGTATTGGGCGCTTTCGAACTCTTGTAGCGCACATGGAGCGCGAAATCAGGAAGGCAAGCAGGGGTTAATACCACGCCAAGTTACCGACTGTTGCCGGATACGGGAGGCGCTTGACCGATGTTACCGGAAATGAGATAACACGAGTCGGAACGACAACACGTTGCTAAAACGTTCGCCTTTCCGGAAGACGGAGGATGCCTATATGACAGGCGAAAAGGTAGACTTTGGCAAGGCCAAGGCTACGGTGGGCGCCGGTAACGACGTCGCCGCCAAGCGCCAACAATCCACAATTGAGTTCCCAAATTTTGACATTGAAGCTGCCGCCGAGGTCGCGGAGAAGGTTTATGCCCGCCGCGGATTGGGTTCATGCCCCCTTGATGAACTCGCAGCCGAACTCAACGTGACTATGAGCGGGTCATTTAGACTCAAGAATTCCGCCGCCCGAATGTTCGGCTTCATAGAGAAAGATGGCATTTCGGCAGTGAAACTCACCGATCTTGGCGCGCGCTACCTTTCGGCGGAATCAGAAGCCGAAGCCAAGGCAACGGCGTTCCTTAACATCAGTCTGTATTCCCAGATTTATGAAAAGTATCGCGGCAAGTTGCTGCCGCCAACGAAGGCGCTGGAGCGCGAAATGATCGCGCTTGGCGTCACAACTCCGCAGGCAGAGAAGGCCCGGCAGATATTTCAACGTTCTGCGCGACAGGCTGGATTTTTCAACAGCGGTGAGGATCGCCTTGTTCGGCCAAAAATCACTTCGGCCGCGCCCGAATCTGCGGCAGAAACCCTTGAAATCGAAACAGCCGATGCCGGATCACCTGCGCCGCGAGAGCCGGACACCTATCGCAGAACCGGCTCTGGCGGCGGCGGCGGGCGATTTCATCCCTTCATCGAAGGGCTACTCGCCACGCTACCTGAACCAGGGACGCTTTGGACAATCGAAGGCCGCGCAGCGTGGCTACAGGCTGCCGCACAGAATTTTATGCTGATCTACAAGGGTGACGGAAAGATAGACGTGACCGTCATCGGTAAAGAAATTGGGCCACGGCAGTCGTGACACTACCGTGGCCCATTAACGGCGGGTCACTCCCGTCATCCAAGCCCCTAGCCGGGCCAACCTCGAAGGGAGGCTGATGCTTAGTGCGGAAAGACCGCATTTTAAAAACGTAGGCGGTTAAGGCTGCGTTGCCGGGATCGTTCCCCGGCAGCGCGGCTACCGTCGTGCCTATAACATGGTCACGAATTCCAGTCCATTTGAGTGTGACACTTGATCGAAGTCGCCCCTTCCGAACTCAAGCTTGCGGTCGAGCGGACGCATGGCGGGATCGCGTCATATGTGGAATCGGTGCCCGTGAAGGAAACCCATGCGGGGCAAACCGTCTGGGATGGCACCGTCGCAGTTTTCGATCTGGCGGGGAACGCGAAGGCTTCCCGCGCCTATGCGTGGTCATCGCCAATAGAGGGAAGCCAAAATCGGCGCTTCTATGCCATCCTGCACTTAGGGGGTATCAAGAGTCCCGAGGACGCGGTTAGGGCGGCTATCGTGGCGGAGGAGAAGGCAAAATGAGGGCGCTAGTAGTCGGAGCGATCCTGCTTCTCGCCGTCAACGAAGCAAAAGCCGGGATGACGGGAACCGAACTTTACCGTTCTTGCGTTACGAGTACCGCCCCTGTCGATCAGGCGTCCTGTTTCGTTTACATGGCAGGCCTCCGGGACGGATACACCCTGCAAAAGGTAGCGGCAAAGACGACCTTTTCGATTTGCTTGCCGCCCGAGTCGAATGCTTTGGATATGAGGTCGGCGATTGAAAAATATTTGCGGGAAAATCCTAAAAAGAGATCGGGCGACGCTTTGGGTCTCGCAATTGTCGCCCTCCACCGCGCTTACCCCTGCAAAAATTCAAATTAGGACACTACCATATTCCGAAGATCCTCGCGCTCGATCCCGATCTCGTGCTGACATTCTCGGATCTGCAGGCCGATATCGTTGCGGGCCTGATACGTGCGGGCGTGGAGGTGCATGCCTTCAACCAGCGCAGCATCGCCGGCATTCTCGACATGATTCGCAAGGTGGGATGTTTCGTCGGCGCCGGGCAGCGTGCGGAGGCGCTGGTGATGCAGCTTGCGAAGCGGCTCGAAGATGTGCGCGGTGAAGCGGACGGCGCGGTTGCGCGGCCGAAAGTGTATTTCGAGGAATGGGACGACCCGATGATCTCCGGTATCCATTGGGTATCGGAGCTGATCGCGATCGCGGGCGGCGCCGATATTTTTCCTGAGCTGGCGACGGGCAAATCCGCGACGGGGCGCATTGTCACAATCGATCAAATTATTGCCGCAGCTCCCGACATTATCATCGGATCGTGGTGCGGAAAGAAGTTCAGTCCTTCCAGAGTTGCTGCCCGCACCGAGTTCGATGTTATTCCCGCGGTCCGCACCGGACGCGTGCACGAGATCAAATCGCCCATCATCCTGCAACCCGGCCCCGCCGCGCTGACCGACGGTCTGGACGCATTAGTTGGGATTATCCGGCCGGAGTATTAGCGGCATCCCGGAGCCTCATGCCGATGAACCCTGTAGCAGCGTTCGGCGAAGGATGGCATCGCCTGTCACAAGCAAAATGACAGACAGCCCGAATATGGGCAGCAGGAGCACCATAAAAACGGCACCGGCCCGCAACCCGACGGGCCAGCGTGTGTCGGTTCGCGGCGGCGCGGCGAGTTTCCCCGAAGGACGCCTTCTCCACCACGATGTTATGCCCGTGACCGCCAGCCAGACGAGCGAGAGCGCAAACAACGTATTCAGCCACAGATTGGCCACGCCGAAATCGCCCTGGTGGACGTGAATTCCAAAAGCAACAAATCGCGGAATTGCGGGAAGCCGGTCATTGGTGAAATCGGCAGCGAGATGGCCGGTATCCGGCGCGGCCTGCAAAGTATGATCCGTCTGGCGCGTGCGGACATTGGCGAGCCACCACCCCGCGCCGTCCGATGGCGCGAGGCGGATGTCCAGAGTACCTTTCACACCGCGCGCGCGGGTCTCGCGCACCGCTACATCCAATGCTTCTGACGATTGCAGGATCTGCTGTGGCGCGGCGCCGCCATTCGAGAAGGGGACGGGGCTTGACTGGCCGGTGACGGTTTCGATGCGCCTGAGCACTTCGCCGCCCCAGAAGCTCGTCCACGGCAGCGCGCTGATCAGGAAGAAAAGAAATACCAGCGAGAAGATCACTGCCACGCCGGAATGAAGATCGCGCAGCATGATCCGCGTGCCGAGATGGAATCGCGGCCATAGCGCCTGGGGGAATTTCCGCTTCCGCGGCCACCACAGATAAAAGCCGGTCAGGATCATCACGATCGCCCAGCAATCGCCGAGCTCCAGCAGCCAGCTGCCGGCTTTGCCGAGCGGCCAGCCGCCATGCAGCGACCGGCTCCATCCGGGAAGCCAGTCGACGGCCGGCAAGCGGCCAAGCACGCGCGCCGTGTGCGGATCGACGAATATCGGGTAGGGCAGGCCGGACGGATTTTGCATCAACACCGTCGTGCTGCGCGCGGGATCGTCGGGCAGGAGAATTCCAAGCACCGCCGGCTGTCCCGAAGTGTTGGCCATCGGCATCGCCATCGTCATGCCGCCCGGCGCCATGGCCATGCCCATGCGAGGTGCGCCGTGTTTGTTAGCTGCCGGGGGGCCGACGGGAAGATCGGCGAGCGCCGCCGCAATCTGTGCGCCGGGTGCCGCGTGTCCGGCGGACGGGGGCACGAAGCGCATCGCGGGATAGGCGCGGTCCATCCACCATTCGGACCACAGATAGAGTGTTCCCGTCGTGGCCTGCCAGAGGACAAACGGAACGACGATCAGCGCGGCGAAGAAATGCCAGCGCCAGAGCAGGCCGTAATAACGGGGCCGGGATGTCGATGCGCCCATCGTCCTACTCCAGCCTCAGCCGCAGGCCGCTCATGACCTCGAACGGCGTGCCCAGGATCGGGACTCCTCCGCCATTCGTCGCAATATAACGCGCACCGAAGAGATTCTGGATCGCAGCATAGGCCGTGAGATGTTCGGTGAGATCGTAGCTGCCGGAAATGTCGACGGTGAAATGCCCATTTTGTATCAATCCGTCGGCCGGGTGGGCGTCGCCAAAGCTCTTCGAGATGTAACGAAGCACGGCGGCCGCGCGCCATCCCGAACTGTCCGTATAGCTCAGCGACGCGCTCGCGTTGTGCATCGGCACGCCTTCGAGCCGTTCGCCGACCGCCGTCGGGTCATACGGGCTCGACGTATAATGCGAGTCGGCATAGGTGTAGGTCCAGATGCTCGAAAAGCCGCTGCCCATATCCCATGTCAGCTCTTCCTCGACTCCCCTTGCCACCGCCGAGGCGGAATTGATGTTCCGCGTGCAGGTCAGATAGGTGAAGGTCTGCTGATCGTAACCGCAGGTCACGCCAAGGATATTTGGATATTCCGAGGGCTGGAGCGTCCGCTGCGTGATCAGATTGCTGATTGTGCTGTTGTAGAGCGTGAACTGGTTGCGGATGCTTGAATTCGTGAAGTCGAATCCGGCTTCTTCGCCCTGCAGCGATTCCGGCGACAGTAGCGGATTGCCCTCATAGATGCCCGCAGCGGTGTCCGCATAGGTGCGATAGAGCTGATCCAGCGTCGGCGCGCGGAAAGACTGGTAATAAGCCCCCCGCACCGCGAAGCCGTCATCCAGCGTGTATTTTGCATCGACCCGTGGCGTGAAGCGGTATTTTGTTTCGTCCGGAATGTCGGCAAAGCCGGGTGGAAACGTGTCGATGCCGTTGCTGCCCAGGTAATACTGGTAGCGGATGCTGCCGAGAATCTGCAGAGGCTCGACGGGAACGATCTTTGCCTGCGCGAAGCCCGCCGCGAACAGCTGATCGCCGCCGCCGGTAATGGTGGGCGCCGCGAGGCCACCCGCCGGCGCGTAGTAGTTCGCGATATCGTGCCCGGCGATCTGGTGCACGTCGCCGCCGATGCTCACCGATTTCAGCCAGTCCGTCATGTCATGCGTCAGCACCAGCGACGCGCCATTGTCGCTCGCGGTGGTGACGTGGACGTTCGAATTATATTCCGTAGTGAATGTCAGGAGGTGCGGGTTGTTGGTGATGAAGTGATTGTCGTTGTGGAAATAGGTTCCGGTCAGGTTCGTCGCGCCGTCGAAATTCTTCGTGAAGCCGCCGTCGAAGGTCAGAAGCTCCTGCGTATCGACCCCGATGGGCGTGGAAAGCACCTGGTCGTTGGCGCCGTAATGGAAATTCACGAATCCGGTCAGGCCGTCGCCCGGGGTGAAATCGGCCCGGAGGCCGACATTCCGTGAGGCGTTGCCGGTCGGCGAATAGAGCGGCGAGCGCAGATTGAGCGTGCCGAAACTCGTCCATGTCGCCGGCGTGGTCTGATAGCCGTCCGTGCCGCGAAAGGCGCCGTCGAGGCTGAGCGCCATCCATCTGTCGGGAACATAGGTTCCGAAAATGCTGGTGTCATAGCTGCCATAATTTCCGCCCCCGGCCGCGATACCGAGTTCGTTCGCCGCCGGCGTCCGCGTGATCACGTTCACCACGCCGCCCATTGCCGTATTGCCCCAGAGGGGCGAACCGCCGCCGCGCACGATCTCGACGCGGTCGATGTTGTTCAGCGGCACCAAATTCCATTGGATGTAGCCGAAGAACGGATCGTTGACGGGAATGCCGTCGACCATGACGAGCATGCGCGTCTCCGTGGTCGGCAGGCCGCGCATGCCCTCATTGTAGGCCGTCGGGTGTCCGGCATCGGGCCCGATATTGGTCAGCACCATGCCGGGCACATCGCGCAGGATGTCGTCCAGGCCCTGCGCCGGCGTGCTGGCGATCTGCTCGCCCGAAATGACGCTGATGCTCTGCGGCGCGTTGCCGAGCGCGGTCGCCGACCGGGTCGCAGTGACGACGACGGTTTCCGGCTGGCTGTCGGATTGGGCAAACGCCGGCATGACCCCCGCCGTCCAGGAGAGCGATAACAGGCCGGCAGCGATTGCGCAGCGTTCCGCCGATGGCGCGCTGCGGGCGGCGATTGGAACGATGGACATGAAAGTCCCCGAAAACACGTGAACGACCGGACGTCCGCCGCTGAGGCGGAGTCGCGAAAAAAATCAGGCCGTTACGCTTTGGGGCGGTGCGCGGGGGGGCTGGAGAGAATAAGGCCGGGCTGCAAAGCGGAAGGTGCGGTGCGCGGCGCCGGTGACCGCTATCGCATATTGCGCGGGCGCCGGGATTGTTGCGGCGATTACGGGCGTCGAGAAATGCGGGGCCGCAGCGAAGGGGCAAACTTCCTGGCGATGCTGATCGCCGGGTGACTGCTTGTGCCCAACGTTCGAGCGGGCGGCCGCAAGGTGAACCGCTCCGTCCATCGCGCAGATCGTGATCGGCGCGCCGCCCCCCGACGGCATCCAGCCCGCCGGGATCAGGCCATGCAGAAATATCGCGAGAAGCGCGACATAGGTGGCTGCAAGGCGCGTGCAATATCCCACGGCCCCATATGTGCCCGTGATTACGGCTCATTTGCAAGCGAGCCGCGTGGCAGGGTTCGGGCGCTGTTTGACAGGGCCGGTCGGCGCGACTCGACGAACGGGGTTGGGAAATATTCGACAGCACGGGAGCGATCGGCGATGCACCGTTATTTATCCCGATGCCGCCCCACGTCGCGCCTCCGGCGACAGGCGGTTGCCTGTATTCGCCGTCTTAGCGGTGCCAGTGGGTGAGGGCGTTTGCGAATCCGGTGTTCCAGCGCGCCTGTTCGGGATCGCTGGTATAAGGGTTGAGCGCCGTGATCTTCTCGCTGTCGAGCTGCGAGAGCGCCGCGAGCGGCACGCGCCGCGCCGCGTTCCAGCCCTCGGCCTCGATCCGGCTCAGTCGAAAGGCATCGCCCGACGTCACGGCCGCGCACTCTCCGCCGCGATCAGCTCCTTGACGGTCTCGCTCGGACGGCACAGACGGGCGGTTGTTTTCTCGCCGTTTTGAACCACGACGATCGGACGGTTGAGCAGGATCGGGTGCGTGGCCAGTATGTCGAGCAACTCTTCCTCGCTGACATCCTTGCCGTTGAGGCCGAGTTCCGCGAACAGCGGTTCCTTCTTCCGCACGATGCTCCGCACCGGGACTTTCATCTGGCTGGCGAGTGCGGCGATGGCCTCGCGCGACAGGGGCGTTTGCATATACGGGAGAATTCGCGGCTCGTAGCCCGCTGCGCGGATGGCAAAGAGGGCGTTGCGCGAGGTGCCGCAATTCGGATTGTGATAGATGGTAATTTCCAAGGCGTCGGTCTCCTTCAGGTGTTGCGCGCGCGATGCGACAGGCTGCTGCACGACGCTTGGGCTGGTGTTTCCCGCGGGGCCGCCCGCCATGGACCAGCGGTTCGCGGCAACGCCTCCCCGCGAGATATAGTGCGAAACAGCCCCAACTCAAGCGCTGCGCGGAATTTGCAAGCGCCGGGCCGGCATCCTCCTGGCCGGGGAACTTTCCCGCCGGTGCCGGAGCGGACGCGTCGTAATTACTGATTTCATCGGTTTGCGCGCACGGCGGCGGAAAACAGACGTATAATATGTTAGCTCGCCATTTGTACCCGGTGACGGTGCACGGCGTCATTATTGCGCGCCTCGGCGGGGTCGGTGGGGTTTGATCGCCCTCCGGGCAGGCGCCGCCTCATTGCAACCAATTCCGTCCCGTGCGTTAACTCTGCAGCCCGACATTGGCGATCGGAGGGGGCGCGATATGGAATCTCATCGGGAACGGGCCATGCGGTACCGCCACTACGCCGAGGAATTGCGGGTGGTGGCCACGGCTGGCAGCACGTAGAAACGATCGGCAAGCTGAATATCCTTGCCGAAGATTACGACCATATGGCCGACGCCCTGGAGCAGGAGCGCGGAAGGCTTCTGCCGGCGGCGGAGTAGGCTCTGCGCGCTCAGCGGCCGCACAGCTGATCCGCAATCGAACGTGCCACCGCTTCCGCGACTTTGATGCCGTCGACGGCCGCCGACAGGATGCCGCCGGCAAAGCCCGCGCCTTCGCCCGCGGGATAGAGGCCGGTGGTGTTCGGGCTTTCGAAACCGGCGCCGCGCCTGATGCGGATCGGCGACGAGGTCCGCGTCTCCACGCCCGTCAGGATCGCGTCCTCCATCGCAAAGCCCGGGATCTGCCGCCCGAATGCGGGAATGGCTTCGCGGATCGCCGCGATCGCATAATCCGGCAGGCAATCCGACAAATCGGTCAGATGCACGCCGGGCCGATAGGATGGCGTCACCGCGCCCAGCGCCGTCGAAACCCACCCGGCCAGGAAATCGCCCACGCGCTGCCCCGGCGCCTGGTAATTACTCCCGCCCGCTTCGAACGCGCGCGACTCCCATTTGCGCTGGAGCTCGATCCCGGCCAGCACATGCCCGGGATAATCTTCCGGCGTAATGCCGACCACGATGCCGGCATTGGCGTTGCGTTCCTTGCGCGAGTACTGGCTCATGCCGTTGGTCGCGACGCGGCCTTCTTCCGATGTCGCCGCTACTACCGTCCCGCCCGGGCACATGCAGAAACTGTAGACTGATCGACCATTCGCGGCATGATGCACCAGGCGATACTCCGCCGCGCCGAGCTGCGGGATCGTCCGGCCGTAGCGCGCATGATCGATGAGCGATTGCGGATGCTCGATGCGAAAGCCGATGGAGAACGGCTTGGCTTCGATGTCCACGCCGCAATCAAATAACATCCGGAACACGTCGCGCGCCGAATGCCCCGGCGCCAGCACGACATGGTTTGTCGCGATGTGTTCGCCGCTCGCCAGCACCGCGCCCTGCACCTGTCGGCGCGCGTCGATGTCGAGAGCTGTTACACGACACCCGAAGCGATACTCGCCGCCCAGGCAATCTATCGTTTTGCGCAGGTTCTCGACCATCGTCACCAGCCGGAAGGTGCCGATATGCGGATGCGCCTCGGTGAGGATGTTGTCCGGCGCGCCCGCGTTCACGAACTCGGTCAGCACCTTGCGCCCCAGATGCCGCGGATCCTTGATCTGGCTGTACAGCTTGCCGTCGCTGAACGTGCCCGCGCCGCCTTCGCCGAACTGCACATTCGATTCGGGATCGAGCACGCCATTGCGCCACAGCGCCCAGGTATCTTTGGTGCGCGCGCGCACTGCCTTGCCGCGCTCCAGGATGATCGGCCGGTATCCCGCCTGCGCCAGGATCAGCGCCGCGAACAGACCGCACGGCCCCGCGCCGATCACGATCGGCCTAAGGAACGGCGCCGACGGCGCGCGCGCGGCACCTGGATATTCCAGATCCGGCGTGCGCGTCACATGCGGATCGTTCTTCACCCGCCGTAGCACATCGGCATCGTCGCCGACTTCGGCGTCCACGATGTAGGCGTACGTGATCGCCGATTTCTTGCGCGCGTCGACGCCGCGCTTGAACACGGCGAAACGCGTCAACTCCGTCGCCGTAACCCGCAGTTTCCTGAGCAGCGCGCTCTTCAGCGCGTCCGGCCCATGATCCAGCGGCAATCTGATTTCGGACACCCGCAACATGG
>DASXYZ010000054.1:0-1760 GCA_036502185.1 Rhizomicrobium sp.
CCTATTACGCGATCAACGACCGCTCGGCGGGACGCAAGGTGATCGAACTCAATCTGATGACCGAGGCCCAGCATGCCGATCTGCCGGAAGACGAGGACATCACGGCGGCCGACCGCCTGATCATCGATTCGCCGACCTCGACCGGCCTGATCGTGCTGAAGGCGCTCGCCGCCGAGCCCGGCATGATGCCGCTGGTGCAAGCCTCGCTCGCTGCCGCAAGCTGCAAGGTGCAAACCGATCCGGTGCCGGCGAAGCAGGCAGGACCCGCCGCGAAGCGCTGAACTTGTTGGGTTACTGCTCGACGGCTCGACAACCGGGCCCTATGAGTGTTTAGAAGAGCCATCATCGGTTGAGCCCGATGCAAGCCGGCGGGGCCAATATGAATTGCTTGAGCGCGCGCTGCTTTCTGGTGATCCTGACCGGCGTTATTCTCGCCTCGAGCGGTTTTGCTTCGGCGCAAATCGTGGCACTCGGCCATAGCGCGGCGCGCGGGCATGTCGCCGAGAACGAAATGTGGTCGTCCGTGCTGGAGAGCATGCTGCGTGCGCGCGGTTCTCAGGTTCATGTCGTCAACGCCGGCGTCAACGGCGAGACCACCGCGGAAGAGCTGGCGCGCGTCGATCGCGCCGTGCCTGCGGGCACCAGGATCGTCATCCTGACCATCAGCGGACACAATGACGCCCGCAGGCTGATCGGCGGCTCCGCCGGAGCTGCGGCAAATATTGCGGCGATCAAGAGCAAATTAAGGGCGCGCGGCATCAGGATCGTCGATGCGATGGGGCTTTATGTCTCGGTGCTGAGGCAGCCCGGCATGGCGCTGCCCGACCACCTGCATTTGAATCCTGAAGGGAACAAAAAGCTCGCAACGATATTGGCGGGAATGGTGAAATAGCCATCCCCTTCTGCTAACGATTTTCAGGCCGCGGAGGAATCCATGAGGCGCACATGGACCATCATTGGCGTTGCCGACGTACCCGCGAGTTTCAAGTGGTACCAGTCGCTGCTGGGCCTGGCGGAGACCGCTCCTGCCCACGATTATTTCGGGCAAATCGTCGATACCGATGGAACGGTCCTGCTCTGTCTTCACGAATGGGGCGCCCATGAGCATCCCTCGCTGACAAGCCCCAACCACGCTACGCCTGGCAACGGCCTGCTGCTGTTCTTCCGGGTCGACAATTTCGACGTCAGTTTGCCGAGGGCGCGCGCGCTGGTCAGCCGGCTGGAAGAAGAGCCGCATGTCAATCCCAACACCGGAACCGTGGAGTTTTCGCTCCGCGATCCCGACGGATATTACGTCACCATCAGTGCGCTGTAGCCCGGATTGCACGAAGTAAAAATGCGGGAACGGCGTCGCCGCCGGGGTTTCCGCCGCCTCCCCGGATTTCGCTGGCGCTCAATCCGGGCTACTTCGTTATCGCTCGATTATCGCAGGTCATACCCTCCGTCGCGAATCCTGAAGCGCCCTGTCCGTTTCGTCTCCACGGCGTCCCGGTTCGGCGCCCTGGCCGCTGATTTGCCCCGGCAGGCAATGGTTTTTTCAGTCCGCCAGCGAACATTTCTCACTTTTCTTGTCCGGCAAATCACTCGCATATCCCTCGCTGTCCCGTCCCGAACGAGGGGCGTATCATGATCGTCATTTACGCGGGATGGGATGCGGTGGACGCGGCAGCGTCGTCGCGCGTTTTTTGACGCGCGGACGAGCGACGTTATCGCGTACGGCGAAGTCGTGTGGTCCTGACGCCCCGATGCTGGCGTCAAGT
>DASXYZ010000055.1:0-261993 GCA_036502185.1 Rhizomicrobium sp.
CCGCCAGACATGCTTCTGCGGCGCGTTGCGGTTCTGCAAAATTGCCTTCAGCCGCTTGCGGTCCGAAGCTTTCACCGTGATGGATATTCCCGTTCGCATGCGCCAGACTCGCACGTCCGCCGCAGCTGGGGAATCCTAATCGGGATTCAAATGTCAGACAGGAATCACTAGCACCGCAGTTCGAATTCCGGCAGGGCAAATGCATTAGCTGTCGCCGTACCAACCCACTCGTAGCGGGACGGGAGGCGGCCTATGATCTATGTCGTCGCCGCATCTGAACCCGCACGAGGCGAGACGCGGCCGGGTCTCGCCCCGCTCGGGCTGAGAACCCCTATGGCAGATTATAGGAACAGAGATTGTAGCAACTCGTGTAAATCGTACCACCCACGATGATCGGCGTGGCAAAGCTGCTGCCGTTGCCTTCGTTGCTTTGCCATATGTTCGCGCCGGTCTTGGCATCGAGTGCTGACAGGGCCTGGCGTGTATAGGTATAAAGGACGCCGTTGGCGACCGTAACGGCAGCGCCGACATTGTTTGTCTGATTCCAGAGCAGGGCACCGGTCTTGGCCGAGATTGCCTCGATCCCGGCAAATTGCATCACGACATAGAGGATGCCGTTTGCCACGGCATAATGAACGCCGCCGTTCGTTCCCCCGGGCAGGAGATTAGCCCATTTGACGGCGCCCCTGCCCTCATCGATCGCCATGACCTGGGCGACTCCGCCATTGTTACAGCACGTGATCGCATAAACGGTTCCCTGCGATTCGAGGTCCGAAGCATATTGATCGTTGACGTCGGTGCACCAGTCCGGCGTTCCGTTGCTCTCTTCCAGAGCACAGATGCCTGTCTTGTCCTGCTGCTTGCCGAGGCAGCCGAGTGGTGCATAGACATGGCCGTTGGCGACGGGCACCGGCAGGGTTCCACCCTGGCCGACATCGACGCAGTGATAGGGCGAGGAATATTGCCAGACGATCTTTCCTGTTTTCACATTCACCGCATTGAGCTCGGGTGTAACAGTCTGACCGTTGGACGAGAGGTATTGGTAGAAGGCGAGTCTTCCGTCAACCGATGGTGAATTCTGCACGCCGCAACTTCCGCAAATCTGCTGCCAAGCTCCGCCGCCGTCGGAGGCTCGAACGCCGCACAATCCGGTACCTGCGACGCCGTTCACGGTGCCGTAACACAGTGACACGACCATCTTGTCTGCGACGGCGGGTACCGGGTCGAAGGTGGTGCCGCCGCCGAGCATCGGTACCGACCAAAGCTGAGATCCATCTTTGGCCCTGACCGCATAAAGATTTCCATCCGAATCGGAATCGGCATAGAGCGTGCCGTTGTTCTCCACGATGCCGCCGGACTGCACAACCGTGGTCGACCAGCCCAGCTGGAGCTGATCAACGTTCTTCTTTCCAATGGGTGTTTCACCTTGATAGTAGCCGCTATGGCCGCCGTCCAGCCCGAACTGAGGCCAATCCGAAGCCAGTTTCGCGTGAGCGTGTCTGTCGAATTGACCTGCGGCAACAGGGGACGACAACGCCGCAATCACACAGGCCAGCGTGGCGGTCAGCATGAAGTCACGCGCAGGGTTCACTTGAAGCTCCAGTTTCGGCAGTCCCAAGGGGTCGAGGGATTTGCAGGACGCGCCGAACATATCCACGAAGCTTCGGATTCGGGCTGCGGACAATTGCGGACAATTGCGGAGATCTGCGGGCCACAGCACCGTTTGGCATCCGGGCACCCGCGGGCCTAGCGGTTTTGCGCCGCTGAATCCGCCATGCTAATCCTTCCACGGTACATTTTCGTTTCGGCGGGGGCGGATGATCGACCGGAGGGAGCCACAACCGGAACGAACGCGCCTTCACGGCTGGAAGGAAATCGCGACGTTTCTCGCCCGCGATCAACGTACTGTCCGGCGCTGGGAGAGCACTCGTGGCCTGCCCGTAAGGCGCGTTCCTGGAGACGGCCAGCCCTCGGTATTTGCCTATTCGGAAGAGCTGTCGGCGTGGCTGAACAGTTCGCGCGGCGCCACCGGCGAATCCAATTCCGGCCGCAAAACGCCAAGGGACGGAGTGAAGCGGCACGCGACGCCGTGGTTCCGGATGGCGGCCGTTCCCGCGCCGATCCTGTGGGCGATGTCCCTGCTGCTTGTTGCAGGGCTCATATCGTCCGTCCAACACTTTCAGGGCGCGGCAGCGAACCCGGTCGACGTCCGAAGCCCCAGTCCGGTTGCGACGGAGCTATACCGGTCGGGGCTTCATGAGTGGCAGTCCCGAACGCCGAGCGGCCTGAAGAGGGCGATCGACGAT
This sequence comes from Rhizomicrobium sp., assembly GCA_036502185.1. GTDB lineage: Bacteria > Pseudomonadota > Alphaproteobacteria > Micropepsales > Micropepsaceae > Rhizomicrobium. The sequence continues at coordinate 2,307 of DASXYZ010000055.1, forward strand.
CTGAAGGCTGCCATCACCCACGATCCGAACTTTGCACCCGCCTATGCGGAACTGGCCGCCGCTTATGACGTGGAGCATGAATTCAGCAAAGACACATCGGATCGGCTATACCCACTTGCGATCCAGGCTGCGGGGCGGGCGATCGTACTGAATGCCGATCTGGCGAAAGCCCATGCGGCGCTCGGATTTGCTAAATTCTACGGTGCCAGACAGACAGATGTGGCGTTGGCGGAATTTTCGAGCGCGATATCGCTCGACCCCAACAACGCCCTCGCCCATCATTGGTACGCCACCACGCTGCTCGCGCTCGGCAATTTCAGAAAAGCAGCCAGGGAGATCGAACTGGCTCGCGCGCTGGATCCCGAATCCATCGCCATTCCTGCCGACAGGGCTCTGATCCTTTTTCACGCCGGACAAACGGAGGAGGCGTACAGAGAACTTTCGCAACTGGAGACCGACAATCCGCTGTTCGCCTCCGCCCACCTCTACCTTTCCGATATCGCGCTTGCGCGCGGCGACTACCGCCATTACCTGCGCGAAGCTGCGCTGTTCTCGAATGCCTCGCACGACGAGGTGGGCGAAGCTGTTGCCAGGGCGGGAATGAAGGGTTTCGCCGCGGGAGGAAAATTCGGCATGCTCCGGGCATTGCTGGCGCAGCAGCGCAAATTCTTCCAAACCAACAAGGTTTCCGCCTTTCAGATGGCCAGAACCTATGCGCTTCTCGGCGACGGGGAGAACGCATTCGCTCTTCTCGCCGTCAGTGTTCAGAAACATGAACCAGACAATATCGCCCTGAAGATCGACTCCGCTTTTGCAGAGCTGCAGAATGACGCGCGAATGTCGAGACTCGAAAGGATGTCTGGCCTTGTCCGTGGCCGTTCGGAGACGCTCCGTTCCTGAAGCGTCGTCAAGTCGGCGCTGTGTATTTCGCGCCGAGAGGAGAACCTTTCAGTACAGAACCGACGGAAGCCAGGCGCCGGAGGGGTCGCTGTAGAGGCCCATCGACATCAATGTCATCGGTTGTGTGACGCGCAAGCGGTTTGCGAGACACCAGCGCATCAGTTCGCCATTGCGCGACGGCACGAGGAATCCAGGCCCGCCAAACGCATCCGCGGCGGCGATCAGCGCCTTCACGTCGTCCGTCGATTCGCCCACCGCATGTCCGAAGAACGTGATCCCTGTCGCATAACCGGTGATGCGCCCGCCGCGCTCGACAACGCGCACCGCACCCTGTTTCATCGCCGCTTGCAATCCGCCGCCGCGATGCGCGCCATGCACATGCATGCACAGCGCATTGCACGCTTCGAGGTCCGCCTCGGCAGCGGCACGGACAGGATGGCCTGCGAGGGATCGCCTGATCGGCGATCCCTGAAAACAGGAAAGGTGCTCGCGCACTTCGAAGCCTAGCTTCGAATACAGCGATAGCGACCGGCAGTGATATCCCGCCTGCACCAGCCGCACGCTCGGGGAGCTTTTGGCGGCCGCGCGTTCGAGGACTGCCCGCATCAAGCGCGCGCCGAAACCATGGTTCTGCGAGGTGGGACCGATGGTAATCGGGCCCACACCAGTAACGGCGTCCTGCTCATGCAGGAAATTGCTGCCGACGATCCTGCCGTCCTGTTCCGCTACTACGCCGTAAACGCCGGGGCTGCCGATGAGCGCGCCGAGAAGCCGCATCGCGACCTCGACATTGGGAAAGTCTGGCACGAAATTGTGTGCCTCGGCGATGGCCGCGAACGCGTTGTAACAGATGTGCCCGCATTCCGGCACATCGTCCGCACTGACCTCTCGGATCGAAACCGGCATCCCGTTCTCCCCGGCACTGGTGGTTGGACTCAGCTATCACGTCTTGCCCTGACGATTCACCTTTTCTCGCCATGGTCGGCCTCCAAGCCGGTCAGGGCCGCGAGCGCCTGCGAGCGGAAGACACACGGGGGGCGGGCGCCGACACTTGGCCCGCCTCTACCGGTCCGCCGAGGTCTTCCGGAAGGGCTATTGCGGTTTCGCCGGGGTGATGGAGAAGGATTCCCCGCAGCCGCAGGCGGCCGTCTGATTCGGGTTGTTGAATACGAAGCGGGCGGCGAGCCGGTCGCGTACGAAATCCATCTCGGTGCCGAGCAGAAACAGGATGGCCTTGGGCTCGATGAAGAGACGCACGCCCTGGTCCTCGACGACTTCGTCGAGGGGACCGGCGGCCTCCGCGTATTCCATGGTGTAGCTCATGCCGGCGCAGCCGCCATTGGTAACGCCGACGCGCACGCCGGCGTAGCGGCCTTCGGCGCTCGCCATGATTGCGCGCAGGCGCGTCGCCGCCGCTTCGCTCAGGCGGAGCGGTTTGGGACGTTCGCGGCGCGGTCGGTTCTGAGGAGCAGCGGTCATGTCAGTACATGTTCAGTTCGAGTTTGGCTTCTTCGCTCATCTTCTCCGGCGTCCAGGGCGGATCGAACGTCATGTTGACGCTCACCTTGCCGATTCCTTCGACGGTTTCGAGCGCACCCTGTACCATTCCGGGCATTTCGCCCGCCACCGGGCATCCGGGCGCGGTCAGCGTCATCTCGACGGCGACATCCTTGTTGTCGGCGACATCGACCTTGTAGATAAGGCCGAGTTCGTAGATGTCCACCGGGATCTCCGGATCGTACACCGTCTTGAGCGCCGCCACGAGCTTGGCGGTGAACGCCTCGAGCTCCTCGGGCGTGAGCACCGTGATTTGGGGCTGCAGGTTAAGCGGCTCGGCGTTCATTCGGTTTTTGCGGGGCTCCCGCCCTCCAGTGCCGACTGCATGGTGTGCCAGGCGAGCGTCGCGCATTTCACCCGCATCGGAAACGCGGAAACCCCCGCCATGACGTCAAGCGTCTCGCGGTCAGCGGGCGCGAGACCGTTCGCGTTTTCTCCCTTCACGAGATGCAGGAAACCGCCCGTCAGATCTTCGGCTTCTTCGACGGTGCGGCCCCTGACGAGATTGGTCATCAGAGAAGCCGATGCCTGCGAGATGGCGCAGCCCCTGCCCTCGAAGGATATGTCGGCAATACGCCCGTCGCCGTCCAGTTTCAGGTATACCGTCACCCGATCTCCGCAGAGCGGATTGTGACCTTCGCCCCTGTGCGTGGCTTCCGCGAGCGCTCCGAAATGGCGCGGGTGGCGGCTGTGATCGAGGATCACTTCCTGGTAAAGCTCGCGCAGCGACTCGTCCATGTTCAGCCCAGTATCTTCCGCGCCTTCGCGAGCGCCGCAACGAACGCCTCCACTTCGGCATGGCTGTTGTAGGGCGCAAAGGACGCGCGCGTCGTAGACGCCACGCCGAAACGCTCCATCAGCGGTTGGGCGCAATGATGGCCGGCGCGCACCGCCACGCCCTCGCGATCCAATATAGTGGCGACATCGTGCGCATGCATCCCCGCTGTTTCGAAAGAGAGGATGGGCCCCTTGCCCGGCGCGCGGCCAACGACGCACACCCAATTGAGCTTTTCGATTTCCGATGTTGCATGATCGAGCAGGGCCTGCTCGTGTTCCGCCACGGCTTGGCGATCCTGCGACGAAAACCAGTCAATGGCGGCGGCAAGGCCCACCGCTTCCACGATCGGCGGCGTGCCAGCTTCGAAACGCGCCGGCGGCGCGGCATAAGTAATTTGCTCGCGCGAAACTTCGGCGATCATCTCGCCGCCACCGTTGAACGGTCGCATGGCGGCGAGGTGCGCACGCTTCGCGTAAAGCGCGCCGATGCCCGTCGGCCCGTATAGCTTGTGGCCGGTGAAGGCATAGAAATCGACGTCGAGGTCCTGGACGTCGACGCGCTCGTGCACCGCGCCTTGGCAGCCGTCCGCCAGCACTGGCACGCCCTTCGCCTGCGCACGGGCCACGATCTCCTTCAGCGGCGCAACTGTGCCCAGTACGTTCGACATGTGCGCGACCGCGACCAGTTTCGTTCGCGGCCCGATTGCCGCATCGACCGCATCGATGGAAAGCGCACCGTCATCATCGACATCTACCCAGCGCAGAACCGCACCCTGCCGCTCGCGCAGGAAATGCCACGGCACGATGTTGGAGTGATGTTCCATCGTGGTGACAATGATTTCGTCGCCGGCCTTGAGCCGCGGCGCGAGAAACGCGTAGGAGACGAGATTGATCGCTTCCGTGCCGCCCTTCGTGAACACGATCTCGTCGGGATGCGCGGAGTTGAGAAAGCGGCGAACCGTTTCGCGCGCGGCTTCGTAGCGCTGTGTGGCGCGGGCGGAGAGTTCGTGCACACCGCGATGGACATTGGCGTAGTCGTGCGTCGCAAATTCCGCCATCGCGGCGAGCACCGCGCGCGGCTTCTGTGCCGAGGCCGCATTGTCGAGATAGGCGAGCGGCTTGCCATGCACGGTGCGCGACAGGATGTCGAATTCGTCCCGCAGCGCATCGACATCGAAGCGTTGGGCAAGTTTCAAATTCGGCCGAAGAGTCATGCCGCGATCTCCAGAGCGCGCGGCAGTGCGTCTTCGACGAAACGCCACACGGCCTCGCGCAGGTCGTCGCGCGCGATATCCGCCACCGCTTCCTCGAGAAAGCCGCGCACGAGCAACTGTCGCGCCTCGGCTTCTGGAATGCCCCGCGCGCGCATATAAAACAGCGAGTCGGCATCGAGATCGCCGACCGCGGCGCCGTGGGCGCATTTCACGTCGTCGGCAAGGATTTCGAGCTCCGGCTTCAGATCGGCCTCGGCGCGGGCGCCCGACAGAACGGCTTTCGCTGTCTGGCGGCTGTCGGAACCGTCCGCGCCCTTCTGCACGCTGATCTTGCCCTGATAGACCGCGCGCGCATGTCCGCCTGCGACATATTTGAACAGCTGCGTACTCGCAGTCTTGGCCGCAATGTGATTGACGTGGGTCGTGATATCCGCGTGCAGCGAGTCCGACAGCGCGCCCGCGCCCGACAGAGCAGCTTCCGCGCCCTCGCCTTCGAGCGCAATGGCCAACTCAAGCCGGGACAGCTTTGCGCCACCCGGCACGAAATGGGCCTCATAACGGGCGTTCCGCGCCACGCGGATTCCGATCTCTTCCACCTGAATTGCGTCTGGCGCGGGCGCGGCGACATGCAAATGCGTAAGCTTCGCGTCCGGCTGCAAGACGATTTCCATGCCGATGTTTGACACGTCGCCCGTCAGGCCATGCGTCTCCAGAAGCAGAAGCGATGCGCCTTCCTCCAGTTCCACGAGCACCCGCGCATGCACGGTCTCCATCTCCTGGAGAAAGCGGAGATGGATTTGCGCGTGTGCGCCTCGCGGCACGCGCACAGCCACACCGCCCCGCATGAACGCAAGCGACGCCTCGCCGATGCCGTTCGCGAGTACCTGTCCCAGATTGCGCCGGATCCAGTCCGGCGCATCGTCGCCCAGCCTGGTGAGATCCTGGACTTCGAAACTGTCCGCGCCGATTGTTCCGGCCGCATCGAACTGGCCATCGCGGAGAACGATGCGCGGTCCCGGGATCGTAGCGAACGGATCGGCTGCGGCAGGAACACTCTGCGCGTGATTGCGCTCCGCTTCGAGCGCATTGCGCAGATCGGAGTATTTCCACTCCTCCACGCGGCGGTGCGGAATGCCTTGGGCCCGGAACGCCTGCAACGCGCGCATGCGGCGCGCCGTGAACCATTGGGCGCGGGGTCCGAAAGGCTCCGCGGCCTCCGGCGCAAAGCTCTCCGGAACGGGACGTTCGGCCGGTGCGCTCATGCGGCGTCTCTCGCAAGCCCCGCATAACCCTTGGTCTCGAGCTCGTGGGCGAGGTCCTTGCCGCCTTCCGCCACGATGCGCCCGTTCGCGAGCACATGGACGCGGTCCGGCACGATGTAGTTCAGAAGCCGCTGGTAGTGAGTAATTATCAGCATGGCGCGGTCGGGGGCGCGCAGGGCGTTGACCCCGTCGGCGACAAGCTTGAGCGCGTCGATGTCGAGGCCGGAATCGGTTTCGTCGAGAATGGCGAGTGCCGGCTTGAACAGCGCCATCTGCAGGATTTCGAGTCGCTTCTTCTCGCCGCCCGAGAAGCCGACGTTCAGCGCGCGGCGCAACATCTCTTCGGGAATGTTCAGGCCCGCAGCCGTTTCCCGCACCAGCCGCAGCACCGAGAGCGCATCGAACTCCTGTTCGCCCCGCGCGCGCCGTTGTGCGTTGAGCGCGGCCTTAAGAAAATTCATCGTGGTGACGCCGGGGATTTCGACCGGATACTGGAGCGCGAGAAACAACCCCTTTGCAGCGCGTCCCTCCGGCGCCAGCACCGTCAGATCCTCACCACGATAGAGAACGCGGCCCGACGTAATTTCGTACCCCTCGCGGCCCGCCAGCGCATAGGAGAGCGTCGATTTACCCGAGCCGTTCGGACCCATGATGGCATGCACCTCGCCCGCGCGGATCGCGAGGCTTACGCCTTTCAGAATCTCGCGTCCCTGCACGGCGACGTGGAGATTTTCGATATCAAGCATACTCATCCCACGCTGCCTTCCAGGCTGATGCCGACCAGCTTCTGCGCTTCGACCGCGAACTCCATCGGCAGCTGCTGCAGGACCTCGCGGCAGAAGCCGTTGACGATCAGCGCCACCGCCTCCTCCTGGTCGATACCCCGCGCCCGGCAATAGAAAAGCTGATCGTCGGCAATCTTGGACGTCGTCGCCTCGTGTTCGATGCGCGCGCTCCGGTTGCGGCTTTCGATATAGGGCACCGTGTGGGCGCCACAGTCCTTGCCGATGAGAAGCGAGTCGCATTGCGTATGGTTGCGGGCTCCATCCGCGCGCGGATGGACGCTGACGAGCCCCCGATAGGTGTTCTGCGCCCGGCCCGCGCTGATCCCTTTCGAGATGATTCGCGAGCGCGTGTTGCGGCCCAGATGCATCATCTTGGTCCCGGTGTCGGCCTGCTGGAAATGGTTGGCGATGGCGATCGAATAGAATTCACCCACCGTGTCGTCCCCGCGCAGGATGCAGCTCGGGTATTTCCAGGTGATCGCCGAGCCCGTCTCGACCTGCGTCCAGGAAATTTTTGCACCGCGGCCGCGACAGTCGCCGCGCTTGGTGACGAAATTGTAGATGCCGCCGCGGCCCTCCTCGTCGCCTGGATACCAGTTCTGCACGGTCGAATATTTGATCTCGGCGCGATCAAGGGCGACGAGTTCGACGACGGCGGCGTGGAGCTGGTTCTCATCGCGCTTGGGCGCCGTGCAGCCTTCGAGATAGCTCACATAGGCGCCTTCATCGGCGATGATCAGCGTGCGCTCGAACTGACCGGTTTCGGACGCATTGATGCGGAAATAGGTGGAAAGTTCCATCGGACAGCGCACGCCCTTCGGAACGTAAACGAAGGAGCCGTCCGAAAAGACCGCCGAATTCAGAGTCGCGAAGAAGTTGTCGCTAACCGGTACGACCGAACCCAGATATTTCCGCACCAGGTCGCCATGGTCGCGGATCGCCTCCGAAATCGGGCAGAAGATCACGCCGGCTTCGGCGAGCTTCGCCTTGAAGGTCGTGGCGACGGAGACGGAATCGAAGACGGCATCGACCGCGACTCCCGCGAGCAGTTTCTGTTCGTTCAGCGGAATGCCGAGCTTCTCGTAGGTTTCCAGCAGCTTCGGATCGACGTCTTCCAGGCTCGTCGGACCTGGCGTGAGTTTCGGCGCGGCGTAGTAATAGGCCGTTTCGTAATCGATCTTCGGATAGTGCACCCGCGCCCAGGTCGGTTCGCGCATTCCGCGCCAGCGCCGGTAGGCGCCAAGCCGCCATTCGAGCATCCATTCCGGCTCGCCCTTCTTGGCCGAAATGAGCCGCACCACGTCTTCGTTGATGCCTCGCGGCGCGCGCTCCATCTCGATGTCGGTGATGAAGCCATATTTGTATTTCTCGCCAAGCGAGGCGACCCGTTCGCGTGTCTCCTGGACAGCTGCCATCACGCGCCTCACGCCGCCCGCCGCGCAGCCATGCGCGCAGCAAGCTTTTCCAGAGACACCAGCGCCACATCCATATCGGCCTCGTCGGAATTCCACCCGAGGCTGACACGCAGCGCACACCGCGCGATCTCGGGCCTCACGCTCATCGCTTCGAGTACATGGGACGCTCTGACTTTTCCCGACGAGCAGGCTGCGCCCGAACTCACCATCACGCCGTCAAGATCGAGCGCGATCAGCGCGGTTTCCGCGGGCAAGCCCGGCAGCGCAAAATTCGACGTGTTCGGCAACCGCGCAACGTCTTCGCCGAATATCACACACTCCGGAAACCGGAACCGCAGCTCGGCCTCGAATCCGTCGCGCAACCGCGACAGACGTGAAAGATCGTCGCCCCGGCAGACTTTCGCAGCGGCGCCGAAGCCGGCAATACCGGCGACATTTTCGGTGCCGGCGCGGCGGTAGGTTTCCTGTCCGCCGCCGACGAGCTGCGCCCGGAACGGCGCACCTTCCTTGATCACCAGGGCGCCTGCGCCCTGCGGGCCGCCCAGCTTGTGCGCCGAAAACGTGAGATAATCGGCGGCAAAATCGCTCGCGAACTTGCCGCAGGACTGCACGGCATCCACCAGGCACAAACCGTCAGCCTCGCGGACCATGTCAATCACTTCGCCCACCGGCTGAATGATGCCTGTTTCGTTGTTAGCCGCCATCACGGCCACAAGCGTGCGCGCGTCGGCACTGTCCAGAAAAATCCGCAGCCATTCTATATCCACAGCGCCGTCGCGTCCGACGGGAATCACAACAATTCGCAGGCCCGGAATTCGATCGACAATTTGCGCCGCCGTCCTGAGAACCGAGTCATGTTCCATGGCCGAGACGCAGAGATATCCCACCGGCGGTCCCGACTCGCGCGTACGCTCGACAGCGCCCCAAAGAGCAAGCGCATTCGCTTCGCTGCCACAACTCGTGAAAACGATCTGTTCTGCAGATGCACCTGCGAGACGCGCAACCTCCGCTCTTGCCTCTTCGATCAGCGCGCGGGCGGAACGGCCGGCCCTGTGAACCGAGGATGCATTCGCCTGCAGTCCGAGCGCGCGCTCCATCGCGGCGTGCGCCTGCGGCCTGAGCGGGGAGGTGGCATTGTGATCGAGATACGCCATGACCGTCAGGCAGCCTCCCGCGGTTCGGAAGAGGCTTCGCAAATGCGCGCCCGCCCCAGCAGCCGCCGCTCGACGACATCCGCGAGCGATACCGAAGAGAGAAAGACGTGAATCTGCCGACCGAGCTCTTCCCACAGATCGTGGGTAAGGCAGCGCGACGCGGTCCCGGTGCAGCCTTTCGGGCTGCCCGGTATGCAGCGGGTCGTGCTGATCGGCTCGTCCACGGCGAGGATGATGTCGGCCACGCGCAATTCAGCGGCCGGCCGGCTCAGCCGATAGCCGCCGCCGGGACCACGGACGCTCACGACCAGACCGCCTCGCCTCAGCTTCGCAAAGAGCTGCTCAAGGTAGGACAGCGAGATATCCTGCCTTTCGGCAATATCTCCCAGAGAAACCGGCCCTGCTTCCGCCGTCCGGCTGGCCAGATCGGCCATTGCCATCACGGCATAGCGGCCTTTGGTGCTCAATTTCACGGCGTCTGCTCCATGCGGGGACGCTTGACACTTGCCCGAAGGGGGTCGCTTCGGTGTAGAAACGGCGCCTTCCGGCGAATGGCGCAGCAGATCCCTCCTGTGGATATAGTTTCACCTACTGAAATGGTCAACAATTTGCGCGATTCCTGCCAGAATGCGGCTCTTTTCCTCGCCTGTTGCGGTGGGGCAAGCCCGAGCGCAAATTCGGGATTTCTCGCAACCCCGACCGGGCAAAGCTGAGCGCCAGGATGCCCGACATCATTCTTCCCGGTCCCGCCGGCCGAATCGAAGCCCGCTACCAGCGGCAGAAAACGCCCGGGGCACCCATGGCGCTGGTCCTGCACCCGCACCCGCAGTTCGGCGGGACGATGAACAACCCGCTGGTGTATGACCTCTATCATATGTTTCTGCGGCTGGGCTGCACGGCGGTGCGGTTCAATTTCCGCGGGGTCGGCCGCAGCCAAGGGACGTTCGACAGCGGCGCGGGCGAACTCTCCGACGCGGCTGCTATTCTCGATTGGATGAATACGCTTTATCCGAACCCTTCTTTTGTCTGGGTCGCGGGCATCTCGTTCGGCGCATGGATCGGCATGCAGCTTCTGATGCGAAGGCCCGAGATTACCGGCTTCGTGTCGATTGCGCCGCCCGCCAGCATGTACGACTTCGCGTTCCTCGCGCCATGTCCCGCGTCCGGCCTGATGGTGCACGGAACAAAGGACCAGGTCGTGCCAGAAGCCGATGTGCAGAAGCTGGTCGACAGGCTCTCGGCGCAGAAGGGCATCAAGATCACCTATTCGAAGATCGACGGCGCCAACCACTTCTTCGACCGACAAGAATCCGACGTACTCGAAGCTGTCGAGACCTATGTCTCGAAAGTGATGAGTTCGCCCCGCCAGGGACGCTGAACTTGCAATTCCCGGCACAGACCCGAGAAGTGCGATTTCGCTCGCGCTTTCTCGCGTCCTTCGCGGCACGCGGACAATATTACGACTGCACAGATGCTTCCGCGCTGGATGACCTTTTCGCGCGGGAAAGTGTGACGGCCTATATCGGATTCGACTGCACCGCGCCGAGCCTGCACGTCGGCAATCTCGTCCAGATCATGACACTGCGCCGTCTGCAACAGGCTGGACACAGGCCCATCGTGCTGATGGGCGGCGGGACCACCAAGGTCGGGGACCCTTCCGGGAAGGAAGAGACGCGCCAGCTTTTGACGCAGCAGCAGATCGAGGCAAACAAGACTGCCATTCGCAGAAGTTTCGAACGATTTCTTTCGTTCGACAACAGCGCGTCGGGGGCGGTCATGGCCGACAATGCGGAATGGCTGGACAGTCTTGAATACATCCCATTCCTTCGCGACGTGGGACGGAACTTCTCCGTCAATCGCATGCTCAGCATGGACAGCGTTCGACTAAGGCTCGAACGCGAACAGCCCCTGACCTTCCTCGAATTCAATTACATGATCCTGCAGGCCTACGACTTTCTCGAACTCCGGCGCCGTTACGGTTGCCGGCTTCAGTGCGGCGGGTCCGACCAGTGGGGTAATATTGTGTGCGGGATCGATCTCGCGCGCCGGATCGATGCAGTCGAGGTCTACGGCCTGACCTCGCCGCTCATCACCACGTCCAGCGGCGCGAAGATGGGCAAAACGGCACGTGGCGCCGTTTGGCTCAATCCGGAGATGTGTTCGCCTTACGCGTATTGGCAGTACTGGCGGAACGCCGAGGATGCCGATGTGGGGCGATTCCTCAGGATTTTTACCGATCTTCCGGAGGATGAAATTACTCGCCTCGAGCGTCTTCCGGGCAGCCAACTCAACGAAGCCAAAAAAGTGCTGGCTACCGAGGCGACGGCGCTCTGCCACGGACGCGAAGCCGCCGCGGAGGCGGCGGAAATCGCGCGCCGCACCTTCGAAGCGGGGGAAATCGACAGCGGATTGCCAACCATTGAACTATCGCGCGACCGGCTGCGCGATGGTATTTCCGTTGCGACGCTCGCCCACATGGTCGGGCTGACGTCTTCTGCGAGCGAGGCACGGCGCCTGATCGAGTCCGGCGGATTACGGTTGAACGATATCGCCGTGAAGGACGCCAAAGCCGTGGCGGGACTCGCTGATCTCACGCAGGATGGTGTTCTCAAGGTTTCCGTCGGCCGCAAGAAACACGCGCTGGCGAAGCCCGTCTGACGCGCGCTGTCGATGCCCGGCTTACTGTGTATGTGCGTTCGTCGGTGCCGCCGGCGGAGGCGCCGGAGCGGTTGGCGCCGCGCCTTCGAAAATGCGTCGCAGGATTCCCGGTGCGAGCACCGAAAGAGGGTTGGTACTGAGTTTCGGGTCGTCGATGCTTCCCTGCATTGTGTAGGTAATGCCGAACAGGCCCTCGCCCTTTTTCGACACGAACACGTCGCCCAGGACCGGGATCGATCCGAGCAGCCCGTTGATACCGTAGAGCGGAGCGACTGCGCCCTGCAGTGCAATCTGATTGCTGGCGCGATCGATGTAGCCGTCGGCGGTCACGCCGATCGAAGGGCCGGACGCGCGCGCATCGTGAATTGCAACCACATCGTTCGAGATCCGGAATGGAATATGGATCGAGTCGAGGGCGATGCCCTGCCCTCCCGGTGATCCCGACGAGAGCATACGCGCGAGAAAGGCCTGGTTCAGAATGGCGCAATTCCGGATGATCACCTCGCCGGAGATATCCGGTGATCCACCGCTCTTCTGGTTCGGGGCGGTGGTCGGCGGCAGCGTCGCCTGGATCGAGAGCGTACCGCCCTTGACGCTCGAGTAACCCAAAAAACCCTTTATCAGCGTACCCGCGTCGCCAGCGCTCGCGTCAACGTGGCGCCCACCGGTTTCAGCCCCGATGCTCACTTTCAGCGGCGCCGCTTTGGCCAGGCCGCCCATGGCGGAGAGCGTGGCCGGACGCTGCCCCACGCCGCTCGCATCAAGCGCAAAAGGTGAAAGGGTCACGCCATCGCGGAGCACAAGCCGGTCCAGCTTGACGTTGAGGTGAAACGGTTCACCCGGTTTCTGAGGCGCTGCCCTAGCGGCATTTCCAGGCTTTCGCCGCAGCAAACCCGTAGCGTCCAGCGAACGGCCGGCGAGCAACAGGTCAAGGCCGGCGCCGCCGCGCTTGTGCAGCGTCACACCAAAATCGTCGTCGGCTCCAATGCGAAGTTCCGGTACCGCGAGTGTATCAAGCGCGCCATCCGCCGCGAAGGTCGCGGTCCCATGCGCGCTGAGGTTTGGCCCCGCCAGGGTCAGATCGGCCGAAGCGGGATTTCCGCTCGCATCCAGATGCGCAGCAATATGGAGCGTGGCCGGCGTTCCCGGGGGCTTGGTCCAGCCGAGCAGATCCGTTGACAGCGTTGCCCTTCCTAGATCGAGATCCACTGCGGCGTTCTGAATTTTACCGCGATAGCCTTCGAGATGGGCTTCAACTCCGAGCGGGCCGGAGACAAAGCTCCCCGAAGGAAATCCGAATTCTGCAAGCGCCGCTTCGTCCATTTGGCCGCGAACCTTTACGCGCGTGCTCACCGCCCCCGGCGGCTTGAAGATCTCGGCCCAGTCCACATCAAGGGCCGCAGATCCGATGACCACGTTCCCGCTCGCCTGCAGGCCGGAATTGTCGACGCTCAGAAGCAGATGACCGTTCGCAATTCGCGTGTGCGGGCCAAGAGAAAGCGCAACATTGTCCACTGTCCCCTTCACCGAGATTCCAACGGCATCGACACTTTCCCGTTTGATCGTCGGTATCCGGAACGATCCATCCAAGGCTGCGCTTCCGCGGGTGGACGCGATGTTGACGTGAAAACGTGTCGGGTACCTGAGTGGCTTCATATCGAGCAGCGTCAGGACTTGCGGGAGCGTGCCGGTAACGTGGGCAGTGACAAGCGCCGGCGTTCCGTGGATGTGGAGATTGGCGATGGTCACGTGACCGTCACTCACCGAAAGCGGACCTGCCACGGCAGACGACAGATTCGCCTTGAACGTGTCGCCGGTAAGAAGACCCGTGCCCACGGCATTGGTAAGCGGCGTCAGGCCACTCAAATAGGTGATCGTGGCACCGACCAGCGGGAAGCTGACCGACACCGCATTCTCGGGAAGCGCCGGGCGCTGTAATCCGCCAGCCGGGATTCTCAGTCGCACCAGGACCGGACCGAGACGGCCCGCTGTTACGTTTTCCGCGATCCATGAGCGCACGCCCGGCACCACGTGAAGGGGCCAATAGGACAGGAGATCGCGCACGGCGATCGCATCAACCTTCCCGTCCAAATCCGTTTCGGGCGACTGATTTGGTGCAAATCCGATGCGTCCGGATAATGCTGCCGAGAGCGGGCCGCCAGCGAGGGTCACCTGATCCAAGGCAATGCTTTTGGCCGTGGGATTGTAGCTTCCAGCGAGCATTGCGCGACCGAGCGTCATCGCATGCGCCATGGTGCCGGGCAAATTCAGGGCGATCCTGTCGACCACAAATACAAAGGCACTTGTCAGCAGGCCGCCTTGGGGCGCGAACTTCAAGTCGGCGTTGCCCGTCAGGTGGGCTTGCCCCTGTTCACCCGAAACCGTCGCATCATCCACCAAGAGTCTGCCGGTCACGCCATCGTAGCGTCCGACGAAGCGAAGTGATCGGACGTGCAGTGGTCGTCCGAACCCCGTCACATAACCGGTCCCGCCGATTCCGAAGTCCGCAAATCTCAACTCGGTGCCGTGGCGGATCGTCCAGCTTCCCGTGACGTCCGCAGTCAGTGCGAGAGGCGAGAGAAACGCGAATCCTTTTCCATCGTGGGAAAGCGCGCCCAGATTCAAGCCGGTGATGCTGAGATCGCCCGTGACGTCATCTCCGTGACCGGGCAGATGGATCGTTGCGTAGATTCGGCCGGGCTTGCCGGATATCTCGAAACGCGCGGCAAGATTCGCATCGAGACCGCCGCGGTCTCGCGAGTTTCGTTTCGGCGCCGCAACCTGAAGATCCGCCTCGGGCGCGATCACGAACGCTTCTGTTGCTTCATCGTAGAACGCAAGTCGGGCGCTGCGGACTGCGAAGCTGTCGAGTGGCGGGCCGGTGCCATGGCCGTGCGAGATCGCTTCGCGAATGCGCTGCAAGACATCTTCTCCCCCCTTTCCGGCCTCGAACCCCAGCCGCAAAGCGCCTTCCCTGGTATGCACGAGCGTGAGTTGCACGCCCACGAGCGCAATGCGATCGATCGCAATCCGCCCATGCAGGAGGGGCCCGACTGCAAGGCCGATCTCCGCCTTCGGCGCCTGCGCAATGATGTGTTGTCCGCGATCGAAAACGCGCGTTCCAAGGATAACAAGATCGATTCGCCCTTCGGCGCGCTCCCATTCCAGGGCCGCGTTGTCGAAACTGACGTCGAAATCCGGAAGGACCCGCTTCAGAGCAACGTGAATCTCGTCTGCGAATGGACCAAGAGAGACGGGGCCCATCAGTACCCGGAACAAAAGCCCGAGACAGAAGAATATGACCGCCGCGGCCAACATGGCGGTGGTCCATGCTGCGCGCCGCAATATGGTCGCCGCAATCCCGCCCAATGAGCCCGAAGACCACAGTATTGCTTTCAATGCTCTCTCATTTTTTTGGACACGGTCCGCTGCCCGGCTTGCAAGGAGGCGCAACGGGGGTTATCGCCTAAGCCCAACGTTGGATAAACGACAGGAGCCGGGCACCTGGCCCGGAACGCGATTTGGCAACGGATCCTTCGCAAGGCAGCCGCGCGCCTGCTTTCCGCCTTACCACCGATGACGGCCGGGAAATCTCTTCGGCGGAACTCAAGGGCAAACCCTACGTGATCTATTTTTACCCAAAAGACGATACATCCGGCTGCACGAAGGAAGCGATTGCATTTTCGGATAAGAGAAAAGATTTTGATACGCTGGGCGTGGCGATAATCGGGATTTCGCGGGACAGCGTTGCATCTCACAGGAAGTTCAAAGAGAAACACAAGCTGGCGCTGATCCTGGCTTCGGACCCCGAGACGTTCATGGCGAAAGCATTCGGAACCTGGATTGAAAAAAGCATGTATGGCCGCCGCTATATGGGAATGGACCGAGCAACCTTTCTCGTAGATGAAAAAGGCAAAATCCGCCAGATCTGGCGAAAGGTGAAGGTGCCGGGCCACGCAGATGCCGTGCTCGAAGCGGCGCGCAACCTCTGACCTGCACGCAGGGATTGTGCCATGTTACGACTTTGAATCAATCTCCTTTCGAGCTTGTACGGCCCGCCGCAATAGGCTCAATTTCCGCCCCTAGGGCCGCGGGTGCAATCGAAGGGAGCCGCTGGGCGTGGCACAACAGCTCATTGAACGCGCATGGAGATGGCTCCATGCCACATTCCCCGACCGACAGGTCTACATCCGCAGCGAAGGCCGCATACAGTTTTTCACGTTCAGCGCCACGTTGCAGGCAACGTGCGCCGGGCTAGGCCTGATCTTTCTCGGCTGGGTTGCCTTCGCTTCGGTCAATGTCGTCTTCAAAGACCACATTATCGCAGCCAAAGATCACCATTATCATCAGATGCAGGACGCTTACGAGAACCGCGTCGCCGACATTCAATTGTCCTACGACGAACTCAACGACGCCCTCTTGTCCGCCGAGGACAGGTTCAAATCCACTGTCGATCAGCTCGCAGCCAAACAGCGGAGCATTGCCGGTCTGATCCAGGGCAAACAGGGCCCATCGTTTTCTCTGCTTTCCGCCGGAAGGAATCTGAAAGCGGCGTTGGCCGACACATCTCGGGCTTCGGAATCCGCCAACGGGTTAGGCGTGGCGAGCGATGAACTCGGGGCGGATTCCTCCCCTCCGAGCCGATCGCCGGGTTACACGCCTCCCATCTCGTCCTCCTCTCTTGCGTCGCACGGAAGCGGCTCGTCGGAATTGGGCATCATGCCGGAGCCGGTAGAACCGCAGCCTCGCACGGCGCGGCCAGCACAGGCGAGCATGTTGGATAATCCCCTGCTGCGGCTGGCCGGCGCATTACTTGGGAGCGGCCCAAAACCGTCCCCTGTTCGTCCCGCGGCTGCCCCAGAAATGTCCCCCCTTGCGCAACAGACGGTTCGCGCTCTGCAAATCAGCAAATCGGAAACCGGGTTGCTGGCGGCGTTCGATGTCGCGCTTTCAAATCAGATTCAGGCCGCAACAAACGTATTCGCTCACCTTGGCATGAACGGAACCATTCGGCAGCGGCCTGCGACGGACGGTGTTGGCGGTCCCTTAGTTTCACTTCGCAACGTCCGCATGGACGGGATTTCCGATTCGGCTTTTGTCTCGACCTATGCGCAGGCAACAGCACGGGTCGCCCGACTGGAAGCACTGAAATCAGCTCTCGCCCACGTGCCGCTTGCTATGCCGGTCCGCGGCAGCCAATTCAAGTTCAGCAGCGGCTTTGGTCCACGGGTAGATCCTTTCACCGGTCACATCGCCTTCCATAGCGGCGTTGATCTGGCAGGCCCATGGGGTTCGGCGGTCTACGCCACCGCGCCGGGTGTTGTCGTGTGGGCGGGTGCCCACGGTGGTTACGGCAACATGGTGGAAATCGATCACGGTTATGGTTTCCATACCCGCTATGGCCATCTCTCCTCGATCCTTGTTCGGCTTGGCGCAAGCGTGCAGGAAGGAACACTGCTCGGGCGGCTGGGCTCAACCGGGCGAAGCACCGGTCCGCATGTCCACTACGAAGTGTGGCTCGCCGATTCCGCTAGGGATCCCCAAAAGTATCTCGAAATGGGCCGTCGCCTGGAATAGCCAGAATCTGTCTGCCGCGAGTCGCACGACGATCCGATGCCAAGCCTCGCCATGCTTAGTCGATGTCGGCCACGTCCTCGTGTGGTCGCGCGCCGATCGCCTGCGCAAGGGCGGCCGTCATAAAGGGATCAAGGTCGCCGCCAAGCACATCCTGCGGCGATCGGCTTTCTATCCCCGTCCGCAAGTCCTTCACGAGCTGGTAGGGTTGCAGCACGTAGGATCGGATCTGGTGCCCCCAGCCAATGTCGGTCTTCTGGCCAATATGGGCGTCGGTTTCCGCCTGCTTTTTTTCCAGTTCGATCTCGTAGAGTCTCGAGCGAAGCATGTCCCAACACATCGCGCGGTTCTGATGCTGTGAACGCTCCGTCTGGCAACTGACAACGATGCCCGTTGGCAAATGCGTGAAACGCACGGCGCTCTCGGTCTTGTTGACGTGCTGGCCCCCGGCCCCCGACGCGCGATAGGTGTCCACCCGAATGTCCTTCTCCGGAATATCGATTTCAATTGTTTGATCGATAACGGGGAATACCTTGACACTCGCAAAACTTGTATGTCGCCGGGCGTTGGCGTCGAATGGGGAAATGCGGACAAGGCGATGGACGCCTGCCTCTGTCTTTAGCCAGCCGTAAGCGCTCTCCCCCTTGACAAGCAGAGTCGCCGATTTAATGCCGGCTCCTTCGCCGGCGCTCTCCTCGATCAGCTGTACCTTGAAGCGCTTGCGCTCGGCCCATCG
The DNA here is from genome assembly GCA_036502185.1 of Rhizomicrobium sp. Classification (GTDB taxonomy): domain Bacteria; phylum Pseudomonadota; class Alphaproteobacteria; order Micropepsales; family Micropepsaceae; genus Rhizomicrobium. Next base: position 20,339 of record DASXYZ010000055.1, read on the forward strand.
AACATACATGCGCTCGAGCATCTCGGCCCAGTCCTGGCTTTCTGTGCCACCGGCTCCGGCATGGACGGTTAGGTACGTGTCGTTGCCGTCCGCGTCGCCCGATAGCATCGAGCCCAGCTGTAGCTCCTCCGCCCGCAGCCGCAGCATTTCGATCAGGCGTTCCGATTCTGCGATCATCGCGTGATCGCTGTCAGCCTCAGCGAGTTCCAGCAGACCGGCGGAATCGGAAAGTTCCTGTTCGAGTGCCCGCACGCCACCGATCGATGATTCGAGCTTTTGGCGCTCCCGCATCAACAGCTGAGCCCGCTGCGGCTGGCTCCAGATGGTGGACTCCTCGGCTTTGTGGTTCAGCTCGTCGAGCCGTGCAAGCGCCCTATCCCAGTCAAAGATGCCTCCTCAGCAGGTCGAGTACCTGCCTGATCTCTGAAATACTGCGCTCGACCTCGGGACGCATGAAGTTTCCTTGTTGGGTGCGGGCGGTTCCGACTGCGCCAGGACCGTGCTTTACTTTACGGACTGCGGAAGCTGCGCGGCTGCAGGCTGGGGCAGCTGGAATACGACCTTGACGGTCGTCCAGTCTGAAACCGGATCACCGTCCTGAATTGCGGGGATGAACCGCCAGTTCAGGACGCTCTCCACCGCCGCATTGTCCAGATCACCAAATCCGCTCGACCGGGCGACCCGGAACTTGCTGATCCGACCATTCGGCCGAACGTACACGTCCACAAGTGTCGTACCCTGCTCGCCAGCTGCCAACGCCGAGTCGGGATAGGGCGGTTGCAGATGAGGCTGCGACAGATCGACATGAGCCGGAGTTTGCTCGGCGAGCGCCTGGGCCGCACACAACGCCAGTCCGGACGATACCAACGCGCCAAGCGAGAGAGTACGTAACAAGGCTCGCAATTCCTTGTGCAACATCTTCATTCCTCCCCTTGCATTCTTCCCATTATAGGCGGGAACGTCCGGATCGACAACAGAGAAGGATCGGGAGATAGCGGCCCGGCTTCACGGATGGGGCGCGTGACCGAGTGCAAAGAGGTCCTGCACTCCCAGTTCCGCGCTGCGTCGGCGCTCGAACTCCTGGGCATAGCGCTTTAGGGCGTAGGCTTCCGTGACATAGCCCACGACGCGTGGATCAGCGCGCGCCGAGAGAACCGGCAGTGTCTCCGATTGAGTTTGGTCGAAGCGGGCGAGCGCGGTGCGGACATTTTCGTTCGGCAAGAGATATTCATTTCTCTGCTGCAGCAGATCGGCCACCTGACCCGCCTCGACGGCCTCATCGAGTTGTGCGTCATGCACGAGCGCCATATCGATCCACCCGGCGTAATGGCCGTCCGGCGCAACCGCAAATACGCGCTTTGCGGTGCCTGGTGGATATTTCTCGCGCAAGGTTCTCAGGAGCATTGACGTCGAAACGAGCTTCGGATCCGATCGCATCATCTTTGCGACAGTGAGATCGGCGATCCATCCGATGTCGTGAGCACCGCGCAGGCCGAGCCCCCGAACATGGAAACGCCACGTGGAAAACGAGTAGCCGAACGTCAGCCGCACTATCGTTGCGGAGGCAATCACGCTCACAAGGACACCGGCAGTGATCGGGAAGTCTCCCGTGGATTCCAGGACGAGAAGAACCATGGTCAGCGGAGCACCGATGATTGCTGCCGCCACTGCCCCCATGCCGACCAGCAGAAACGCCAGATACTGCACGGCAAAATGGGGTTCGAGCCATGCGACGCACTTGGCAAAAACCGCTCCGTAAAGGCATCCGAGAAACAGCGAAGAGCTGAACAGTCCGCCACGAAAACCGGAACCCACCGAAACCGCCGAAGCCACCAGCTTTGCGAGCAAGAGAAGCGCAAGAGGCAGCAGCGGCAGAACAGCATGGAGATAGTATTCAATGGCGCCGTGTCCGCTGCCGAGAACCTGGGGAAAAAACCAGGCGACAGCAGAGAGTGCCACCCCACCAATACAGGGGCGTAGCCAATCGGGTATGGGCGATCGCCTCAGCCCGCGCTCGGTCCAGGTGACACCCATCATGGCAACGATCGCGATGCCGGCGGCAAGCACGCCCATGATGCCGAAGAGGACATAGCTGTGCACATCCAGCGGCACACCGCCTGTGACAGCAAACAGCGGTTGCGCGCCTCCAATAAACCGCTGCGAAAGGGCCCCGCAGACGGCCGCCACTGCCACCGGCGCAAGCGCGTTGGGCATGTAGCTTCCAAGGATAAGCTCGTAGCCATAAAATGCGCCCGCCAGTGGCGCATTGAATGCGGCCGCAATCGCCGCGGCCGATCCTGCGGTGACGAACACCCTCTGGTCAGCGCGACGCAGCCGGAAATAACTTGCAATGCTCGAAAAAACTCCGGAGCCGAATTGCGTATACCCCGCTTCCATCCCCAGCGACGCACCGGATGCATTTGAAATAACGGTAAACGCCGTCAGCCGCAGGCTGTCGGGGAGCGACATGCGTCCCCCATACAGCGCATTGGCTTCGATGGGATCGACGATATCGCGCGTTCCAAGCCGCCTGGCTCCAATAGCAAGAAGGCCCAAAATCAGGCCACCCACTGCCGGGACGATCAGGATCCGCATGTGATCCAGATGCAGCCCCGTAGACAGCAGTCCGCTTCCTTGCATTGCAAAGTCGACCCTGTGCAGCAATTGCACCACGGCCCGCAAGACTGCCACTGCCAAGCCAACGCCCGAGCCTATGAATGCGCAGGCGAAGATCTGGGTCAATTCATTCGAACGCAATTCACGCTGAAACCCGGCATAAAGAAGCCGGATCGGTCGCACGAATACGTTCACTGTGCCCGAAAGCGGGGTGGCGCCGGACTGATGTCTTGTCGATTCCATCTGCGGTCCTGCCGCGCAATCCCGATGCTAGTGCACCGAGGCGGCATATCGCTCAAGCTGCGCAGTGCTCGCCCCCTTTTTCGGGTGGTTGGGATCGAGTCCTGGGGGTTCATAGCGCATGGATCAGTAGAGGCCACCGGTGCCCTGATCCACGACGGTTCCCGACTTCTTGTCCGGATGACCGGCTGGCTGACTCGTGTCCACTGCGCTGGCAAGGCCCGGTTCGGTACCGGATTTGAAAGCTTCCTCGATTGAACCGGGAATTCCAGGACCGACCAAAGTACCCGAATGCGGATCGATGGGCACAAGGTCGATTCCCGGCGGGACACGGAAGGGTGTCGCCGGCTGGTCGGCCAACGCCTCTTTCATGAAGTCGCGGAATATTGGCGCAGCTACTGTGGCTCCCTGTTCCAGCCGACCCAGTGTTCGCGGGTTATCGAAGCCTACAAACACACCACATACAAGGTCAGGCGAGAAGCCGATGAACCAGGTGTCCTTAGAATCGTTGGTTGTTCCGGTCTTGCCGGCCAGCGGTTTACCTACCGATCTCACGACGATACCGGTGCCCCGCTGAACGACGCCCTCGAGGAGCGAAACCACCTGATAAGCAGTCTGGGGGTCGAGGATCTGTGGCCGAGTGTCCGGCAGTAGCGGCTCCGCCTGATCCCGCCAATGCGCATTACATCCAACGCATTCCCGTGGATCATGGCGATAAATGTCGCGGCCACTCCGATCCTGAATTCGGTCTATCAACGTCGGATCGACCTTTTTGCCACCATTGACGAATTCGGCGTAACCGGTAGTCAGGCGCATCAGTGTCGTATCGGCAGCGCCGATTGCATTCGACAGCCATGGGGTTAGCGAGTCGTAGACTCCCGAGCGTATTGCATAGGGAACGACCTTCTTCATACCGATATCGTAGGCGAGCCGGATCGTCATCAAGTTGCGCGACAGCTCAATGCCGCGTCGAAGCGTCTGTAAGCCGAGAAACTTGTTGCCGAAATTCTTGGGAGTCCACATCGGCAGGCCGGGCCCCTGGGGCAGTGAAATCGGCGCATCTTCGACCTTGCTCACCGGAGTATAGCCGTTATCGAGAGCCGCAGCGTAAACGAATGGTTTGAATGCGGAACCGGGCTGACGCTCCGCCTGCATCGCCCTGTCGAACTGGCTTGAGGCAAAGCTGAATCCACCCGACAGCGCCAGAACACGCCCGCTGTGCGGGTCCATAGCTACAATGGCGCCGTTTATCTCCGGGACTTGACGCAATCCGTAATCGCCGCCGGCAATGGGTTCGACGTAAATCACGTCACCAATTCGGAGAACCTGTTCTGGCCGTTCCGGTTGGGCTCCCACGAGGGCGCCATGCAGTTCTTTGCGTGCCCACAGGAGTTCGTGGAACGGGATGTGGGAATGTCCTCCGTCGCCAAGCCCGATGTCGACCGATTTGTCCGGATCGAATCCGAGTACGACGGCCACACGCCATGTTGAAATCCCTGACTGGTTGCCGTGCGAGAGCAAGTATTGTTTCCAGTCTCCGGATGTGGAGATGTTCTTGAGCGCGCCGCGCCAACCATGCCGTCGGTCGTACCGGACGAGCCCTGCCCGGAGCGCATTGACCGCGAAATTCTGCAGACGCGCATCGAGAGTCGAGCGGACCTGGAGACCCGCGTCATAGAGCCCCCGCGCTCCATATTTTGAAAGGAGGATGCGACGCACCTCTTCCACGAAATAGTCTGCATCCTCGGCCTGGATCCCAAGCGGCCGCATCTGCGTAACCAGGGGCTCGGCGACGGCTGCACGTGCCGCTGCGCCGGTGATATAGCCGTTGTCGGCCATCTGCCGTATGACCCAGTTGCGGCGATCCAGAGCAGCCTGCCGGTTGAAGCGCGGATCGTAGTTGCTGGGAGCCTTGGGCAGGGCTGCAAGAAAGGCTGCCTCGGCGACATCGAGCTGATCGAGCGACTTGCCGAAATAGTTCAGTGCCGCTGCGGCGACCCCATACGAATTTTCGCCAAGAAAAATCTCGTTCAGATAAAGCTCAAGTATTTTGCTTTTCGAGTATGTCGAATCAATCCGAACGGCGAGGATGGCTTCTTTGATTTTCCGCGAGAACTTGACCTGCCCGTTCAGGAGAAAATTCTTTGCCACCTGCTGCGTGATCGTCGATGCCCCTTCCAGCCGCTTGTGCTGAAGCGCATTGAACACGTCCTTGATCGCGGCCCGCGCGATGCCGCTCGGGTCAATGCCGGGATGATTGAAGAAGTTCTTGTCCTCGGCCGACGTAAATGCGTCAATGACCAGCTTCGGCACGAAGGCGATCGGAATAAATATGCGTCGCTGCCGTGCATATTCGCCCAGCAAGGTGCCGTTTCCGGAATACACGCGCGTGGTGACGGGTGGCTCATAATGCTGAAGCGTTTCCAGGCTCGGCAGATCGCGAGTCAACGAATAGATATAGATGGCGAGCGCCGCAAAACCGACGAGAACGAACCCGACGAGCGCCAGGCCGGCCGAAAAAAGTAGGCGTCTTATCATTCTGTCCTGCTGCAATCCGTTGATGCGGTCCGATTATGGCGCGGGCAAGGCACGATCAGTCCGCCGCCTGCATCCGCCTGGTATCCGGCACGACGGGCCCGAACTGTTGACCAACCGCGTCTGCGATGGCGGTGGCCACCTTGTCGCGCCACCGCCCCGTCGCCATCCGCGCGCAGTCATCCCTGTTCGAGAGATAGCCAAGCTCGATAAGAACAGCCGGAACTCCAGGAGTATGCAGTACGACAAATCCGGCGGAACGGTGCGGAGTCCGCGCAAGGACATTGGTTGCATTCTCGAGCCGGCCGACCAGGTCCTGAGCAAAGCGCGCCGAGCGATTCATCGCATCGCGCTGCGCCAAATCGATCAGGATCGAAGTGACTGGACTGCTCTCATCCGACAAATTCACTCCGGCAACCGCATCCGACTGGTTTTCCTTCCGCGCCAGTGCAGCCGCCTCCCGATCGGAGGAAGCCTGCGAGAGCGTATAGACGGATGCACCCGACACCCTCGGATCGGGATTTGAATCCGCGTGCAGCGAGAGGAACAGATCCGCATGCCAGGATCGAGCGGCGTTTGCCCGCTGGCGCAGAGGGACATAGACATCGCTGTCACGGGTAAGGCGAACTACGAAACCGCGGCGTTCAAGCAATTTTTCAAGGCGGTCCGCTTCGTCCAAGGCGATTACCTTCTCCATTTCTCCGTCAAAACCGCGTGTGCCGGAATCAATTCCGCCATGGCCCGCGTCGATTACAATGACACGCCTGGCTTGCAGCGGCCCATCTGCGGGGTACTCCCCGGTTCCCGCCGATCGCGCCAAGCGCCTACCCGGAACAAGGTTGAGCGGCCATCCGGACGTCCGCTGGAATTGCTGTTGTGTGGTGGGCCGAAAATCCAGCACCGTTCGATACCCGTAGCCCGATTGCGGACGGAGAAGCAACGGCCTGTCCACCGCAACCGGTCTGTTCAGACCGATCACCAAGCGCGAGTCCCCGGGCCGGAAAGTGCCGTATTGATAGCTTTTGATTGCACCATGCCCGCTCGGGCGTTCGGCAGCCCCTATGCGCCATTGCACCTCGGGCATTTCGATGACGATCCGGTCAGGGTCGACAAGCGTAAATGTCCTCACGCGCAATGGGTCGGAGGATTCGAGCACCAAGCGGGTTCCCTCCCCGTGCTCGCCAATTCGCGCCGCCATCACGATCGGATCGGGGCTGCCCCGACCCGCGGGCATGCCGGTCGAAGCGGATCGAGCGTCTTGGACCCCCATGCCTGCTATGCACAGGAGCAGGATTCCAGCCGCCAGCCTCAGCCGCATACCCGACACCATGTCGATCCGCCCGAGAACGGTTGCAGATTACAAGCCGTTAGCACGTTCTTCGGATATAGTGAATTGTTGATTAACCACTTGCCGCGATGATGACGGCAACATAAGAAGGATCACGGGCCTACTCTCCCGACGATATTCGGCAACTTGCTCGGCCGCAAAAACGACGACCCAATCCGCACAAATTGGCGTTTTGGGGCTGACCGGGTGGATTTCCGAACAATCGGGTTTGCGCGCGAACGCGCGGCCCCAAGTGAATTCGCGATGATTTGCAAAGCCCGAAAAAACTCGATTGGTCCGGCACCCGGGGCGAACCCATGGGCGCGGATCTTCGCGGGCGACCCACACACAACGCGACTGCCAACCCGCCTGAGCCCTCGGGACGCCGATCGGCGCCGGGGCGGCTCGACCGGCGGGGCGTCGCACGGAGATTCTGATGTCGAAGCGCATGATTATCGATTCGAGCCACCCGGAAGAGACGCGGGTGGTTGTCCTGCACGGGCAGAAGGTCGAGGAGTTTGATTTCGAGGCCGCAACCAAGCGGCCCCTCAAAGGAAATATTTACCTGGCCAAAGTGACGCGGGTCGAGCCGTCGCTACAGGCCGCTTTCGTCGAATACGGAGGCAACCGGCAGGGCTTTCTCGCTTTTGCCGAAATACATCCCGATTACTACCAGATTCCGGTTGCGGACCGCATGGCGCTAATCGCCGAACAGGAGGCCGAGGCCCGCCGTCAGGCGGACGAGGAAGATGACAACGTCGAATCGGTGGACGCGGCCAGCATTCCCGAGTCCGATACCCCGGTCGATTCGGCGGATGCGATCGCAGATGGCGCCGAGCGGTCTGCCCTTCAGGACGACCTGGAAGAAGGCGCCTTGCGGCCGGAATCGGCTCCACAAGCACCTTTCGAGTCCAGACGCGATTCTGAGAATGCGCCGGACGCAATGACCGAGTACCCCGCGGAGGATGAGCCGGGAACAATGCCGGGTGAAAGTGCAACGACAGCACAAAGCAGATTGCACACCGCGCGCCCCCACCATCGATGGGCCCGCAAGCGTCACTACAAAATACAGGAAGTCATAAAGCGGCGACAGATCATTCTTGTTCAGGTGGTCAAGGAAGAGCGTGGCAACAAGGGCGCGGCGATGACCACCTATCTTTCGCTGGCGGGACGATATTGCGTCCTCATGCCAAACACGCCACGCGGTGGAGGCATCTCCCGAAAAATCACCAGCGCGGAAGACCGCAGCAGGCTCAAATCCGCAGCCCAATCACTCGAGCTGCCGGAGGGCATGGGGCTGATCATTCGCACAGCCGGCGAAAACAGGTCGAAGGCGGAGATAAAACGGGATTACGAGTACCTGCTGCGGATGTGGGACACCATCCGCGAACTGACGCTGAAATCGAATGCGCCGGCCTGCGTCTACGAAGAAGGCGATCTGATCAAACGGGCCATTCGCGATCTCTACAACAAGGATGTATCGGAGATTCTGGTCGAAGGCGAAGAAGGCTACCGCAATGCAAAGGACTTCATGCGCATGCTGATGCCCAGCCATGCCAAGAACGTGAAGCCCTACAAGGAGCCGGTGCCGCTTTTTCAGCGCTATCAGGTCGAATCACAGTTGGACGCGATGTTCATGCCGACGGTGACACTCAAGTCCGGCGGATACGTCGTCATCAACCAGACCGAGGCGCTTGTCGCTGTCGACGTAAACTCGGGAAAAGCGACGCGGGAGCATTCGATTGAGGACACCGCGTACAAGACCAACCTCGAGGCCGCCGAAGAAATTGCACGGCAACTTCGACTGCGCGATCTCGCCGGACTGATTGTGATCGATTTCATCGATATGGAAGACACACGCAATGACCGCAATGTCGAAAAGCGGCTGCGCGACTGCATCAAGTCAGATCGGGCGCGCGTGCAGATTGGAAAAATCAGCCAGTTTGGTCTGCTGGAAATGTCCCGCCAGCGACTCAGGGCAGGAGTGGTAGCCGGCTCGACCATCGCCTGCCCCCATTGCGGCGGGCAGGGAATCGTTCGGTCCGTCGAATCCACGGCCCTGCGACTGCTGCGCGGTATTGAGGAGGAGGCACAACGGCAAAGGGCGGCTGGTGTGAGCGTCCGCGCGCCAACAGAAGTCGCAGTTTACGCGCTCAACCAGAAGCGACGCGAGATATCCAGAATGGAATCCGAATACGGAATTGCAATACAGTTCGAGCCCAAAGAAACGATGATGGCGGGCACGTTCGAGATAGATAGGATTGGGCTGCGCTCGCCGGAAGAGCGGGCGGCAGCGCCGACGGTGATCGACGCCGTGGCAACAAAGGACAGCGGTAAGCCTGCGGATGCGCGCGAACCTGCCTCGGATTTGCATGAACTGCCAGAACCGCAGCAGCAAGGCGAGACTCAGTTGACGGCATCGGCTAGCAGCAGACGACGCCGGCGCCGGGGGCGGGGGCGCGAGAGAGATCGTCAGCCTGCTCTCGTTGCCGAGTTGCCGCCCGCGACGCCCGTGATGACCGGCAATGACGCCGACACTGCAAGCCGGGAGATGCCCGGAAATGCAGTCTCGTCGGCTCATCCGCCAAGCGATGGGGCGTGTACGGAAGGTCCTGTCTCCGGCCAGTCCGCGTCGGGCAAGAAGCGACGTAGACGACACCGCGGCAGACGCGGATCCCGCAGCGAAACCGAAACCGCGGTGAACGATTCCGGAGCCTCCAGGGAGGCACCCTCGATCGCCCCTTCCGCCACGTCGGCTCCTTTTGACCCCATTTCGGAGAGCCCGGTTTCGCGTCTTCTCGCGCCGGAGGTACTTCCAAACAGACCATCCGACCCCGTGTGGTCGCTTTCTACGGACGAACTTCTCGCGAGTAGCGGGAAAGAACAAGCGCCTGAGGCATCCCCAGATGATGCTCGGGGGGCATCCTCGTCCTCATCCGCAAGCGAGACCCAGCCCGCACCGCAGGAGAATACGGAATCTCCGCGCAAAGGATGGTGGCAGCGGCCCTTCAGGAGAAGCGGATAAGAAGTTAATCGCCGCCGGCCGCGCCCAAACCGGTGCCGCGGGGATCGGGACCGGCGGCACATGCCTCGCCATGGCATCCGATTACATTTACTGTTTGGAATGGTTCGTGCCCCGTCGCATGAAGGACGCCGGGCAGGATGACGTCCTCGCCTTCTGCAAACTGAAGGGATGCAAGCACAGTTCCGGCCGAGCCCTCCGGTCCGCCAGTGCCGGTGCCGGCGAGAGATATCCCGCCGTTCCTTCGCCGAGATCAGAGGCGTGAGAAACGTTCCGGCAGGTCCAGAGCGAGCCAGATCGGGAGCGTTCGCAAGCGTAATACCCGTCGCTGTCATGGTATGACCGGAGCCAAACGGTCCATTCATTGTGACGGCACAAGCTATTGCCATGCCCCCCGGATCGATGGCTGCAAATCCCGTCGAACCGGGATCCTGAGGGAGCAAAGGCTGATCATGCTCTTCCATTATCGCTTTGCTGGCCGACGCCACACTTTTGGCGAGCCGATCAGAGCTGACAGCGACTCGCCCTCGTGTATCGACCATGCGGGAGAGGAGCGCGCCCGCGTATCGCCCGGCGCTCGTCGAAGGAGAGGGCAGATAGACATCTTCGCCGGAGACACGAATGACGGTTGGCGAAACGCGCTCGGGTGCATAGGATAAGAGATACGCGCCTGTAATGGCCCCCCCTTGCGAGTTCGAGTAGCTGACGATCTGACTGGCCAACATGCCGCGATAGAGGGCCGCCGGTCCCTGCGTACGGAGCTGCGAAAGCGTTTGCGCAAGCATTGGTGCAACTGTGCGTGTGCCGGCGGTCTTTGCGCCTCCCGACTCGTTCAGGAATTCGGCCGAAAGCGTCGCATCAAGACGGATGACATCCGCGCTGTCTGCGAGGCGCTCCGCGACAGCCCGAGAAACGGAAAATCCGGCCGCCGCGAAACTCTCCGCGGGCAATACCACGCGCTGCCAGGGAAGATTGCCGTAGACTGCCTGGAGACGGAAAATCCGCTGACATTTCCAGGAATTGCATACGCGCCTCCCTGCATCGCCTCGCGCGGCAGAAAATTGAACGTTTCGTTCTTCTCTCCGGTATGCACGACGCACAATCCACCGCCGCCAAGACCTGCGGCGACTGGATAAGTTACCGAAAGGGCAAAAGCGTTGCCGTTACCGCGTCGGCCGCATTTCCTCCATGCATCAGGACGGCGGCACCGATCTGGGCCGCTTGGGGTTCGTCGGCCACAATGAGCCCACCGCCCGGCGGACGCTCATCGGTGGTCCCGAACACTGCGTACCCGGAAATCGACAAGAGACAAGCAGCACCCGCCAGGCAGCGCGCTACGATCATGGACTCAATCCCACGATGCCACCGCCCGCCCGGCACGATGCGTTGACGGCCGACGGGAGCACACCTACCGTCCAAGACAAATCGATCAGAGGGGCACGGGAGAATTCAAGCTTTGGAGATTTGCAACCCTTCTGCGGGAAAGACCCAATTCCCTGCCGCGCGCCGCATTGCGCGTCTTACGGTTACGGCGCTGAGCATTCTGTGCATCATGATCGAACCGGCCGTGGCCCAGGCGCTTCAGCTCGTCCGCGATACCGAGGCCGAACGGCTCCTCAAATCCTACGAAGACCCGATTCTCATTGCTGCGGGACTGGATCCCGCCGCAGTCAAGATGTACATCGTCCAGGATCCCACCATCAATGCGTTCGCCGCCGAAGGCCAAAACATCTTCGTCAATACGGGCCTGCTGCAGCAACTCCGGACGCCCAATGAAGTGATCGGCGTTCTCGCTCACGAGACCGGACATATCGCCGGTGGACACCTGATACGCGACACGACCGCCATCTCCAAAGCCATGATTCCCATGCTGGTCGGGGTTGCCGCCGGAGTGGCCGCGATGGTTGCAGGCGCCGGCAGTGGAGCCGGCATGGCCCTCATGGGGCTCGGCATGACCACCGCGCAGGCACAGTTCGTGCAATTCAGCCGGGTTCAGGAAGCGACGGCCGATCAAATGGGACAGAAATTCCTGCGCGAAACGCACCAGTCGGGCCAGGGAATGCTCGATGTGTTCGAACGTCTGGCCGACGAAGAAGCGATGTCAGCGTATAAGATCGATCCCATGGCTATGGACCACCCGGCTTCGCGCGACCGCATCGAACTGCTGCAGCGCCTTGTTGATTCTTCGCCTTACAAGGACGTCAAGGATAGTCCCGAAGCCGTTCATGCGTTTCATATGGTCCAGGCGAAGCTTGCCGGTTTCCTCGATCCTGTCCCGACAGTTCTCAATCGCTACCCCCTTGGCGACAATAGCGAAGAAGCGCACTATGCCAGGGCGGTGGCGTATTTCCGCGAACCGGATCTGAAAGGCGCACTTGCGGAGTGCGACATACTGACCAGGTTGGAGCCCAAGAACGCCTATTTTTGGGAACTCCAGGGTCAAATTTATGTCGACATGAGCCAGCCGGAAAAAGGCGTTCCGGCATATCAGAAATCAGTTGATCTCTTGCCCGACGCCCCCCTGCTGCGCGTCAGCCTTGCTGCTGCGCAACTCGCGACAGAGAAAGCAGCAATGGCGAAGCCGGCCCTGGAAAACCTCAAGATTGCATTGCGCCAGGAGAACGACAACAGCTTCGCGTGGTTCGAGGCAGCTCAAGCGTACAGCGAACTTGGCAATGAACCGATGGCGAATCTCTCGACCGCGGAGCGCTACTACAATGCCGGCGCGATGGCCTCGGCGGCGCGTTTCGCAGCGCTTGCTCAGAGAAAACTGCCCCAAGGTTCCCCGGACTGGCAGCGGGCGAGCGATATCATGACCGTATCCGCGCCGGATGCGCAGAAGCACCACTAAGCCGGAGATCGAATGAACCAATCGTGGAAAATTGCAGCGCTTGGCGGCATTGCCGGAGCCGCCGTATCACTCCTGTTCGTCTTCGGGGCCGGCGCTCTCGGCCTGTCACCATTTGCGGCCAATGGAAGCGCGCTTCACGGCTACCTTCTGGCGCACCCGGATGTACTTGTCGAAATGACCGACAAACTCCAGGCGAAGCAGGACGCCGACCAGGACAACACACGGCAGTTGGCCGTCAACAGGCTCGGCCTGAAGGCTTTCTTTGATCCAAAACTTGCTTTCGTAACCGGCCCGTCTGGTGCGAAAACCACCGTCGTCGAGTTTTTTGATTACAATTGCCCCTATTGCCGCGCCTCCGTACCCGCCGTGAAGAAATTCTACGAGACTCACAGAAACGTGCGCTTCGCCTTCATCGAATTTCCGATCAAGGGGCCGGCATCAACGGTCGCAGCGCGCGCGGCGATGGCGGCCCGAAAACAGCCGCAAAAGTATCTCGCTTTCCATTTCGCGCTGATGAACCAGGACGGCATCATTGACGAGAACACCGTTTACTCAGTTGCACGAAAAACGGGCCTCGACCTGCAAAAACTCAAAGCCGATATGGCTGCACCCAGCGTGGATCTTGCGCTTGGGACCGCCCATAAACTCGCGGAAGCCGCCGGCATCGACGGCACGCCGGCCTTTATCGTCAATGGTAGAATCCGCGAAGGCGCAATGACCGACGAGGTGTTCGCGCAAATGACGAAAGGCTGACGGTCAGATCAGACCGGCGAGCGGGCTGGAAGGATCGGCATAGCGCTTCTTGGGCATGCGCCCGGCGAGATAGGCTAACCGGCCCGCTTCAACCGCATGACGCATTGCGCGCGCCATCAGGACAGGATTTTTTGCCTCCGCAATAGCCGTGTTCATCAGAACAGCGTCGCAGCCGAGCTCCATTGCCACAGCCGCGTCCGACGCAGTTCCCACACCGGCATCCACGATCACGGGTACCCTCGCGTCTTCCACGATCATCCGGATATTGACCGCGTTCTGAACGCCCAGTCCCGAACCAATCGGCGCAGCCAGAGGCATGATGGCAGCAGCTCCGGCATTTTCGAGTCGTTTCGCCATCAAAGGATCGTCGCTGCAATACACCATCACCTGAAAGCCCTCACCGATAAGCAGCTCCGTTGCCCGCAGCGTCTCCAGCATATCCGGATAAAGCGTCTTGCGATCGCCGAGGACCTCGAGCTTGACGAGTGTCCAGCCGCCGAGCTCGCGTGCCAACCGGAGTGTCCGCACCGCTTCTTCACCGGTGAAACACCCGGCCGTGTTCGGAAGATATGTCACTTTTTTAGGATCGATAAAATCGCTCAGCCGGGGGGCGGCAGGATCGCTGAGGTTCACCCGCCGCAGCGCGACAGTAACAATTTCGGCGCCGGCTGCTTCCACAGCAGCGGCATTCTCGGCGTATGACCTGTACTTACCGGTGCCGACAATAAGCCTGGACGCATAGGTCCGCCCGGCAATGACGAGCGGCCGATCCGCTGCAAAGTTGGCTTCGGGCGCATTTCCCCCGCCGATAAAGTGAACAATCTCGAGCCTGTCGCCGTCATCAAGCACCAGGGTCGGGTAGCTTGAGCGCGGTACAATCTCGAGGTTTCGCTCCACTGCGACCTTGGCTGGATCAAGGCGGAGATGTTGGATGAGTTCGCGCAGGCTGACCGGCTTCTCAAGCCGGTGCCGCTCGCCATTGACGCTTACCTGCAAGGCCATTCCCGTCCGCCATTCATGTTTCCGTGGCCGCCACGGGCCAGTATAAGGCCGCCCGGCAATGCCCAATTCAGGAGTCCTTGTGGCCAGATCCCGACTGCGCAGCGGCTCAAGTACGGTATATGTCCTTAACGGGCCCAATCTCAATCTTCTCGGCAGCCGCGAACCAGAGATTTATGGCAAACTGACTCTGGGCGAAATCGAGCAGGCGGTCAGGACAAAAGCGCGCACGATTGGCTGGACGATCGAATTCCGGCAGACCAACAGGGAAGGAGAACTGGTGGAATGGCTGCACGAGGCCCGCCGTGACGGGCTCGGAGTGATCCTCAATGCCGGAGCTTACAGCCATACGTCGGTTGCCCTCCTGGACGCCTGCCGCGCGCTGGACTGTCCACTCGTAGAAGTGCACCTTTCAAATCCCTACGCGCGCGAGACGTTTCGCCATCATTCCTATATCAGCGAAGCTGCCAACGGTGTTATCTGTGGATTCGGCGCAGCCGGCTATCTGCTGTCGCTGGAGGCTGTCTCGGAATTGCTCAAGGCGCGGCGGACTTAAGCATGAAAGATATCAAGCAGTTCGGCGCGAGGCTGGCAAATTCTGGCGGCACAAAAGCGATTCAGGTCGATGCGGCTGCCATCCGCGAACTCGCGGAACTTCTGGACCAGACAGGACTTGGCGAAATCGAGATCGAACAGGCTGGCCGGCGCATACGCGTGGCACGCCACAGCCCGCCCGCAACGGCGCACGTTGCGCATGCCCCTTCGGTTTTGCCTGATGCGCCCATTCCGCCCCAGCGCGTGGATACCCGCCCCGCATCTCGCGAAGGGGCCATCGCATCCCCGATGGTCGGGACTGTCTATGTGTCGCCGGAACCCGGCAAGCCGCCCTTCGTGAAGGTCGGTGACGCCGTACGCGAAGGCGACACCCTTCTGATTGTGGAGGCGATGAAGACCATGAATCCGATCGTTGCGACGCGCGCGGGCGTTGTGCAGGAAATCTGCGTTCATGATGCGCAGCCGGTTGAGTTCGGGCAGGCCCTGATGGTCGTCTCGGTAAGCGCTCGCTGAACCGAGCGCATACCTTGCAACAGCGAAATGTTTGAAAAAGTCCTCATAGCAAATCGCGGAGAAATCGCGCTCCGGATCAATCGCGCCTGTAAGGAAATGGGAATCGCCACGGTAGCGATTCATTCCACCGCGGATGCCGATGCGATGCATGTACGCCTTGCGGACGAAAGTGTTTGTGTCGGGCCGCCGCCCGCAGCCCAGAGCTACCTGAACATTCCCCAGATCGTCGCGGCCTGTGAAATTACCGGCGCGGAAGCGATACATCCGGGTTACGGGTTTCTTTCGGAGAACGCCCGTTTTGCGGAGATCGTGGCGGAACACGGCTTGACCTTCATCGGGCCTAATCCCGAGCACATGAAGCTGATGGGCGATAAGATTGCGGCCAAACACGCCGTTACGCAGGTGGGAATTCCTACGGTTCCGGGCTCCGACGGCGCGATCGGAGACGACTGTGATGCCGTGGAGATCGCCGCACGGCTCGGATATCCGGTACTCATAAAAGCTGCTGCTGGCGGCGGCGGCAGAGGCATGAAAATCGCGCGCAAGCCCGAGGAGTTGTCCTTCGCCCTCACAACAGCTCGCGCCGAAGCGAAAGCAGCCTTTGCGAATGATGCCGTATATATCGAAAAATACCTGGAACGCCCGCGGCATATAGAGGTGCAGGTCCTCGCGGACGGTTTCGGCAAGGTGCTTCACCTCGGTGAGCGCGATTGTTCGCTCCAGAGACGGCACCAGAAGCTCTGGGAAGAGGCTCCCTCGCCCGCCCTGAACGCCACCCAAAGAGAAGAGATTGGCAGCACGGTAGTCACGGCGCTGGCAAAGCTGGGCTATCTTGGCGCCGGGACCGTCGAGTTCCTGTTCGACGAAGGCCGATTCTACTTCATCGAAATGAATACGCGACTTCAGGTCGAACACCCGGTCACCGAGGCCATCACGGGCCTCGATATTGTTCGCGAACAGATCCGTATAGCTGCGGGAAGCCCCCTTGAATTTGCGCAGAGCGATATTGCGATCTCTGGTAATGCGATCGAATGCCGGATCAACGCGGAAAATCCGTTCACCTTTCAGCCGTCACCCGGCACGATCACCCAGTTTCACGCGCCGGGAGGGCTCGGGGTCCGCTTCGACTCGGCCATGTATGCCGGCTACCGGATTCCGCCCTATTATGACAGCCTTGCAGGCAAACTCATCGTCCACGGCAAGAATCGCAATGAATGTCTGATGCGGTTGCGTCGCGCCCTGGACGAAGTCGTTGTGGATGGCATCGAAACGACGATTCCGCTGTTTCAACAGCTGACGCGCCAGAACGATATATTGAACGGAGATTATCACATTCACTGGCTCGAGCATTATCTCGCCGCACGCGGCGCCTAGCTCTGCAGCCCATGCGTGAAGAACGAAGGCTGAGCCCCGAACTGCTCCTTTGCGCCTATTCGCTTGGGATATTTCCCATGGCGCGGGGACGCAACGAACGCCAGATACAGTTTTACGCGCCGGAGGAACGCGGCATCATTCCGCTAAACCGGTTTCACGTCCCGCGTCGTCTGGCGCGAACCGTTCGTAGCGACCGATTTGAGATTCGGGTCGACAGCGCGTTCCATGAAGTGATCAGGGCCTGCGCGGCGCCGGGTCCTCAGCGCACCGAGAGCTGGATAAATGCGGAAATCGTAGAACTTTACCGCGCTCTACACCGTCAGGGGAGTGCCCACAGCATCGAATGCTGGCGCGACGGCAAGCTTATGGGAGGTCTTTACGGTGTAAGGATTGGCAGCGCGTTTTTCGGCGAAAGCATGTTCTCGCGCGAGCGGGACGCCAGCAAGGTCGCCCTCGTCCACCTCGTCGCGAGGCTAAGAAAGGGCGGATTCGCCCTGTTGGATGCCCAGTTTCTGACGGAGCACCTTGCACAATTCGGGGCCGTTGCGATTCCGCGCGGGGACTATCTCGAATTGCTTGTGCAGGCAATCGCCAGACCGGCGGAGTTCGACTTTCCCGACTACTGTCCCGACCCCTCCGGCAGTTGCGGAAGAGGCTCTTTGGGGGCTGCATCCGGCGAAACAGGTTTGACCGCGGCGGTCGAAGCAACCGCCGGCGCCACCTGGCCGGGCTGGTTCGTCTTGCAGCTGATCACCCACACATCATAAAGTGGGTGCTGCAGGCCATTGAGTGACGGGCTCGACGCATGCATCCAGCCGGAAAATACCTGTCGCGCCGGCCGATCCGGACGATGGTCCCCGATCTCGATGAATGCGGTCGTCTCGGGAGGCTCGCTTGGCGGAGTCGAATAGCAATATCTGGCAGTGATCGTCAGCGAAGCGAAGTTCACCGGCACGCCGACCGGCGCGAAGATATTGGTCGGGCGACCCGTAATTTTGTCCAGTCCACGAAGCACGACAGCCCGCTTGATGCCGTCCTTGCCCGGCATGGCGTCGCTCACCGTCAGCGCGCGTGCAGATCCTGCCGCTACTCTCGAGGTACCCTCTTGTCCCGCGGCGGGAATGCCCAAGGCCGATACGGCGGTCGTGATGACGATTATAGCCAAGATTGACCGCATCACTTGCTTCCCGAATTCCCGTAAATGGCGCGTCCGATAAGACTCATGAAATCAATGGAGCCCTGCGTGTTGGTGATCTCACCACCCGGAGGAAGCATCTTCTCGCTACCTCCCGGCTGGATAGCCAGGTAGGAGCTGCCCATGATTCCTGCGGACGTAATCTTGACCGAGGAATCGTCGGGCAGCCTGATATCGCTGCGCAGCGAGATGTTCACGATCGGAGCATAGGTTTTGGGATCGAGCCGCAGGGACGATACGCGCCCGATCTTGATTCCGTGCAGGCGGACATCCGTTCCTGTCGAGATTCCATCTGCGCTCGCGAACCGCGCGGTCAACTCGTAGCCACCGAGCGAACCGGCACTTGTAGATGTGTAGGCAAAATAGAGAAACCCTGCAGCGACGCAGATGACGAATGCGCCCATCAAAGTTTCGAACGTGTTGTTCTGCATCGTCACGCCAAATTTCGAACTAATCCGGTATCCAGGGCTGATAGTCACCCGTCGCGGGTGCATGCCTTCCCCCGGCAGCCAGACTACCCGCAGGATGGTAGGCCGCGTCCGTTCCTGTCATGTTCGGTACGTGCTCCTTCTCCCAAGGCTTTACGCGGGGCGGCGCGACAGTGGGCGGATCCGGGAAGGTGTGGTGCAGCCAGCCATGCCATTCCGGCGGCACACGCGAGGCTTCCGCCGTTCCGTTGTAGATGACCCACCGGCGGGTACCAGGCCGGTTTTGATAATATCGGTTTCCGAACGGATCTTCACCCACAAATCGGCCCGCCCGCCAAGTCAAAAACAGTGTGCCCGGTGTGGCGCCGTGCCACCAGACGAACAACAACCTCAGCCAGGACATTGTCTCGCCGAATTGGGATTCGCCTCACTATAAAGGCGTGCGCGTCACCCGCCAACAGGAAGCGGGCAAGCAGAGCGCAGTGAAATTCTGCAAATTTTTTCTCGGGGAAAACGTCCAGCGCCGCTTGACAGAAAATTTGGCTGCAATTCTGGCCACTTCGCACCGATGATGGTGGACCGCCTCCTCGCTTTTCAGCCCAATGGTCTCTTGCGCTGGCCTGTGTTTCGTGCCCATACTTTGCGCCTGCCGTTCATCACGGCACAAAATCTGGACAGCGACGCGATATTTGGCGGTCGTTGCCGGCTTCTGGCTGGCATCGGGGTCGGTGATTGCGCGCCAAACAAGGGCTCCAGAGGCCAAAGCTAGCCGAGGAAATCATGCGCATCCGTCGTCACTTTACTGTCGAAGGCCAGTCACCGTTCCAGGGAATTGAATTCCGGCCGGCGACGAGCGAAATCCGAAATCCCGATGGCTCCCTGGTCTTTCGTCAGACCGATATCGAAGTTCCCGCCGATTGGAGCCAGATCGCCTGCGATGTTCTGGCGCAGAAATATTTCCGCAAGGCGGGCGTCCCGGCGCGCCTCAAGCCCATGGCGGAGCAGGACGTCCCGGAATTTCTCTGGCGTCACGTTGCGGACGGAGAAGAAAGAACCTGCGAAACTTCGGCGCGGCAGGTCTTTCACCGGATGGCCGGGACTTGGGCCTACTGGGGCTGGAGGGGTGGCTACTTCGATTCGGAAGCGGACGCGCAGGCGTTTCACGACGAGCTCTGCCACATGCTCGCGACCCAGAAGGCCGCGCCGAACAGCCCCCAATGGTTCAATACGGGCCTGTACTGGGCTTATGGAATCGATGGCCCCGGACAGGGTCATTATTACGTCGATCACGCATCGCGGCAGCTGGCGAAATCCACGTCTGCTTACGAGCATCCGCAGCCGCACGCCTGCTTCATCCAGAGCGTATCCGACGATCTGGTCAACGAAGGCGGGATCATGGATTTGTGGACGCGCGAAGCACGTCTGTTCAAATACGGTTCGGGCACGGGCTCGAACTTCTCCGGTCTGCGCGGAGAGAAAGAAAAACTGTCCGGCGGTGGCCGGTCGTCCGGGCTGATGAGCTTTCTCAAGATCGGCGATCGTGCGGCCGGTGCGATCAAGTCGGGCGGCACCACGCGCCGCGCCGCCAAGATGGTCATCGTGGACGTCGACCACCCCGATATCGAGCAGTTCATCGACTGGAAGGTCGTCGAAGAACAGAAGGTCGCGGCTCTCGTTGCCGGTTCCAGGCTCGCAGAAAAGCACCTGAGAGCCATCATGCGCGCCTGCATCAACTGCGAGGGATCGGGCGACGATTGCTTCGACTCGAAGAAAAATCCTGCGCTCCGCCGTGAAATCAGAGCAGCACGCAAATCGATGATCCCCGACAACTACGTCGAAAAAGTCATCGCGTTTGCACGACAGGGCTTTCAGGAAAGCGACTTCAGGATTTCTGCCTATGACACCGATTGGGATTCGGAAGCTTATCTGTCGGTTTCGGGCCAGAATTCCAACAATACGGTTCGGGTCACCGACAATTTCCTGCACGCCGTCGAAGGCGATCTGGAATGGCGACTAACCTATCGATGCGGCGGTCTGGCAAAGGAGATGCCGGCGCGCGCGCTCTGGGACAGAATCGCTTATGCCGCATGGGCCTGCGCCGATCCGGGAATCCAGTTTCACACCACGATCAATGACTGGCACACCTGCCCGGCTGGCGGCGCCATTCGTGCATCCAATCCCTGCTCCGAGTACATGTTCCTGGACGACACCGCCTGCAATCTCGCCTCGCTCAATCTGATGGCTTTTCGGCGGGACGAGGGCGACCGCAAACTGTTCGACGTGCCATCCTTCGAGCACGCGGTAAGGCTCTGGACTATCGTCCTCGAGATCTCCGTCATGATGGCACAGTTTCCTTCGCGGAGGATTGCGCAACTCTCCTACGATTATCGGACACTGGGGCTCGGCTACGCCAATATCGGCGGATATCTGATGGCCGGCGGCATACCCTACGACAGCCGCGAGGGACGTGCCCTGGCGGGCGCCATCGCGGCGCTCATGACAGGGGCTTCCTATGCGACGTCCTCGGAGCTGGCCGGCGAACTGGGGCCTTTCCCGGAGTACGGTGCCAATGCGGAGTCGATGCTGCGCGTCATCCGCAATCACCGGCGTGCCGCACACGGCGCGACAGAAGGTTATGAGGAGCTCTCAACTCTTCCAGTACCGCTCGACGTCGACGCGCTCAGCGATACAGGTTTGGCCGCGGCGGCGAAACGCGCCTGGGATGATGCTCTCGCGCTCGGCGAGGAATTTGGCTTCCGGAACGCGCAGGCGACGGTGATTGCGCCGACCGGCACCATCGGTCTCGTCATGGATTGCGACACCACGGGAGTCGAGCCGGACTTCGCGCTTGTCAAATACAAGAAGCTCGCAGGAGGCGGATATTTCAAGATCATCAACCGCTGCGTACCGGAGGCTCTCGCGACAGTCGGTTATCCGCAGCGCGAGATCGACGACATGGTGGCCTATGCCGTCGGGCACGGGACGCTGGAAACCCTTTCGCTAGGGATTACACATGAAGCCTTGCGGGCCAAAGGGTTCGACGATGGAGCCCTCGGCGCAATCGAGTCGAAGCTCGAATCCGCCTTCGACATCCGTTTCGTTTTCAACAAATGGACGCTCGGAGAGGCATTCTGTACTGAAGCCCTTGGTTTTCCGCGGGTCGAACTTGATGCGCCGGACTTCGACATGCTGAGGGCGCTCGGTTTCTCGAAGACGGAGATCGATTCGGCCAATCTGCATGTCTGCGGCGCCATGACGCTCGAGGGCGCGCCGCACCTCAAGCCCGAACATCTGGCCGTATTCGACTGCGCCAATCCGTGCGGTCGGGTGGGAACGCGCGCACTCGCAGTCGAAAGCCACATCCGTATGCTTGCGGCCGTTCAGCCGTTCATCTCCGGCGCGATTTCCAAAACGATCAACATGCCGAACAACGCCAGCGTCCGGGATTGCGGCAACGCCTACATGCTCTCGTGGAAGCTTGGACTGAAGGCGAACGCGCTCTACCGCGATGGATCGAAGCTGTCGCAGCCGCTGGCTGCACAAACGTTCGCGTCCATGGATGAGGACGATGCGGAGGAGGAGTTTGTCTCCGCGCCGCAGGCGACCCGCGCCGCGGTGGCTTCGGAGCGCCTGGTGGAAAAGATTATCGAGCGCGTTGTCAGCCGCGAACGCGAAAGACTGCCGCAGCGGCGCAAGGGCTACACCCAGAAGGCGGTCGTGGGCGGCCACAAGGTCTATCTGCGCACCGGCGAATACGAGGACGGCAGGCCTGGAGAGATATTCATCGACATGCACAAGGAAGGTGCCGCCTTCCGCAGCCTGATGAACAATTTTGCGATCGCCATCTCGATCGGGTTGCAGTACGGCGTTCCCCTCGAAGAGTTCGTGGAAGCCTTTACTTTCACGCGCTTCGAGCCTGCCGGGCTTGTCATCGGCAACGACTCGATCAAAAATGCAACGAGCGTGCTTGACTACATATTCCGCGAACTCGCGGTCTCGTATCTCGGGCGAAACGATCTGGCCCACATTCCGCCGGCCCAGGACGAGGATCTTGGGAACGGATCGCGTTCCGAACATTCACCCCGGCGAACCGTGCCAAGCGAATTCGTGCAGACAATTTCCCGCGTGACATCCAGGGGATTTGTGCGGGGCCAGCTTAAGTCGCTGGCCGTGGTGCAGGGCAACGCTGCGGCGAGAGTTGCCGCGATATCCGACCCGGTTGAAAACCCGTATGCAATCGATCACCAGGAAGAGGAGCGCCGGCCGGATATTGCGGAAGCATTGAGCGATGTGCGCAGCGCAGTGATGGAAGCTGCGGCCGGAAACCCGGTTGCAGCCGCCGTATCGCGGATTGAGGTGCAAATGGGAGATGACCGCGTTCGACGAAACGACCGCGTCCTACGGGCAGCCGAAGCGCGCATGAAAGGCTATGAAGGAGACGCCTGCGGCAGCTGCGGAAACTTCACGCTGGTGCGCAACGGAACCTGCATGAAGTGCGACAGCTGCGGCAGCACAAGCGGTTGTTCGTAGCCGGCCTCTCCTATTGTCAAAGCTGGTTTAGCGAAGCGTTCGGGCCGCCGAATCCCGCTTTGGGCCCAACAAGGCGTTAGGAGTGTCCAGCGGCAACGCGGGACCGTCATTTTCTATTCGGCAGCCTGCGGCAGAGTCTTTGGCGCCCAGCGGAGAACGGGTTTTCGCGCGGCGCGTGTTTCGTCGAGGCGGCGCCGCGGCGCGAGATAGGGGGCGCCGGAGAATCGCTCGGTGCGCCCGAGCTTCGCCTCTTGGGCGAGCCCCGACATCACGCGGATGAACCGGTCCAGGCTCTCTTTGGATTCCGATTCCGTCGGCTCGATCAGCATCGCCCCGTGCACGACGAGTGGAAAATACATCGTCATGGGATGATAGCCTTCGTCGATCATTGCCTTGGCGAAATCAAGCGTCGTCACGCCCGTTCCCTCGAGGAACGAATCGTCGAACAGCGCCTCGTGCATGCAAGGTCCGTCGAACGGCGCGCTCAACACCCCTTTCAGGGAAGCAAGGATATAGTTTGCTCCCAGCACGGCGTCTTCCGATGCCTGGCGAATCCCGTCTGCGCCGTGACTCGACATGTAGGCCAACGCACGGACGAACATTCCCATCTGCCCGTGGAAAGCGCACATCCGGCCAAACGGGTGCGCCTCCGCCGGCACATCCTCGCGCGACTCGATGAGACGCAAGTTCTCGCCGTCATGAACGAGCAACGGCAGCGGCGCAAATGGCGCGAGCGCAGCCGAAAGGACAACGGGCCCGGCCCCGGGACCGCCTCCGCCGTGCGGGGTTGAAAACGTCTTGTGCAGATTGCTGTGCATGGCATCGACGCCAAGATCGCCCGGCCGAACCCGTCCCGCGATCGCGTTGAAGTTGGCGCCGTCGCAGTAGAAATAGGCTCCGGCCCTGTGTGCCTCCTCAGCCATTTCCCTGATCCGGCGCTCGAACAGCCCACAGGTGTTGGGATTGGTCAGCATGATCGCAGCGACATCCGGCCCCAGCATTCTCTCCAAAGCATCGGCGTCGACGTGACCGTCTGACTTCGCTGGTACTTCGTCGACTTCGAAGCCCGCCAGGGCAGCCGTGGCGGGATTCGTGCCGTGCGCCGACGACGGCACGAGAATCCGCCGGCGATTTTCGCCCCGCGCAGAAATGGCCGCGCGGATGGTGAGCAGCCCGCACAATTCGCCGTGGGCGCCGGCCTTGGGACTCATCGCGACGGCCGGCATTCCGGTCAGCGTCGTCAGCCAGCGCATCAGTTCGGCAATGAGCGCCAGCGCTCCCTGTACGGTCTGCTGCGGCTGGAGGGGATGGACATCGCCGAAGCCCGGCAGCCGCGCCATTTTCTCGTTCAGCCGCGGATTGTGCTTCATCGTACATGAGCCGAGCGGATATAGCCCCGCGTCGATCGCGTAATTCATTCTGGAGAGGCGGACGTAATGGCGCACGATTTCGGGCTCCGACAGGCCCGGCAGACCGACCTCGCCTTTCCGCCGCAATCCGCCAAGTCGCGCATCGGTGACAGGTGAGTCTGGAATATCGACACCCGAAAGGCCGGGCCGTCCCAGTTCGAAGAGCAACGGCTCCTCGTGATCGAGCCCGCGATCCCCAGAGATCGTTGGCCGGTTCATCGCCGAAGCGTCGCCGGCCGCCGTCGGCCTCCCTATCACATTCATCGTCACGACAGACACTCCGCAAGCGCCGCGCAAAACGCGTCGCAGTCCTCTTCGCTTGTGGTTTCGGTTGCGGCGACGATCAGAAGGTCGCGCATCTCGGGCCGGTCCGGCAGGAGGCGCGACGCCGGGACACCGCCGAGAATGCCGCGTTCGGCCAATGCATCGACGACCTTCGTAGCGGGTTTCGGCAAGCGCAGGGTGAATTCGTTGAAGAAAGCAGGTGTAATGGCCGAGACACCCGAAACCATTCCCGACCTGTCCGCCAGAGCCGAAGCCCGCGCATGGTTTGTGCGCGCCAGACGCGCAAATCCATCTTCGCCCAAAAGAGCGAGATGGATGGTGAAAGCCAGACAGCACAGGCCGGAATTCGTGCAGATGTTGCTGGTCGCCTTTTCGCGACGGATGTGCTGCTCGCGAGTCGAGAGCGTAAGTACGTATCCGCGCCGGCCCTCCGCATCGACGGTTTCTCCTGCGAGCCGGCCCGGCATCTGACGAATGAATTTTTCCCGTGTTGCGAACAGGCCAACATAGGGACCGCCGAAATTCAGGCCGTTGCCGATCGACTGTCCTTCGGCCGCGACGATATCGGCGCCCATTGCGCCCGGCGACTCGATCAGTCCGAGCGAAACCACCTCCGTCACGACTGCTATCAACAGGGCGCCGCGCGCATGGGCCGCTTCCGCGACGGGGCGCAGATCGCGGACAAGCCCAAAGACGTCGGGGGACTGGACCACCACGCAGGCCGTATCGGTGTCGATCAGGGCCTCCAAATCTTCCGTTCGGCCAGGAAATATCGGAGCGCGGGCGATCGTCCCGGAAAGCCCCGCGAGAGTTTCCACGGTTTCGGCGTAATGGGGATGCAGCCCGCCCGACAGGATGGCTTTGGGGCGGCGCGTGAGGCGCTGTGCCATGAGCACCGCCTCCGCGGTCGCCGTTGAACCGTCATAGAGCGACGCGTTCGCCACCTCCATTCCGGTGAGGAGCGCCACCTGTGTCTGGAATTCGAAAAGATATTGCAGCGTGCCTTGTGCCACTTCGGGCTGATAAGGCGTGTAGGAGGTCAGGAATTCGGACCGCTGGATCAGGTGATCGACCGAAGCAGGAATATGGTGGCGATAGGCGCCCGCGCCACAGAAGAATGGCACCTGATCCGCCGACAGGTTTCGTGCCGCCAGCCGCCCCAGTTTGCGTTCGACTTCGAGTTCGCCCTTGTGGTCGGGAAGATCGAATGCCTCGCGCCCTACCACGGCCTCCTTCGGGACATCCCGAAACAGGGAATCGATTCCGGGAACACCGACGGCGCCCAGCATCGCGCGCCGATCGTCGGAGGTGAGTGGCAGGTATCGCATTGGTGAACGCGCCTAAAGAGTTTTGACAAATTCCGAATACTGCGATTCCGTCATCAGTTTCGCGAGTTCCGCCGTATCGGTGACCCGCATGCGGAAGAACCAGCCCTCGCCTTCCGGATCCGAATTGATCTTTGCGGGATCCTCCGAAAGCGCGGCATTGGCTTCGCTTACCTCGCCGCCGATCGGCGCATACACTTCGCTGGCCGCTTTGACGCTTTCCACCACTGCGATTTCACCGCCCTGCCCCACCTTGCGCCCCACTTCCGGCAACTCGACGTAAACGACATCGCCGAGCTGTCCGGCCGCGAATTTGGTGATTCCGACCGTGGCCGTATCTCCATCCACCCGGACCCATTCGTGCTGGTCCGTGAATCGAATTTCGCTCATGCTTTCACCCCCGCCTTTCCAGCGATTTCGGAACGCTTGTAACGGTGCGGCACGAAGGGCAGCGGCACCACTCGTGCCGGAACCGGTTTGCCGCGGATCAGCAATTGGATATCTGTGCCATCGACCGAAAATTCCTTGTCGATATAGCCCATTGCGACAGGAGCGTTGACGCTCGGACCAAAACCGCCACTCGTCACGCGGCCGATAATTCGTCCCGTTCTGTCTGCAATCGCCGTGCCTTCGCGTGCCGGGGCTCGTCCCTCGGGACGAATTCCGACCCGTATTTCGCGCGGCCCGTTCGCGAGAAGAGCGAGGATTTTTTGCGCGGCAGGAAAATCGCCGTCGGCCTTGCGCCGCTTGCCGATGGACCAGGCGAGATTTGCGCTCACGGGATCGATCTCTTCATCGAGATCGTGACCGTAGAGGCAAAGACCGGCTTCCAGCCGCAGCGAATCGCGGGCGCCAAGTCCGATCGGCAGCACTTCCGATTCCGCGAGCAGTGCGCGCGCAACCCGCTCCGCATCATCCGCAGCGACCGATATCTCGAAACCGTCCTCGCCGGTGTAGCCGGAACGGCTGACGATCGCCGGCACACCGGCCACGCGCATACGCGCGGTTTTCATGAAGCCCAACCTGTCCGCGTCCGGTGCATGGCGAACGAGAGCCGCTTCCGCCGCCGGACCCTGCATCGCAAGCAGCGCCCGATCGCTCTGTGGCGAGAGTTCCGCGCGATCACCCAGCGATCGGGTGATGTACGCGAAATCGCCCTCCTTCGTTGCACCATTCACCACGAGGTGCAGCGCGGCTTCCCCGGCAAGGCGCGCCACCATGAAATCGTCCTTGATGCCGCCTTCGCCGTTGAGGAGAAGCGCGTATCGCTGCTGGCCCTCTTTCAGCCCCTTCACATCGGCCGGTGTGAGCGTTTCCATCGCCGGGCCAGGATCGATTCCCGAGAGCACGGCCTGTCCCATGTGGGAAACGTCGAAGAGCCCGGCCTTTTCGCGCGTATGAAGGTGCTCTTTCAAAATGCCCGGCTGGTAATGCACCGGCAATTCGTAACCTGCGAACGGGACCAATTTCCCGCCGAGCTCGACATGGAGCGCGTAGAGCGGGGTTCGTCTGAGTTTCGTCTCGGCTGGATCGTTCATGGCGGTCCGACAAAAGATCCGGTGGAGCGCGCCGGAAAACCGGACGCGCGCCCCTCTGTCATCGGACCTGAGAGATTTCGCCGGCCTGCCGGCTTACCCCTTCGGTGAGGCCCGCGTTCGTCTGCGGTCCTGCTTTCCAGAGATTCATCTCCCCACGCGGTCCTTTTGCCTGAGAGTTTCCGGGGCGGTTGCTCCTTCGGCGCTCGTCTCCGGGGACGAATCTCTCCCGCGAGGGATCTTCTGATCGCCGCTCTCGGCGCGCCTCCCGGCGGGCCGCAGCGTTGTGCACATCATGGTCGTGCCCCCCGGACCTGTCAATCTGAGTGGCGAATCCGCAAGCATTGGCTAGCGCAATTGCTCGAAAAGAACATGCGCGAGCATGCCCAATCCGAAGGCGCTGACGACTGCTCCCGAAGCGTGCGTGACGACACGCATCACGCGCGCATTAATCCGGGCGTGGAACGCGCCCACTACGGTCGTCATGGTGAGCCACCAAAGTGCCGCGCCGCACAGGATTCCGACGACGAAAAACCCCGCCTGGGCCAGGCTGGGCGCCGCCAGCCCGATGAAACCGCCGAAGCCTGCGAACAGCGCGGCGAACGCGAACAGAGTTGCCGGATTGCTGAGCGCCAGCGCAAAGGTCGATGCGAAGGACCGCACGAGCGATGGCTTCGCCCGTGGCCGATCGGCGCACAGAATCTCGCGACCGTG
Source organism: Rhizomicrobium sp. (assembly GCA_036502185.1). GTDB lineage: Bacteria > Pseudomonadota > Alphaproteobacteria > Micropepsales > Micropepsaceae > Rhizomicrobium. The sequence goes on from DASXYZ010000055.1 coordinate 48,545, forward strand.
CAACGGATCGGCAAGGTAGGTGTGGATACCGAATCCCAGGAGCAGTGCTCCACCCACAATCTGCATCAGCTGGGAGTAGCCTTCGATCCAGTGCCGGATGGCGGTGAGGCCAAAACCAATGATCGCCGCAAATATTCCATCAGCAGTCGCGGCACCAAATCCGGACACGAGCCCAATGAACGAACCGAAGGCGAGCGTTCGGCGAATGCAGATCAAATTTATCGGTCCGATTGGAGCCGCCACGATGAAGCCGATGGCGAGCCCGGAAAGGAGCAGAAGGACGGTACTCATTTTCGGTTGCGGAGCTGGGACGGCATCTTTATGCAGCTAATTCGACAATCAGCCGCCCGCGGATCCTGCCAGTCAGGATGTCCTCGGCCGCGCCGGGAATAACATCAAAGCCGATGGTGCGCGTCATCGACGTGGAATGCGGGACGGCTATCGTGATATTCCCTTCCATGAGCGCATCTGCGGAAAGGCGAATTTTCCGTACCGCCTGACGGTCTGCGTCATTGGTGATCAGGTGAGCCCTGAAATCCTCAGCCATTGGCACTTCCGGGGGATTGCTGCTTTGGCGGCTATTTTGTGTCGCAGGCGAAACACTAAGGCGCAAAATCCCCGCATTCCGTCAAGACGGGGGGGCGGACACACTCTGCCACACCCTCGCCTCTCGACATACCGGGAACCCGAGCCCAACCTTTTGCTTACGAATCAGTGGCCATACTGGAGGGAAGGGCCCGAAGAAGAGTTAAGTAGCAGGGACGAAACAATGCAAAGCTTCGAATCGGCTATCAGAGGATATCGGCTGACGACCGCCGAAATTCTTTATCACTTGCCGGACCATCCTGCCGTTCTGCAATCCTTCATCTGGCAGGAACTCGATCTGGCGCCGAAATTCCCCATCCTCAACCGCTTTCTTCGGTTTTGGCAACACAATCTCGAAGGGCGCCTGCATTCCGTCCGGGTGGCGGCGCGCGGCCTGATCTCGCCCACCGAATTGAAACACGCCGGCGAAGAATTCACGCTCCACTAGAAGCGCCCGTTTCAACAAACCGGACCGGCGCTCCTGCTGCGGGTATCGGAAGAGCTCCTTCACGCATCACGATCCGTCCACGGATGATCGTAGCCACCGCCCAGCCGGTGGTCGTCATTCCGTCGAATGGTGTCCAGCCGCAGCGCGAAGCGACCCAGCTGTTTTCGATGCGCCGTTTCGCACCCAGATCGACGATTGTGAAATCCGCATCATATCCGCGCGCGATGCGTCCCTTTCCCGCAATGCCGAAAATTCGCGCCGGCCCGTGGCTCGTGAGATCGATGAAGCGTGCGAGCGACATCCGTCCCGCAGCAACATGATCGAGAAGCACCGTCACCAGCGTCTGGACGCCGGGCATTCCCGACGGTGTCGCCGGATATTCTCCGTCTTTCTCGGAGCGGGTGTGGGGCGCGTGATCCGATCCGATCACGTCGATCAGTCCTTCCCGTACCGCGCGCCACAGCGCCTCTCGATGCGCGGCTTCGCGGATGGGCGGATTCATCTGGGCGTAGGTCCCAAGCCGCTCGTAGCATTCCGGCGCGGCCAGCGTCAGATGCTGGGGAGTGGTCTCGACCGTCGCCAGATCCCGCATGCCGGCCAAAAGCGGCAATTCATCCGCCGTCGTCACATGCAGCACGTGGACCCGACGCCCAGCGGTACGCGCGAGACGCAAAACGCGCTCGGTCGACAGCCGTGCTGATTCGGGGTCGCGCCATACGGGATGCGTGGCAGGCTTGCCGGGCAGCGCCAGGGATTTCCGTTCGCGAAGGCGCGCTTCGTCTTCGGAGTGAACAGCCATTCTCCGGCGGCCCGCCCGAAACGCCGCCGCGATATCGACTTCTTTGTCGAGGAGAAGCGGGCCCGTCGAGGAGCCCAGAAAGGCTTTGACGCCGGCGACCCCAGGTGCCCGCTCCAGCTCGGCGAGCGCGCCGATGTTCTCCGGGGTAGCTCCGATATAAAACGCATAATCGCAGTGCATCCGACCGCGAGCGCGCGCAAGCTTGTCCTCAAGGGCAATCCGGCTCGTGGTTGGCGGATAGGTGTTTGGCATTTCAAACACCGCGGTAACTCCGCCCAGCACGGCGCCGCGGCTACCGGTTTCGAGATCCTCCTTGTGTGCATTCCCGGGTTCCCGGAAATGCACCTGCGTATCGATAACTCCGGGAAGAACATGCAGCCCTTTCGCATCAAAGACCTCTGCGGCGGATCCGTTCTCAAGCGCACCGATCGCGGTAATGCGGCCCTCGCGAACACCGATATCTGCGCCGTCGAAACCCATCGGACCGGCAATCGTCCCGCCGCGAATAAGAAGATCATACATTTTGCGTCCGCCCGGTTTGGTGCTATCTGCCCGACTTCCGTCGCCATTATAGCCCGCTCGGCTCCATGATCCTCAACTGCATGCTCGGATCAGGGTTCGGCGGACTCGAAAAGCTGTTCCTCGACGAGATCGAGATGCTGTCGGAGCTGGGGGCCTGTGGAGTCGTTCGGCGCAACTCTGCCCTCGCCCATTATGCGCGCGAACGCAACGTCGCCTTTGAACAAATCCGTGTCTTCAGCGATTGGGATCCGTTCAGTCTCGCGGCCGCCCGTGCGGTAGCCGATCGACGACGTCCGCGGCTGGTCCTGTGTGTCGGGCGGAAGGCGCACAGGCTTTTCGGCAGGGTGCTTGGCAACAGCGTACCGATTGTCGTGATGGTGCAGAAGCGTCGTTTCGATGTGAATTTCCCCTATGCCGGCGTTCTCGTTGCCGCAGAGCACCGCCGAGAAACTCTGATCCAGGACGGCGTGCGGCCCGACGATATTGCGGCGGTGCCGAATGCGGTCCGACTTCCGCCGGATGCAAAGAGCGAATTTGCACTGCGGCGAGGCGAACCGGCTCACATCGGGGCGCTGGGCCGGCTGCATCCCAAAAAAGGATTCGGGATGCTGGTCGAAGCTCTCCGACTGCTCGCAGAACGAGGCGTACTGTTCCGCTGCACCATAGCGGGCGAAGGGCCGGAGCGGGGCAGACTGGTGGCGCAAGTTCGGGAGTACGGGCTCGCAGACAGAGTTTTTCTTCCCGGATGGACAGATGACGTCCCGGCATTTCTTTCGGCTGTCGATGTGTTTGTGCTTCCTTCATTTCAGGAAGATTATCCTTTGGCGGTACTCGATGCGATGGCAAGTGGGGTTCCCATTATTGCGAGCGCCATTGAAGGCCCCAAAGATTTCCTGCGCGAGGGTACAACCGGTCTGTTCGTGCCGCCAGGCAACGCCTCGGCCCTTGCAGATACGCTGACAGAGCTTTTGGCCAGCCCTGCTCTCCGCGAATCTCTCGGCCACGCTGCGCGTCTCGACGCCGAACAGCGTTACAGCTTCCGGGCCATCGGCCGGAGCCTCACCACAGCACTGGAGAATGTGATGGACGGGCGTTCGATAACCGGAAGCGCAGCCCCGCCGATGTGACCGTGTCTCCGGCCTCGTGACGCTTACGTTTTTCGGAACACGGCACAAGTCACGCGGTAGTTTTGGACAAGCCAACGGAGTTTGCCCATGGAGCGACGCCATTTCTCGATTCCCAGGAACGGAACGGGAAGCCGCAAAACATGACGAAACACGATCCAGGGGCGGTTCGCCAGCTGGTTCCGGTACGATTCTCCGACGTCGATAATTTCTCCGAAAAGGCAGTCCGCCCCTCCCGAAAACAACGATGTCAGATCGGCCAGGTTCGGCCGCAGCATTGTGTCAATCGGATCGCGGTGAAAGGGGTAGCTGTACGGAACGGTCACGAATACGAGCCCGCCGGGGGGCAATACGGCCAGGCACCGGGCCACAAATGCCCGAGGGTTCTCCACATGTTCGAGCAGATTGCAGACAAGCATGGCTCGAGGTGCAATGACTCTAATGCGCTGGAAATCCCCTTCGTCCATGATGTCGGCTTGCAGATCCACGCCCTCGCCGGACTTCACATCTGTGTGCACGATCCGAATCGCCCGCTGCGCCAAGGCGGCGAGAAGAATCTCGGATATCCAGGGCTGCTCCCGTTCGCGGAATGTCCGGGTACTGGACCCGAGATTCAGGAGCGGTGACAATTCTTGATCCGAATACAATCGGAGCCGTTCCACGATCCATCTGCATTCGGCTTTGAACACGCGCGGCTGCCACGGAGATTTTTTCTGGTACCTTGCATCTGATATCTCGCCAGCGACAAGGCAAGCCTGACATTCCTGCGGCAATTCGCTACTCTGGAGAAAAGGCCGGATTCACAAGGCTCTCGTGCGCGGCGACATGGCGGCCGGGCTTTTATGGAAACGTCTCGCCACACGGCGCGGCAAGCACGGTCCGCATTGCGATTTGGAAGTGGTTGGCAACCGCGACATGCCTGCTGGACGACCCGCGTTGACGCCTGAGGAGGCCGGTTTCGGTGGATGAGCGCCAGGCGGCTGCATCTGATACTTGCTCCGAAGGAACGGTTCGAAGCGGCGGGCGCGGGGGCATTCGCCTTGAATGCCCTGGAGACATCACTGGCGAGCCGCTGGCGCGACCACATTACGATCTTTGGCACGTCCGTTGCGCGACCTTTCACGGCGGTTCACTTTCAGCCCCTGGAATTGGCCAGATGGCCGCTGCGCGGCCGAAACATGGCTATGGCGCATGCTTACGCCGAGGCCGTCCGGCGCGAACTGCCCGTTCTCGCCGAAGTCTGCAACCGCCCGGTGATGGTGCAGTCTCTCAGGCGCCAGTTCCAGTCTGTCCCTTTGTTGCTTCATCTCGGTAACGACCCGCGCGGAATGGACGGGTCCCGTACCGTGGTCGAGCGCCAAACGCTGCTCTCTTCGACAAACGCCATCGTCTGCGTCAGTGACTTCGTCCGGCGTTGTTTTCTCGATGGATTGACGGGGGATCTGGCGGAAAACCTGCACGTGATCCACACCGGTGTCGCATGTGCGGACGCTCCGGATACAAAGGAAAAGTGCATCCTGTTTGTCGGTCGTATCATCCGGGAAAAAGGTGTGCTGGAACTGGTGCGCGCTCTCGCCCTGGTCCTTCCACGCCATCCCGAATGGAGCGCGAGCATCGTCGGCGCGCACTGGTTCGGCGTGGGAAACCATCCGGACAGGTTCGAACGGGAGGTCGCGCGTGAGGCGTCTGCCTGCAGTCGGATCGCACTCAGCGGTTTCCGACCGCATGAGGAAGTCGTTGCCGCCCAGCGCCAGGCAAGCATCGCCGTCGTTCCGTCCAAATGGGACGATCCGTTCCCGCGTACCGCGCTCGAAGCTTTGGCGGCGGGATGCGCGCTTGTGTGCAGCCGGCGCGGCGGCCTTCCCGAAATCGGGGAGGAGCGCGCCCTCTTTTTGGATGAGGTTTCGGTCGGATGCCTCGAACACGCCCTCGATCGGCTTATTTCCATGGATTCCGAACGGATAGCCCTGCAGCACCGCGGGCGGACCGATTTCCCGTTTGCGGTCGCGCGTACCACCCGCTCCCTCGACAATCTCCGGGACAGACTCGTGGGCAGGACTGCACGGGCGGTTGGCATCGGGACCTGAGCCCATTACCTGTTCCCCATGAATAGAGAAATCCTGACGGACCGGGCGCTGCTTGAAATCCGCGGCGAGGACGCACGAACTTTCCTTCAAGGGCTCATCACGAACGAAGTGGAAAAACTCGGTCCGGACGCCGCGCTTTATGCGGCGCTACTGACGCCGCAAGGCAAGATCGTTTGCGACTTCTTCCTGTATGAAGGCGAGACCTCCATTCTGCTCGACTGCTCGCGCGACAGCGCCGTGGATCTGCAGAAACGCCTGTTGCGGTACAAATTGCGTGCGAGGGTCGAGATCGTCCTGCGCGAAGAATGGAACGTGGTCGCGGGGACCCAGTTCGAGTCGGTCGACATTCCGGCCTGGCCGGATCCGCGGCATCTTGGGCTTGGATGGCGCGCCGTCCGACCGGCCGGGGCAGATGGACACCCGAAGGCAGCGACAAAATATCCGGAGCGGCGACTCGATCTCGGTATTCCTGAAGGCGCCGATTTCGGATGTGACCGGATGTTTGCGCTCGACGCCAATCTCGAAGAACTCAAGGGAGTTTCGTTCGACAAGGGCTGTTATGTCGGGCAGGAACTGACCGCCCGGATGAAGCATCGCGGCACGGCACGCAAGAAACTGCTCCCCGTTCACGCCTCGGAATCGCGTTTTCCCGAACCCGAAGCTCCCGTCATGGCATCGGAACGGGAAATCGGCGTGGTAACTGCTGCTTATGGAACCCGTGGATTCGCGCTGATCCGAATGGATCGGCTTGCCGAAGCCGAAGGTGTCCCGTTCAGCGCGGGCGGCATTCCGGTGAACGTGATCAAGCCCCCATGGCTTTTTCCTTGACCGGGCAGGAAAAAGCGCAAGATTTCGGCCGGCGAAGGAGTCCTGACGAATGCTGCATCACGTTTCTGTCGGCGTCGACGACGTTGCGAAAGCGGCGGAGTTCTATGATGCGATCCTGAGCGCGCTCGGCTACAAGCGCACGGCACAATACCTGCCCTATGCCATCGCCTATGGCGAGGGCATTTCGGAATTCTGGATTCAGCTGCCCCATGATCGAAGCAAATCATCGCCTGGGAATGGCATGCATGTGGCTTTCGCGGGCCGGAGCCGGGATGCCGTGAATCGCTTCCACGAAGCATCGCTGGCGCATGGCGGGACCGACGAAGGGGGCCCTGGCCCGCGTCCCGACTACGGCCCAGACTATTACGGAGCGTTCGTGCGCGATCCTTTCGGGAACAAGGTCGAAGCCGTGCTGCGCCCCGCGACCCGCAAACGGACCGCACGCCGGGCAAGCCGCACCGCATCGCGCGGAACATCCAAGGCCAAAGGGGCTACCGGAACTCGAAATCGCCGCGCAGGTGCAAAGGCGGCCCGGCGCAAAGCCAAGCGCCGGTGAGGTCCGAGGTTTCACGCTGCCCCTGGCCGGGAACGGACCCTCTCTACGTTGGCTACCACGACGAAGAATGGGGTGTTCCGGAATTGGACAACCGGGCGCTTTACGAGAAGCTGGTGCTGGACGGTTTTCAGGCCGGGCTGTCCTGGATCACCATTCTCAGGAAACGCGAGAACTTCCGCCGCGCGTTCGAAGGCTTCGATCCGTATCGCATCGCCCGCTATGGCGAGCGCCAGATCGCGCGGCTTCTGCGCGACGAAGGCATCGTAAGAAGCCGCGGCAAAATCGAATCGGCGATCGCCGGCGCGCGGATATGGCTCGACATCATGGAAAAAACCGATGGCGGGTTTTCGCAATTCATCTGGAGACATGTCGATGGCCGGCCGCGGATTAACCGCTATCATTCCAGCGAGCAGATTCCCGCAAAGACGCAGATGAGCGAGGCGTTATCGAAGGATCTGAAACAACAGGGCTTTAGATACTGCGGGCCGGTGATCGTCTATGCCTTCGCCCAGGCAATCGGGATGGCCAACGACCACATCGTCTCCTGTCATCGGCACGCGGCCCTCGCGGCTCGACCCAAAGGTTTGAAGTGACGCTCAACTTCGGCCGCGATAGGGCGAAATACCCGGGTCCGTAAGCCACACTCCGTCGGGTAGCGTCCCGGTCTGCCAGAAAACGTCGATGGGAATGCCGCCTCGTGGATACCAGAAACCTGCAATGCGCAGATATCTGGGTCGGATCGCCGCCACGATGCGTTTGCCGATGGCGAGCGTGCAATCCTCGTGAAAGATTCCCTCGTTGCGATAGCTCGCGAGAAACAGCTTCAGGGATTTGGATTCGACGAGAGCTTTTCCGGGACAATAGTCGATCACCAAATGCGCGAAATCGGGCTGACCGGTGATCGGGCAAAGCGTGGTGAATTCCGGTGCGGTGAATCGGACCACGAAATCGGAATCGGCGTGCGGGTTCGGAACGCATTCGAGACGCGCGGCTTCGGGCGAGGCCGGGATTGGCGCTTTGCGGCCGAGCTGCTTCAATCGTGCCCGTCCGGCCACGACTGATTTTCCTCATAGCGGCAGGATTGTCCGGTGGAGGGCCGGCGTACGGACACGCGCGCCACTTCGGGAAAGCGCTCGCGCGCCCTGGCGAAAATGAAACGCGCGAGATTCTCGAGCGTCGGTTCGCCGAGCCCCGGGATATCGTTCAACATGCGATGGTCGAGCGTCTCGGCAATCGCGCGCAAAGCGGAACTCACCTCTCCCAGATCGCGAATCATCCCGGTCTGCGGGTCTGGTTCGCCGCGCAGCGCCACCTTGGCCTCGAAGGAGTGGCCATGAATGCGCCGGTTCTCTGCCGCTCCGGCCTGCAGCCGATGCGCGGCATCGAAACGGAATTCCTGGCTGATCTCGATCATGACGCGCGCCAATGGCAGCCGGCGCCGCACCGGTCAAGCGCTCCGACTAGCCGGGAGCGCCTCCGCCGTGTGCATCACGCCATTTCTTGACCGCAGCGAGTGTGAGCTCGACATGCCGGTCAGGGTTGAGGTCCGTATAAGCGAGCAGAATGGTGTGGTCCGGCGCGATCACATAGGATGTACGATTCGCATATTGTGGTTTGACCGGCAGAACCGCGTCATAGGACTTGATGACCTTCTCATCCGGATCGGCGGCCACCGGAAACTTGCTGCGGCATTCGCTGACCGAGAATCGGTCCAGCGTATCGATGGTATCGTGCGACACACCAATCACGGTTGCCCCCAACGCGGCGAACTGTGGCATCGCTTCGGCAAAATCGTGCGCTTCGATGGTGCAACCTTTGGTGAAAGCGGCCGGATAGAAATAGAGCACCACCGGTCCCTTCTTCAGCGCGTCGGCCAGCGAAAAACCGAACTCCTTGCCGCCCAGAGATGCCTGAGCCGAAAAATCCGGCGCCGTGGCGCCCACTGTCAGCGCAGCCATGGCGGGCATGGCCGAGATAGCGGCAATGAGGGCTGCGCAGCTTGCAAATCGTGTCATGCGGATTCTCCTTCCCCCTAAGCCGCTAGAAATAGAGCAATTCGCCCTTGCAGGCGAGACATCCGCACGATGCCGGCCGGCGGCGCAGGAGTCCCGCGACAGATTGTTGCGCTGCCGTGGACCGCATGCTAACTGCACCGCGCGCGGGTGAAGGGATACTCCCGCGTGGGTGTTTTTCCTTGCGGATTCAATGGTTCAACTGGCGGCCACGCCTGTCGGAGGCAGTGCCGGAGGCGAACGTGGCTGGCGAAGTGTCGCACAATTCGGGAGTAGCGGGCCGATATGCCACTGCTCTGTTCGAACTTGCGATGGAAGGGCGCGCGGTCGAAGGTGTTGCGCGCGACATGGCAGCGCTCAAGGCGCTGCTCGCGGCAAGTCCCGATCTGGCCAGGTTGGTCAGTGCCCCGGTCTTCTCGACGGAAGAACAGCGCGTCGGCATGGATGCTATTCTGAGGCGCATGGAAGCCGCCCCGCTGACGGTGCGTTTCGTCCTCACGCTTGCCAACAAGCGCCGCCTCTCCGCGCTTTTGAATATCATTAGGGCCTTTGAGAAGCTCCTTCGACGGCAGAAAGGCGAAGTGGATGCCGAAGTGGTGGCCGCGCGCCTGCTCAGCGAATCCGAATCTGTCGAACTGCGGCGGATGCTGAAAGCAAAGCTGGGCCGCGAGGCACGCCTGACGAGCAGGGTTGACCCCGGTCTGCTCGGCGGGCTGGTGATCAAGGTCGGTTCGCGCATGATCGATTCGTCGCTGCGCACCAAACTGGAAGGTCTGCGCAGCGCCATGAGAGGACATTGAGATGGATATCCAGCCTTCTGAAATATCGGCGATCCTCAAGCGTGAAATCGAAAGTTTCGGCGCGGAGGCCCAGGTCAGCGAGGTAGGCGAGGTCTTGAGCGTCGGCGACGGCATCGCGCGCGTGTACGGGCTCGACAATGTACAGGCCGGCGAACTGGTCGAATTCCCGGGCGGCATCAAGGGTATGGCGCTGAATCTCGAGAACGACAATGTCGGCACCGTCATTTTCGGCAACGACTCGGGAATCAAGGAGGGCGATACCGTCAAGCGCACGCGCGCTATCGTCGATGTTCCGGTGGGCAAGGGTCTGCTCGGCCGCGTGGTCGATCCTCTCGGCAATCCGATCGACGGCAAGGGCGATCTCACGAATATCGCCGAACGCCGGCGCGTGGACGTGAAGGCACCGGGCATCATTCCGCGTCGCTCGGTGAACGAGCCGATGCAGACAGGCATCAAGGCGATCGACAGCCTGATTCCCATCGGCCGCGGCCAGCGCGAACTGATCATCGGCGACCGACAAACCGGAAAGACCGCGATCGCGATCGACACGATCATCAATCAGCGCGCGGTGAACCAGAGTGGTGACGAAACATCCAAACTCTACTGCATCTATGTCGCCATCGGGCAAAAGCGCTCGACCGTGGCGCAGATCGTCAAGACGCTGAGCGATGCCGGCGCAATGGATTACACCATCGTCGTGGCAGCGACGGCGAGTGAGCCGGCACCGCTGCAGTACCTTGCGCCTTTCTCCGGCTGCGCCATGGGCGAGTGGTTCCGCGACAACGGCATGCACGCCCTCATTATCTATGACGATCTTTCCAAGCAGGCGGTGGCCTATCGACAAATGTCGCTTCTGCTGCGCCGTCCGCCCGGCCGCGAAGCCTATCCGGGCGATGTGTTCTATCTTCATTCGCGCCTACTCGAGCGCGCCGCGAAAATGAACAACGAACATGGTGGCGGCTCGCTGACCGCCCTGCCCGTCATCGAGACGCAGGCGAACGACGTTTCCGCCTACATTCCGACCAACGTCATCTCCATCACCGACGGACAAATCTTCCTGGAAAGCGACCTGTTCTTCCAGGGGATCCGACCGGCCGTGAACGTCGGCATCTCGGTGTCGCGTGTCGGCTCCTCGGCGCAGATCAAGGCGATGAAACAGGTGGCCGGATCGATCAAGCTCGAGCTTGCGCAATACCGCGAGATGGCGGCCTTTGCACAATTCGGTTCCGACCTCGACGCCGCCACGCAGCGCCTGCTCAATCGCGGTGCGCGGCTCACGGAGCTGCTCAAACAGCCGCAGTTCAGCCCCATACCCGTCGAAGAACAGGTCATTTCGATCTATGCCGGCGTGAAGGGCTATCTCGACCGGTTGCCCGTCGCCGATGTGCGGCGTTTCGAGGGCGAACTGCTGCGCCTGATGCGCGGGCGGCACAAGGATGTGCTGGACGAAATCAGGTCCAAAAAGCAGATCACGCCCGAAGCGGAAGCCACGCTCAAATCGGTCCTGGACGAGTTCGTGAAAAGCTTTGCCTGATGCCGAGCCTCAAGTCGTTCCGCAACCGGATCGCCAGCGTGAAGTCGATCCGGAAAATCACCAAGGCCATGCAGATGGTGGCCGCCTCCAATCTGCGCCGCGCCCAGGAGGCTGCGGTAGCCGCCCGTCCTTACGCGGAGAAGATGAGCGCCGTGATCGGCAGTCTGGCCGCCGGCGTAAAAAACAATCCCGAAGCGCCCGCACTCCTCGCGGGAACGGGCAAGGACGACGTTCATCTCGTGATCGTCGCGACCGCAGATCGCGGACTCTGCGGCGCCTTCAACACGAACATCGTCCGGCGTGCGCGCCAGCACATCCAGCGGCTCGATGGCGAAGGCTGGGAGGTGAAGATCCTCTGCATCGGCCGCAAAGGCCGCGATCAGCTGAAGCGGCAGTACGCAACCCGAATCATCGATGCGATCGATTTCGTCGGCGTCAAACGGATCGGTTTCGGCAATGCCGCCGCCATTGGCCGGCGCGTGCTCGACATGTTCGCTGCGGGCGAGTTCGATGTCGCCTCGATCGCTTTTTCCGAATTCCGCTCTGTCATGAGTCAGGTTCCCACCGTGCAGCGACTCATACCGGCCGTGGTCGAGGATGCGGGTCCGCTGAAACCTCCCCAGGGAAGCGTTTACGAATATGAACCTGACGAAGGCGCCATCCTCGCCGATCTTCTGCCGCGCAACGTGAACGTGCAGATATTTCGGGCGCTTCTGGAGAACGTCGCCGGCGAGTTCGGAGCCAAGATGGCGGCCATGGATTCGGCGACGCGCAATGCCGGCGACGTCATCGACAACCTGACGCTGCAATACAACCGCACGCGCCAGGCCATGATTACCAAGGAACTGATCGAGATCATTTCGGGCGCCGAAGCGCTCTGAGGAGGCAGCCATGAATGCGATGACGGAAAACAACAGGTTTGGCCGCGTAACCCAGGTCATGGGCGCCGTTGTGGACGTGCAGTTTGATGGACATCTTCCGGGAATTCTCAACGCCCTTGAGACCGAGAATCGCGGACAACGCCTTGTGCTCGAAGTGGCACAGCATCTCGGCGAATCGACGGTGCGCACGATTGCGATGGATGCGACCGAGGGTCTTGTGCGCGGCCAGGATGTCAACGATACCGGATCGCCCATCAGCGTGCCGGTCGGCGAAGGCACGCTCGGGCGCATCATCAACGTCATCGGCGAACCGGTGGATGAAGCCGGACCCATCAACGCAGCCGCGCGGCGTGCGATCCACCAGGACGCCCCTGCCTTTGTGGATCAGTCCACCGAAGCACAGGTGCTGGTCACCGGAATCAAGGTCATCGATCTGCTCGCGCCCTACGCGCGCGGCGGCAAGATCGGCCTGTTCGGAGGCGCAGGCGTCGGCAAAACCGTGCTGATCCAGGAACTGATCAACGCCGTCGCGAAAAATCACGGTGGCTATTCCGTATTCGCAGGCGTTGGCGAGCGCACGCGCGAAGGTAACGATCTCTATCACGAGATGATCGAGTCGGGCGTGAACAAGGACCCCAAATCCGGTTCGACCGAGGGATCCAAATGCGCGCTCGTCTACGGCCAGATGAACGAGCCGCCCGGCGCGCGCGCCCGCGTGGGCCTGTCCGGCCTGACCGTCGCCGAATATTTCCGCGACCAGGGCCAGGATGTGCTGTTCTTCGTGGACAACATCTTCCGCTTCACGCAGGCCGGATCCGAGGTCTCGGCGCTTCTCGGCCGCATTCCATCCGCCGTCGGATACCAGCCCACGCTGGCGACCGACATGGGCGCGCTCCAGGAGCGGATTACCACGACGACGAAGGGCTCGATTACCTCCGTGCAGGCGATTTATGTGCCCGCCGACGACCTGACCGATCCTGCTCCGGCAACCTCGTTCGCGCATCTCGACGCGACGACGGTGCTGTCGCGCGCCATTTTCGAGAAGGCGATCTTCCCTGCCGTGGACCCGCTGGATTCGACCTCGCGCCTTCTCGACCCGCGCGTGGTCGGCGAAGAGCATTACAATGTGGCCCGGCAGGTGCAGCAGATTCTCCAACGCTACAAGGCGCTGCAGGACATCATTGCGATTCTCGGCATGGACGAACTCTCCGAAGAGGACAAGCTGACGGTGGCGCGCGCGCGCAAAATCGAGCGTTTCCTGTCCCAGCCGTTCTTCGCGGCCACCGTGTTCACCGGGATGTCCGGAATCAGCGTCAAACTCGAAGACACGATTCGCAGCTTCAAGGCCCTCGTGAACGGCGAGTTCGACCACCTGCCCGAAGCGGCTTTCTACATGGTGGGCACGATCGAGGACGCCGTCGCAAAAGCGCAAAAACTTGCAGCCGAAGCGGCCTGAGATGACCGACAAAATCGCATTCGATCTCGTCTCCCCCGAACGGCTGCTTCTGTCCGACGAGGCCGACATGGTGACGGTTCCCGGCAGCGAAGGTGATTTCGGCGTCTTGGCCGGACATATGCCGCTCATCTCGACCCTGCGGCCGGGCGTGATCGAGATCAGCCGCGGCACTGCGAGCGGGAATAGCCGGTTTTTCGTGCTCGGGGGATTTGTGGAAGCAAGCCCGGCCAAACTCACCATCCTGGCCGAAGAAGCCATTCCGATCGATAAAATTGATTCCTCCGTCCTCGAGCAGCGGATCAGGAATACCGAGGAAGACCTTGGTTTCGCGAAGAGCGATGCCGATCGTACCCGAGTCGCCGAACAGCTCAACCATCTGCGTCAGCTGCGCGCAGCCCTCTGAGTCCGCCCGCGCAAGCGCTTTTCGGCCAGCGCCGGTTTGCTATAGTGAGTCTCGCGCATCCCAAGCCCGCCGAGGCAAAATATGGCTGCGGTCTATGCGTCCGGGTGGACCCTGGACGATATTCCCTGGAACCGCTTCGACAGCGAGAAAGTCGATCCACGGCTGCTCGCTGCGGTGAAGAGTGCCTCCCTCGTCGAATACAACGCGCCCGCCTATGTAGATTATCTGAAGCGCGTTTTCCGCGGCTCGGCCGGGCAGACTCTTGCGGATATCGAGCGGTGGGGTCGTGAGGAGAGCCAGCACGGGCTGGCCCTGGGGCGATGGGCCGAGCTTGCCGATCCCGGCTTCAATTTCCGCAACGCATTTGCGCGCTTTGCCGCGGGCTATCAGCCGGCGCATTTCCGTTCCGACCGACAGGAATCGGTTCGCGGCAGCCGCCGCGGCGAGATGATCGCCCGCTGCGTTGTCGAGTCCGGCACGTCGTCCTTTTACAGCGCGATTCGCGATGCCACAGACGAACCGGTTCTCAAGGAGATCGCAGGCCGGATCGCTGCAGATGAATTCCGCCACTACAAGCTCTTCCTTGAGACACTTCATGCACAGCACGAACCGGAGCTGTCATGGTGGCGCAAGTTCCTGATCGCGGTCGGACGCGTAAGCGAATCGGGAGACGACGAACTTGCGTACGCCTATTATTGCGCGAACGTCCCGCCGTCGGAGGAGTTGCGCGTTCCCTATGATCGCCGGAAGTTCGCTCGCGCCTACAACGCCCAGGCGATGCGTCTCTATCGACGACACCACATCCGAAAGCTTGTGCAGATGGTAGCGAAGGCCATCGATATGGACCCGCAGGGTCGCCTCGCCCGCCTGGCCAGCGCCTTTCTCTGGAATTTGCTGAGAATCCGGGCGGAACTCGCGACTGGGACAGAGCCCGTATGATCTGCCCGTTCAGAAACTCCGTTTCACCAGGAGCTGCTTGATTTCGCCAATCGCGCGCGCAGGATTGAGACCCTTTGGACAGGTCTGCGCGCAATTCATGATCGTGTGGCAGCGATAGAGGCGGAATGGATCTTCAAGTTCGTCCAGCCGCTCGCCTTTCATTTCGTCTCGGCTGTCCGCCAGCCAGCGATACGACTGCAGCAGCGCCGCGGGACCGAGGTAGCGCTCGGAATTCCACCAATAACTCGGACATGACGTGGAGCAGCATGCACAGAGTATGCATTCGTAGAGGCCGTCGAGCTTGGCACGCTGCTCGGGCGACTGCCGCCGTTCCTTTTCCGGCTCCGCGGTTTTGGTCTGCAGAAACGGCTGTATCGACGAATATTGTGCATAGAACGTCGTAAAATCCGGCACCAAATCCTTCACGACAGGCATGGCCGGCAACGGGTAAATGGCCACAGAGCCGGATACGCCGGAGATTGCTTTCGTGCAGGCGAGCGTATTTCCTCCATCAATGTTCATCGCGCAGGAGCCACATACGCCTTCCCGGCACGAGCGCCGAAAAGTCAGTGTCGAATCAATCTCGTTTTTGATTTTGATAAGCGCATCGAGGACCATTGGTCCGCAGGCCTCCAGATCGACGCGATAGGTGTCGATGCGCGGATTGGCGCCTTCATCCGGATCGTAACGGTAAACCCGGAAGTCTTTGGTTCTCTTCGGTTTCTTGCCGTTCGCTGTCACCGGCGCGGGCCAGACCTTTCCCTTTTTCGGCTGGCTGTTCTTCGGCAGCGTAAACTGAACCATTGCGGCCTCTTTGTGGGTGTCGCCTGCATACCAAGCCAGCCTGCGCATGACAATCGAAGTAGAACGGCGGCAGGATTTTGATGCCCTAGTCGGCGCCGATCTGCTCGAAGGCCCAGGCCAACTCCGCCGGCGCGTTTCTTACGACACCGTTCAAAACGAGCTGTTCTGTGCGCCGGGTGCCCGCCTGGCTCACGTAGACGCTTTCCTCGATGTCAACACGGCCCGCGCAGCGGAAGCGCCATCCTTCTCCGCCGGGTAGTTTGAGAAGAACATCCCCGCCCTGCGCCGGCGAGACACGGATATCCGGATGGATGTGAAACCGCGCCACAAACGGCAACGCAGCGGATGTCCGGCTGCCTTTGGGCTGGAGGCGATCGCAGCCGCTCAGCTTTGTCCCGCGCCGCGAAAGGCACAGCACACGCTGATGCTGGATACCAAAAACCGGAAGATAAAAGCCGTGGCTTGCCTCCACCTTCCAGCCGTTGACCGACTCGCTCCGTTCCGTTTGCGGCAGGTCGCCTCTGGCCACAAGCCGGGCGCCAAGCAGATCGCGCGCCCGCCCAGGTGCCAACACTTCGGCCATTGACGTATCTGCAATCGTCACTGTCGAGTGCGCGGCCGTTGCACGAAGTGTCCCCTGCCAGCGGGCCGAATCGTCCTTCTCGGCGCCACAATTCACCACGATTCGACGAGCGCCTGCGGCGAACTCGAACGCCAGACATCCTGCATGCGCACGGGTGGAATACGGGCCCGGCGGCGGCGCGCCGCAATCCAGAATCGCAAGAGAGCGGCCAGCGGCGAGCCGCTGATAAGCGGAATGCCGCGCGTAGAGAAGCGGCTGACCACGGATCTCGTCGCGCGCGAGCAGTGAGGCGACCGTTCGCGAATCGCCCTCGCCACCGCCGTTAAACAACGCGAGACCGCCGTCACCCTGGCGAAAAAAACGCAACATGGGCGCGACGCGGTCGTGCGCATTGCGCAACCAGTCCGGAATCGCAGTGTCCAAAATCGTAAGGGCATCGATCGCCATCACGATCTGGCGGTAAATCAGAAGCAATTCCTCGGGACTGCGGCTGATATGTCCACCATCAGGCAGAATCTGCAGCGCGATTTCGTGCTCCAGCTTGCGGAGTGCAGCGTCGCGACGGCCCGGATCGTCTTCAAGGCACGAGCAGCACAGGAGGGAACCAACAGCGGCATCGATACGTGGCGAGCCCGGCGAAGCTTCGCCGGCGATACGCGCGAGCAACGCCGCTTGCCGGCCGAGAGATACGAACAGCTTCGAGCGCCAAAGCAGATCGGAATTCGCGATCACAAATCGTCCATGCGCAAATAACTGGACCAGGCGTCGTGCGGTAACCTCTGCGGACCACGCGGGTTCGCTGTAACGGGAATTTCGTTCGAGCCACTCCGAAATCAGGCGAGTGGCGAGATCGCGCGCCGCCTGCCCGCCCGCTGCCGAAAGCGGCGAAAGCCATTCGAACGCGTGCAATCCCGCGGCCCAGGCAGCGGTTGGAGGTATCTGATCGAATATCGATTCGCCAGCAATCTGAACGGCTTCACCCGCGAACCGGAAGCTGCCTTTGAGAAGCGCATCGGCCTCTTCGAGGCGCCGCGGCAGCGCATCGAAAGGGTGGTACCGAATGCGATCCGGCATCCGGCCCTTCAGAAGCTGACGATAAATCGCGCCTCGGCGCCATTGCGTCCGCAAGGGTGCGAGCGCTCGCCGTACGGCCTCCGTCCAAAGGTCCGGCACCATTGCAAGCATGCTGACTGCACGGTGCTGCAATGGCGCTTCCGCCATTGTCAACCGCGCAGCGCGGCGATGTTGGCAGCGTAGTGCTCGGGCCCGCCCGTGAAGACTGCTGTTCCCGCAACGAGCACGTTTGCGCCCGCGGAAATAGCGAGCCTGGCGGTCTTAGGCGTGATTCCGCCGTCGACCTCAAGCGCGATGGACCGACCACTTCGGGCGATACGCTCCGCCGCCGCCTCGATCTTCCGAAGCTGACCCGCAATGAATTCCTGACCGCCGAATCCCGGATTGACGGTCATGATCAGAACCAGATCGACGAGGTCGAGCACGTTATCGATCGCGTCGATGGGCGTGCCGGGATTGAGGACCACGCCGGGCCGCTTGCCAAAGGACCGGATCAGCTGAAGCGTTCGGTGGATATGCGGACCAGCTTCCGGATGCACGGTCAGACCGTCAGCGCCGGCCGCCGCAAATGCCTCGATGAACAGATCGACCGGCGAGATCATGAGATGCACGTCGAGCGGTTTTGTCGCGTGCGGCCGCAGCGCCTTCACGACTGCCGGACCGATGGTGATGTTCGGCACAAAGTGACCGTCCATCACATCGACGTGAATGATATCCGCGCCCGCCCGCTCGATCGCTTCGACTTCCGCGCCGAGACGCGAGAAATCCGCGGACAAGATTGAAGGAGCGATACGGATTCCGGCGACCATCAGGCGCCACTACGTGCCGGATTCGGCTTCGCCCCGCAAGCCATACGGACACGCGGATTGCCGACAAGAAGAACAAAAGGCGCAAGCCACACGAGTCGCGACTGATAGCGGTCGTGGGGGCCCGACAGCACACCGCAAATCACGGCATTGCCAATCAGGGCGGCCAGCACGAATCCGCCAAATGCGGCCGCTTCAAATTGCCCCGCGCGCAGAAACCACACCAGGAGGATTGCAACGCCGGCCAGCGAGAACGATGCAACAAGAACGTGCCACAGGCTCAGGAGGCGAAAGCGCATTTCTCCCTGCTGCTGACGCGCGGAAAGATATGCCGTGAACTGGCTCGGCAAGAGCCGCCGGAAGATTGGGGACAACACCCATTCCTGCGGTTCGATCTGATCGCCCGTGCCAAAGCGGAAAAACTGCTCGGCCGAATCGATGGCGCCGGCTCTGAGCTGGAGCAGTGGATAACGCAAAATCGCATCCCGCACGATACGTGCGGATTCCTTTGCCGTGCCATCGAAATGGCCAAGGCGAAAAAAAGGGCTGTGCGGCGTCCACAGCCATCCGTCTGCCGTAGCAGGAAGAGAGTCGCGATAGGCGCACAGCGTGTAACCGGATTTTGGACAGCTGGCTTCGAGCAGCTTCATCACGAGTCCGTCCTGCAGCATTCGCGCAAAGACAAATGATGCGCCTGCCCGGCTCACAAACAGCTGTCGCGTGAAGGCATAATTGCTGCTCAGGACAAGAACAAGACCGAACAAACCGACCAAGGCAGGGCCGACGAGGCGCGGTCGCGGCATATTCAGACCCGCGCGCGTGATCCGCCGGAGCGCCCGAGCTGCGACGATTGCAAGCCACAGAAACGCGGCCAGCACCAGGTGAGAGGGATGGACGCCCACCGCAAACCCGCCGGCGACGATCACAAGCATCCTGCGCCACCACCCGAGTTTGCCTGACTGAAACGCCAGCAGGTAAAGCGCCAGAACGACGAGAGCGGTGAAGCAATCCGGCTCGATTTGACCGACATACCACGGCAAGCCCGTCGCGATTACGAGGAAAGCGCCAACAAGCGCGAACATGGCGACCGGCAGACGCGGCGCTAATGCCCGCGCCGTCTCGACAACGAGGAACGCCACCAGCACGGCCTGAATGAAGACGATGGACCAGAGAGTGATACCGGCGCCGCCGAAGCGCAGGAACAGGGAATAGACGGGCGAGCGCTCGGGCAGAAAATGAAGTCCTAGTCCTTCGAGGATATAGGCGCCGGTGTCGTAATAGATGATTGGAAATCCATTCCAGAACACCGGTACCAGCAGCAGCGGGACGAGAATGGCCACGGCAGCAGCCTCTCCACGGATGTTGGCGAGAACGAGCTCGAGGAAAGGGAGCCGCCACCGCCCCGTCGCGCGTCCCGCGGCAAATTCGGCGCTCAGCGGCATACCGGTTCCGCGGTTGACTTGACCGGCTTCACACCTACACTCCGAGCCGGTTCGACATTCGGTGATCCCTGCATGGCGGAAAAGGCTACCGGAGCGCCCGCCGCGCGCCCGCTTTCGCCGCATCTCCAAATTTATCGCTGGCCGGTGTCGATGGCTACGTCCATTGCGCACCGCGCCACCGGCGTCGCCCTTTCCGCGGGAACTGTTGTCGTGGCCTGGTGGCTATGCGCTCTCGCAGCCGGACCGCATGCCTATGGCGCCTTCTCCGCAGCGGCGCGTCATCCCGTCGGGCAGATCATCCTGTTCCTGTTCGTCTGGTCGCTCGCCTTCCACCTCCTCAACGGAATTCGTCACCTTGCCTGGGACATAGGGCTCGGCTTCGAAGTGCGAACGGCGAACAGAACCGGGATTCTCGTGATCGCGCTGTCGCTGCTTCTCGCCATCGCCGCCTTTGCCGTCGCCTATTGTGCAAAAGGATTGCAGCTGTGAGCGTCCAGACTCCGCTTGCGCGCGTGGAGGGGCTGGGCGCCGCCCATTCCGGAACCGGCCATTTCTGGCGATTGCGGATCGGTTCGGTAGCATTAGTGCCGCTTTCGGTATGGTTTGTCTGCATCGTGCTGTCCCTGATCGGCGCAGACCGGAGCGCGGCGATCGCCTTTCTCGCCCACCCGGTCAATGCGATCCTGATGGCGCTGTTCGTCATCGCTTCTCTTCACCACATGGCGCTCGGCCTTCAAGTCGTCATCGAAGATTACGTGCATGGCGAAGGCTCGAAGATCGCACTCCTGATGCTCAACCATTTCTTCGCCTGGATAGTGGGCGCGGTCTGCCTGTTCGCACTTGCGAGGATTGCGCTGTGACGGCAGCCTACCCGCTCATCGATCACAGTTTCGACGTCATCGTCGTGGGTGCGGGCGGCGCAGGACTGCGCGCCACGCTCGAAGCCGCCGCGAAGGGACTTAGAACAGCCTGTATCACCAAGGTGTTCCCGACGCGCAGCCATACCGTGTCCGCGCAAGGAGGAATTTCCGCGGCGCTCGGTAACATGGGGGAAGACGATTGGCGGTGGCACATGTACGACACCGTGAAAGGATCGGACTGGCTCGGCGACCAGGATGCCATCGAGTATATGTGCAAGAACGCGCCCGGCGCTGTCTACGAACTCGAGCATATGGGGGTGCCGTTCAGCCGCACCGAAGAAGGAAAAATCTATCAACGCGCCTTCGGCGGAATGACATCGCACTTCGGCAAGGGAATCGCGCAACGGACGGCTGCCGCGGCCGATCGCACGGGACATGCGATCCTGCACACGCTTTACGGCCAGTGCGTGAAGCACGAGGTGAATTTCTTTATCGAATATTTCGCTCTCGATCTGATCGTCGAGGAAGGCGCGGTGCGAGGTCTCATCGCCTGGAATCTCGACGACGGTTCGATGCACCGCTTTCGTGCCCACAAAGTGATCATTGCGACGGGCGGCTATGGCCGGGTGTATTTCTCGTGCACGGGGGCCCACACCCAGACCGGCGACGGCAACGGCATGGTTCTTCGCGCGGGACTACCGCTTCAGGACATGGAATTTGTGCAATTCCATCCCACCGGGATTTATGGGGTGGGCGTACTGATCACCGAGGGGGTTCGCGGGGAAGGCGGCTATCTCACAAATTCCGAAGGCGAGCGGTTCATGGAGCGCTACGCCCCGAACGCCAAGGATCTCGCCTCACGTGACGTGGTAAGCCGGGCGATGACGATCGAAATCCGCGAAGGCCGCGGCGTCGGACCGAAGAAGGATCACATCCACCTGCACCTTTCGCATCTCGATCCAAAGATCATTCACGAACGCCTGCCCGGGATTACGGAATCGGCCCGGATTTTTGCGGGCGTGGACGTCACCCGCGATCCGATCCCCGTGCTTCCGACCGTCCATTACAATATGGGCGGAATTCCCTCCAATTACCGTGGCGAAGCCGTAACTCTCGAAAATGGCAACCCCGATCGGATCGTGCCTGGACTGATGGCCGTCGGCGAAGCAGCCTGCGTGTCGGTCCATGGCGCCAATCGCCTGGGCTCCAACTCGCTTATCGATCTCGTCGTTTTCGGCAAGGCGGCCGGAATGCAAGCCGCGGAAGCGCTCAAGCCCGGGGAGCGTCACGCCGATCTGCCCAGGGACGCGGGCGAAGCTTCGCTCGCCCGCTTCGACCGGTTTCGCCACGCGCGCGGCGGTACGCCCACCGCCCGGATCAGGCTGGCCATGCAAACGGCAATGCAGGAGGATGCGGCAGTTTTTCGGACTGGCGAGACCCTTCGCAAGGGCCAGTCGCGGATCGACGATATCTATAGGCAAGTGTCCGATATCGCGGTCTCGGACCGTTCAATGATCTGGAACACCGATCTCGTTGAAACACTGGAACTGGAGAATCTTCTCCAGCAATCCATCGTCACCATCGCAGGAGCGGTGGCGCGGACCGAGAGTCGGGGCGCCCATGCGCGGGAAGATTATCCTGCGCGCGATGACGCGAACTGGATGAAGCACACCCTTGCCTGGCTCGATCCGAAATCCGGCCGTGCCAGCCTGTCTTATCGCCCGGTCCACAGCTACACTCTTAGCAATGATGTCGAGTACATTCCCCCCCAGACCAGAACCTATTGAAGCAATCCGCTTCGTCCGGGCCATGCGGTCGCTGCATTCCGCTCCGTTAGCTGACCATAGAGTTGACAACGCGCGAAATCAGGCCAGTTTCGCAAGCTCCTTCCGAAACCGGCGCCAGTTCGCAACGTAAATCTCGGCCGACGCGCGTATCAACGCAATCTGCGACTCATCGACGGACCTAACCACGCGTGCGGGCTGTCCCAAGACCAGCGAATTGGCGGGAATGTCCTTTTTTTCCGGAACGAGCGTGTTGGCGCCAATGAGACAATTCGGACCTATTCGCGCCCCGCTGAGAACAGTGGAACCCATCCCGATGAGTGTGCTGTCGCCAATGGATGCGGAGTGAAGAACGACGCTGTGGCCTACCGTTACGTTCGCGCCCACCGTCACCGGTTGGCCGGCGTCGGTGTGAATCACGCAATTGTCCTGGATGTTGGAATTTTCTCCCACCACGATCCAATCGTTGTCGCCGCGCAGGACGGCGCCAAACCAGACGCTGGCTTGGGAGAGAAGCCGTACGCGGCCGATGACCGTGGCCGTCGGTGCAATCCAGAACTGGCTTTCCTGCGGAAGATCCGGCCTCGCGTCACCCAGCGCATAAAGCGTCATCCCGTACTCCCTGCCTCGCTACGGGTACGTGCAGCGGTCTGCCGGCAAAGGATGGAATGTGACTCCTGCGCCTGCAAGAGAAATTCCGCCGGGCTGGAAAAACCGCGACGGCCGGAGAAAAACGCGTTAGGCTTGCTGCACACAGTGAGTCGCAAAGGGGATGTCTTTGCGGGACTTTTCGCCCTCGCCATACGGCCGACGACGAAATTCCTTTGCACCTTCGTTGCCACGCAACTGTGATTGTTTCATCCCAAAACCCTTCCGCAACACGTCACTGACCAGGGAGTTCCCATGGCCAAGCGTTCTGCGCGCCGCAAGGAGCGCGATTTCCCACGGTCCGATTCAGCCACGGTCTATGCTCTTTTTCCTTCACGCGGCGGCCACGAACCGGCCGATGCAACGCGCGATCGAAAATACGTAAAAAATGTTCGGGCGATGAGCCCGATGCAACAGCGTCTCATGGAGGCCGTCGACGCACACAGCGTGGTGGCAGCCTTGGGACCGGCGGGCACCGGAAAAACGTATCTGGCCATTGCGAAGGCGGTCGAGGCGCTTGAACAGCATCGCGTCGGTCGCATCGTGCTGACACGCCCCGCTGTCGAGGCCGGAGAGAATCTGGGCTTTCTACCGGGCGACCTGCAGGAAAAGCTCGCTCCTTATCTGCGGCCGCTTTACGACGCTCTGACCGAGCGACTGGGCACCAAGCGGCTCAAAATGCTGCTTGCCGACGGCTCCATCGAGATTGCACCGGTCGCCTACATGCGCGGTCGCACCCTTAATGATTGTTTCGTGGTCATCGACGAGGCGCAGAACTGCACCTACGGGCAGTTGAAGATGCTGCTGACGCGTCTGGGTTGGCGCTCCACGATGGTATTGACAGGCGATCCCGACCAGACGGACCTTCTCAGCGGATTGTCCGGATTTGGCGATATCGCCGTTCGTCTCGAGCGGGTCGCGGAGGTCGCCGTCGTGCGCTTTGGCGAAGCGGATATCGTGCGCCATCCGCTGGTCGCCAGCATGCTCACAGCCCTTTGAGCGCGAGTCCGACCTGGATCACGAGAAGCCCGATGGCAAGGCTCCAATAGCCCGCCAAAGCTGTTGCCAGCCAGAACGCAACGCCCGAGCAGGACTTCTCGCGCCAGGCCTTGGCCGCGTTTTCGAAAAGCACGGTCGGGCCCGCGAAAATCATCACCCCGACGTAGATGACGCGATCGAGCGACGATCTGGTCTGCGTCACCAGCAGGCGGTAAAGACTCGCGCTGATCCCGGACGCCGTGAACCCGGCTGTCAAGGCAAACAGAGCCACCATGACGTCGTGCACGCCGTCCTCCCGAACAGGTCCCAAACGCACCTGATGCAGTACTCATGCCCGCGATGTGGCCGCAAAGGGCGGAACAAACGTGCCATTTCGGGATGAGGGGCGGCTGGTGATCCCGGCTGGCGGCGGATTTCGTGCGACCTGACAGGCACGACCGCCGCAGTCCGGAAATCATCAAGCATTCCGGCTGGGTGCTCCCGGCAGCAGTGCTGGCTGCAATCGGCGCGGTCTGTGCGCTCTTTCTGTTGTATTATCTCGCTCCGGAACCGACTGCCCTGATCGAAGAGCACGTCTCGCCGACCGCCCTGGTCTACCCTGTTCATCTCAAGATCGGCGCGATATCTTTCGTAGTTCCTGCCAATTATCTGCCCTATGAGAGTGAACGGACCGGCGGGCCCCGTGAACGGCTTGTAGTTTATGCCGAACTGCCAGATTTCCGGGGTTATTCCGCTGAAAAGCAGGCCGAGTTGACCGAAACCCGCGCCCGGATGGCGGTCATCCATATCCTGATCAGGAAGGAAGAATTCGATGTGACAGAGCCCATGCGGCTACAGCGCATCTATCTCAAGGAGGTGATCGACAGGCGCGGACGCGAGGGGCCATTCGGACTGATTCAATACTCCTTCAGGAAGGATTCGGGATATCGCGGAGAAGACCTGTTTGTCGGCCGCGGGAGAGACGGACAGATTGTGATGCGATGCACGCGAACGGGCCCGGAGGTTCCCCCGCCAAACTGTCTTCGAGAAATACTGCTCGCGCCCGAAGTTTCCCTGAGTTACCGATTTCCGCGGCCAGATCTTGCAGACTGGCGCTCAATCGCAAGGGGCGTGAGCCACCTCGTCGCCTCGTTCCGGTCCACCAGACATTGAGTGGCAGCTGTCGCGGCGGTTATCCTGCCCGCGACGCAGGAGCCTCGGGCAAGTCCATTTCCAGAATCGCCATCTGGAACGCGTATGACACCTCGCCCTCTTCATCATCGCGGAAGATCACTCCGATGAACTCCCCACCGATGTGCACCTCGACCGAATCCTGCTGTTTCGGCCGTTCCAGCAATGTGATGGTGTCGAGCCGGAACAGATTTCGGAGGTATTTCTCGAGACGCCAGATTTCCGATCGGGTCACGCGGGCTGCTCCATGCGGGGCGCTTGCACTGGCATGGGCACCGCCCCCGGTCAAGCCGGAACCGCGCAGACAATCCGCCTGACCGAAATGCAAGGACGCCGCGGCAATTCCTCATGAACAACGATTTGCCACAAGGTTACTACGCCACGAGCCTCGGCCCCACGCCGAAGCATTCTACCCTGTCCGGGCGGCGCGTAGCGGATATCTGCGTGGTTGGCGCGGGATATACGGGATTGTCCGCGGCGCTGCATGCCGCTGAAGCGGGGGCACGCGTCATCGTGCTCGAGGCGCGCTCCATCGGATTCGGAGCTTCGGGACGAAATGGCGGCCAGATTCACTCCGGGTGGCGCAAGGATCAGCGTGAACTGGAAAACTGGCTGGGTCCGTTGCACGCGCGCGAGCTCTGGACCTTGGCCGAAGAAGCCAAGGCGCTCGTTGGCCGCCTCGTGGAGCGGCACGCAATCGCCTGCGAACTGAAGCCCGGGCTGCTCATTGCCGCTCACAGAATGCGCGCGGCGCGCGCGCTCGCGCGCGATGCGGAGCACCTTTCAACGGCATACGGTTATACGGGGCTCAGGATGCTCTCCGCAGCAGACTGCGTGAGAGAAACCGGAAGCAGGAGCTATCCAGCCGGCAGGCTCGATATCGGTGGAGGGCACTTATACCCGCTCGCTTACGCGCGTGGACTCGCGGATGCAGCCGAACGCGCGGGAGCCGAAATCTTCGAACAATCCTTCGTTCGCGCGATCGAGCACGCGCGCAGTGGCGTCGAACTGCGCTGCGACGGCGGGCAAGTCTCGGCTGCGCGGGCCATTCTCGCGACTGACGCGTTCACCGGCGCCCTGGCTCCCGGGCTCGATCGCTACATTGGCCATATCGAAAGCTTCATCACCGCAACCGCCCCACTGCCGGTTTCGCTCGCCGACATCATCCTGCCGCACGATCTTGCTGTGGCCGATACGCGACATGTGCTCGACTACTATCGCAAGAGCGCCGACCGACGGCTTCTGTTTGCCGGGCGAGAGGCCTATTTCGGGATGCCGTCGGACATCGCGGCGCTCGTTCGTCCCCGGCTGCTCCAGGTGTTTCCGCAACTGCGCGGCATTCCGATAGAATATGCGTGGAGCGGAACGGTCGGGATCACCGTCACCCGGATACCGCATTTCGGGAAGCTCACCGATCGGATCCTGTTCGGCCACGGCTATTCCGGACAGGGGGTTGCGCTTGCCACGCTCGGCGGCTGCCTTCTTGCCGAAGCCGCAACCGGGCACCAGGAACGCTTCGATGTGCTTGCGCGGGTTCCCGCAACACCTTTCCCCGGTGGCCGCCGCTTGAGGCGGCCACTGATTGCCGCCGGGCTGTTCGCATACAAACTCGCCGACGCATTTTGAACAACGGCCGCGCATGCTTAGATGTGCAGCGCGCGCTTGTCGGCATCGAGCACGGCTTCGTGCATCGTCTCCGACAGGGTGGGATGCGGAAACACGGTGGCGGCGAGTTCGGAATCGGTTGCCTCGAGCGTACGCGCGATCGTGTAGCCCTGGATGAGTTCCGTCACTTCTGCCCCGATCATGTGCGCGCCCAGCAGTTCGCCCGTATCGGCATCAAAAACGGTCTTTACGAGACCTTCGGGTTCGCCGAGCGCGATGGCCTTGCCGTTGCCGATAAACGGAAAGCGTCCAACCTTGATTTTGCGGCCGGCCGCGCGTGCTCCGGCTTCAGTCATGCCGACGCTCGCCACCTGCGGCCAGCAATAGGTACAGCCGGGAACTTTGCTCGTATCGAGCGGATGGACGCCTCTGACCCCCGCGATGCGCTCCGCGACAATCACGCCTTCATGCATGCCCTTGTGCGCGAGCCAGGGCGGGCCGACCAGATCTCCGATGGCGTAATGTCCGGCAATGCCGGTTTCTCCCCACTCGTTGATCACGACGTGTGCTTTTTCGACTTTGACCCCGATCGGCTCCAGCCCGATATTCTCCACATTCCCCACAATTCCGATCGCAAGAACGGCGCGCGCTGCCGAAATCTCTTCCGTCTTCCCGTCTTTGGACTTCAGAACCGCACGCAGCCCTTCGCCATTCCGCTCCAGCTTCTCGACGGTCATTGAAGTCCGGAGCTTCATCCCCTGCTTCTGGAACGCTTTCGTTGCAAGCTGCGAAATTTCCGCGTCTTCGACCGGTAGAATACGGTCGAGCACTTCTACCACCGTCACGTCGCTGCCGAGTGTCCGGAAGAAACTCGCGAACTCGATTCCGATCGCCCCCGATCCGATCACCAGCAGGGATTTCGGAAACTCTGGGGGCACCATCGCTTCGCGATAGGTCCAAACGAATTTTCCGTCCGGCTCGAGACCGGGCAGCGTGCGTGCACGTGCGCCGGTGGCGAGGACGATGTTGCGAGCAGCAAACTCCGAGGTTTCCCCGTTTTTCGAGACGGAAATCCGTCCCGGCGCAGTCAGTCTGGCTTCGCCGGAAATCACCGTAATCTTGTGCTTTTTCATCAGGAAGGCGACGCCGTTGGAGAGCTGCTCCGACACTTTCCGCGAGCGCTCGACGATTTTCGCCAGATCGAATCTCAAATTATCGGCCGCAAATCCGAATTCGCCCAGCCGATGCATGAGATGCCATATTTCGGAGGAGCGAAGCAGCGCCTTGGTCGGAATGCAGCCCCAATTGAGACAGATACCGCCGAGCCGCTCACGCTCCACGATCGCGGTCCTGAGGCCGAGCTGGGCCGCCCGGATGGCGCAGACATAACCGGCCGGACCACTTCCGATTACGAGGACATCCCATTGTTCCGCCATATCCGTCTCCAGCTCAGCCTTCGATGAACCCCGTGACAAGCAACATGATCAGCACGGGAAGGAGGACAAAAACAACATACATGAACGAAAGCGACAGAAACTTGAGTGCTGTAATAAGCCAGCCCTGGGCATAGAACCGCTTCATCGCCACGAACAGATAGAGGGCCATTGCGGCGAAAATCAGTTTCGCGACGGTGCCTCCCGCAAGGACCTGTGCTGCGCCGATGGCCAGGATCAGGACAGCGAAAACAAAGCTGTGAATGGAAAGCGAGAACACCAGATGATCCACGAAGTAGAATTTACGGCGTTGCCGGATGTAGAAACCGGCGAGCAGCAGGGCGAAAATCGGCAGGAGAAGAAAGAACACGCGCGGAATCCAGGCGGTCAGAGGAGCGTTGAGCGCAGCGGGATCGCGCGCCAGCTTCTCGATCATGGCGACCGCATTCTTCGCCATCCAGCCATGTGGGTCGTTGCCCACCGCGCGAAGAACATCGGCCTTGATTTCGGCGATGTTCGCCCAGCCCTCCGGCGTGATGCTCTGGTGAAATTCTCCGATGCGGCCAAAGAAATGGACGCGCGTCGCGATGCCGGAATGGGGACCCGGCGAAAGCCGCTTTGCCTTCAGCGCCCCTCCCACTACCGCCGGGATCGGAGCGCCCCCGTGGCCGTTTGCGACGATTGAAATCCTGCCGTTGGGAGTCGTCCTGACGACGTAGGCATTGGGAATTTCCCGCAGTTCGATCTGAAACAGGGCTATGCCGGTTATGGAAAGCACCAGGAAAAAGAGGAGCGACACGAACAGGTACAGCCGGACTGCCGGCATGTAACGACGTGTGCGGCCCTCCCGGAAGGCAAGCGGCAATTCCCCGGGTTGAACAAGGAGCGCAATTACCGTTCGCAGGACCCGGCTGTCGAAGCTGACGATCTCGGCGACGAAGTCGTGCGCCAGCCCCCAGAGCGAACGCCGATGCGTGTCGCGCTCCTGGCCGCAGACGGCGCAGTAGGCCGCAAAGGTCGGTGCACCGCAATTGTGGCACTTATCCGTTTTCGCGCCGCGGGCGACCAGAGTAGAAGCGGCTAGCTCAACGGCGGCGGCTCCGCCCAATTCGGCAATGGCACCGAAATCGTCGGGCATCCAATGTTGCTCCGGGCGGCCGCTAAAGGAGCATGGCCGCGGGTTCTTCCACGAACTGTCTGAATGCCTGCAGAAAACGTGCGCCTGTCGCACCGTCGACGACGCGGTGATCGCACGACAGCGTCACCGTCATCATGTTGGCCGCCTCGACCTTTCCCTCCCGCACCACTGCCCGCTCTTCGCCTGCGCCCACGGCAAGAATCGCGGCATGGGGCGGATTGATGATCGCGGTGAAGTTCCGGATACCGAACATTCCCAGGTTCGAAACCGCAAAACTGCCGCCCTCGTAATCCTGCGGCTTCAGTTTCCTGGCGCGCGCCCGCTCCGCAAGCGACCGCACTTCCGCCGAAATTGCTGCGAGTCCTTTTTCCTCCGCGCGAAACACTATCGGCGTGATCAGCCCGAATTCGAGTGCGACGGCGACGCCGATGTCGGCATGCCGGTGCCTCAGAATGGCGTTCTCGGTCCAGCTCGCATTCACCTCGGGCACGCGCATCAGCGCCAGTGCGCACGCCTTCACGATGAAGTCGTTAACCGAAAGCTTGTAACCGCCCTCCTTCGGCGCGGAGGCATTCAGACGCGCACGCGCCGCGAGCAGTCCGTCGGTCCGGCAGTCGATCGTGAGATAATAGTGGGGAATAAGCGTCTTTGCCGAAAGCAGTCGTTTTGCGATCGACTTGCGCATGGAATCATGAGGCAGTTCCTCGAAATCTCCATCCTTGAAGTAGAGACGCGCATCCGGAAGCTGCGGGATGCCGGATACGGTGCCCGGCGGGGCCTTGTCCGGTGCCGCGGCAGCCGATGGAGATTTGGCAGCAGCGCGGGAGTCCTCGGGCTTTGCCTGAAATGCCTCTACGTCCGCTTTCACAATTCGTCCGCGCGGTCCGGAACCATGAATCGTTGCGATGTCGATTCGCGATTGCGCAGCCAGCCGCCGCGCCAGCGGCGTAGCGAACAGGCGATGAGTCCCGCGCTCGGGTGTCTTGCCGTTCGTGTGCTGCGCAAGCGCCGCACGGATGGAGTGCATTGCGGAAGTAATCTCGCCGCCGGAGGTTTTGGTTTCCTGGGGTGGAGCAGGTTTCTCTGGCGGCGCCGCGCTGGGGCGTGGTGAGACCGCAGCGGAGGACTCCTGCTCCCCTTCGCCCAGCAGTACCGCGATGGGCTGATTGACCTTCACGCCCTCGGTACCTTCGGGAACGATGATCTTTCCGATGCGGCCCTCGTCGACGGCTTCGAATTCCATGGTGGCCTTGTCGGTTTCGATTTCGGCCAACAAATCGCCGGAATGCACCTCATCGCCCTCCTTGACGAGCCAACGGGCCAGCTTGCCCTCTTCCATGGTGGGTGAAAGCGCCGGCATCAGAATCTGCGTGGGCATGTCAGTTCCCCGGTTGCAGCGGTGCAAGCTCGTCGATGTGCCGTTCCCAGTTCCGCCCATCGAATTCGGTCGTCAGCACGGAACGGAACTGCTCCGCATCAAGGCAGCGGAAATTCACGCTGTAACCCTCCGGATGCGAGCGCGGCACGTAGAAAGGCTTGATCCCGCAGACGGAGCAGAATGTGTGCCGTGCCGTCTCCGTGTTGAAAACATAGGTGGTCAGCACATTTTCGCCCCGAAGCACCCGGAACCGCGAGCGCGGCACGATGAAATGAAGATAACCGCTCATGTGACAGATCGAGCAGTTGCAGGCTTGCACCTCGATCTCGTCGGACGCGAGCACCTCGAAGCTCACCGCACCGCAGTGGCAGCGGCCGCTTTTCCAGCTCATGCTTCCGGCCCCGCAGTCCATCGGCTAATCGCGGTAAAGGACGGTCCTGACCGCCTCCATCACGTCGTCGATACCCGGAAGCGCAAGCTTCTCCAGATTTGCCGCATAGGGCATGGGAACATCCTTGCCCGTGACTTTCAGAGGCGGTGCATCGAGGTAATCGAAAGCCTGCTCGACGATCTGCGAAGCAATCTCTGCCCCGATCGAGCACACGGGCCAGCCCTGTTCCACGCTGACGATGCGATTTGTCTTTTTCACCGACTCGATCACTGTCTCGATGTCCAGTGGACGCAAGGTCCGCAGGTCTATGATTTCTGCTTCGACGCCGTCCTCGGCAAGCTTTTCGGCGGCCTCGATGACCAGTCCGACGCTGATGGAATGAGCGACGAGCGTGACATGTCTGCCCTCCCTCACGACGCGCGCCTTGCCGAGCGGTACGACGTAATCATCGAGTTTCGGAACCGGAAAGGAACGGCCGTAAACGATTTCGTTTTCCAGGAACACCACCGGATTGGAGTCGCGGATGGCGGACTTGAGAAGCCCCTTTGCATCGGCGGCGAAATAAGGCGACACGACCTTGAAACCGGGAATGTGGGCATACCACGAGCTGAAGTCCTGACTGTGTTGCGCCGCCACGCGCGCAGCCGCGCCGTTCGGCCCACGAAACACGATCGGGCAACTCATCTGGCCCCCCGACATGTAGCGCGTTTTGGCCGCCGAATTGACGAGCTGGTCCATCGCCTGCATCGCAAAGTTCATGGTCATGAACTCCACGATTGGCCGAAGCCCTCCGAAGGCAGCGCCAATACCCAGGCCCGCAAAGCCGTGCTCCGTGATCGGCGTATCGACGACACGCTTCGGTCCGAACTCTTCCAGCAGGCCCTGACTGACCTTGTACGCGCCCTGGTATTGCGCGACCTCCTCTCCCATCAGGAAGACCAAGGGATCGCGGCGCATTTCCTCCGCCATCGCATCCCGCAATGCTTCGCGCACCGTCATGCTGACGAGTTCGGTCCCTTGCGGCACATGCGGCTCCGCGAGCTCCGTGGGGCTCGGCTTCGGCGAAGCGGTACGACCATTTCCACGAACTGCTGGCTTGACGTTTGCGCCGGCCGATTCGGCTTTAGCCTCGCGCTTCTCCGCAGGCTGGCTCGCGACAGCCTTCGGTTTCGGTGCGGAGGTTTTGCCGGGGGCGGGTTCGGTATCTTCCTGCACGAGTTCGGCGATGGGCTGATTGACCTTCACACCTTCGCTGCCTTCGGGCACCAGGATTTTTCCGATGCGGCCCTCGTCGACCGCCTCGAACTCCATTGTCGCCTTATCAGTTTCGATTTCCGCCAGGACATCGCCTGAATGCACTTCGTCGCCTTCCTTGACGAGCCATTTGGCGAGTTTCCCCTCCTCCATCGTCGGCGAGAGGGCGGGCATGAGAATCTGCACAGCCATGAGTTCAGGCGACCACGTCGGCGTACAGTTCGGCTGGCGCAGGTTCGGGGCATTCCGTCGCGAACTCCGCCGCCATGTTCACGATCTGCCGGGTCTGTTTGTCGACGGCCTTGAGTT
Source organism: Rhizomicrobium sp. (assembly GCA_036502185.1). Classification (GTDB taxonomy): domain Bacteria; phylum Pseudomonadota; class Alphaproteobacteria; order Micropepsales; family Micropepsaceae; genus Rhizomicrobium. Next base: position 81,197 of record DASXYZ010000055.1, read on the forward strand.
CGTCATCGCTCGCGTAGCCCCGCGCGACCAGGCGCTGTCCGTAATGGTCAATCGGATCCCGCTTCTCGCGTACGGTCTGGACCTCCTCCCGCGACCGGTATTTGGCCGGATCCGACATCGAGTGGCCACGGTACCTATAGGTCTTCATTTCGAGAATGATCGGCCCCTTCCCCGAGCGCGACCACGCGACGGCGCGGCGGCCTGCGGCAAGCACAGCCTCCACGTCCATGCCGTCCACTTCCTCGCCCGGAATGTTGAACGACGCGCCGCGTCTCGAGAGCTGAGCCTGCGCGCTGGAACGTTCGACACTCGTGCCCATGGCATACTGGTTGTTTTCGATGACATAGACGACGGGCAGTTTCCACAGTTCGGCCATGTTGAACGATTCATAGACCTGACCCTGGTTGGCCGCGCCATCGCCGAAATAGGTGAGCGTCACCGCTCCGTTCTCTCGATATTTGTTTGCAAAGGCGAGTCCGGTTCCGATCGGAACCTGGGCGCCGACGATTCCGTGTCCGCCGAAGAAATTCTTTTCGCGGCTGAACATGTGCATCGAGCCGCCCTTGCCCTTGGAATATCCCTCGGCGCGGCCCGTAAGTTCCGCCATCACGCCTTTTGGATCCATGCCCGTGGCGAGCATGTGCCCGTGATCGCGATAAGCGGTGATGACCTCGTCGCCGGGCCGCAGTGCCGCCTGCATGCCGACGACCACGGCCTCCTGACCGATATAGAGATGGCAGAACCCTCCGATCAGGCCCATGCCATAAAGCTGACCCGCCTTCTCTTCGAAGCGACGGATGAGCAGCATGTCCGAATAGAGTTTTTTCGCGAAAGCGGGCTCGGGCGCATCCGCTCCGGAATCATGCCTCTCAGCGACATTCGCTGCTGCCATTGCCACGCAAGGTCCTCCCCAAGCAGACCGTTTGTCGCAAGCGCCTCAGGCTTTGGCAAGCCGGGGAACTGCCGGAGAAAAGCGGCGCGGCGCCGGCTAATGTCGCGGGCGCGGTACCGCGATCTGGCCCGGCGTGCTGCCGAGCATCTGGCTGCGAGCCACTTCCTCGATCAGGTCCGGATCTTCGGAGCCACTTTGAAGGAGCCGGATACGCTTCTCGAGGCCGCTGCGCTGGCGGGAAATTGCTGTGAGCCTGCCCTCTTGCACGCCTAGCTGCGCCTTGACGTCGGCGAGCGCGAGCAGCCCGCGCGTCCCCCATACCGCGTAATATCCGAAATACAGGATTGCGGCCGCCGAAACCGCCGGCACGATGAGCAGCCCGAAAAACCGCGTTGCGCTGCGCCCGATTCGCATAAGGCGCACAGAATCACGAATGCGCCGTGGGGGTCAAGGCACGCTTCCAATTCACGAGCGCAGAATGCCGCGACCGGCAAAGCGAGCCTGATCGTCCAGCTGTTCTTCGATGCGCAGTAACTGATTGTATTTGGAAAGACGGTCGGAGCGCGCCAGCGAACCCGTCTTGATCTGTCCGCAATTGGTGGCGACCGCGAGGTCCGCGATCGTGGTGTCTTCCGTCTCGCCCGAACGATGCGAGATCACGGCGCGATAGCCGGCGCGGTGTGCCGCCTCTACTGTTTCGAGTGTCTCGCTCAGAGTCCCGATCTGATTCGGCTTGACGAGGATGGCATTGGCCACTCCTTCCGCTACTCCCCGCTTCAGCCGTTTCGTATCTGTAACGAAAACATCATCACCCACGAGCTGGACACGACTTCCAAGCGCGCGTGTAAGCGCCGCCCAGCCTTCCCAGTCGTCTTCGGCCATTCCGTCTTCAATTGATACGATCGGATATTGACGGCAGAGTTCCTCGTACAGTCGGACCATTCCATCCGCATCAAGTGTACGTCCTTCACTCTCCAGCCTGTAGCGACCATCCCGGAAGAACTCAGTCGACGCCGGATCGAGCGCGATCGCGACTTCTTCGCCGGGACGGTAACCAGCCGTCTCGATTGCGCGCACGACAAAATCAAGCGCCTCGTTCGTGCTTTTCAGTCCTGGCGCGAAACCGCCTTCGTCTCCTACATTGGTGTTATGGCCCGCCTCGGCGAGAGCGGTTTTCAGTGTATGGAAGGTTTCTGCCCCGGTGCGCAGCGCTTCACGGAAGCTCGGCGCGCCGAGCGGCACGATCATGAACTCCTGGAAATCTATCGGGTTGTCGGCGTGCATGCCCCCATTGAGGATATTCATCAGTGGAACCGGGAGGACGCGTGCCGCCGGTCCGCCGACGTAGCGATAGAGTGGCTGACCGGTTGCCTGTGCCGCAGCCTTGGCCGTCGCGAGCGAAACGCCCAGAATGGCATTCGCACCCAAACGCCCCTTGTTCGGTGTACCATCAAGCGCCCGCATGATATGATCGATCCGCGACTGCTGTTCCGCCTCGATGCCCCCCAGCGCGTCGAATATCTCGCGGTTGATGGCTTCGACGGCCTTGCCGACCCCTTTTCCCCCATAACGGGCGCCGCCGTCGCGCAACTCCAAAGCTTCATGGGCTCCCGTCGAGGCGCCGGAGGGGACGGCAGCGCGACCGAATGAACCATCTTCCAGACGAACGTCCACTTCGACCGTCGGGTTGCCGCGGCTGTCCAGGACTTCGCGGGCAGTAATATCGACAATAGCGGTCATTTCCGCTCCGGCGGGAGAGTCCCCGGCAGGCTTGTAAGTGATGGGAGCCGGGGCGGCAATGCACCAGTTCTCCAAGGTTAAGCGCCGGAAGATATGCGCTGATCTTGGGCGGCATTACCTCTCAAAACGCCTTTCGCCGGTGTTGTCAGCGGCCATGGGCTGGCGTAATTGTGCGCCCGGTGGCGGCCGGAATTATCCCGACGCGAAACTTTGAACGGCGAGGTCCAAAATGTCGGAAGTGCATCAGTCAGGCGGTCGCAAGGACCGCATTCTCAACCCCGAACTCGAATTGCTGTGGCGCCGGGAGAACCGGGGCGAGGCCCAGAACCTGTCTCCCGAGGAAAAAATTGCGCATCGCAAAAAACTGCGCGAGCAACTCGGCGCGATGAGCGAGACGGAAAAGACCACCCTCCGTAACAAGCTGCAGGCGCAGTGGGATGCTCTTCCCGCAGCCAAGAAGCAGAAGCTGGCCGAAAAAGCGGGCAAATCGGGTGCCGCCAAGGGCAAAGACAAAAAGGGAGGCGCCAAGGCCGTCAGAAAGGCAAAGCGGAAAGCCAAAAAGGCAGGTTCCGGCGCAGAATGAAATTCGGGTGCAAAGCGGCCCGGGAAAATCCGGGCCGCTTTGCGCCTGGGCAGATTGAGATCGAATGTGAAGCGCGCGATCAGTGCGAACGCCTAGGAAAACCCCGTGCTGACAGCACCCGCGACGTTATTTACCGCCCTCGTCACCATTCTTGCTGTCATTCTCTACGTCGTCGCGATCGGCCGCGTCGGTGCGTTGCGGGAGAGGCACAATATTGCGGCGCCATCGGTAAGCGGACATCCGCAGTTCGAGCGCGCGTATCGTGTGCAGATGAACACGCTCGAGTCGCTGCCGGTTTTCCTGCCGGTTCTGTGGCTCGCCGCGTTCTACTTCCGCCAAATCGGCTATCTGGTCCCGGCCGTCGGCCTTCTGTGGATTGTCGGGCGCATCATCTACATGCAGGCCTACATGGCCGATCCCGCCAGCCGAAACCTCGGCTTTGGGATCGCCGCGTTCAGCCTGATCGTCCTGCTCATCCTCGCGATCGTCGGAATTGTCATAACGTGGATGTCGCTCGGCTAGCGCCTGCCCTGCCCTTCGCGATCCGGTCGATGGCGACAAGCTCTGCAAGCAGCGACGGCAAATCCGAAAGCCTGAGCATGTTGGGACCGTCGGATGGCGCGTGGTCGGGGTCCTGGTGGGTTTCGAGGAAAATCGCAGCACATCCCACCGCTGCTGCGGCGCGCGCGAGATAGGGAACCATTTCGCGCTCGCCACCGGTGCTGTCGCCCTGGCCACCAGGCTGTTGCACGGAATGCGTGGCGTCAAACACCACCGGCGCGCCGAGCTTCGCCATGATCGGAAGCGAGCGGAAATCCGAAACGAGCGTGTTATAGCCGAAGCTCGCGCCGCGCTCCGTCAAGAGCACATTGGGATTGCCTGCGCCCGCGAGCTTCGAGACCACGTTTTTCATGTCCCACGGCGCGAGGAACTGACCTTTTTTCACGTTGATGACGCGGCCGGTTTCGGCGGCGGCCAGCAGAAGATCGGTCTGGCGGCAGAGAAACGCCGGGATCTGGAGCACGTCGACCGCTTCGGCGACGGCCGCGCATTGCGCCCTTTCGTGCACATCCGTCAGCACGGGGACGCCGAGACTCTCACGAAGCTCGGCCAGGATCGGCAGCGATTTTTCAAGACCAAGTCCGCGGGCGCTCGAAGCACTCGTCCGGTTCGCCTTGTCGAAGCTCGTCTTGTAAACAAGCCCCATCCCCACCTTCTGCGAAATCTCTTTCAGGGCCGACGCCATTTCGAAGGCGTGTGCGCGGCTCTCGAGCTGGCACGGTCCCGCGATGAGCGCGAGGGGGCGCTCGTTGCCGAACTCGACGGACGCGATCCGGACGACGGAATTCGGTTTCGAAGACATAGGAGGTTTTTATCGCGCGACGCCGCCCCGCGAAAGACCGCGGTTCCTGATTAGCCTGCATCGGCGAAGATGCGCAGGATGAAGGGGAACAAGGCGCGTGTGCCCGCGTCAAGAACAAGCGCTGCGCCGTCGCGGTCCTGAATCTCGGCAGAATGAACGGCAGCGCTCAGCAGCAGACCGAGCGTGTCTACGAGAATGTGGCGCTTCCTGCCCTTGGTCTTCTGGCCCGCACATCCCCCGGGTCCGGCTACGCCGGCCCGAGGACAGACTCCGCCATGCGGATCGAGGCGCGCCCCCCTTTTCCCGCGCTTTCTCCGTCCAGCCAGGAGCGTAAATTAGGATTTTCCAGCTCAAAACGGTCCAGGAACCGGAATGCAGGTCAGAGAAATGTAAAGGCTATTACTTCTCTTTCATGGCATGGCAGGATCCTGTTTACATCGGAGCGAAACGCACGATCACTGTGATCCAGCCTTCGACGGGATTGCCGTTGATCGAAGCCGGAATGAAGACCCAGGTGTTCTTGACATGATCGACGGCGAGCCCGTCGATCTCGCGCAGACCTGTTGATTTGACGATTTTGGCATCCGAGACCGTGCCGTCCGGCAGGACCAGAATCAGTAGCTTCAGCGACAGCGCGGAGATCGGGACGCCGAGGCTGCGGGGCAGTTCCGGCCTGTCGTTGACGTGGTCGGGATCGAGCCGTGGCGCGAGTTTCTGAACGACTGCGCCAGCCATGACTCCGCCGGGCGATTCCCGATCCGGCGCGATATCGATTTCGGGTTCGGGCGCCAGCGGCGCCAACGGTTCCTGGAATTCCCAGTCCAGCGGCGGCGCGGGGACCTGCTTGGGCCCAAGATTCGGGCTGATGAAATGAACCTGAAGCTCGGGCGCGGGCCTGGTAACCGGCAGCGTCCGCAATCCGGCGACGATCGCCCATAACGTGACAATGTGGATGACGCCCACAACGGCGATCACCGCAAGCCGGCGGCGCGGTACCCATGCGGCCGCAGCAGCATCATTGTAATCGGCTGCACCGGAAACGAAGCCGTTATCGATGACGTCCGCCCGCTGCACGACGCAACCCCAAGGTTACGCGGCTGATCATAGCGCTGGCAGCTCCGATTTGCACGGATTTGTTCGTGAGTGCGGTCGTCGACGCGAGGTGATCCCCCACGAAGTAATACTGCGTGGTGGTGCCGGCGGTGGCGAAGAACTCGGCGGTACCCGCGCAGGCGGGGATATGCCCGTCGTCCGCGCGCAGATAGGTCCGCCAGGTGGGCGTCGAGCCTGCCATCATCTCGTTCGTCACCCCGGCCGCGGGATTGCTGAAGTAGTAGAGCGTGGCATCGCCGTTGGTGAGCATGCCGCGGGCATGCTCCGGCGTATAGGCAAGCGTGGTGACGTTGGTGCCCGAGGAAACGCTCGCGGCCATATTGAAGGAGGTGTAGCCGTAATTGCGCGCCGCGCTGGCGTCGCATTGCGCGGCCGTGGTGACGCAGGTCATGTTGCCGTTGGCATCGTAATAGATATACGGGCTGGAGAGGCCATCCAGCTTGCAGCTTGCGAGCGTGCAGCCGCCGGTCGCGCTGGTGTCGATCGAGGTCACGGCATGCGGCCCGGCGCCGTGCTGGCCGTATCGGTAGCCGCCGAGATCGGACTTGGTGGTGATGTTGCCGTCGCCGATTCCGCCCTTGTCGTAACCCATGCTCTTCTCGATGGTGCCGGTGTTGCAGTCCCCGCCCCCGATCTGGTCCACCGCGTAGCTGGTCAGACGGTTGAGCCCGTTCCCCCGGCCCGCGCCAGGCGCGGCCGGAGGATAAACTCCGCAGAAATTCTCCACATAGCCCTGCAGCGTGTCGGTGCGGCTGGCAAGGTTGCCCACCGTGTCCCAATCATAGCTGAGATTCGCCACGGCGTCGGCCGGACCGGACTCGATCTGCAGAAGATGGCCGGTCGCCGGGTCGTAGCTGTGCGTCGTCTCGTGCCAATATGGCCGGGATATTAGCGAACATAGGTATAACTAGCCTGAACTTGAAGTGACGTGGAATCCAATTGCCGAACTTGGCCCGCAGTACTTGTCAGCAGAGTTATGTACAATATCTCTCCGTGCAGATTTTTATCGTGCTGGAGCATCCACTTTTCGTACGGATTGAAATTCCTCCAATACGCGCTCAGATAACTTCCCGGCTTACCCCAAATTGGCTCGCTGCTTTTCGGCGGGTTACGTATCGATGAAATTTTAAACAACTCGGCAAGCTCGTCCCCCGGAGCAAGTGAAACTCCGCGGCGGATGGCTACCGGCAACAGTTCGATCTCCATTCCGTTTTCAAAGTTGAGCTTCGACGGGGAGATTGTTACATTTCCAGCCCGTTGCGCGGTGCGGCTAAATGCGTGCCAAGAGCCGACTAGCCCTCCTGGGAAGAATTCTCGTGCGTTTGCCTGCCATGAAAGCGCAATGCTAAAGGCAGCAATAAGCCCCATAGAAAGTCCCGTCCTGTTTTTCGACGCGTTCATTCACCTGGGCCATTGTAGAGGTCAATTTCCAAGCCGCGTCGTCCGGGACTCCCGAAAGCGCCGCCCCATATCCCCTCTGCGTACATCAAATCACCGAAGCTTGAGTATGAATTTAATAGGGACACGGTATAGCTGTTCGCGAAAGCGCTGCCGCCAACGTTAAAAGCGAGATCGGTGAGTGCGTCAAACTGGTTCTGCGTTAGACTGTACTGTATGTTATTGCGCACTGCGGTTTCGGCGACGTTAAGATCGGATTGAAATAACTCTTCTGCCTGTTGATCGGTCAGCACGGCAGTATCGTAGATCTGATGCTCGCTCCCCCGGACGGCATGCCCCCATCCAATCGTCCAATCGCCTTTGCCATTTGAGTCATAAATCGTCCGGCCAAAGCCTTCATTGCCCTTGATAAACTGTTCGCCATACGCGTCTACATTCATTGATGCATTCGCCATCTCAAACTGTGCGAGATCGTGCAGGGCCGGAGCAGTGACGACGATGCACTCAACAGGGCTGTTGACGCAGCCGGAAGAAGTACCGGGATCCAGATTTGGCGCCGTTATGGAGCCGGCATCGGTCATATAGCCCGTATCGGCTTGGGCAAATTGCATGCCGGCAAAATCCGTCCCATCGCCTGTCCCGGGCGCACCAAATAACCCGCCGAAAATCTCAGCTAGACTTTGCCCACCGCCAGTGCCCTCCGTGTCTATCATGGACTCGCTGCGATCACTGCCGTTGGCGCCGCAGCCGTTGACGCAATATATGTGCACCGTCTCCCCGTAAACCGCAATGTACCCGCTCGGATCGGTGAACGAGAGCGGATTGTTGGTGACATAGGAATACCGGTTGAACGCCTGGCCGTTCAGTGGACCCGGCACCGTCGGATCGGCGCTGAGCATGCGGCCGATGGCGGGGTCGTAGAGGCGGGCGTTGAGATTGACGAGGCAGTAGCCATCCATCTCCTCCTGGCCGGTGTAGCCGCGCAGCGTCTTCGACGATTGGGGGTGCAGCGACGTACAGCCGTTCTCGTCGTTGCCGTTCGGGTTCCGCCGTTTGCCCCAGGCGTCGTAGGAATCGTATTCCCGCCCCGTACCGGTCGAATCGGTGAGCGCGGTCGTCGACGCGAGATGATCCCCCACGAAATAATACTGCGTGGTGGTGCCGCCGGTGGCGAAGAACTCGGCGACAATATGCCCGTCGTCGGCCCGCAGATAGGTCCGCCAGGTGGGCGTCGAGCCTACCATCATCTCGTTCGTCACCCCGGCCGCGGGATTGCTGAAGTAGTAGAGCGTGGCATCGCCGTTGGTGAGCATGCCGCGGGCATGCTCCGGCGTGTAGGCAAGCGTGGTGACGTTGGTGCCGGAGGAAACGCTCGCAGCCATGTTGAAAGAGGTGTAGCCGTAATTGCGCGCCGCGCTGGCGTCGCATTGCGCGGCCGTGGTGACGCAGGTCATGTTGCCGTTGGCGTCGTAATAAAAATTCGGGCTGGAGAGGCCATCCAGCTTGCAGCTTGCGAGCGTGCAGCCGCCGGTCGCGCTGGTGTCGATTGAGGTCACGGCATGCGGCCCGGCGCCGTTCTGGCCGTATCTGTAGCCGCCGAGATCGGATTTGGTGGAGATGTTGCCGTCGCCGATTCCGCCCTTGTCGTAACCCATGCTCTTCTCGATGGTGCCGGTGTTGCAGTCCCCGCCCCCGATCTGGTCCACCGCGTAGCTGGTGAGCCGGTTCAGCCCGTTCCCTCGCCCCGCGCCAGGCGCGGCCGGAGGATAAACTCCGCAGAAGTTCTCGACATAGCCCTGCAGCGTGTCGGTGCGGCTGGCAAGGTTGCCCACCGTGTCCCAGTCATAGCTGAGATTGGCCACGGCGTCGGCCGGTCCGGACTCGACCTGCAAAAGATGACCGGTCGCCGGATCGTAACTGTGCGTCGTCTCGATCCCGTTGCCCGCCGTCTCGTCCGTCAGGCGCACCAGGGCATCGCGCGCCTTGGCCGTCCAGTAGACCTTGTTCTTTTCTTTTCCTGACCGAACGGAGCGAATTTCACCCGAGTAACCCGCATTCGCAGACCATCACAGTGCGGCTAAACCAAGCGGTTCTGGTGAACGGCGGCCGCGATGAACGACGCGAAAAGCGGGTGCGGCTCGAGCGGGCGCGATTTGAGTTCCGGATGAAACTGCACCCCGACGAACCAGGGGTGACCGGGTATCTCCATGATTTCCGGCAGCCGGCCGTCGGGCGACCAGCCGGATACCACAAATCCGTGCTCGCCCAGGTGCCTGGTGTAACCGACGTTCACCTCGTAACGATGACGGTGGCGTTCGCTGATCTCGGTTCGACGGTAGATTTCCGCAACGCGGCTTCCCGGCACCAGGACGGCCGGATAGGCGCCAAGCCGCATCGTGCCGCCGAGATCACCCCCCTCGGCGCGCATTTCGAGGGCGTTCCCCTTCGTCCATTCGGTCATCAGCGCGATGACCGGATGCCGTGGGCGCGAAATTTCGGTCGAGCCGGCGTCTTCGAGCCCGGCGAGATCCCGCGCCACTTCGATCACCGCCATGTGCAGCCCATAACAGATGCCGAAAAACGGGACCCGGCGTTCGCGCGCGAACCGCACGGCGCGGATTTTCCCTTCGGTCCCGCGCTCGCCGAATCCGCCGGGCACGAGAATTCCATTCACGCCTTCGAGATACACGGCCGCGTCGTCGCGCTCGAACACCTCGCTGTCGATCCATTCCATGTCGACGCGCACATTGTTGGCGAGACCGCCATGGGTCAGCGCTTCCGAAAGCGATTTGTAGGAGTCCTTCACCTGCATGTACTTACCGACGACGGCGATGCGGACATCGCCTTCCGGATTGCGCACGCGGTCCACCACGGATTGCCAGCGCGCGAGGTCCGGCGAGGGCGCATCATCCATTCCGAACACGCGCAGGATCTGGGTGTCGAACCCCTGCGCGTGCAGGCTGATCGGCGCCTCGTAAATCGTCGCAAGGTCGGGGGCGGGAATGACGCGCTCCGGCGTCACGTTGCAGAAGAGACCAATTTTGCGGCGCTCCTCATCGGGAATCGCAAGTCGGGCGCGGCATAGAAGCAGGTCGGGCTGAATGCCGATGGAGCGCAGTTCCTTCACGGAGTGCTGGGTAGGCTTGGTTTTCAGCTCGCCAGCCGTCTCGATGTAGGGAACGAGTGTAAGGTGCACGAAGGCGGTGCGCCCGCGCCCCAGATCATTGGCGAGTTGCCGGATCGCTTCGAAGAATGGCAGGCCCTCGATATCACCGACCGTGCCTCCGATTTCGACGAGCAGAAAATCGACATCGGCTTCGCCGGCCATGACAAACGTCTTGATGGCATCGGTGACATGCGGAATGACCTGCACGGTGCGTCCGAGATATTCGCCACGGCGCTCCTTCGAGATCACTTCCTGATAGATGCGCCCTGCCGTGACATTGTCCGATTTTCCCGACGACACGGCGGTGAACCGCTCATAGTGCCCGAGATCGAGATCGGTCTCGGCGCCATCGTCGGTGACGTAGACCTCGCCGTGCTGGAACGGGCTCATCGTGCCCGGATCGACGTTGAGATAAGGGTCGAGCTTACGCAGACGCACGCGATAGCCCCGCGCCTGCAGGAGAGCCCCGAGAGCGGCCGACGCCAGTCCCTTGCCGAGTGAGGAAACCACGCCGCCGGTGATGAAGATCATCCGCGCCATGGAATCGCACCATAGGGAACAGAGGGGGCGCGGCTCAAGCGCAAAACGCGCCTATCAACAGGCGCGGTATCCAAAGCAGGAAAAAACCTCAACCGTGCGGCGACGGCACGGCAGGTGCCTGCGGTTGCGGGTGCGGTGCTTTGGGTCCCGGCAGTGTCTGTGAGGGAACGCCCGGATTCGTGTCGAGGATCGATTGCGGCCTGCCGTTCAGCGAGAAGAGTGTCAGAGCGAGGCTCGTGACGAAGAACATGATGGCGAGAATGGCCGTCGTGCGCGTCAGCGTGTCGGCCGCACCGCGCGGGGAAAACAGTCCGCCCAGGCCGGAGCCGCCGCCGCCCATGCCGAGCGCGCCGCCCTCGGAGCGCTGCAGAAGCACGACGATGATCATCGCGATCGAAACGAACAGCTGAATGACGATGAGCACGGATTGCATAATCGGCCGACCCGGAATACCGCGGCGCTCTTAAGCCAACGGGGCGACAAAGGGAAGAGGACGGGTCAGAGCGCAGGCGCCGACCCGATGATGGCGAGAAACTCGTCCGCAATCAGGCTTGCTCCTCCGACCAGCACGCCATTCACATTTGGCAGCGCAAGAATGCCGCCGGCATTCGCGGGCTTCACAGACCCGCCATAGAGAATTCGCATTTGCGCTCCGGTGTCGCCGAACCGCGCGGTCAAGCAGCCCCGGATCAGAGCGTGCATGCCGGCGATTTCGTCATCGGTGGGCGTGCATCCCGTGCCGATAGCCCAGACGGGTTCGTACGCAACCGCGGCGTTGGACGAATCCATGTCGACGGGAATGCTGCCCGCGATCTGCGCACGCACCACATCCTCCGCTCGCCCGGCATCGCGCTCATCCTGCGTTTCGCCGAAGCAAATCACCGCGAGCAGACCCGCGCGCCAGGCGGCTTTCGCTTTGGCGCCCACGAGGGAATCGGTCTCGCCGTGATACCGCCGCCGCTCGGAATGGCCGACGATCGCGGCGGAAGCGCCCGCATCTTTCAGCATCGCTGCACTCACATCGCCGGTGAAAGCGCCGGATGATTGGGGGCTGCAATCCTGCCCGCCAATTGCGATTCGGCCGGCCGCAAGAGCGGTTGCGCGCGCGATCAGGGTGAAGGGCGGGCAGACGAGCACGTCGGCCCGCGGTGCAGCCTCGCTCATCCACCGCGCGACAGCGGTCACTTCCGCAAGCGAGTCGCCCGTGCCATTCATCTTCCAGTTTCCGGCGATCAGCGGCCGCATTCCCTGCCCCATCTCGGCTTGCCGTTGCATGGCCACATCCCTATCATCCGCCGTTTTTTGCGCCAACGGATCGATTTTCATGCTTCAGCAAATGCGCCGCCTGTCCAAGTCGTGGGTCTCCTCGATTTTCCTGGGTGTCCTGGCGCTCAGCTTCGGCGTTTGGGGCATCGCTGACATTTTTCGCGGCAATACGGATACGAGCGTCGCCTCCGTGGGCGGCGAGAAGATTTCCGCCGACCTTTTCCAGCGCGACTACCGCAATTTCCTGCGCGGCGCGGGAAACCAGCTCGGTCACGATGTGACACCCGAAGAAGCGCACGCCAAAGGTCTCGACAAGCAGGCGTTGCAATCGGAGCTGAGCCGCTCGGCCATCGACCAGGTCGTTGCGCAGCTGGGCTTGCGGGCGGGCGATGCCCAGGTGTCGAGCGCGATCCGTGCTCAGTCGGCTTTTCGCGGGCCGCTCGGCGGCTTCGACCGCCAGACGTTTCTCTATCGCATCCAGAACGCCGGCTTCACCGAGGACAGTTTCGTCGATCTGGAGCGGCACGACATTGCACGCAACCAGCTGCTCGTTGCCGTGCATGACGGATTCGCGCTCCCGCCCGGGTATTCGCGATTGCTGTTCGACTATGTCAACGAGAGGCGCGTCGCGAATTACGTCCGCGTGCCCAGGGAAGCGGCCGGCAAGCCGCCGGCTCCGGGCGACGCAGAACTTGCGAGCTATATCAGCCTTCATTCTTCGGAATTCAGCACGCCGGAATATCGTGACATCACCTACGCCGTCGCCGGTCCGCAGGATGTGATGAACCAGGTCCATGTGACGGACCAGGAACTGCAGCAGCAGTACGAACTGCGCAAGGACCAGTACCAGGTTCCGGAAAAGCGCGACGTCGATCAGATCACGTTTCCCGACGAGGCGAGCGCCAAGGCTGCCCGCGCGAAACTCGATTCGGGAGCCTCGTTCGATCAGCTGGCGTTTCAGCGCCACCTCAAATCGTCCGACATCTCGCTCGGATCGGTGGTCGAGGCCGATCTCGGGAAGGACCGCGGCCCGTCGACTTTCGCCCTGCCCTCCGGCGGCACGACCCAGCCCATCAAATCCGCCTTCGGCTGGGTTCTGCTCCACGTTTCGAAGGTGACGCCCGGCGTGAACAAGAGCTTTGCCGACGTGAAGGATCAGCTCCGCAAGGATGTGATGAACCAGCTGGCCACGGCAAAACTGACCGATGTCACCAACGCCTTCGACGATGCGAGCGCCGGCGGGGCCACGCTCGCGCAAGCCGCCAAGCGTGCAGGCATGCGGCTGGTCCATGTGCCCGCCGTCGATGCAAGCGGCCATGCGCCGGACGGCTCGAAAGCGGATTTGCCGGCCACACCGGATTTCACGGCGCAACTGCAGAAGTCGGAAATCGGCGAAGAAGGCGATCCCTTCCCGTCGACGGACGGAAATGTCTATGTGATCAAGATCAATGGCGTCACGCCGCCGAAACTGAGGCCGCTCGCCGATGTAAGGGCCCAGGCGGTGAGCGCGTGGACAGCCGACTGGGACCGGCAGCGTCTTTCGGCACTGGCGCAGCAACTGGTTCAGCAGGCCACGACCGACAAGGGACTTTCCAAGGTCGCCGCAAAGCTCAACGTATCGGTCCAGTCGAGCGGCGCGCTGGCGCGAAACTCCACGGCCGCGCTGCCTGCCGAACTGGTTCAACGTCTGTTCAACACGCAGCCCGGGCAGATCGTCTCTGCACCAGAGCCGAACGGCGATGGCGTGCTGATCGCGCAGGTCACAGCCGTGGCGCAGCCCCCGAACCCGCAGGAAAGCCCCGCATTCCTGCAGTTCTCGCGCAACATCAGCAACGAAGCGGCCGACGATCTCGACACCACCTTCGCCATAGCCGCGCGCGCCCGGCTCGGCGTGACGATCAACCAGGCGCAGGTCGCCCGGATCACCGGCGGATCGTAACGACCCGTGCGGATTGAGCCGGATTTCGCGACCTTCGCGTCGGTGCACGATGCGGGTCGCGGGCAGGCCGTGTTCGTCCGGCGCATCGCCGATCTTGAAACGCCGGTTTCCGCGTATCTGAGGCTCGCCGGAGCACGCGACAATGCCTTCCTGCTCGAAAGCGTGCAGGGCGGAGAGGCTCGCGGCCGCTACTCCGTCATTGGCACCGACCCCGATCTCGTCTGGCGCTGCCGCACGGGACGGACGGAGATTGCGCGCGACGATCGGCATTTCGCGCCGGCCGAAATGGCGGACAGGCCGATGGAGTCGCTTCGCGCGCTTGTCGCCGCAACGCGCATGGAATTGCCGGCCGGCCTGCCGCCAATGGCGGTCGGCCTGTTCGGCTATCTCGGTTATGACATGGTGCGGCACATCGAACGCCTCGGTCCGCCGCCACCCGATCCGCTGGACCTGCCCGACGCGATCCTGCTCCGTCCTACGATCACTGCGATTTTCGATAACGTCCGTGATGAAATCATTCTCGTGACGCCGGTGTGGCCGCGCGCCGGGTATGACGCACGCACCGCCTATGCCGATGCGTCGCGCCGGCTTGCCGACGCGATTTCCCGGCTCGATGCGCCTGTTCCCGCGCAAACCGCGGATCAACCACCGCCGTCGCCGGAACAGATTCGGTCGAACATTTCCCGAGGCGACTATCTCGCACTGGTCGGGCGCGCGAAAAATTACATCCTCGCCGGCGATGTTTTCCAGGTGGTGCCGAGCCAGCGTTTTCGCCGCCCGTTCGCGCTGCCGTCGTTTGCCCTTTACCGCGCGCTGCGCCGGCTCAATCCGTCGCCCTTTCTCTATCACCTCGCCTTTCCCGGATTTGCCATCGTCGGCTCAAGCCCCGAAATCCTCGTGCGTCTGCGCGACGGCATTGTCACCATTCGTCCGATCGCGGGCACGCGGCCGAGAGGTGCCACGCCCGAAGAGGACGCGAGGCTCGCCTGCGAGCTCGCGGGCGATCCCAAGGAACGCGCGGAGCATCTGATGCTGCTCGATCTCGGCCGCAACGATGTCGGCCGCGTCGCGGCAGCCGGAACGGTGAAGGTCACCGACAGCTTTTTCATCGAGCGCTACTCGCATGTCATGCATCTGGTCTCAAATGTCGAAGGCCGGTTGCGCGAGGGTCTCGATGCCGTGGATGCGCTCGCCGCCGGTCTTCCCGCCGGCACGCTGACCGGGGCGCCCAAGATTCGCGCGATGGAAATCATCGACGAGTTCGAGAAAGAAAAGCGCGGCGCGGCCTATGCGGGGGCGGTCGGCTATTTCGCCGCGAACGGCGCCATGGACACCTGCATCGTGCTGCGCACCGCAATCGTCAGGGACGGCATGATGTATGTACAGGCCGGCGGCGGCGTGGTGGCTGACAGCGTGCCGGAAGCGGAGTACCAGGAGACGGTCAACAAGGCGAAGGCGCTGTTCGCCGCCGCCGACGAAGCGGCGCGCTTTGCGTCGTCTGCCACGCCCGAGCGATAGGCCGGGTTTCCTGTTCATCAGGAAAATACAGGGCATTTTCGCGCGGACTCGCGAACACACCGCGCACAGCCGCGAATCCGCGATGTGCGCCAATGCGTTGTGCCAAATCAGTTTCTTTCGATAACAGGCGCGCCGCGCCGCAGGAACAGAGACAGGAACTGCAGGAGCAGGACCAAAGCGCGACCGATTGTTTCATGTGAAACGACGCCACGCATCTGTCGTCGTTGCGCACGCATCAAATTTGGAAAGCGCGCACGCGCAATTCCGCACGCCGGGAAGCGACGCTCACTGGTGCGCGATTCCTGGCCGTTCGCCGAACGCGGGGCGATAGCGTGCGTATTCCATTCGGCGCAGGCGGCTATCCTTCGAAGCGGTGTTGCCGATGCCAGCGCAGAAAGGCGCGATGCTCGCCGGTCAGGAGCGCAGGCGCGCGGATGTGCAGGTCGCCAAATCGCGATCGCGCCGCGGCACCAAGGCGTTCGCTTGAAATCACAGCGCCCAAATCGTCGAAGGAGATCAGTCCGCAATCGAACGCCGCGTCAACATCGGCGACAAGCACGAGCCCGTTGTGCACGTCGAGGCGTTCAGAATCGTTGGATTCCGCCCAGGGCTTGCAATGGCTCGCGCGCAGAAGCTCCGGCTGATCGATGCCGGTGACGGCGCAGCAGCCGGACCAATACTCGAGGAGCGCATTCCGGAAAATGTCCTGTCCGACGCGCTGGATGACAAGCTTTTCGGCTTCCGTGGTGGTAGGCATTGCCCGCGTCATGGCGACAAACCTGTCCAGGGGTGCTGTGGGAAGCGCCAGCGAAAGTTGATACATTCGGCGTACGAGCCGGTGCAACGACGCGTCGCCGGTGGCGTGGAATGTCCCCATCGCAATTGCCGGCGGCGGCGTGTCACAGGTTTCCAACGGGCATCCTTCACCAGCGAGCGCGCCAGCGACCCGGTCGAGCGACGTAGCAGCGAAATAGTCGTCCGTCTGCTGCCGGACGGTCAGGTAGCAACGCCCCGGTGCAAACGTCGCATCGGCCGCGACCCAGTTTTCGAGCGTCGGGACTTCGGCGTGGAAACCGTTCGTGTTGAGGACCGAGAGAAGCCGGTTGCGTTCGAGCGGAGTCATCGGTCGTCCAAATTCGGAACACGGCATGTCCGCATCGCGGAAGCAACGCCGCGCGGGCCGCCGGCACCCGGCGTCATGTCTGCGCTCTCCGCTCGAAAACAGGCATCGATCGGCACGGAATGCTTTCGGGCCGGCTTATCCAGCCGTTCGCGAACGTCTGCGCTGGCGGGCAAAACCATGTATCCGGTGTCCAGATCGCCGAGCACGATAGACTCCGCGCGAGGGCGCAGCCGCCAATGAAGCGCGATCAAAACGCAAATCGCGGAGTCGAGCCTGTCCTGATCGGCCTTTCTCGGTTGCGTGATCGCGGCCGTCTCGTCGCACCATCGCGCCAGGTCTTCACAAGCCATCGTTCGGGCCAGGCGCGCTGCGGCACTGGCAACACGAATCCAATCCTTCGTTCGGAAGGTCTTCCGTCGGCCGGGATTGTATTTTGGCGCGCGCCGGAGGCCGAAGAATTCGGGATCGAACGAGGCGAGTGCGAGCGCGGGAAAGACCTCGATCAGGTAGAAGCCGCCCGTCGCGTATCGAGCACGCTCCGGATCTTCCAAGGCTCCCAGACGACCAAGAAACGGCCAGATCGGCGAAGCATCGCAAAACATGCCGAGCCTGCCAAGATTGGCGGGTTGTACGCCTCCTCCCAGCCAACTCACCAGCGAAGCCGCTACCCGTTCCACCGGACGCATCCCGGCAGAATTTCGAACAATCGTCGGCTGGTCCAGCGCGATGAGCGTGTTGCCAGTGCTCGATTTCATGTCATGGATGAAGCAATGAGCCTCCCTGAAAGTCACCAGGTGTGGAGCGACGAAATGCAGAGGTTTGCCACGTGCCAGCGACAGCGCGCAGATGGCGCCCTTCTGCTTGTCGCCCCACGCCGAATCGAAGCCGATGTAAACGTCAGTCCTCTTCGTCATTGCTTGGATTGAGCGAACGTTGCGCTTTTTCCAGGCGTGCATTGAATTCGTCCAATTTGCCGAGATTGCACCGTCGGCATTCCAGCATGGCGCGCCGCACGGCTTCGGGCGAGATGCTTTCGACCCATTTCTCGTGTGCGCGATAGGGCTCCGCCTGGAATGGAAGCATCCGCGTGAACACATCGAAGGCGCCCTGCTTTCTGCTGCGCTTCAGCACATTGCAGGTGTAGTATTGCGCCAGCCCCTCCTTGAGCGCGGGCTCTGCCTTCGCAAACTGTGCCGCAGATTAAATCCGGCGACATCATACCGTTTCGCCATTCCGCCGACCGCCGACAAACAGGAATATATATCATGTCGCCGTATTCGTGCACGGAATTGAGGAAGGCCGGCTATCGCAGCCAGTTTTCCACCGTCAAAGATTTTACGCGGGAAAACTCGCGCACATTGTCCGTGATCAGTGTGCAGCCGAGTGCCAGCGCATGGGCCGCGATGAACATGTCGTTCGCGCCGATGGGCTTTCCCGCTCGTTCAAGCTCCTTGCGAAGAATGGCGTAGTGGTGATCGACCGGAGACTCAAGCGGGATCACTGCCAGGTGCGTGAGAATGGCCTCGACCCTCCGGGTGAGGATAGGTGACGCCTTCCGAATCGCTCCGAAGCGCAACTCAGCCGCGACGACTATGCTCGTACAGCATTGATCGACACCGCGCTGTCGAAAACGCGTTGCGGCATGGCCGTGGGAATCCCGAATGACGTTGGAGATGATATTGGTATCAAGCAGGAACTTCATTCACAGATCGACGGGTTCAGGCGGATGGTCGGGAATTTCACCGATCTCTTCGTCGATCGGCTCCCAACCGTCGAGCAATTCGATCAATGATCGCTTATGCTGCTTCGGTTCAATGACAAGCTTGTCCCCTTCCTTGTACATAATCGCATCCTCCCCCGGCAATTCGAACTCGCGCGGGATGCGTACCGCCTGATTGCGACCATTGCGGAACAGCTTGACGTGGCGCTCGACGCTCATGGCCTATGCCATAGCATAGGCCAACCACCCGCACAAGCGATTCTCTTGTTGAGAGGGCCTTTCGCGCGCCTCAATCCAGTACCACCGGGCCGCGGAACTGGCGCAGGACCATGGCGGGCCAGCTGCCTTCGTAGGCGACGCCGGATTGTTTGAACGCGGCACGGAGCTCCCGCCATTTGAGTCCCGTCGCGCCGTGGTGGACGCCGTGGAAATTGTGTCCCAGCACCAGCCATTGTGCGAACCGCGGCAACCGCGTGTTGCGCGCGTAAGCGCCGGAATCGAGCGCGGTACCGTAATGCGGTGCATTGTCGAGCAATGAAAGGGCGACGAAGCGCGCGGCAAGCGTGGCGAGCAGGACCGGCCAATGCGCGCCCCAGCAGACAGCCGCAAGCGCAAGAAGCACGAGGATCGCGCAGACATCGCCGCGGATGCGCGCCTGCCGATCCGGTTTTGTGAATGCGCGCAGCGCCGCGGTGCGCATCGGCTCGATATCCGGAACGAGCCGTCTCGCCATGCGCGACGGCAATGCAAGCCCGACCGGAGATACAGCCGAAATCAGTGCATGGCCGCCGAGAAGCTTCCAATAATACGGACCTGCCGCGCGCACGCGCGAGCTACCCGGTGGAACAGCTTCCGGCCGGTCGAATTCGTGGCGGTTGTGGCTGTGGTGCAGGAGATGACCGAAGCGCATCACATCCCAGGACAGGCAAAGCAAAGTCCCGAGCACCCGGCCCGCGCGCCGGTTCGCGGCAGCACCGGCAAACAGGTTTCCGTGAATCGATTCGTGCATCAGCCCCCAATGCAGCGGCGTTGTAAGCGCGCACACCGAGACGATCAGAATCGCGCCCCACGCGCCTGTCGGCAGGATCAGCGGAGCAAGAAAAAACTGTAGCAGCGCAACTGCGAACACGGCGGCAAGCAGCGCCGCGTTGGTGCGCGACCAACCATTCGTGGCAAGCAAGTGAATCGTCCCAGCCGGAGAGCGGAGTATTCATGATGGAGGGCCGGGCGCAAGCCGGGCCGCGCCCAGGTCGCCTGGCGCCACTGTACCTCTGCGTCCGTCGCGGTCCGGAGAAGCGCATTCAGGACGAGAAAAAAATCGCTGGCGCCAGCCCCCGACTCTGTAACCGGCAGCATTACCCCGACTTCCCGCACTGGACGTGACTGCGCAAGCCGGTAGTGTCCTGGCAGGGGCACTGAGTGCCTGCACCGGAACCGCCAGCCGAGACGTCTCACCCCTGCTCCGGCGGCGCAGTCCAGGCTTTCATCAGTTCGAGCGGGAACGGAAACACGATTGTCTGCGTCTTCTCTCCGGCGATGTCGAACAGCGTTCCCAGGTAGCGCAGCTGCATCGCCTGCGGCACCGGCGCCAGGATCTGCGCGGCCTCGAGCAGCTTCTGCGCCGCCTGCTGCTCGCCTTCGGCATTGATGATCTTGGCGCGCCGCTCGCGCTCGGCCTCCGCCTGCCGGGCGATGGCGCGCACCATGCTCTCGTCGAGGTCGATGCGTTTGATCTCGACGTTGGAGACCTTGATCCCCCAGGCTTCCGTCTGCTTGTCGAGCACGTCCTGGATGTCGGCGTTGAGCTTGTCGCGGTCCGCCAGCATTTCGTCGAGCTCGTGCTTGCCCAGCACCCAGCGCAGCGTGGTCTGCGCGAGCTGGCTCGTCGCCATCAGGTAATTGCCGACCTGGATGATCGCGCGTTCCGGATCCACGACGCGGAAATAGATGACGGCATTCACCTTCACCGAAACATTGTCGCGGCTGATCACGTCCTGCGGCGGCACTTCGTCCACAACCACCCGCAGATCGACGCGCACCATCTGCTGCGCGATGGGCACGAGCAGAAACAGTCCCGGGCCCTTGGTGCCGGTGTAGCGCCCGAGCGTGAAGACAACGCCGCGCTCGTATTCGCGCAGGATGCGCACCATCGAAAACCAGATGATCGCGACGATGATGACGATGAGTGCAATGCCGACGGGAAACATGGGCTTCTCCTTGCCGGCAATGGTCAGGCCGGCTCGACTATGAGAACGAGGCCGTCATGGCCGACGACCCTGATGGGACTCCCCGGCGCGAGCGCACCTCGCGAGCGCGCACGCCAGATCTCGCCTTGTACACGAACCCTGCCCTCGCCGCCCTGCCAGGCGACCGTCTCGCCCGTGGCCCCGCGCAGCGCTTCCCGTCCGGTGACGACCGGGCGCCGCCGCGAGCGCAGGAGCAGTGAAATCGCCAGCAGAAAGAACGCCGCCGTCACAAGCGTCGTCCCGGCAACGACCGGCAGCGAAAGGTGAAATCCCGGCGCGCCGGCGGGAAACATGATGATGGCGCCGATCGCAAACGCAGCAACGCCGCCGACGCCCAGAACGCCAAAGGCACCGATATGGACTTCGGCAATCATCAGCCCGATGCCGAGCGCCACGAGCGCCGCGCCCGCATAATCGACGGGCAGAAGACTGAGCGCGAACAGTGCCAGCAGAAAACTGATGCCGCCGATCAGACCCGGTACGATGTGCCCGGGGCTGAGGAATTCGAGGATCAGCCCGTAGAAGCCGATCAGCAGCAGCATAAACGCGATATTCGGATCGGTGATGACGCCGAGAAAATGCGTTCGCCAGCCGGGCGTCATGTTTACGACAGCGAGGCCCGCCGTCCTCAGCCGCTCAGGCTTCCCGTCCACAGTGACAGTCCGCCCGTCAATTTGGCGCAGGAGGTCCGGAATATCGGCAGCTATCACATCGACCACATGAAGCTTCAGCGCCTGCGAAGCCGGCAGGCTAGCCGCCTCCCGCACCGCCTGTTCGGCCCAATCCGCATTGCGGTGATTGAGTTCGGCGAGACTGCGGATATAGGCGGCGGCATCGTTGGTCATTTTGCGCGTTTCGGTGTCGGCGGGCTGCGGCGCGGATTTGTCCTTTCCTGCTCCGCCGCCGTTTTGCGGGTTCCTGCCGCCCGATTTTGGCGTCGAACCGGGCAATCCGCCCAGCTGCACCGGAGTCGCGGCGCCAAGGTTCGTACCGGGCGCCATGGCCGCAATGGCGCTCGCGTAGGTTATGTACGTGCCGGCGCTCGCCGCGCGCGCGCCGGCTGGGGCGACATACGTAGCGACCGGAATCGGCGAAGACAGGATGGCGCGGATGATGGCGCGCATCGAACTGTCGAGGCCGCCCGGCGTGTTCACGCGCAGGATGACAAGCCGCGTCTGCGCGGGATTGAGCGTCGACAGTTCCTGCGTCACGTATTCGGCCGTTGCCGGCCCGATGGCGCCATCGATCTCGAGCACCGCCGCGCGGCCCGTCGCCGCCGCAGACTGCGACAACGTCAGCAGACTGAACAACAGCGCGGCCACCGCGGCGAGCATGTGCCGAACCGTGAAACCATTCACTGAAATTTCAGGCCGGCGCACAGGCGCCTCCCAAACGTCGCCACGTGTGATTATCAGTACCCGGATTCAGGTCTGCACGATACGCGAGGATGACAGTCCATATGCGATTGCTTCCTGGCACCGCGGGCGTCCCCGCCCGCATCTTCGCCTGCACGAAATCTTGGCGTCCGGCGGCGGTTTGAAGAGGTGCGGGCGGGGACGCCCGCGGTCCCAGGATTGTCCAACGTTCGGAAGTCGTGCATATTATCCCCGTACGTGAGAGCTTGCGGGAGGGGATGCCTATGATCGATTTCTTTGGGCGCGGTGCACAGAGGGGAATTCTTGCCGCTTGCACGGCGCTTGGCGTGGCGGGGCTGAATGCGCCGGCGGCGGCGAAGGCGAAATTCACGACCTTCGATCCGCCGAATTCGACCGTGACCTGGGCCCTGTCAATCAACAAGAGCGATGCGGTTGCGGGTTTTTTTGAGGACAGCCGCACCTCCCACGGCTTCCTGCGTGCCCCCGACGGAACGATCGCCGTCATCGATCCTCCCGGCGCGACATCCACGAATGACGGCGCCATCAACGACAAGGGTGCGGTGGCGGGAGACTATCAGGACCGCAAGCACGTCAATCATGGCTACCTGCGCTCGCCCAGCGGCAAATTCACCACGTTCGACCCACCCGGTTCGGGCAGCACCTTCGCCGCCGACATCAATGATGCAGGCGAGATTACCGGGCTGTACTATGACAGTCACGTGCACGGCCACGGCTATTTGCGGGCGCGAGACGGGACATTCACCGAATTCGATCCGCCCGATGCCATCGACACGTTTGCCCTGAAGCTCAACGACAAGGGGGCGGTTACCGGATACTATTACGATCTCGATCTGAATGCACACGGCTTCCTGCGCGATGCCGATGGAACGTTCGTGGAGTTCAATGCGCCCGACGGCCCGATAGTGACGATACCGAGCACCATCAACAACGCGGGTGTGATCATTGGAAGCTACGACGACGGCAGACTCGTCCGTCACTGCTTCCTGCGAACACCCGACGGAACGATCACGGAATTCGATCCGCCGGGCGCGGCAAGTTCCATTTGCGATGATATCAACGATCGCGGCGCGGTGGTGGGCGGCGATACGGATTCCCAAGGCGTCTCGCGCGGCTTCGTGCGAAGCGCCGCCGGCGTCTTCAGGTCCTTTGCTCCCAAAGAAGCGGTCTCCACCTCTCCCGTCAGGAACAACAACACGGGCGCCATCGCCGGCGGCTACACGTCCGAGGACGGCGAATTCCATGGTTTCATTCGCAGCAAATGATTTACACCGATACGCGCCACGTGCGTTCCTACGAACTCTTCGGCTAATTAGGGGATATTTTCCGAAGAATAGAGAGCTGGTGGCCACGAAGAAGTACCGCGTGTTCGACCGCGGGATGAAGAGCGATGCGGTGAAGCCCATGCTCAGGGGCGAGAACGTTTCCGTGCGATCGGCAACGGATCGCCATTACGGCGTTGGCGCTACGCCGCCTCCCGGAATCGCGCGGTTCGTTCGGACGGGAAATTCACCGTCACGGTCGTGCCGACGCCCGGCTTGCTTACGATATCAATCGTGCCGCCGTGCAGTTCGGCCAGTCCTTTCGTGAGCGACAGTCCCAGACCGGTGCCCGTGTGTTTGCGGCTGAGACTGCTGTCGATCTGGCCGAAGCGCGACAGCGCGATCGGAATATCCTTCTCGGACATGCCAATCCCCGCATCCGAAACGACGAGGGCCGTGCCGTCGCTGCCTGCCCTCGCACTGACACGGACGCGTCCACCCTCCGGCGTGAATTTGACGGCGTTGGAAACCAGGTTGAGCAGGATTTGGCGAACGCGGCGGTCATCGGCCCAGAGCCGAAGGTCGTCGGGGACTGCACTCTCGAGGCGGACACTCGCTCTCGCCGCGTGAATGTCCATCAGGTGTATGCAGGACCTCACGGCATGGCCGACATCGATCCACTCTTCATGCAAGCGCAGCTGCCCCGCGTCGACTTTTGAAACATCGAGTATGTCGTCGATGAGCGCCAACAGATGGGTGCCGCCGATGACCGTTCTCCTTCAATACCGCCGGGATCTCGTTGCGGTATCACAAGATGCTGAGTGCGATTGGGCATGGGCGCGCGGAGGACGCGCAGAGGACGCGGAGGAAATATGGCGCGCAAGGGCGCAAAGGAATCCACTGCGTCCCCCGCGCATCCTCCGCGTACTCTGCGCTAAAAATATCCCATCAGCACACGAGTCACGTTTGAAGAAAGGCGGGTACTAATACCGCGCATTTCCCGGCGTGCGCGGGAAGGGGATGACGTCGCGGACGTTGGCAAGGCCGGTGACATAGGCCAGCGTGCGTTCGAAGCCGAGGCCGAAGCCCGCGTGCGGCACGGTGCCGTAGCGGCGGAGGTCGCGGTACCACTCGTAATGTTCGCGGTCGATGTGCAGCGCCGCCATGCGCGCATCGAGCACATCGAGCCGCTCCTCGCGCTGACTGCCGCCGATGATCTCGCCGATGCCGGGAGCCAGAACGTCCATCGCCGCGACGGTGCGCCCGTCGTCATTCACGCGCATGTAGAACGCCTTGATGTCCTTCGGGTAGTTCATCACGATCACTGGCTTTTTCACATGCTTCTCGGTCAGGTAGCGCTCGTGCTCGGACTGGAGATCGACTCCCCATTTCACCGGAAACTCGAATCTCGCCTTAGCGCGCTCGAGCACCGAAACCGCTTCGCCGTAATCCATGCGCACGAACTCGGAGGAGACAATCCCTTCGAGCTTCGCCACCAGGCCCTTTTCGATGCGCTCGTCGAAGAAGGCGAGGTCGTCGGCGCGTTCCTTCAGCACCGTTTCCAGGGCAGATTTCAGCAGCCGCTCTGCAAGCGTCGCATCGTCGGAGAGATCCGCGAACGCGATCTCCGGCTCGACCATCCAGAATTCGGCGAGATGGCGGCTGGTGTTGGAATTCTCTGCCCGGAAAGTGGGACCGAAGGTGTACACCTTCGTCAGCGCGAGACAGTAGGCTTCGACGTTCAACTGACCCGAGACGGTGAGGAATGCTTCGCGAGCGAAGAAATCGCGTTCGAAATCGACCGCGCCGCGTTCATCGCGCGGCAGGTTCGCGAGATCGAGCGTGGAAACGCGGAACATGGCCCCTGCCCCTTCGGCGTCGGACGAGGTGATGATCGGCGTGTTGACCCAGAAGAAGCCGTCCCGGTCGAAGAACCCGTGAATGGCTTTCGCGAGCGTATGGCGCACCCGCGTCGCCGCCGCGATCACATTGGTGCGCGGCCTGAGATGCGCCACCTCGCGCAGGAATTCCATCGTGTGTGGCTTGGGCTGGATCGGATAGGTGTCGGGATCCTCCACCCAGCCCACGACACGGATTTCGCTCGCCTGCATCTCGAAAGGCTGGCCCTTCGCAGGCGACGCGACGATCCTGCCCGTTGCTTCGACCGCGCAGCCGGTGGTGAGCTTCAGGACCTCGTCCGAATAATTCGAAAGCGTATTCGCCACCACCACCTGCAGCGGATGAAATGATGAGCCGTCGCTGACATGCACAAACGAGATTCCCGCTTTCGAGTCCCTGCGCGTGCGTACCCAGCCCTTCACGGTGACCGGTGCGTCGGCAGGCGCGTGGCCCGTCAGAATTTCGCGGATGCTGAACTGTTTCTCGATCATGCCGCAGACGTACTCAGGCACGGGAATGTTGTCCAGCCATCGAAACCCGGCACCGCGGAGGTCGCGAAGGAACAGGAAGTGCCTTACAAGCGGGGTTGCTCCTTTTTTCTCCGTGCTCTCCGCGCCCGCCGTCCTGAGCCGGTCCGCAAGGTCGCGAGGCTCTCCGTCCGATTCAACCTGGATGCCGAGTCTTTCGCCATTCGGATTGACGATCGATCCGGCGCGCGATGTTCTTTGGACCGCGGCCGCTTCGATAGCACAGCGCCACGGCGCGACCGCGAAACAGCGGGGCCGCTCCGCGATTCTCGCGTATGGCCTCGGGAACGGATCGCTGCGGGCGTTCTATCGTGCGCCCGGCGAGCATGCGTTCAACGATCTCGTCCTGGCGCCGGATGGCGCTGTCTATGTCACGGATTCGCAGGGCGGCGTTTTTCGGCTCAGGCCTGGCGGGGCCGCCCTCGAACCATTCGGCGATTCCCGGTCGTTGGTGTCCTCGCAGGGCATTCCCATCCGGGCCGACAATCGCCATGCGCTTGTCGCCGATTATGCGCGAGGCTTGCAGCGCCTCGATCTCACGAGCGGTGCGGTACTTCCCGTTGCCGCGCCTGATCGTGCGACAACGCCCGGCATCGACGGGCTTGCGCCGCTTGCCGACGGCAGCTTCGTTGCGACGCGGAACCCGGTTGGCCCGATGCGTATTGTGCGCATCCATCTTGCTCCGGACTGGTCGCGTGTGACCGGGCTTGTGACAGTCGCGCGTGCGACGGCCGGTATTTCGGATCTGTCGCTGATCGCGACCGGCGACAGACAAACAATCGCGGTCGGCGTCAGCCAATGGGCTTCTTTGCCGCTGTGTTGATGCCGGACATGCTTACCTCCGCGATCTCCTTTCCATCCGAACATTGTCGGGACAACCCCGCACTGTCTCGTTCTTTTCCGGCTACGGCCGGGAGCGCGCGTGAAGAACGGACGTCACCCCCGCCCCGCGGCTTTCCTGCATTCGTCGCTGAGCTCGCGGATGTCGTAGCCTTGACATTGCGGCATGAGCTGTTGGGCTTCGGCGTCGTTGCCCATGCCGTGGAGGATGGCGATGCGCTTGGGCAGCAGCACCGGCGAATTGTCGAAGCGCGTGACGGCCTCGCCCATCAGCGCCTGCGCGCGCGGATAGTCGTTACGCGCGATATAGACATCGATCAGGCGCGAATAGACTTCCCAGGACGGCTCCGTCCCTTTCAGCGCCTTCTGCAGCGCCGCTTCGGAGAGCTGCGGCCGGCCTGCGCCCTCATAAAATTCCGAGGCGACAAACTCCGTGTAGGCGTGATCGCCCGTTGGTGCGGAGGTCGCACGCATCACGGCGATCTGCGCCTTTGCGGGGCTGGACGAACTCGCATCCGCCACATAGCCGGCTGCGTCCTCGGCGGCGCTGTAATGGCCAAGCAAGGCGGTCAGCTGAGGCTTGAGCGGCGAGCTGCTTTGCGGGCTCCAGGGCAGCGGCTTCGGCGCGGTCGGCATGAGATCGCGATACTCACGGAAGGCATAGGCGCTCAGCAGATCTTCCCGCTCTTTCGCGGGATGATGCGAGGCGGCTTCGTCGGACATCGAATCGACGGCGGAGTCGAACACCGTCACCGCCAGATCCTTCATGTCGTCGCTTTTGGCCAGGCTGGTTACGCTGAAGCCGCTGGAGGCGATGTCTTTCAAACCTCCGAACAGCGCGTTGCCGACGGAGGAAACGGATTTGCCGCCGCCATTCGCGTCTTCCGCCGCTTTGGCCTGCGCGGCGGCGCGCGCGGCTTCCGCTTCCTGTTCGGCGAGCTTGTCCATCACCGAGAGCGCCGCTTCGGGATCGTAGCCCGCGCGCACCATCAGATCGAAACCGAGCGCGTCGGCCTGGTCCTCCTGCGATCGTGTCATTTGCGGCGCCAGAACGTTGGCGCTCAACTTGTACAGATGCTGCATCACGTCGAGGCCGCGGCTGATATTGGCGGCATTGGCGCCGCCGATGACCGAGCTCGCGTGTTTCGCGACGCTGTCCACCGCCGCCGCGTTGACGACGGCGTAGTATTGCGAGCGCTCCAGCCAGTCGGATGCGTGGTGCCGGTAGATCGCGTGCGAGACTTCGTGCCCGAGCACGAAGGCAAGCTCGTCTTCGTTCTCGAGCTGCTCGAGAAGACCCACGGTGACGACGACCGTTCCATCAGGCGTACACAGTGCGGTAAATTCGGGTGCTGCGAGCACATGCACATCCGGCTGGAACGACGGCGGCAGCTTCAGGCCCGAAAGCTCGCGCATCAGCACGCCTTTCACGTAATCGTGCAGCTGCTGAGAGGGCACGAAGCCCTGGGCGCGGGCGCGCATGATCGAAATCGCGCGCGGGCGCGTACGCATCACGTCGCTGTAGTCGGAGGCGGGCGTGAGCCCGGAAATCGCCTTGCCGCGATCGGGATAGCCGCTGGCGGAAACCGAAGCCGTTGCCGACAAAAGTGCGAGGACCGCGATCGCGGCAAGCGAGAGCTCTTTGCGCATTACTTCCCTCCCGGCGTTTTGGGGCAGCCTTCGCCGAGGCCGCGCGTCGATCCCACCTTGGCGTTGTCGCTCCCCATCGCGAGATTGCGGCAGACGGGCGGAAGCGTGCCGGAGAAGCGGTATTTCACCATGTGCGGCGGTACCCAGTATTTCGTTCCGCCGACACTGACTTCGAGCATCATGTTCGGCGCGCGCGCGACGATGGGCGTGCAGGCCGGAAACCTGTCGGCATCGAGCGTTTCCACCCGCTTGCCCATCGCCCCGTCGTAGAGGTCCACCTGCGGCGTGCGCGCGGCAAGCACCACATCGCCCGCAATCGTGCTGCATGTGTCGTCCGCCAGGGCGGGACCCGCGATCAGGAGCCCTCCCAGCCAAATGAGATGTACCGGCCTGATCATGAACTTTGCTCCTCCTGCAAAATTTCGAAACGCGGGATACCCCCCGCGACATGGTGCAGATAACCCCAGACGGCCGCGGGCAAACCCACCAGCAGAAGTGCCGCGAGTTCGACGGAGACGAACACCACCTCCACCCAGTTGGCGACCGAAAGGCCCGTTGCGAGCGTGAGCGCGAGGCCGATGCCGAGCGCCAGCGCAAAGGCGAGCCAGTGCCAGAAACTCTGCAGCGCCTTGCCGGCAAAATACTCCCACATGACGCCGCGCTCGCCGTTCTCGCGCCGCCGCCGCAGCGTGCGCAGATGCATCGCGGCGAGGATCAGGATGACGGGCAGAATGGCAATCATCTGGACCGTATTGTTGTCGAGCGTCAGGGCGCCCAGCGAAACCACATTCTGCTGCGGACGGCCGTGAAAGCTGATGAGATTGTCCAGCGCCATCGCATGCACGAACACGCTGGCGATGAGCCCGTTCACGGGCGTGAAGGATTTGTCCTGCACGCCCGACAGCGAGGCGCCGTAGAACACGATGCGGTTATGGGCGAGCGCGGTCACGTCCGCATCCTCGCGACCCTCGATCAGCGCTTCGGCGGGAATTACACCGGTGTACGGACAGGAGGACCGCACGCTGGACGGATCGAAGAAGGCAAGCCATGTCCGGCGCAGCCAGCTCATATCCTGATTTTCGCCGCAGCTATGCGACGCGCCGCCGTCGCCGGTGACGCGCATCCATTTTGAATTGACGGGATTGGCGCGTGTGCCCCAGACGATTTCCATCAGCCCGTGGAGCGGCGCAAGCGGCGCTTGCGGATAAAGATCGCGGTACACCTGCAGCGCCAGCGAAGAGCACGGCCCTGCGTGCGATCGCGACTCAAAGCACTGGCCTTCCACCGGGTACTGCCGGACAATTCCCTGATTGACGAGAATTGTGGGGTCGAGCACGCGCGCGCCGGTGGCTGCCAGCTCGCGGCGAAGCGCCGGCGTCCCCGTCGCCGCATCGCTCGCACCGGTGAAATAGAGCGGAATATGAGCGCGGCGATAGCGCGCTATCTCATCGACCAGTTCTGGAAGCGTTTCGTCGCGTCGCGGGTCCACGAACAGCAGATCGACAACGACGGCGCGCGGGCGATAGGCAAGTAGCGTGTCGAGCAGGCGCGCCTGTGTTCCGTACGACCACGGCCAGGGCATGCCGAGGCGTGAAAGCGTGTCGTCCTCGACCAGCGCGACCGACACCTGTGAGCGGCCGGTCTCCGGATAGAGATAAGGTCCGCTGACCAGAAGATTCGAAATATCCTGCGTGTAGCGCTGCGTGAGATCGCTAAACCCGAACGGATTGAGCACGATCTGCACCGTCGCAAATGCGAACAGCACCGCGACGATGAACCAGTAAGGCACACGCCGCCTGAGCGCCTGCATGTGCTCGCGATCCGGCCGGCGGGCGCGTTGGATCGCGCGGGACACCGTCCCGCGGCGCGAATGCGCTTTTGTCGTAACCCCCTGTTCCAAGGCCCACTCCCCTGCCGCGGGTCATAGCAGGATTCGGCGCGCGCCGCCGTTCATATTTTTGTTCTTGCTTTGTTCTCGCCATCCGCTAAACTGCGTCGATGGAAGCTGCAGCCCAGATTTCAGCCGACGCACGTGCACTTCGCGGACGGGGGGCTCTGTCGAACAATTCGGGCCGTTACGAGCGCGAGACGCGCGTGCTCGTCGACGACGGCTGGACGCATGAGGACGAAACGCCGCCCGCGCTGAAGACGGCGGTGCTGCGTGATTCCTCGCGCACCATCATCACCCGCAACCAGTCGCCGGATGTTTCCTTCGAGCAATCGATCAATCCCTACAAGGGGTGCGAGCACGGCTGCATTTACTGTTTTGCGCGGCCGACGCATGCGTATCTCGGCCTCTCGCCGGGCGCGGATTTCGAGTCGCGCATTTTTGCCAAACCCAACGCGGCGGAGCTGCTTCGTCGCGAGCTCTCGGCGCCGGGTTACGTGCCCAAGGTGATCGCGATGGGCACGAACACCGATCCCTATCAGCCGATCGAGCGCCAGCTGAAAATCACGCGCAGCATTCTCGAAGTCCTGCGCGAATTCCGCCATCCCGTCGGCATCGTCACCAAATCGCCTCTCATCCTGCGCGACATCGACATTCTCGCGCCGATGGCCGAACAGGGGCTTGCGCGCGCGGCGCTCTCCATCACCACGCTCGACCGCAAGCTCGCCCGCGCGATGGAGCCCCGCGCGGGAACGCCGCCGCGACGGCTCGAAACCGTCCGCACGCTGAACCGCGAAGGAATCCCTGCGGGCGTGATGTTCGCGCCGGTCATTCCGGCGCTGAACGACGACGAGCTCGAAACGGTGCTCGCGGCCGCGACGGAGGCGGGCGCGGAAAGCGCGGGCTATGTGCTGCTGCGCCTGCCGCTCGAGATCAAGGATCTGTTTCGCGAATGGCTGGAAGAACGCGAGCCCGGCCGTGCGAAGCATGTGATGTCGCTGATCCGCCGGATGCGCGGCGGCAAGGACTACGACAGCCAGTGGCACACGCGCATGAAAGGCACCGGGCCTTATGCCGAGATGATCGCGAAACGATTCCACATGGCGGTGAAGCGCCTCGGCCTCAACAGGCAGCGCACGCCGCTGTCCCTCGACAAATTCCGCCGCCCTCCCCGCACGGGGGATCAGCTGCGTCTTCTCTAATTTCACCATGGCCGGGTCAAGCCCGGCCATGGTGAATGAATAATGCCAAGCGGCTTCGTCTATATCCTGGCCAACAGACGCAACGGCACGCTTTACACCAGTGTAACGGGCAACATCCCCGAACGCGTCTGGGCGCATCGCGAAGGTCGCGGCTCCGATTTCGTGAAGAAATACAATGTCACCCGGTTGGTCTGGTTTGAGGAGCATCCGCTCTACGCCAACGCAATCCAGCGCGAGACGAGCATCAAGCGGTGGAAGCGCAAATGGAAACTCGAACTGATCGAGAAGACGAATCCGGATTGGGACGATCTGCTGGAATTCTGGAACGGCGGCGCCGCGCTTTCTCCCCACGTCCCTTCCCTCACCATGGCCGGGCCTGACCCGGCCACCCAGCCGGCGAGCGTCCGCGAGCCGAAATAACTCGCGCAATTCGGAAGTAAAGTCACTTGCCGCGCCGACGCGCGGCTATTGGCTGGCCGGGCCAAGCCGGGCCATGGTGATTTGGGAGGAAATGCATACCCGGCCGACTCGGGCCAGCCATAATGAGGATTGAGATACATGTGAATAAGGAAGCGGATCGTGCATGAGTTGCCGCCCTCCGCGTCTCCGCCTCCGCGTGAACCATTTGCCGGCAAAGTCGGACTCCTGAGCCGGGGGCACCGCATTTGTTGATCGGATGACGCTCTTCCGAAGCAAGATGTGCATAAATGGGTGGTGCGGCGGCGGGCGGCTTGCGCAGACGGCGCGGCTTGCGCAGGCTTGGCGCATGCCGCACTACATTTTCGAGGCGCGGGTGCTGAAGACGCGCGCGGGTCCCATCGCCGGCCTGGATGAGGCCGGACGTGGACCGCTCGCGGGGCCGGTGGTCGCGGCAGCGGTGATCCTGAACCGCAAGCGTATCCCCAGGGGCATCGACGATTCCAAACAGATGCAGCCCGAGGCGCGCGAAGAAGCCTATGCGCGCATCTCCGAGTGCGCGCTTGCCATCGGCGTCGGCGAAGCGAGCGTGGACGAGATCGATCTGATCAACATCCGCCAGGCGACGCATCTCGCGATGGCGCGCGCGATCCGCGCGCTCTCCATCGCGGCCGAGTTCGCGCTGGTCGACGGCAACGATGCGCCCGCCCTCCCCTGCCCCTGCGACACCATCGTGGACGGCGACGCGCGTTCGGTCTCGATCGCCGCGGCCTCGATCATCGCCAAGGTCACGCGCGACCGCATGATGCGGGCGCTGCACGCCGAGCATCCCGGCTATGGCTGGTTCACCAACAAGGGCTACTCGACCGAAGAGCATCTGCGGGCGCTCACCCGGCTCGGTCCCTGCGCACACCACCGCCGCAGCTTCGCCCCTGTGCACAACATCTTGTATGGTGAGCGACTCGAAGACTCAATGGTAACCGTCTGATTCCACAGACTCTTGACCTGTGGACTCCGTCGAATCACTGTGCCTCCGCAACGCGTACGGGGATACCGGGATGGCGGAGAATCTGCGGCTGGAGGACGCGCTCGACCGCGTGCTCGAAGGCGATTGCGTCGAGCTGATGAACCGGCTGCCGGAAGGCAGCTGCGACCTCGTCTTTGCCGATCCGCCCTACAATCTCCAGCTCGAACGCGAACTGCGCCGCCCCGACAATTCCCGCGTCGATGCGGTCGACGATCACTGGGACCGGTTCGCGAGTTTTGCGGAATACGACCACTTCACCCGCGCCTGGCTGAAAGCCGCGCGCCGTGTGCTGAAGGATACGGGCGCGCTCTGGGTGATCGGCTCCTATCACAGCATCTTTCGCGTCGGCGCCATCCTGCAGAACCTCGGCTTCTGGATCCTGAACGACGTGGTCTGGCGCAAGACCAACCCGATGCCGAATTTCCGCGGCCGCAGATTCACCAACGCGCACGAGACGCTGATCTGGTGCATGAAATCGCGCGAGCAGAAGACCTACACCTTCAACTACGAAGCGATGAAGGCGCTGAACGATGAGCTGCAGATGCGCTCCGATTGGACGCTGCCGATCTGCGCCGGGAGCGAACGCCTCAAGGATTCCTCCGGTGCCAAGGCGCATTCGACGCAGAAACCGGAATCGCTGCTCCACCGCGTCATCGTCAGTTCGACGAAACCGGGCGACGTCGTTCTCGATCCCTTCTTCGGGTCCGGCACCACGGGCGCGGTGGCGCGACGGCTGGGCCGCCGCTTCATCGGCATCGAACGCGACGCGGGTTACGCAAAACTCGCGCGCGCGCGCATTGCCGCGATCACGCCCGCGACGGACGAAGCGGTCGAAGTTACGCGCTCGAAACGCGGGGAAGCGCGCATTCCGTTCGGCTGGGTGGTGGAGCGGGGGCTGTTGCCGCCCGGCACCATGCTGCATGGACCGATGAAACGACATCGCGCGAAGGTGCGCGCCGACGGCAGCCTCGTCTGCGCCGACGCGACCGGCTCCATCCACCGCATCGCCGCGCATGTGCAGGGCCTCGACGCCTGCAACGGCTGGACCTTCTGGCATTACGAAGCAAACGGCCAGCACATTCCCATCGACTACCTCCGCCAGCGCCTCCGCGCCGAACTGACGTAACGAAGATTTGCACGCGGAGACGCGGAATTGTTTAACCACCAAGGCACGAAGAGCACGAAGGATTATTGCGCGCGAAGCGCGCCGCGTATTTTCTTCGTGTCCTTCGTGGCTTTGTGGTGAATTACCTCCGCGGCTCCGCGTGAAATGTCATCGAACGCATGCGCGAGGATTTTGCGCATTACGGTGGGGAGCGCGGCATGCGCGAGTTCGTGCGGCGCGAGCCACTGGCCTTCGAACTTCCGACGGGTGGAAATCTCGGCGCGCCAGACCGCGATCTCGAGCGCGAAATGCGTGAAGGTGTGGCGCACCAGCCCCGGGCGGCGTTCCCAGTCCGCGCCGAACGGCGCCTGCACGAGCGCCTCGTCGCGCGACGGCAGCCTCGCGCTCCACGGGCCGAGCGGGGGCTGCAGCATCCCGCCGAGCAGGCCCTCTTCGGGGCGCTTCACGAGCAGAATCGCGCCATCGCGGTTGCGGGCCACGTAGGCGGCGCCGCGTTTCAGCGGCCGTTCGGATTTTTCCGCCTTGCGCGGCAAGGTTTCTGCGATCCCCTCCGCATGCGCCCTGCAATCATCCGTCAACGGACATTCCGTACACGCCGGACGCTTCGGCGTGCAGACGAGCGCGCCAAGATCCATCAGCGCCTGCGCGAAATCGCCGGCGCGGACTTCCGGCACGAGCGATTGCGCGCGAGCGCGCAGTTCGGGTTTCGCGCTCGGCAGCGGCTCTTCGACAGCAAAGAACCGCGCGACCACGCGCTCGGCATTGACATCGACCGCCGCTTCGCGTGCATCGAAGGCGATCGCCGCAATCGCGCCGGCAGTGTAGTGGCCGATGCCCGGCAGTTTGCGAAGACCCGCCACGCCGCGCGGAAACTCGCCATCCAGCTCCCGCGCCACGATCCCTGCGGTGCGATGGAGATTGCGGGCGCGGCTGTAATAGCCGAGCCCCGCCCATGCTGCGCGCACCTCGTCGAGCGAGGCTGCGGCCAGCATGTGCACATCGGGCCACCGGGAGAGAAAGTCGCGATAGTAGTTCCCGACCGCAGCCACCGTCGTCTGCTGCAGCATGATTTCGCTGAGCCACACGCGATACGGCTCGGGCGCTTCGCCCGGCTTCGCGCGCCAGGCCAGCACGCGGCGGTTCTTGTCGTACCAGGCGAGCAGACGTGCAGCGGGCGTGGCCCCTTTTTGCTTCGATCGCGTGGCATCCGGCATAATGGAGAGTGACCATGCCCCGCGCGCCGAAACAACCGCTCTCCGCAGACATGGCGCCGCCGCCGCGCCGCGCCCGCGCGGCTGCCGTTGGAATGGATGCGGCGTCGCTCGGCCGCGCCGCCTTTGATCGCGCGGGCTTTGCGGAGCCCACGCTCGTCCTGCGCTGGCGTGAGATTGCCGGCGCCGAGGTCGCGCGCATCGCACGACCGGTGCGGCTTTCCGAAGGCGCCACCGGCGGCGTCCTGACGCTCCGCGCCGATCCCGCGGCCGCGATTTTCCTGCAGCATGAAAGCCGCGCGCTCTGCGCCCGCATCAATTCCTATCTGGGAAGGCCCGCGGTCGAACGGCTGAAATTCGCGCCGGGCGAGATCGCACCGGAGCCGGCGCATCCGAGGCGGAGTTATCCACAGGATCCGCCGCCCCGCGATCCCGCGCGCGCCTTTGCGGGTCCCGACCGGCTGAAAGACGCCCTTCTCGCCCTCGCCCGGGTTCGGACCCCGCGCTGATCGCCCCTTTTCGGCGCCATGGCCCGCAAATGCGGGCCACCCAGGTGAAACCCGCATTCCGTCGGGGATGACGCTCGAATTGCTGCCAATCCGGTGGGTATGGAGCGAATGTCACCTGGGTGGCCCGCAGCCGCGGGCCATGACAGGATTTTTTGCTGCGGTGGAATACGCCATCGCCGATTGAACCCGGCGCGCGGCTCTGCCAAAACCCGCGGGCGAAGGCGTTTGGAAGAGGCTGGCATGTCGCGGAAACCTGTTCTCGTGGTCCTGATCGTGGTGGCGCTCGTCGTGCTCGGCGTCGCCGCCTGGTACGTGTTCTTCGGCTCGGCCTCGGAAAGCGCGATCCCCGACGCCAACCAATCGCAGACCATCGCGGTCACCGACTTCGACCATACGCAGGGTTCGCCCAAGGCGCCGGTCCAGATCGTCGAATATGCGGCACCCACCTGCCCGCATTGCGCCCATTTCGACATGGAGGAGTTTCCGCTGCTCAAGAAGCAGTTCATCGATACCGGCAAAGTCTATTACGTGCTGCGGATTTTCCCCCTGAACCCGGCCGATGTGGCGGCGGCCTCGATGGCGCGCTGCCTGCCGCGCGACAGCTATTTCCAGTTCCTGGATCTCCTGTGGCGCAACCAGCCGAAATGGGATCCCGAATACCGCGTGCCGGACGTGCATGCCGGTCTGGTCGAGATGGGCCGGATCGCAGGAATGAGCGCGGACAAGGTCGACAGCTGCATCGCCGACCAGAAGGTCGCGCAGAAGGTCACCGAAGTCGGCACCGAAGGCACCAACAAGTTCGGCATCAACAGCGTGCCGACCTTCATCGTGAACGGCCAGGTGCGCCAGTTCACCGGCGGCTGGGACGAGATGCAGAGCTATCTGAGCGGCCTGTTGAAAAAGCACTAGCGCGGGCGGCTATCCGATAGCCCTGCTGCTGAAGTGGCGCGAATCAGCGCATACTGGATCGACAATACGCATTGCGCAGGGCTTGGGTGCCCTGCCCCAACAAGGTTGCAACCCGCACCGTGAAGTTCACCCGGCTAAGGCTTTCCGGATTCAAATCGTTCGTCGAACCGACGGAGCTTCTGATCGAGCCGGGGCTCACGGGAATCGTGGGCCCGAATGGCTGCGGCAAGTCCAATCTGTTCGATGCGCTGCGCTGGGTGATGGGCGAAACGCGGCCGACCTCCATCCGCGGCGCCGAGATGGACGACGTAATTTTCGCGGGCAGCGCGGGACGGCCCGCCCGAAACGTCGCGGAAGTCATTCTCCACATCGATAATTCCGACCGCAGCGCGCCTGCCGCCTACAACGAATACGACACCATCGAGGTCTCGCGGCATATCGAACGCGAAGCGGGATCGGTCTATCGCATCAACGGACGCGATCTGCGCCAGCGCGACGTGCAGATTTTCTTCGCCGATGCGTCTTCGGGTGCTGCGTCCACGGCTTTTGTGCGTCAGGGCCAGATCGGGCTTCTCATCAGCCAGAAACCGCTCGCCCGCCGCGCCATTCTCGAGGAAGCCGCCGGGATCGGCGGGCTGCACCAGCGCCGCCACGAAGCCGAGCTGAGGCTGCGCGCTGCCGAAACCAACATGGGCCGCCTCGACGATCTGATCCGCGAAGTGGACGGCCAGGTCCAGAATCTGAAGCGGCAGGCGCGCGCGGCCGCGCGCTACCGCAACATTTCGGGGCTGATCCGCAAGGCCGAAGCGCTCGCCCACCATCTGCGCTGGACGCAGGCGGGCGCGCTGCTCGCTTCCGCGCGAGACACCTTCGGGCGCGCCGATGCAAGCGTCGCCGAGCGCACGACAGACGCGGCCGAAGCCGCGACCGCGCGCGCGACGGCGGCGGCCGATCTCGAGCCAGTGCGTCTCGCCGAAGCCGAACGCGGCGCGGCGCTCCACCGGCTCGCGCTCGAACGCGAGGCGCTCGACCAGGAAGAGGCGCGTGCGCGCGAAGCGGCACAGCGGCAGCGCCAGCGTCTCGCACAGGCCGAGCAGGATCTCGCGCGCGAGCAGGCGCTGGCTGCCGATGCCGGAGAATCGATCGCGACGCTCGCCCGCGAGACGGACACGCTCGAAGCCGAAGCCGCAGGCGCCGTGGATGAACTGGCCGCCGCGCAATCGCACGCGCATGAACGCGAGCAGTCGCTCGCCAGTGCCGAAGCGGCGCTGCAGCAGGGAACGGCCGCGCTCGCGGAATGGAGCGCGAAGCGCCAGAGCCAGACGCGCGCGAGAGAGATCGCCACGGCGCTCGCCGATACAAGTACCAAACAACTCGCCGAGGCCGAGAAGAGCCGCGATCGTGCCATGGCGGAAATGGCGGACGCACCCGATGTGCGTCTCTGCGAAGCCGCCGCGCAGTCCGCGCGCGAGCATGCGGAAGGCGCGCGCGAGGCGCTTGAGAGTGCGCGTGCGGCGCTGCGCCTCGCCGAAGCCGCCGAAGCGGAGTCGCGCACACCGCTCGAAACTGCCGAACGGGATGTGCAGGCTCTTTCCGCCGAAGCCAAGGTACTGTCCGATCTGCTGCGTCCGCAGGATGCCGATCTGTGGCCGCCGCTGATCGATGCGGTGAGCGTGTCGCAGGGCTACGAAGCCGCATTCGCAGCAGCGCTGGGCGATGATCTCGATGCGCCGCTCGACGAGGCGGCGCCCAGCCATTGGCGCGATCTCGGGCCGTTCGACGCCCTTGTGCCGCTTCCCGAAGGCGTGCGGCCGCTGTCCGATTTCGTGCGAGCGCCACAGGCACTGGCGCGCAGGCTCGCCATGACCGGGCTTGTTGCGCCCGAAGCCGGCGCCGCAGCACAGGCCTCTCTCAAACCGGGACAGCGACTGGTCAGCGAGCGCGGCGATCTGTGGCGCTGGGACGGCTTCGCGATGTCGGCGGATTCGCCCTCGCCTGCCGCGCTGCGGCTGTCGCAGCGCAACCGACTTGCGGTGCTTGAAGAGGAAATCCTCCGCGCAAAAGAGATTCGCGCGGGCGCGTTCGCGCGATACTCCGCGGCCCGCGCCGACGCCGATCGGGCGCGCGCGACAGCCCGCGCGGCGGAGGATGACGGGCGCCGCGCCGAACAGGCGCTGGCAGCGGCCCAGGAAGCGACCGCGAACGCGGCGCGTCTGGTGGCCGAACGCAGCACGAAGCTCGCGACCTTCGAAGCGGAGATCCGCCGCCTTGCCGCCGCGCGCGACACCGCACGCGAATCCGCCCGTCACGCCGAACAGGTGTTGGCCGACCTCGGCGACGGCGAAGCACTCGCACAATCGGCGACCACTGCGCGTGAAGAAGCGGCACAGGCGCGTGGCGCCCACCTCGAGGCCCGTACTGCGCTCGAAGGTCTTCGCCGCGACAGCGAAGCGCGCACGCGTCGGCTTGGCGTTCTTGCCGAGGAACGCACGCGCTGGGAAACCCGCCGCGCCGCCGCCGAACACCAGATCGATGAGTTGCTGCGGCGGCTGGAAGAGCTGCGCAACGAACTCGAAGCGTTCGAAGCCGTGCCCGAAGCGCTCGCCGGCAAACGCGCGGCGCTGCTCGATGCAATCGGCCTCGCCGAATCTGCACGCGCGCAAGCCGCCGATGCGCGGGCCACCGCCGAACAAACTCTCGCCACAGCCGATCGCACGGCGAAAGCCGCGGAGGCCGCGCTGGCCGCCGCGCGCGAGGAACGGGCGCGCGCCGAAGCGATGACGGAAGCGGCGGAAGCGCGTCTCGCCGAAATCGTCGCGCGTATTCGGGACGAACTCGACATGGAACCCGAGGCGCTGGCGGAATTTGCCGGCGTCGTGGGTAAGGACGAACTGCCGCCGCTCGAACAGGCCGAGAAGCGCGTCGAGAAGCTCAAGGCCGAACGCGAACAGCTGGGCGGCGTCAATCTGCGGGCGGAAGAGGAAGCCGCCGAACAGAGCCAGCGTCTTGATTCGCTCACAGCCGACCGCGCCGATCTCGACGGCGCGATTCAGCGGCTGCGGCGCGGCATCCAGAGCCTCAACCGCGAGGGCCGCGAGCGGCTGCTCGAATCCTTCGAGCGGGTGAATTCCAATTTCCAGTTGCTGTTCTCGAAACTGTTCGAGGGCGGCGAAGCAAAACTCTCGCTCACCGAATCCGAAGACCCGCTGGAAGCCGGCCTGGAAATCTATGCGCGCCCGCCGGGCAAGCGGCTGCAGTCGCTGTCGCTGCTTTCGGGCGGCGAGCAGGCGCTGACCGCGCTGGCGCTCATCTTCGCGGTGTTTCTCGTCAATCCCGCGCCCGTCTGCGTGCTCGACGAAGTGGACGCACCGCTCGACGACGCCAATGTCGAGCGATTCTGCAATCTGCTCGATGAAATGACGCGGCTGACCGAGACGCGCTTCGTGGTCATTACGCACCACGCGCTCACCATGTCGCGCGTGCACCGTCTGTTCGGCGTTACGATGACCGAGCGCGGCGTCAGCCAGCTCGTCTCCGCCACCCTCGCCGAAGCCGCTCGCGCCGTCATCGCCGCCGCGGAGTGATTGCAAATTCCCCTCGCCATGGCCGAGCATGACCCGGCCACCCAGCGGCTGCGCGTCCGCGCGGCGATGACTCACAGTTGCCAAACAATCGAGTCGCTCCGGCTCGCGGACACTCGCCGTCCGGGTGGCGTGAGGTCTCGCACACAGCCATGACCTGCCTTGACGCAATCGACCTTTCACGCGATTCTCTGTGCGCATGGCATCGCCGCACAGATACATTGTTCTGAGCGTAACATTGGCCGGTCGCGAGGATGGCGGGCTGAACGTCAGCAGTGACGAGCTGCCGGGCCTTATTCTTTCCGGTTCGGACCATGAAAAAACCGCTTCCGCGATAGTGCCCGCAATCAAGGCGATCTTCGAGCATCGCGGATTCCGCGATGTCAGAGTCCATCATGGGACGCCGCTCGGCGATGTGTTGCGTCCCGAAGCGCTGCAGGCCATCAGCGTTCACGTCGAGCACGGCAGCACCGAGACCGAACAGTTTGTGGTCGAAGTCGGAGCGCTCGCGGCATAACGCATGACCGACGAAGGTCGCTTGGACCGCGAAGAACTCGTTCACCGGCTTGCCCCATACAGATGCCGATTGATCTGCGAGCTTGCATCCAACCCGTGCGTGGAATTGTGGGAGTCCGGCTGGCGCGAACCATTCACGCTCTCGCCGGAGAACGGGCAATACGATGAATGGCAATGGCGTCGCGTGCAGTTCCTGATCCAGAAAACTCTCCCTCCCGGCTGGTGGCGCTAAACCCGGGGACAAACTCCACACGCACCATGGCCGGCCGCGCGGCGTGAGCACCCAATAGCTGCACTTGGACTTCATGGGACCGCGGGCGTCGTCGCCCGCATCGCGAAGCGAGAGCGAAGGCGGGCAAGATGCCCGCGGTCCCGGGTAAAGTGCCGCTCGGCATGGATAGGACCACAGAGATTTCATGCGACAGCTCGCTGATCCTGCGGGTCGACGCGGACTCTTCGCGATGTCGCATGGCAGGATCGCCGCAACCTGGCTGCAGGAAGTGCGCGCATGACGGACCCGCCTGAATTGCCGTTCGAGGGCGATCTCGAAGCACTCGATGCCTTTCTCATGTCGGACCGCTCGCCGCCGGAATGCATGATGCTGTCCGACCTCGACGGATTTCTCGCCGCGATCGCGGCGGGACCGGAACTCATCATGCCCAGCGAGTGGCTGCCGGCGATCTTCGGCGGCGAAATGCCCGAATTTGCCGACGAGCAGGAAGCGAAGATGGTGATCGGCACCATCATGTCCCGCTCCCTGCAAATAGCGGCCGCGATTCGCGATGGCGGATTCGAACCGATCCTCTGGAAGAAAAAAGACGGGACCGTCATTGCGATGGATTGGGCCGAAGGCTTTGCCGCTGGAATGGGTCTTCGGCCGGACGCCTGGCGGCCGCTACTGGAATCGGAATGGGCACTCCTTCTCACGCCGATCATCCTTTTGTGCGAACCCGATGCGGCTTCGGAGCTTGGCCTCAACCAGGAGGACCAAAACAGGATGCTGGCGGAAGCGCCCGCTGCACTTACGCATTGCGTCATCGAGATCGACAAATTCTGGCGCAAACATCGCGCGCCCATCGAAGTTCGGACGAACCCGTCCACGAGTCCGAAGACCGGCCGCAATGAACCCTGCCCCTGCGGTTCCGGCAGGAAGTTCAAGAAGTGCTGCGGGCGTTCCGTCCACTGATCGTGTCGTTTCCCCTGGGAGCGCGGGCATCTTGCCCGTCTTTCTGTGCATCGGCGGCAATGCGAGCGAGAACGCCCACGGCCCCAAGAAAAATATCATGCGATTCAGAGACTTAGCTGGCGTCGCGAATTCTTGACAGATTGTTGCGCGGGCCATTATGGTCCCGCCGCTTTCGCGAGTCTGAAGGCCGTTCACACGCGTCCTGTGTCGTCCTTTCGGGGAGTCTGTCCCAATGTCTCCGCCCGAACCCGACGACCTGCGCGCGCTGGGCCGGAAGATCGACGAGGCGCGTGGCGCGGATCGCAAGGACACTGGCGAGCCGCCGCCCAATGCGATTGGGATTGCGTTCCGCTTCGGCACCGAACTGGTGGTGGCGCCGGCGGTGTGCGGGGGGTTGGGGTGGCTGCTGGACCGTTGGTTGCACACCACGCCGATCTTCCTTGTGATTTTGTTTGTCCTGGGCGCGGCCGCCGGAATCCGGAACGTCATGCGCGCGGCGGCCGAACTGAATGCGGAAGCGGCGAAACATCCCGCGCCACCCGGTAAGGACGAAGACGAGGACGAGGACGAGGAGTAACGACGCCGTGGCCATGACACCGATGGCGCAGTTCGAAGTAAAGCCGCTGGTGCCGCTGCACCTCGGCCCTTACGACGTCTCGTTCACCAACCAGGCCGCATGGATGTTCGTCGTGGTGGGCGCGGCGGCACTGTTCTACGTCTTTGCCGCGATGCGCCGCAGTCTGGTGCCGACCCGCATGCAATCCATCGCCGAACTGTCCTACGAATTCGTTGACAACATGATCCGGTCGGTGTCGGGCGAGGCCGGACTGAAATTCTTCCCGTTCGTGTTCGCGATCTTCCTGTTCGTCCTGTTGTCGAATTTCTTCGGGCTGATTCCGGGTTCCTTCTCGATAACGGGCCAGATCGCGGTGACTTTTGCGCTCGCCTTCGTGGTCATCCTCACCGTCATCGTGACGGGATTCCTCGTGCACGGCATCGGATTTCTCAAGCTGTTCGTGCCCAAGGCTCCGATCTACCTGCTAATCCTGCTGGTGCCGATCGAAATCATTTCATTCTTCACGCGGCTGATCAGCCTCTCCGTCCGTCTTTTCGCCAACATGCTGGGGGGGCATACGCTGCTGAAAGTATTTGCTGCCTTCATCATCGCGCTCGGCGCGACGGCCGTTACCGCGAAGCCGTGGTTTGCACCGCTTTCCATTGCGCCACTGTTTTTCGAGATCGCGGTCTACGCGCTCGAATTCCTGATCGCGTTCCTGCAGGCCTATGTTTTTGCGATTCTCACCTGCATCTATCTCAACGAAGCCTTGCATCTCCACGAACATCACTGAAGGCCAACCGGCCTCGAAACCCAAAGGAGCTCTTCTCATGGACGTCGCAGCAGCGAAAATGATCGGTGCGGGACTTGCCTGCATCGCGCTTGTCGGCGCCGGTATCGGCATCGGCAATGTGTTCGGTTCCTACATCTCCGGCGCTTTGCGCAATCCCGGCGCCGCCTCGGGCCAGTTCGGGAACGTTCTTCTCGGATTCGCGCTTTGCGAAGCCACCGGCCTCTACGGCCTGGTGATCGCGCTGATCATCCTCTACGCGTCCTGATCGTGGCTGCGCCTCGCGTCACGGCCGGGACAAACCAGCCCGTCAAGGGCGCCGCCGGCTTTCCGCCATTCGCGACGCATACCTATCCGAGCCAGCTCTTCTGGCTCGGCATTACGTTCGTGCTGCTGCTCCTGTTCGTATGGCGGGTGGTGGTGCCGCGTATCGGCGGCACCATTGCGATGCGCAAGCGGCGGATCGCCGAAGAACTCGCGCGCGCCGAGATGGACAAGCAGGAAGCGGAAAAGACCTGGACGAGCTACCAGAACGCAATCGTCGAGGCGCGCCAGCGCGCGCGCAGCATGATCGAGGAGACGCGCAGCCGTGTGCGCGCCGATGTCGAGCGCGCCGAGAAAGGCGCCGACAGCGAGGCTGACGCGGAGCTTGCGAAAGCCGAGGCGCGTCTTGCTGCCTTGCGCGCGGAAGCCCGGGAACACATTCGCCGTGCAGCGGCCGATGCCGCGGCGGGAATTGTGTCGCGTCTCATCGGAGAAACCATATCGCCCGAAGAGGCCGCTGCGGCGGTGGGGGCAGCGACGCCATGATCCTCGACATTCTCAAGGAACCGGATTTCTGGGAATGGGTCGGGTTTCTCACCGTCATCGCGATCTTTTTCTGGATGGGAGCGCATTCAAAGGCCGCGAGCGCGCTCGACCGCCGCGCCCACGGCATCGCGAAGGAACTGGAGAGCGTGAAGCGCCTGCGCGAGGAAGCCGAAACGGTGCTGATGACCTATCGGGAGCGCGCGCAGGGGACAGAAAGCGAGACCGCTGCGATCCTGAACGAGACGCGGGCGGAGAACGAGCGCTTCACCGCCGAGGC
Source organism: Rhizomicrobium sp. (assembly GCA_036502185.1). Classification (GTDB taxonomy): domain Bacteria; phylum Pseudomonadota; class Alphaproteobacteria; order Micropepsales; family Micropepsaceae; genus Rhizomicrobium. The sequence continues at coordinate 125,381 of DASXYZ010000055.1, forward strand.
GCGCGCGCAGATGCAGGCGCATATCGAGCGCCGCGCGCGGCAGGCGCAGGAGCGCATCGCCCAGGCCGAAAAGAATGCGATGGCGGAGATCCGCGCGCTGGCCGCCGATGCCGCCGTGGCCGCCGCCGAAAAGCTCATCGCCGCCCGCCTCGACGAGCAAAAGGCCACAGCTCTTATTGCCGAGAGTATCGGCGAACTGCCGTCGAAGCTGAACTGATGCCAAATACCACCATGGCCGGGCTTGACCCGGCCACCGAGCGATCGCGCGTCCGCGCCGTCAGTTGACACTCGAATTCTTCAGCTGCTGGTTTACCGGGTCATTTCGGCTCGCCCACGCTCGCCGCTCATGCTTGCGCCAGCGCTCTGGCGCGGTTCGCAACGCGCAGGCGAACGGGCTGGTACGCCACGAGTGCCAATCCCACCGCACCGGCGGTCCAGATGAGGAGACCGGGTTCGGAGACCGCAATCAATGCGCTACTGAACAGTACCGCGCATACAGCTGTAACAGACGCAGCCACGCGGCGGCGTGGCGACAGGACACGGCCGAGGCGCAAGAGCGAGAGGCTGGCCGCGCCATAAGCCAAAAGGCTCAGAACAACGGATACGTTGGTAACGATCGTGAACTGGCGCGCGAGCGTCGGGCTTGCCGATAGGATCACGATCAGGCTCGTCAGAACACCCGTGAAAAGGAGATTTGCCAATGAGACCCGGTGCGCCGCCGGCGCGGTCTTACGCACCTGCCCGGCAATGGATTCGCACGCGGCGGTTTCGACGGTGCAAAGCACAGCGCCGCCCAGCGTGCCGGAAGCCTTGAGCAGGGCACAGAGCGCGACCGCTCCGGCCAGCGATGCGCCAAGTATCGGTGCGACGGCATCGGCAAAGGGCGCGGTGGATTTTGCGAGCGTGGCCGCAGGCAGGATTCCCATGATGGCCGCGGAGGCCGACATGTAGATGGCGGCCGCGATCGCCAGCCCACCGAGGGTTCCGATCGGCACGTCGCGCAACGGATTGCGCACGCGCACGGAGAGAATGATCGCGCTTTCCATGCCGACAAAGGCCCAGAACACCATCACGGTGGCACGCGGCAGGATGGCGAGGTCGCTCATGCCACTCACGTTCCACGAGTGGGCGAAGGTCGCAGGGTGGAACCAGAACCAGCCACCCAATCCGAGGAGGAACACGGGCGCCAGCCCAAACAGCATCGTCCAGCTCTGCAGGCGCGCAACCACGCGCGGGCCAAACGCATTGACGCCAATGAGCAGCCACAGGAACGCGATGGTGGAAATCGTGGCGCCCGCCCCCTTCGCAGCCGCCGGCACGAAAACGCCGAAATAGCCCGACAGTGCGACCGCGATCGCCACTGCGCCGACCACGCACGATGCCCAATAGAGCACGCCCGTGACGAAGCCGGCACACGGCCCGAACGCATCACGAACGTAGGAAAACAGTCCTGCCGTGCGGGGGCTGAGAATGGCGAGCCAGGCAAACACTCCACAGATCAGCGCGGCACCCAACGTCGCTGCCACCCAGGCCAGCATCGAAATGGATCCCACCATGCCGAGACTGGCCGGCAGGAGATAAATTCCCGAGCCGATCATGGTGTTGGCCACCACCATCGTCGCCAGAAACGGCCCGAGTTTTTTTCTATCGCTCATGATTTCACTCCCCTGCCCTCTCCCTTCAAAACGGATATGTCGGGGATACTCAGAAAGAGATTCAAAGCAACCTTAAACTGCTTCTGCGCGCCCGTCTTATCTCCCGTCCACATCAGCGCCCTGCCCCATTCGAGATGCAAACGGCCCCAGTTGGGCGCGTACTTGTTTGCTTCTTCAAACTTCGCGAGTGCGAGGTCGGAGCGGTTCTCGAGCATCAGCGCCTCGCCCCACATCTCGAGTGGATCGGCGAAATGCCGGCCTTTCTGGTGCGCGAGGGCGAATTTGGCGATGGCGCCGTCGTAATCGCCCCTGTGGAGCAGCATGGCTCCCCAGTCTGTGTTGGCGAAGGGAATTGACGGCGCATCGCGGGCGGCGCGCGCAAACCACCAGGTTGCACCGGCAAATTTGCCTTCCGAACCGTCGATTTCGCCGCGCGTCCGTTCGCAAAGCACGCAATCGCCGGGCGTCCTGTCGATCTCCGCGTGCGCCTGAGCGAATTTTCCCATGTGCGCCAGAGCGACTGCAAGCAATGGCGTGATTCCGGTGCGCAGATCAATCTCCTGCAGGCGCGGACTCAAGCTGGTGGCGGTGGCGCCGTAGCTGCGCGCGTCGGCGACAGCCTTCCGCCAGTCGCCGGTCGCTGCATCCGCAAACCAGGCTGCCCTGTTCAGGAGCGCGGCATCCGCAAGGTCCATCGAACCGGCTGTGGCGATCAATGTTCGGGAGTGTGCAACATCGTGTGCGCGCGCGGCATATTCCGCCCGACCGAGAAGCATTTCAGGGCGGGAGCACAATCCGCAAGGATCGATACCGGCCCGGTCGAAGTCACCGGTCGCGGCGTGGTTTTTCAGGCGCGCGATTTCGACGACCTGCCCGAAGCCCGTACCCTCCCGCCATGCATATTGTTCTTCCTGTTTGAAACCTGGAATTTCCCGGGCCTCTCGCAACGCATCCTCGTCGTGCCCCATGTCCTCGAACACGGCCATCATCTCCATGTGCGGTGGGAGCGCTTTGGGGTCCACATCGGCCGCGATTCGACAGCGTTTCGCTGCGAGCCGCAGATCGCCCTTGTAATTCCTTGTCCAGTTGGCCCAGAGGGCGTACCCGTCCGAAACCATCCCCGGACTGTCCGCTACCCGGATGAGATGCTGAATCGCCGTCCCGGCTTCTGCCGGACGATTCTTTCCATAGAGGTAGAGCACGTAGTTCGAGGGATCGACACTCTGGAAAACGTGCTCCGCCGCCTGCTGTTCGAGCTTGTCGAGGTCGCCCGCCTGACCGGCGAAGGTCGTCGCGTTGGCACCGTCGAGCGCGACGGTGAGCGCGATTTTCCCGTCGCCCCCCATGCGCACATTGCCGCTGAGATGCCGCTCGTGACCCAACCATGATCGCAAATAGCGCGAAAGCTCCGCGAGCGAGACACCGGTATCGGGAATTTCGACCTTGATCTCTTCGTCGCGCTCATTGCGCACACCCTTCGAGTGCGCGATCGAATGGGCGTTCGCGAAGTCGCGCACGGCGGCAACCCTGTTCGTCAGGTCGTCGGCAATCACATCCCCCGCCATCCCCGCCTGGGCGAATTGCGGCGGCACCGAGAAGGTGTCGACGACCATGCCGTCGGCCCGGCTCGCATTCCACACCGCGGCCGCAATGGCGACGATGATCAGAAGCCCGAGCGCCACCAGCATGATCTGCATGGCGCCTTTCATCTGGTCGTTGAAGCGGCGCCAGCGCAGATGCGAAAGCTCGAAAGCGTTCTGCTCGATGAGAGTCTGGCTTTGCAGGCGCGCATGCCGCGTCTGTTCATCGAGATAGGCAGCCGCGCGCGGATCAAGCGTGCCCTGCGCACCCAGGGCAATTGCAGTCGCCCCCGCATCCGGGGCACCGGCGGATTGCGCGGCTTGTTTTTCCACGTCGTCAGCCATTGCCAGCTTCCATCCTGCCGAGCTGGGACCTTTCGGATGGCGCAATATCCAGATGAACCGCAATCGCGAATTGCTTCTGCGCGCCGTCCCTGTCGCCGGCCCAATGGAGGGCCTCGCCCCATTTCAGATGCAGGCGCCCCCAATTGGGGGCGTACCTCGCAGCTTCTTCGAATTTCGCCAGCGCCAGGTCGGAGCGGTTCTTCCGCGTAAGCGCCTCGCCCCACATCTCGAGTGGATCGGCGAAATGGGGGCCTTTCTGGTGCGCGAGTGCGAATTTGGCGATGGCGCCGTCGTCATCCCCCTTCGCCATCAGCATCTCGCCCCAACCGAACCAGGCGAAGGGAATCGATGGTCCCTGCTTCGCGGCCACGGCGAACCAGAATGCGGATGCGCTCCAATTTCTCTCCGCCGCGCGGATCATTCCGCGCGCGCGCAGGCAAGGCCCGCAATCGAGCGGTGTCCTCTCGATGAGAGCGCGCGCCGGGGCGAAGTTGCCCGTTTTCGCTTCCGCCAGTGCGAGCAACGGCCAGATCTGCGTCGGCCGGTAGAGGTTCGCCACCGATGCCGAATCCAGATTCGCCTCGACGGCATCCATCCGGCGCGCAATCCGCAAGGCCGCGCGCCAGTTTTTCTGCGCCAGCGCGCCCAGCAATTCCACCTCGCCGACGTTCTGCTCCGTTTCATTGCCGATGATCGCGCCGTTTTTGCCGTTCGTGCTGGCCTCGGTCAGGGCGGGAGCTTCTGCAAGGAGCAGGCGCGCGGCGCGTAGATCGTGGGCTTCGGCAGCGGCGCCCGCCTGTGTATAGATGGAGTTTTCCAGCACGACACGGAGCACATTTTCCAGCCCCCGCAGCGTGATCGTCTGCTTCGCCTCGTCGGCATAGTCGCCCAAAAGATCGTCGACCTGCCATGCCACCGGCGGCCGCAAACTCGACGCCTTTGCAGGATCGATGTCGTTCTGTGCGGTGTCGCTCAACAGACGAAGCGTTCCTTGTCCGGCTTCGAGCGCCGCCTGTTCATGGCCGAGCGTGGCTGCAAAACCCTCCAGCCGGTACAAACCGAGCGCGAAACCGGGCTCCAGCGCCACGCCGGCATAAGCGTTCTTTTCAGCTTCCGGTATGAGGTTTTCGGCTGACTGCACGTTGCCGAGGCCGACATAGGCCCAGGCGCGTTCGGATGGCGGGCCGCTTTGCGTCAATGGGGCGAACACGGCATTCGCCTGTGCAAGCTTGTCGTGCTCCAGGAGAAATATGCCATAACGATACGGCTGTGTCCTGGCATAGACCGCCTCTGCGGCCTGCTGCAGCAGCCGGTCGACATCGCGATCAGCGCCGGAAAAGCCCTGCCCCGCATCCGCGCCGGCGCGCGCCGTCACCATGAGGCGGGAGCCCACGCGCACCACGTCGCCGCCGATATGCGTCTGGTGGCCGAGCCACTGATGCAGATAGCGGTTGAATTCGCCGATGGAGATGCCCGTATCGGGGATCTGCACCTTGATGTCATCGCCCCAGTTGTTGGTGTAGCTGTTGGACGCCCGCAAGGTATCGGTTTGCGCCTGCATCGCCGACAATCTGTCGAGCATCCGCCCGGCGACGACTTCGCCCGACAGTCCGCGCGCCGCCAGATCGGGCGGCACGGAAAACGCTTCGATGACGAGTCCATGATCGTGCGCGGCAGACCAGATGGCGCTGCCCACGAACGCCACCACGGCGAGAAGGATCACGGCGACGGAAAATTCGAAGGCAAGCTTCATCACATCGCTGATGTGATGCACGCGAAGGGACCAGTGGCGAAGGCCGAGTTCGTGCCTGAGTTCGTGGGCCTGCAACCGCACGAGAGCCTTCTGCTCGCCGGCGAGCTCGCGCTGCGTCTCGAGAAAGGCTTCGGCACAACTGGCGACGCGCTCGTTCTGCGCCGCAGCACCCATGGCAAGCGACATCGCCGCCGGATCGAGACTTCCGCCGCCGCCCGACACACGCAACCCTTCTGGTTCGTCCCCCATCAGCCCCCCAATCAAACCATGGCCGGCTCTATTGCGCCGGTCACGGCGAGGGTCTCCGCTTCAACGCCAGGATTTGCCTCGCCGTCGCATGTGGCGATCAGCTGTTTGGGAATAAGCAGGATGGCGGGCAGAATCAGCGCATAGACCGCGGTCGTCGCAAGCGCGCAGTATAAAAATCCGTGGGTGGGGCTGCTGCTGTAGATTCTGGCGCCCAGAAGGTCGCCACCGCGATAGGAGAGCAGGAACACGCCGTCCACCATCATCATCAGGGTGCCCTGCAGGCCCGGCGGACAGGCGCGCATCGCCAGATCGTAATAGGCAGCCGCGGCGATACCGCCCATCATGCCGATCGGCAGGGCCAGCCATAACGCTGCTGCGGCCGAATTCACGAAGGCGAGCGGCATCATCTGGGGCACGGTGATGATCGTTCCCCACCACAGAAGCGCCTTCAGCGACACTCTCTTGCAAATCCAGCCGTAGAAGAAAAACATCGGAATGAACGCAACCACGAAGATCGCATAATAGTCCGTGTAGATCGCATCGGAGGCGTGCAGCCTGTCCGTGAGATAGAACTGCAACGGCGTGTTGGAACCGGGTGCGAACTGGAACAGGAACATGATCAGCACCGCGGGATAGACGGCGCGATGCCGGAAAAGCCGCTTGATGTCGCCCAGGAGATCGGAACCTCTGGCTTGCGGCTTGTCGTAGGCGTGGCCAAACACAGCGCGCGGCTTCCAGACGGCGAAGACCGCAAGCGCGATGGACAGCAGCGTGACCAGCAGGAAAGTCTGCCGCGGCGGCAGATGTTCGGCGATCCATCCTGCGGCGACAGCACCAAGGGCATAGGGTATCGAGCTGACGATCTGCCATAACGCGCTCAGGCGCCCGGACATCAGCTGTTCCTGCCCGACGAGGGCAATCAGGCCCTGATAGGCCGCCGCCACGAAGCGGAATGTCAGCATCACGAGGAACATGCCGGCGAACAGGCCGACATAGGACAGGTGCGACAGCGCCAACCAGAGAAAGACCGCTGCCGTCGCCGTCGCAAAGATAAGGAAATAGCCGCGATCCCGGAGACCGAGCGGATTCCACAGATCGCGGGTCAGGCCGAAGACGAACGACAGATAGACCGGAAGCGCCGTCAGCAGGCGAAAGACCGACACCTGCGTTGCCGAGGCGTGCAGCTGGTCCTTGAGCATGTAGGAGGTGGCGAAATCGAGCAGGTAGCCATGCGGCAGCACCAGATAGACGAGCATGGTCAACGGCGTGAAATAGAAGAAGACGCTTCGGGCGCTGCTGCTCCCGCTTGTGGCGGAGGTGATCATTTTTTTGCTGTATCCCGGCCCGGTACGACGTTACGCCCGCCTCGACCCTAGGCTCGCGTCGGAATAGCGGCAAGCGTCGACCGCTCCGCCATTGCATCCACAGACCCGCTCCCGCTCCTCCGCCTTCACCCTTTCCTCCCCCGCTCTTCGCGGGGGGGGGGGCGCAAGCGCAGCGTAGCGCCGGAGGGGGCAAGTGGGCGCGCGAGCGTATCCCCCTCCACCGCGCTTCGCGGTCCCCCTCCCCCGCCTTTGGGCGGGGGAGGAAAGAAACGGGCTAGCCATGTACGCCATTCAGTCGTGCCAATGCCGCGGCGTCGGAGGTGTTCAGTTCGAGGTGAGAGGCAGTCGCCAATTGTTGCTGCGCTTCGTCCTTCCTGCCGGCGTACAGGAGCGCCTTGCCCCATTCGAGATGCAAGCGACCCCAGTTCGGGGCATATTTGTTTGCTTCCCCGAACTTCGCAAGCGCGAGATCGGAGCGGTTCTTCTGCATCAGCGCCTCGCCCCACATCTCCAGCGGATCGGCGAAGTGCGGACCCTTCGCGTGCGCCGTCGCGACCTTCGCAATGGCGCCATTGTAATCGCCACGACGCAGCAGCATCGCGCCCCAATCGGTCCAGGCAAACGGGACAGATGGCGCCTGTGCCACGGCGCGCGCGAACCAGTACGCCGCGCCGGCCGGCTTGTTCGCAGCGTCCTCGATGTTCCCGCGCATTCGCACGCAGAGGTAACAATCCGAGGGTGTTTTGCCGATCTGGCGCCGCGCGGCTTCGATGTCGCCCGCTTTCGCTTCGGCCAGCGCAAGCCACGGCCAGATTCCCGTGCGAATGAGGGGCTGCCAAAAGGGCAACTTCTTTGCGTCCGGTGTCGCGAGCGCGTCCTTCAGATCCGCGCGCGCGGCCCTCCAGTCGCCCAAAGCGGCATGAAGCTGATATTGGGGGAAATCCAGATCGATCAGATTCCAGCCGACACCAACTGAAGCCAGGTGAATCATCAGGGCGTCTGTGCGCGATCCCAGATAGCGGTGTGCCGCGGCGATGTCGTGCATCTTCGCAGCATCAACGCCCTTCATGTAGTTCGCCGACCAGTGCGACCCGGTGAACTCGGGTTCGCGGAGGAGACCGTCGTATCCGGCGAGCGCCGCTGCGAAATCGCCCTGCTCTTCGGCAATAGCGACGGTCGCCTCGTCGGTCATCGCCGAGGCGGCATAAGCGGCGACCTCGTGCCGCCCTTCGCCCACGGAAGCCGCCTGTGTCGCGGCGGAATAGCGAAGGACCTGCTCGTCGTGACCGGCCATCGCTTCCGCGCTGGCGGCATTGATCTGCGCGAGTGCGTTTTGCGGACCAAGCCTTGCAGCCTCGCGCCCACGCGCCAGCGTGTCCGCGAGATCGCCGCGCCCCAACGCAATGTACATCCAGTCGGCGTAGGCCCATGGCCGTTCCGATGGCGGACCGTTCCGCGCCAAATCTCCCAGAACGGTATCGGCTTCGGCCCGTCGATTCTGCTGCATGAGATACACGCCGTAGCGGAACGGCTGGGTCTCGCCGTAAATGTATTCGGCGGCGCGTTCGACGAGCTTGTCCAGTGTCTGCTCGCTGCCCGTGAAACGCGCGCCCGGATGGCCGCTCGATCGCGTGGTGAGCGCAATTCCGCCTGCCGTCCGGAAAATCTCGCCCGAAATCTGTGTCTGATGGCCGAGCCATCCGGTGAGGTAGCGATAGGCTTCCCCGATCGAAATACCCGTATCGGGGATATCGACCCGGATGTCCTTGCCGAAATTGCTGGCATAGGTCCCGGGCGCCCGCGCGGATTCGGTATGCGCCTCCATGTAGGCCAGCCGGTCGAGCAACTCGCTGGCGACGACGTCTCCCGAGAGTCCCTTCTGCACCATGTCCGGCGGTACCTTGAACGATTCGATGACGGCGCCGTTGTCATGCGCGGCCGACCAGATGGTTGCGCCCACGATCACGATCACGATGAGCGCAATCAGCGCCGCCGAGACCTCGAAGGTGACCTTCATCACGTCGCTCACGTGGTGCACGCGGTGCGACCAGCGGCGCAGCCTGTCCTCGCGCAGAAGTTCGTCGGCCTGCAGCCGCGCGAGCCGCGTCTGTTCCTTCAGGTAATTTTCCGCAGTCTCCCGCCCCGCCGCCGACAGAGCCCAGTCAACGCCTGGCGCCGATGTGGCAGGTTCGCGATCCCGTTCCTCAACCATCCGGCACCTCACTGCATCTTTCTTCCCCCGCTCTTCGCGGGGGAGGTGGCGCGAGCGTAGCGAAGCGCCGGAGGGGGCAAGTGCGCGCCGCCTGCCTCCTCCGCCCCTTCGGGGCACCTTCCCCGCCTTTGGCGGGGAAGGAAAGTGTTGTGCGCTCACGCATGCTTCGCTCTCCATCGAGAGAGCACGGCGGCATCGGCCGCGCTCAGGTCGAGTTGCGAAGCGATGGCGAATTGTTTCTTCGCCGCTCCACGGTTGCCGGAATACAAAAGGGCCCTGCCCCATTCGAGATGCAGCCGGCCCCAGTTGGGCGCATACTTATTGGCTTCCGCGAATTTCGCCAGCGCGCGGTCGGAGCGGTTCTTCTGCATCAGCGCCTCGCCCCATAGCTCCAGCGGATCGGCGAAGTGCGGGCCCTTCTCGTGCGCGACCGCGAACTTCGCGATCGCGGCCTCGTAATCAGCCTTGTGCAGCAACATCATGCCCCAATCGGTGTAGGCCATCGGAAGATCGGGAGCGTGCGCGACGGCATCGGCGAACCACCAGGCCGCGGCGCTCCAGCGCTTCTCCGCCGCCTCGATTCGTCCACGCATCCGCAGGCACAACACGCAATCCAGTGGCGTGCCGTCAATGGCCGCATGGGCGTGCCGGAAATCACCCGCACCCGCCAGCAGATCGGCAAGCTCCGGACTGTTGCTGGTCCGATCCAGGGCGGCCGGAATGTCATAGAGGAGGCTTGAGTAGGCGCCGCGAAAGTATTTCTCCCGAAGCTTCGACAGCGTGTCGTCAAATATTTTTTGTGCGCCCCGGAACGCCTTCAAATCCCGCGCCTGCCACGCGATCTGGAGAAGAATGCCCGCGCGGGCGTTGGCCGCAAAGTTCCCGGCGGCCTCGGGAAGTGTCGCAAAGGCCCGTTTTGCTCCCGACAAATCCCGGGCGTTTGCCAAGGCGGTAACGGCAGCACCGCGGGCTCCTTCCGCCCAGCCCTCCCAGTCGGGAAGCGCCGCGGCCGTTCTGGATTCTTCGAGCGCCGACGAAAAGTCGCCCTTGGAGGTGTCGATCACAGCATGGAGCACGGGAATGCTGATCGCCTGCATGCGATGCGTAAGCTGGCGGCCGCCATGTTCAAGCAGTTCCAGCGCGCGGCGAATCTCGGCAAGTGCTGCTTCGTCGCGGCCGAGAGGTCCGTTTATGTCAGCGGCAAGGTCCAACCACCCGATGGCGAAATCGGGGAGAATCGCGAGCGCGCGCCGGTCGTCATCAGCGTCTGCCTCAAGTGTGGGTTCAATGTTACTAAGACCGATAAACGCCCACGCGCGCTCTTCGGGTGTCGGTCCATCCACCGAGAGCTTCTCCACGACTGCTTTTGCTTCCACCGGCCGCCCGTGGGAGTCGGCGTAGATGGCATAGCGATAAGGCTGCGTGCGCGCATAGATGGCCTCGGCCGCGCGCTGAAGCAGCGCGTCAAGGTCCTGTTCCTTCCCGGATATGGCCGCAGAGCCGTCGGCGCCGGCATGCGTCGCAATGACGATGCCGCTTTCGGCGCGATACACCTCGCCGGAAATGTATGTCTGGTGTCCGAGCAGGTTGGTGAGAAGGCGGTATGCCTCGCCGAGTGAAATGCCCGCATCGGGAATTTGGACCTTGATGTCGTTGCCCCAGCTGTGGGCGTAGGTATCCGCAGGGCGAGCCGATTCCGTTTCTTGTTGCAACTGCGAGAGCTTGTCTTCGATCGCGGCGGCAACGGCTTGTCCCGTCAATCCGCGCGCGGCAAGATCCGGAGGCACGGAAAAACTCTCGATGACGAGACTGTCGTCTCGCGCCGCCGTCCACAGAGCCACCGCGATGCCAGCCGCAATCGCGAGGAAAATGAAGGCGATCGCCATCTCGAACGCGACCTTCATCACCGCGCTGACATTGCGGAAGCGCAGCGACCAATGCCGCAGCTTCAGGTCTTGCTCCAGTTCTTCGATCTGAAGCTCGGCGAGCCGGCTTTGCCTCTCGAGATAAGCTGCGGCGCGCGGATCGAGTGTCTCCGAGCCGCCGAGCGCAATCGCTGCCGCAAGCGGATGGATATCCTCGCGCCGGTCAGACGGCGCGCTTTCCTCGTTCATGCCCCTTCCCTCGCCAGTGTGACAGCGCGACCGAATCTTCCTGCGACAGATCGAGATGCGACGCGATGGCAAACTGGTTTTGCGCATCGCCCATCTTTCCGAGATAAGACAGCGCCTTGCCCCATTCGAGATGCAGGCGGCCCCAGTTCGGCGCGTATGTGTTTGCTTCCGCGAATTTCGCCAGCGCGAGGTCGGAGCGGTTCTTCTGCATCAGCGCCTCGCCCCACATCTCCAGCGGGTCGGCGAAATGCGGGCCTTTCGCGTGCGCCGCCGCGAATTTCGCGATCGCGCCGTCGTAGTCACGCTTGGCGAGAAGCATTGCGCCCCAGTCCGATTCGGCGAAGGGGATCGATGGCTGCCAGGAGAGGGCGCGAGCAAACCACCATTCAGCCTGGAGCCGCTTTCCTTCAACTTCCCGAATGCGCCCGCGCATCAACAGGCAGACATAACAATTGCCCGGAGTGGCGGAAATCGCCGCGTCAGCCCGACCCATGTTTCCCAGATGTGCTTCGGCGTATGCGACCCAAGGCATCTCCCGTGCAAACGCAAGCGAGTGCAGTCCAGGATTTCTCGCGAAGATGGGCGCCATCGCCCGTTCATCCCGGAGAACGCCCGGCCAATTCCGGGCTTCGGTGTCGATCAGCATTCGCGCCCATTCGTCGTCCAGTTGCGCTACATCGGAATTGACCCAGCCGAGCCCCTGCTTTGCTTCACTGACCGCGACCCGCGCGGCCGCGAGGTTGTGTTCGCCCACTTCCGAGCGTGCAAACAACGCCGTTGTGCTGAATATCGAAGTAAAAGACCGGGAGTCGTTCACCGAACCCACAATGGGCGAAGCGTCGTGGAACGCACCAAGGTTCAAAGCTACGATACCCTGAAGTCGTCTTAGGGAGAGGCGGGCAATATCAGCGGATATGCCGCCATAATCGGGCGACGAGAGCACCGACATTGCGATACGGCTTTCGCGGATGGAATCCTGGGGACGACTGAGCGCGTCCTCTATCAACGCAATATTCTGGTGCGGCAGGAACAGAGCGGGCGCATAGGCCGCCGCCTGCCTGAGCAACGCGAGCCGTGCGAATTCGCCGTTCGTCAGTTCGGCGGCGTTCGACCAGCCGAGGTAACCCCAGCCGCGCTCGGTCGACGATCCGTGCTTCGCAAGTTGCATGAAAACGGACTTTGCCTCAGCATCGCGGCCATTCTCCGAAAGATAAACTCCGTAAAGATAGGGCTGCGTCAGCCGGTAGACGGAGTCGGCAATCTGCTGATTGAGTCTGTCAAAGTCGGCATTTGGCCCGCTCACCGTCGCGCTTCCGCTTCCACCGGCCCGCGCCGTCAGGCCAATCGAGGATGGTGCTTGCACCACCTCGCCCGTGACGTGCGTAGGATGCCCGAGCTTCTCGCGCAAAAAGCGATCCAGTTCGCCCAGCGAGACACCCGTATCCGGAATTTCCACCTTGATGTCGTCGCGCCAGTAATTGGCGTAGGATTGCGGCGCACGCTGCGAGTGCGTTTGCGTCTGCATTACGGCGAGGCGATCGAGAATATGCGAGGCGACGACCTGGCCGGTGAGGCCGCGGGTGGCCAGTTCCGGCGGCACCGAAAACGGTTCGATGACCAGGCCGCCGCTGCCGGCGTCGTTCCAGACCATCAGCGCAAGTCCTGTTGCCAGCGCAAGGCCGACAAGCACAGTCATCGCCTTGAGCGCGATGGAGAAGCGTTGATCGACGATGCCGAGCCGTGTGCGTTTGTCCTGATCGCGCAATTGCGCGCGCTGTTCGGCGATCAGTGCCTTCTGTTCGCGGAGAAATTCTGCAATCGCCTTGCTCAGTTCGGGACGCTCGCGCGCGCCATCCAGCGCAAGTGAGATCGCGGCCGCGTTCGATTGAAGCCGGTCTTCGACTTCAGGTTGCGCATTTGGGAGCCCATCAGCCATGTAGCCCCCTCAAATGCGCGAGTTCGATCCTGTCAGCCATCGAAAGATCGAGCCGGCCTGCGGTTTCGAACTGGTTCCGCGCCTCATCGCGCTCGCCGGCATAGAACATCGCTTCGCCCCACTCGAAATGCAGCCGTCCCCAGTTGGGCGCGTATTTCGCGGCTTCTTCGAACTTCGCGAGTGCGAGGTCGGAGCGGTTCTTCCCGATCAGCGCCTCGCCCCACATCTCCAGCGGATCGGCGAAATGCGGACCTTTTTCGTTGGCGAGCTTGAACTTCGCGATGGCTGCATCGTAGTCGCCTTTGTGCAGCAGCATTTCGCCCCAGTCGGCATAGGCAAACGGAATCGACGATGCAGCCTTCACCGCTCGTGCAAACCAGTACGCCGCACCGTTCCAGTTCTTGTCGATGCCGGCGATATTGCCGCGTTCGCGCAGGCAAGCGTAGCAATCGGAAGGTGTTACAGCGATTTCCTTTTGCGCGGCTACGACATTCCCGGTCGCGGCCAACGCATGCGCGAGGAGCGGCGCAATTTGTGTCTGCACGCGCAAGCTCCGGAGTGTTTCGGGATAGCTCTTGTCCGAAATGAGGCCGTCGGCGGCGTGCTGCGCGTCGACAGCGGCCGCCTTCCAGTCCTCACGTGCGGCATCGGTAAAGTATTGCGTGATTGCCAGGTTGGCATTCGGGGTTACAGGCGCGTTCTCTGCGCCCGTTGTGCCCAGAGTTTGCGCCCGGGTGATCTCACCGATCGCGTCGACGACGTCGTGCAGACGTGCGAAGGCCTCGGCGTGAAGCAGCGCGGACGAGGCAAGCGAACAATAAACGCGACACGGAAGGGCTGACAGGTTCGCAAAGTCGCCAGTCTCACTGGCGCGATTGACCGCACCCAATTGCTGCACCCAGGCATAACCTGGTCCGGTTCGCCACGAGACGACATTGTCCTTCTGCTGCAAACCCGCGATGGCGCGAGCCTGTGCGAGGACATCCTCGTCATGACCCAGATCGCGCGATGCGTCGAGGCTCTCCATATGGGGCGGCGTGCTCCTGGGATCGAGAGCAATTCCCACGTTCGTCAGCGTCAGCGCAAGCCGCACATTACCGGTGATGGAGTGCGTCATGTCGGCATAAAGGGAATAGGCCTCCGCCAGATCCCTGTTGTCGGTCCACAGCGTGAGGTCGTGCGCGGCCGCCCTCAAGGTTTCGGCATTGCGGGCCTTGCCATCGAGGTACAGAACGTAATTGATCGGATCGACGGTGGCGAACACGCGTTCGGCAGCCGTCTGCTCCATCGCGTCGAGATCGTTCGATTTTCCGGTGACAACAAAGGTACCGGAACCGCCGAGCGAAACCGTCAGCGAAATCCTGTCGTGCGGCAGCGTGCGCAGATTGCCGTTCAGGTGCTGCTCGTTGCCCAACCAGAGTCTCAGATAACGCCACGCCTCGGAGAGGGAAACACCCGTTTCCGGTATTTCGACCTTGACGTCCTCCCGGGATTCGCGGACGTCGTTTGAGTGGGCGAGCGAATTGTCGTTGGCGAAATCGCGGCAATCTTCTCCGTCATATCGTCGGCCATGACGCTGCCCGATACGCCCGCCTGGGCATACGCGGGCGGCACGGCGAAGCTGTCGACCACGAGTCCTTCCGACTGGCTCGCGTTCCACAGCGCCGCGGCAATTCCAATCACGATCGCCGCTCCAAAGAGCACGACCATGATCTGCATCGCGCCTTTCATCTGCTCGTTGAAGCGACGCCAGCGAAGGTGCGAGGTCTCGTACTTGTCGACCTTTTGCAGATTTTCGATCTGCATATCGGCGATGCGGCTCTGCCTGCGCAGATAGTCACGAGCTTCCTGCGCGGCGGAAGGAGTTGCGGCCATGGCTATTCCGACCGCCGCCGTATCCCCTGCGCCACGCACAGAAAGGTCTTCAACCTCGTCAATCATGGCCGGCGCTCATGCGCAGAAGTTCGGATTTCTCGGATGCGGACAGCTCAAGGACAGCGGCTGTTGTAAACTGCTTGTGCGCGCCCGCTTTGTCGCCCGACCACATCAGCGCCTTGCCCCATTCGACATGCAGGCGGCCCCAGTTCGGCGCGTATTTGTTTGCTTCCTCGAACTTGGCGAGCGCGAGATCGGAGCGGTTCTTCTGCATCAACGCCTCGCCCCACATCTCCAATGGGTCGGCGAAGTGCGGGCCTTTCGAATTTGCCGCCGCGAATTTCGCAATCGCACCGTCGAAATCGCCGTTACGTAGAAGCATCTCGCCCCGGTCGGCATAGGCGAAGGGAATCGAAGGCGCGGCGGCGATCGCGCGCGCGTACCAGAACGACGCTGCGCCCGGGTTTCCCTCCAGCGAAGCAATCACGCCGCGCACGGTGAGGCAGCGAACGCAATCGCGCGGCGTCCTGCCGATTTCGGCATGGGCGGCGGCGAAGCGTCCGGCGCGCGCTTCTGCTTCGGCCACCATTGGCGCGTAGGTGGTGGAGTCGATCGTTTCGAGGAAGCGGCGGTTCATGTCCCCGTCGGGGATCATCCAGATTTTGCGCGCCGCGGACGCATCGGCCTTCGCCGCCGCCCCGTTACCGGTCCCGGCATCCATATAATAACGAGCCTCGGCGGCACCTTTCGGATCGATTGCTCCCGCGGCGAGGGCGTCGGCGAAAAATCTTCGAGCTCTTGGCACGTCGTGCAATCTCGCCGCAAATGCCGCCTGCAACAGCAGCGGGCTCGTGCAGCGATGAATGCAGTCCTGGCCCGGGGCAGCGGCAAAATCGCCGGTCAGCCAGGCTATTCTGTTCCGCGCCTCGGCCTGCATCGCGGCGAAGCCGCCGCCCCGATGCGCCGGGATTTGATCTGCGTCTTTCAGCGGCAGTACGGCGCGTGCCTCGCGGAGCGCGCCTTCGTCCCGGCCGAGATAACCATAGAATTTGAATGCCTGCACATGCAGAACGGCGAGATCCGGGTCGATGTCGATCCCGAATTGCGCGCGTGCGAGTGCCAGTTCGATATCCCCGGTCGCGTAGGCTGTCGTGTAGCTCCACAATCCGTAGGAGTCGCTGCGCTGGAGAACGGATTTCGCAACCGGCACGTAACGGGTGGCCGCTTCGTAGGCGGCACGATGACGCCCCATCGCACTCAGATAATTGATGTGATTGACCGGATCGAATGCGCCGAAAATATTCTCCGCCAGCTGCTGTTCCAGCCTGGGGAGATCGGCGGGCGCGCCTGTGGCGGCAAGCGTTGTTCCGCCATCGAGCGAAGCCGTCAAAGCGAGCTTTTCGTCCCGGTCCTCGCGCAGCGACCCGGCCAGATGGCGCTCGCTTCCAAGCCAGCGGCGCAGATAGCGCCAGGCTTCCGCTATGGAGATACCGGTGTCCGGAATCTCGACCTTGATGTCGTTTGCGTGGCCCTGACTGACATCGCTGGAGACGCTGTACGAATTCTCCATGGCGGTCTGCCGGATTGCGGCGAGCCGGCCGGTGATATCGCCGGCGACGACGTCGCCGCCAAGCCCGCGCTGCTCGAAATCCGGCGGTACCGTGAAAGCATCCACCACCAGGCCGTTGGCGTGACAGGCGTCCCACAGCGCCGTTGCGATCGCGGCGACGGCGACCGCTACCAGCAAAGCAAGCCCGGCCTGCCAGCCCGCGCGCATCCAGTCGTTGAACCGCCGCCACTCGAGATGCGACAGTTGAAGGTTCCTCTGTTCGTGCAGATGCTCGCGCTGCACGCGCGCGATCGCCGTCTGCTCGTCGAGAAAGGCATCGGCCCTCGCGCGGCTGGCGGAGCCCAGCGCCAGCACCGCGGCGGCAGCACCCTCCGGTCCTGCCGCAGCGCGTGCGGAAATATCGTCCTCGAGTTCGAGATCGTCACTCATGCGACGCCACTTTCGATTTTTCCTCCCCCGCTTTGCCGGGGGAGGTGGCGCAAGCGCAGCGCAGGGCCGGAGGGGGCAAGTGGGCGCGCGACGAGGCCCTCCACCGAGGAGTTTATCCTCGCACCGGCCTTCGGCCGGACGCTGGGGCGGTCCCCTCTTCCGCCTTCCACGGGGGAGGAAAGGCGTGAATCAAGCATGTGTGCCTCTCAATCGCGCGAGCGCAGCGGCATCGGCGATGCTCAGATCGAGATGCGCCGCGATCTCGAATTGTTTCTTCGCCGCTCCCCGATTGCCGGACCAGTACAGCGCCTTGCCCCATTCGAGATGCAGGCGGCCCCAATCGGGCGCATAGTTGTTTGCTTCCGCGAATTTCGCGAGCGCGAGGTCGGAGCGGTTCTTCTGCATCAGCGCCTCGCCCCACATCTCGAGCGGATCCGCGAAGTGCGGGCCTTTCGCGTGCGCCGTCGCGAATTTCGCGATCGCGCCATCGTAGTCACCCCTGCGAAGCAGCATCGCGCCCCAATCGGTGTAAGCGAACGGAATCGACGGCGCCTGCGCAACCGCACGCGCGAACCAGTATCCGGCGCCCGCAGCGTTTCCGGCGGCAACATCGATGCTGCCACGGACGCGCAGGCAGAGATAACAATCGAGCGGCGTCTTGCCGATTTCGCGCCACGCCGCATTCCTGTCGCCGGATTCGGCGTCCGCGAGCGCCAGCCACGGCCACGCCTGTGCACGCAGGAACGCGCGTGCGGCCGGTGTCGCGGCCGCAGGCGTGGTCAGGGTCGCTTCGATATCCGCTCGTGCCGCCTTCCAATCGCCGACAGCCACCGATTGCTCGAACTGCGCGAAACGGACATTCGGCAGCTGCCAGCCGAAACCGCTGATCGAACTGGCGACGAGATTCGCGTCGCGCGCCGTCCCCAGAAGCCGGCGCGAACCGGCCACGTCATGGCCGATTGCAGCATCCGCCGCACCCATGCGGTGTGCGAGCCATTGCGAACCCTCGAAATCCGTGACGGATGCCAGCCTGTCATAGTCCGCAACGGCGTCTCGAAAATCTCCGAGTTCCTCGGCAATGTTCGCATCGGTTTCAATTCCAACCGCGTGAGCGGCGCGTGGAATGATGAGATGCGCCCCTTTCCCGTCCAGTGCCCGCCGCGCGGCTCGGGACGCCTCGAGCTCCTGTTCATCGTGACCGAAGACGGCCTCGAAAAATGCGAGATTGTTCTGGGCAAGTGGAAGATCGGGCGCGAGCTCGACGGCTTTGCGTCCACGCCGAAGCGCCTCCGCCATATTGTCCGCGTTCGCCGCGGAATAGGCCCACACGGTGTACGCCCAGGGCTTTTCGGAATCGGGTCCATTCAGCGCGAGTTCGCGCAGGATTTTTTCTTCCTCTGCGTTGCGTCCATGACTCGTCAGATAGATCGCGTAGCGGAACGGCTGCGTTTGGCCATAGACGCTCTCGGCCGCGCGCTTGAGAAGCGCGCCCATATCCTGCTCGCGCCCGTCGAATTCTACGCCGGACGTGCCGCTTATACGGACCGTGAGTGAGACGCCCGTTTGGGTGCGCCAGATCTCGCCTGAAATAAGCGTCCGATGGCCGAGCCAGCCTGCGAGATAGCGATAGGCTTCGCCAATCGACACGCCGGTGTCGGGAATCTCGACCTTGATCTCGCTGCCCCAGTTGCTGGCATAGGTGCCGGGGGCGCGGCTGGAGTCGGTTTGGGCCTGAAGTTGCGCCAGCCGGTCGAGAAGCTGGCTGGCGACCACGTCTCCACTGAGTCCGCGCCTGGCCATGTCGGGCGGCACCTTGAACCCATCGATCATCACGCTGTCGTCATGCGCTGCCGTCCAGATCGCCGATGCGACGGCCGCAAAGATCACCACGGCAACGGCCGCAAGCATCAGTTCGAATGTCAGCTTCATCACATCGCTGATGTGATGCACGCGCAGCGACCAGTGGCGAAGCCTGTCCTCGCGACGCAGATCGTCCGCCTGCAATCGCGCCAGCACCGTCTGTTCGGCGAGGAACGCATCGGCCGCTTCGCGGCTGGCGGCGCCGAGCGCCGTCCAGGCGGCCGGTCCGTTGTCTGTGGAATTCTCGCGCGGGTCGATCATATCCGGCGCTTGTTCCTTGCCAATTCGGATAGTTCCGGCGCCGACAGATCGAGGGCCGATGTCAGCGCAAATTGCTTCCTCGCCGCGTTACGATTGCCGGCATAAAACAATGCTTCGCCCCATTTGAGATGCAGGCGGCCCCAGTTGGGGGCGAATTTGTCTGCTTCCGCAAATTTGGCGAGAGCCAGGTCGGAGCGGTTCTTCTGCATCAGCGCCTCGCCCCACATTTCCAGCGGATCGGCGAAGTGTGGGCTCTTCCGGTTGGCGAGGGTGAATTGCGCGATGGCCGCATCGTAGTCGCCCCTTGCCATGAGCATTTCGCCCCAGTCCGTGTAGGCGAACGGGAGGGACGGTCCCTGTTTCGTCGCGATGCGGAACCAGTACGCGGCGGCGCCCCAGCGCTGGGCGAGTGCGGCGATTTTCCCGCGCACGCGCACGCAATCGTAGCAATCCGGGGGGGTGGCCCCGATGACGCGCCCGGCGCCCGTGCCGTCTCCCAGTTCCGCTTTGGCCAAGGCGAGCCATGGCCGGTAACCGGTTGCCAGAATCGCGGTGTTGTCCCAGCCGGGAAAACCGGCGCGCTGGGCTTTCTCGACTGCGGATTCCTGCGCGACCACTGCCGGCCAATTGTGGAGCGCAACATTTATGAGAAAACCCAATTCCAGGCGACTGGCGCGATACGGCATGTCCGCTGCAGGCAAGCCAGGCATGGCTCGCAGTGCAGAGCGCGCTGCCCTGCCGTCGTGCTCGAAAGCCAGTGAACCGCAAATAATTTCACGAAAATATTCGGCGCGGCCGGCCATGTCGGGAAGCTCGGCGGCGCGTTCGGTCTCCGCGATAACGCCAGAAAAATCGCCAAGAACCGTTTCCGTGGCCGCCGCGTTTTCCAGTCCGTACACCGTCAAAGCAGGCTGCGCGGACGGAAGTCTGTCGAGCCCAGTCTCCGCAGCGCGCCCGAACATCACGGCGGCTTCACCGTGACCCAGAAATCCTTCGCTCTGCGCCAGATCGATCAACGCGACAACGAAATCGCGTTTGTTGGAGAGCGCCCGGCGCAGGTAAAGTGTGCCGCGGCGGGCGTCTGCATCATGAAAGAGCGCGATGTTGGCGAGGCCAAGCCAGGCCCAGGCGCGCTCTTCCCCATCCGAATCGAGGGTCAGCCTGGTCAATACCTGCCGCGACTCGTTCCACTCGGAATCGCTCGCTCCGTTGAGACCGTGCGTGCGATAGACGGCGTAGCGATAGGGTTGCGTTTGTTCATAAATATGCTCGGCGGCGCGTTGCAGGAGCGCATCGAGCGAAGTTTCGGGGCCGCCAAACGAAACGTTGCCCCCTCCGCTTACCCGCGCGGTCACCGTGATTCCGGTCGCGCTGCGAAACACCTCGCCACCGATATGAGTCTCGTGTCCGAGCCAGCCCTCCAGATAATGATTGAATTCGCCGATGGAGACGCCGGTGTCCGGAATCTGCACCTTGATGTCGTTGCCCCAGTTGTTGGCATAGGACTGCGCAGGGCGGGCCGATTGCGTCGCGTTCTGCATCGCGGTGAGTTTGTCGAGCAGTTGGCCGGCGACGACCTGGCCGGTCAATCCGCGGCTCGCCAGATCCGGCGGCACCTGGAACGCTTCGATGACAAGCCCGCGGTCGTGCGCCGCATTCCAGATGGCGCTGCCGATCAAGCCGGCGACCGCAAGGACGATCAGCGCGACCGCGAATTCGAACGCGAGTTTCAGGATGCCGCTCAAATGATGGATGCGCGCGGACCAGTGATGCAGCCCGAGCTCACGGCGGAGTTCTTCGGCTTGCAGCTCGACGAGCGCCGATTGTTTTTCGCTGAGCCGCGCCTGCTTTTCGAGGAAGCTTTCCGCTTTCGCGGCGACGCGCGCGTTATGCGCCGCAGAACTGAGCGCGAGCGCTATCGCGGACAAATCCGCACCCTCGCCGGCCGCCGCCGCGCGTTGCCCCTCTGCCTCGTCCGCCATATGCCCCCCCGGCCCGGATTGTCACTTTAGCACAGGCAGGCTCGCAACGCGAAATCAGTGGCGAACGGCCACAAACAGCAAGGGCCCGGTCGCGCGGGCCCTTGCATTTCAGATCGGAATCGCTCGCCAGCCTATTGTTTATCGGCCTTGTAGGTCGTCGTCCGGTGCGTGAGTTTGTTGCTGTCAACGACACTCATGGATTTTCCGTCCGGCGCCACCGTTGACTTGACGGTTTCGACAACTTTGCCGTCCCGCATATCGGTTTCCATGAGGGTACGCGCACCCTCTTTCTTCACGGAGACGCTGGTGACGCCGGGATTTCCCTTCTCGGGCGCGTCACTGCCATCCATCTTCGCAGCGTAGCTATCACCTGTCGGATCGGTCATCGTGAGTGTGTCGCCGTTCACCTTGTACGTCGCCGTTACGAGGCTGTCGGAGGCGTTGGTGAGCCCCGTTCTCGTCCATGAGCCGGAAATGGGCCCGGAACCCTGAGGGCCTTCCGCGACCCGCTTCAGTCCGCCCTTACCCGAGAAGGACGTGCCATTTTCGCTCGTGCCGGTGAAGTCCACATCGACGGTCTTGTTGTCCGGCGCGACCTTGAACGTGAGGGTCTCCATAGTCTTTCCGTTCTTTTTTTCCGTCAGCACGAGTTTGTGCGGATCGGACGCGTTGACCGCGACAGTGTCCATGTAGGGATTGCCGGCGACGGACTGATCCGAACCGTCGGCCTTCACGGTGTAGGGCGGAGTGCAGGTTTTGCAGGAAAACATCCCGTCCTTCAGAACCATCACGTCGGGCGTCTTCGACGCTTTCATCGAAGACACGTCTTCCTTCCACGTCCCGTCGAACGGGCTGTCGGCAAACGCATTCAGCGGCAGAAGAGCAGCGCCAAGCAGCCCCGCAGCAATGAGCATTCGCATGTAATTTCCCTCCTTGTTAGCTTGATTGCAGATTGTTTCAGCTTCTACGCAGTACCGCGGAGGGACAGCGCGGAACGCAACAACATCTGGCTCAGCCGGCGCCCCCGCCGGTTGAAATTATATCCGGATTTCACCGCCCGCGATACCGGCCTTGCCTCCATCGGCAATTCCGCGGGGGCAGGGCGCATCGCACAAATGCCGGGCCAAAGGTCGCGCAGGGGCGTTGACGGCACCCGGGAACTAAACTAGAACGATTCGCGGTGTTTCGGATTTGTTCGGCCGCTGGCCGGCACGGGAGCAGGACAATGCTGACGCGCAAACAGCACGAACTCTTGATGTTCATCCATGAGCGCGTGCGCGAGACGGGCGTGCCGCCGTCTTTTGACGAGATGAAGGACGCGCTCGATCTCAAATCGAAATCGGGCATCCACCGGCTGGTGACGGCGCTCGAAGAGCGAGGATTTCTGAAGCGTCTCGAAAAGCGGGCGCGGGCGCTGGAAATCGTGCGTCTTCCCGAAAATGTCGCCGACACGCTGCGGCCTGCCCAGTCGCGCAACCAGGCGCTGCGGCCTGCCGCACCGCCCGGTTCGCGCAGCGCACGCGCGCCGTCGGATCCGCGCAGCGGCGGCAGTCCGCGGCGGCACGATGCCGAAGGGGCGATGAACGTAGCTGTACTCGGGCGCATCGCGGCCGGCACTCCGATCGAGGCTTTGCAGCACAAGATCGCCGACATGCCAGTGCCTTCGGGCATGCTGGGGCGCGGCGATCATTACGCGCTGGAAGTCACAGGCGATTCGATGATCAATGCCGGCATTCTCGACGGCGATACGGTCGTCGTCCAGCAGACGCCGACTGCCAATACCGGCGATATCGTCGTTGCGCTGATCGATGATTCCGAGGCGACACTGAAGCGCCTCAGGCGCCGCGGCGACTCCATCGCGCTCGAAGCCGCCAATCCCGCCTACGAGACGCGCCTCTACGGTGCCGACCGCGTGCGCATCCAGGGCAAGCTGGTGGGGCTGATCCGGCGGTATTGATCGGCGATCGCAGCAAAAAAATATTTGTGTCATGGCCTGCAAATGCGGGCCACCCAGGTGACACCTGTGTGTTTCATAAGGTTGCGCACCGATCGCGTGAAATCTGCCGCATTCTTCCTCGCATGACCTGGGTGGCCCGCATTTGCGGGCCATGACGGTCTTCAGCAGCTAATTCCCCCGCCGCCCTTTCCGCTGCCATGGCGCATGGCTCCAGGGGCGGTTGCCGCGTACCTCTTGCACGGTTTCGACGATGAATCTGTTGCCGAGCCAAACGGCGTAGGCGCCGTTGCGGATCACGTCGAATTTGTCGATCACGAGCTTCGGCCCGCGGCAGGCGCGGCGCATCGCCAGATCGCCGATTACGACTTCGGCATTCGCGCAGTCCTCGCGCAGCGCATCGGCGCGCGACACGGCGGCAATTGTATGGCCGCGAATTTGTGCGATACAGCCGAACGCGTCGCAGCGCACGCCATCCTTCGCCCCGGCAATCGCATTTCGCGCCGCCCGGCCGTCGCCGTCGCGCTTCAGCCATTCGCTTGCGGAATATTCGTCGGCAATGCGCCGAGGGAAATGCAGCTTGCCGTCTCCTCCGCGGATCGCGATCGTCTGACCGTCGCGCGCGACGAGAAGATCGGGTGGTCGCGCCAGCAACACGAGTGCCAGTCCGGCCAGAGCGGGCGCGAGCCCAAGCCACCGCCATTTGTTTCTCCAGATGACTATCCACAAACCGCCGAAGGAGATCAGCACGAGCGCCACAACCGGCCAGGCGGCGACGGTCGTTACAGAACCGGGAAGACCGGAGACAAATCGGCCAATGGCGAGCATCGCCGCGATACCCAACCCCATGCCATGTAGAGGAATGACGTCCAGCCCGAGCGGCATGAGGAGGACGGAAAGAGCCGCCATCGGCATGGTCACGAATCCCATGATCGGCATGGCGAGGAGATTCCCGAGCACGGCGTAGTGAGTAGCGCGGTCGAAGTGGAACGCGGCGTATGGCAGGGTGGCGAGACTGCCGACAAAACTCGTGACCGCGATGCCGCGCAGATATCGCCGAGCGCCCGCGAATGGCAGCCCGGACAGTCCGCGGTGTGACGCCGCGCGGCGCTGCTCCCATTCCGCGACAGCGATGAGACTCGCAACGGCGGCGAATGACATCTGAAATCCCGGTTCAATGAGGCTCTCCGGCGCGACAGCCAAAAGAATGACTGCAGCAATGCCAAGCGAGCGCATGGAGAGCGCGGGCCGGTCGAACAAAATCGCGAGCAGCATCATCGCGAGCATGGTGAAGGCGCGCAGCGCCGGTGTCGCGGCACCACTGATAGCGAGATAAAAGCCGGCGCCACACAGAGCAGCAAGTGCCGCCCATTTCTTGATCGGCTGCGTCAGCGCGACCGCGGGCCAGAGCGCCAGGAGCGCGCGAACCGTCCAGAAGAGTCCGAGACCCACCAGCGCCATGTGCAGCCCGGCAATCGCAAGCACATGCGCAAGGCCGGCATCGCGCAGCGCCTGATCGTCGGCTTCCGAAATGCCGCCGCGGTCTCCCGTGATGAGCGCCACGGCGATCGCGCCGGTGCTGCCGGGGAGCACGGCGTGGACGCGCGCGCTCATGCGAAAGCGCAACGTCTGAAGCGCGAGCGCAATCCGTCCGCGCAAATCCGGCGGCGGCGCGGGCGCGACAAGTTCGGGACTTCCAAAAGCGTAGCCGACCGCGCCGATGCCCAGAAAGAATGCTGCGCGTCCGAAATCGTAGTCGCCGGGTTCGGCCGGTGGCGGTGGCGGCATCAGCACGGCATCGAGGCGTATGATCGCGCCCGGGGACAGCAATTCTCCGCCATGCCGGACCGACACGCGGACACGGCGCGGCAAGTCTTTGGCCGCGAGTCCGCCAATCGAAATTGGCGCGAGCACCGCGCGGATGCCTCGCGCGTGCAACTGTGCGGATTCCACGCGTCCGACAAGTTCCACTGGCCCGACACGGTGCATCACGACCGGCGCCGCGACGGAATACGCCTTGAGATTTGCAAGACAAAAGCCTGCCAGCAGTGCCACAAGGCCCGCGCAACAGGCGCGCGCGAATGTACGGTGGAACGCGATCCCCGCGACGGTCAGCGCAGCCGCGCAGCAACCAAGCGACCCCACGAGAATTGCCGGCGGCTCAAAAGGCAGCGCAAAATAAAATCCGATGCCTGTGCCCAGAAGAACCGGCAGCCAGAGCACCCAACGCCCGCGTTCGTCGAGCAGTGTGCGTCCAAGCCAGGCCGGCAGATTGCGCAGCCGCACCACCGTACCCGCCAACCCAGCGCGGATATCGCGTGATACAAACTCTGCGCGTGAAGGCGCTATCGCCATGGGAGCCGGTTTGCTAGAAGCCACGCGAACCTTTGGCCGGCTCCGTGTCACCGGAACCGACCGCTCCCGGACATGAGTATGGCAGAAGATTCGACGCCCGTCCTGCGTTTTGCGCCCTCGCCCACCGGCTATCTGCACATCGGCGGCGCGCGTACGGCACTCTTCAACTGGCTCTATGCCCGGCACTCGGGCGGCCGCTTCCTGCTGCGCATCGAGGACACAGACCGCGAGCGCTCGACGCCCCAGGCAGTCGAAGCGATCCTGACCGGGCTGGACTGGCTGGGGCTTCACTGGAACGGCGAGCCGCTGTTCCAGTTCGCGCGAGTCGAGCGCCACCGCGAAGTGGCCGAAGAGCTGCTACGAACCGACCGCGCCTATCGCTGTTATGCGACGCCGGAAGAACTCGCGACCATGCGCGAGGAACAGAAGAAGGCCGGCAAGCCGCAGCGCTATGACGGACGCTGGCGCGACCGCGATCCGGGAGAAGCGCCGAAAGGCGCGCGCTTCGTGATCCGTCTCAAGGCGCCGCAGACCGGAGAAACCGTTGTCGATGATGTCGTGCAGGGCGTCGTGCATTTTGCCAATGCACAGCTCGACGACATGGTGCTGCTGCGCTCCGACGGCACGCCCACCTACATGCTGGCGGTCGTGGTGGACGATCACGACATGGGCATAACGCACGTCATCCGCGGGGACGATCATCTCAACAATGCGGCGCGCCAGCTGCAGATCATCGAGGCCATGGGCTGGCCGCGGCCGGTTTACGGTCATGTACCGCTCATCCACGGGCCGGACGGCGCCAAGCTCTCCAAGCGTCACGGTGCGCTCGCGGTCGATGCCTATCGCGACATGGGCTATCTGCCCGAGGCGATGCGCAACTATCTGCTCCGGCTCGGCTGGAGCCACGGCAATGAGGAGATCATTTCAACCGAACAGGCGATCGAATGGTTCGATCTTGCGAACATCGGCAAGAGCCCTGCCCGCTTCGATTTCAAGAAACTCGATAATCTCGATGCACATTACCTCCGCGCGATGGATGACGCGGCGCTGACGAATGCGCTGGTTGCGTTTCTTGCGCACGCCCAGCCCGAGCGGACCATCGACCGCGCTGCCCGCACTCGTCTCCAGGCAGCGATGCCGGGGCTCAAGGATCGCGCGAAGACGCTCGTCGAGCTTGGTCAGTCGGCCGAGTTCCTGACCCGGGATGGCGCGCCCGCTCTCGATGTCCAGGCAGAGAAGAACCTCGCGCCCGAGGCCCGGCGCCTGCTGGCCGAACTGCTGCCCCTGCTGCAGCGCAGCGAGTGGAATGCCGCAGCTCTCGAGGCGGAGGTGCGCAGGTTGGCGGAACATAAGGGCCTCAAGCTCGGCCAGCTTGCGCAACCGCTGCGCGCCGCACTGACCGGCAAGGCTGCTTCGCCGCCCATCTTTGACATGATGGCGGTGCTGGGAAGGGAGGAGTCGCTCCTCAGGATCGAAGCCGTTGCTGGATGAAGAGTACTCAGCAAGCCGCTAATAACATTGTCTTTCCCGCGAAAGCGGGAACCCAGCGGCACCGGATCTGAAGGCGGCCACAGCTCGGCGCAATGCTGCGCAACGTGGGCGATCTGGGTCCCCGCTTTCGCGGGGATGACAAAAAGGTGGAAGCGGTGGTCAGGAAGGATGCCGTGCAAAAAAGCGTGAAAAGGCCCCTTCCGCTGGTGACGGATTGCCTTTTGGCGGGTTATATTTGCTGCACCGCAACAGGCGCGCATGCACGCCAGGAGATGATCCGATGAGCGACGGCAAGGCCACCCCCGCAGGCAAGGCGACCCTCACCTACGACGGCCGATCTTACGAGCTTCCGGCTCTCGCCGGCACGCTTGGGCCGCGGGTGATCGATGTGCGCCATCTCTACGACAGCGCCGGTCTCTTCACCTACGATCCGGGCTTCACCTCGACGGCCGCCTGCGAAAGCGACATCACTTTCATCGACGGCGAGGAAGGCGTCCTCCTCTATCGCGGCTATCCCATCGATCAGCTGGCCGAGCATTCGAACTTTCTCGAAGTCTGCCATCTGCTGCTCTATGGAGAGCTTCCCGATGCCGGTGTGGCAAAGGCGTTCAACCGCGCCATAACCTACCACACCATGGTGCACGAGCAGATCGCCTCGTTCTTCCGCGGGTTCCGGCGCGACGCGCACCCCATGGCGGTCATGTGCGGCGTCGTGGGCGCGCTCTCGGCCTTCTATCACGACTCCACCGACATCAACGATCCGCACCAGCGCGAGGTGGCGAGCCATCGCATGATCGCCAAGATTCCGACGATCGCCGCGATGGCCTTCAAATATCATATCGGCCAGCCCTTCGTGTATCCCGTCAATGCGTTGGGCTACACCGAGAACTTCCTGCGCATGTGCTTCGCGGTGCCCTGCGAGGAGTACAAGGTCAACGCCGTGCTTGCGAAGGCACTCGACACCATCTTCATCCTGCATGCCGATCACGAGCAGAATGCCTCGACGTCGACGGTGCGGCTGGCAGGTTCCTCAGGCGCCAATCCGTTTGCCTGCATCGCGGCGGGAATCGCCTGCCTCTGGGGTCCCGCCCATGGCGGAGCCAACGAGGCCGCGCTGAAGATGCTCGAAGAGATCGGCACGGTCGAGCGCATCCCCGAATATATCGCACGCGCCAAGGACAAGAACGATCCGTTCCGGCTGATGGGCTTCGGCCATCGCGTGTACAAGAACTACGACCCGCGCGCGAAGGCGATGCAGCGTCAGTGTCACGCGGTGCTCGACGAGCTCGGCGTTCATGAGGATCCGCTGTTGAAGGTCGCGCTGGAACTCGAACGCATCGCCCTCAAGGACGATTATTTCATCGAGAAAAAGCTCTATCCCAATATTGACTTCTATTCCGGCATCACGCTCAAGGCGCTGGGTTTTCCGACCAGCATGTTCACGGCATTGTTCGCGCTCGCCCGCACGGTGGGGTGGATCGCACAGTGGAAGGAGATGATCGTCGATCCTCACCAGAAGATCGGACGCCCGCGCCAACTCTACACCGGCGCCCGCCGCCGCAACTACGTGCCGATCGAAAAGCGGTAGCATCTCGCACAAAATTCCGGGCCCGCATTGCGGACCCGGAATTCCGGCTGCTGCACGTCAGTACGTGCAAAAGCCGTTGTCGTAGTCGTAGTCGCTGCAGTAGGGGCCGTAATACCCATTGTAATACGGGTAATCGTAGAAGCCGATCCCGAATCCGGGCACGCCGATACCGACCCAGTTACGGCCGTCCCAGTCGCGGTGGTAATAATAGTCCCGATCGGCGCGGTAGCGGTCGTCCCAGTCCGCACGGTAGCCGGCGTCCCAGTCACGGTGATAAGTGTAATCCCGATCTCGATACGGCTGCGCGTGCGCCGCGACAGGCGCGATGGTCACTGCCGCCGAGCCCGCAACTCCGGCCGCGAGCAGCGCACTCAATGCGGCATTCCGTGTCGTGTGCGATAGCTTCAGCATTTTCGATCTCCTGTGGTGTGCCCGCCCAGCCTTGTGGCACCTTCATCGCCAACCCGAAGAGTCAACGGATGGTCATGGGTAGTGTTGCCCTTGCTTTTGGTGCAATTCGCTCTCCCGTTGTGAACAAAGATGAAGACACGTGAGCACGCCAGGATTTTGGGTGCCGACGAGTGCGGGCATCATGTCCGCAGGAACTCCAGCAACGCACGGGCGGCGCGGAGGCTCGGCGCCTCACCGCCGGCTCCGAGTTTCGTCATGGCTTCGGCGAGATCGTGCCGCTGGCGGGCGCGCGCGTCCTCCTCCTGCAGCAGTGGCAGCACTGCGCTGGCGAGCGCCCCGCCGGTACATTTGCGTTGGATCAACTCGGGAATTGCCGGCCTGTCGAGGAGAATATTCGCGAGCGTGATGTAGCGCACGCGAACGAACGGCCGCACCAGGGAGTAAGTGAACGCGCCGAGCCGGTAGGCCACGACCATTGGGGTGCCGGCAAGCGCGAGTTCGGTGGTGACCGTGCCGGACGCGGCAATGGCCGCGCGCGCCGCATCGAATGTGGCGTATTTGTCCTCGTCGCTTTGAAGAACGTGCAACGGTGCCGGCCAGTCGCGCGTGTGTCCCCGCACGTAACGGCTGACGTGCTCGACCGTTGGAAGCAAACAGACGAGATCGGACATTCGTTCACGAAGCTGCGCTACCGCATCCCGGAAAGATGGGAGGAGAAGCCTCACCTCGTTCATCCGGCTGCCGGGCAGAAGCGCGAGCACCGTTGCCCCCGGCGCAATGCCGAGCCGCGCGCGCAACCCGTCACCGCCTTTCACCTGGGCTGCGCGTTCGATCGCCGGATTCCCGACGAACACCGCTTTGAGCCCGTGCGCCTCGAAGAAAGGTGCCTCGAACGGAAGGAGCGCAAGCACGAGATCGAAATAGCCCGCCATCTTGCGCGCGCGATACGAACGCGACGCCCAGACCTGCGGTGCCGCGTAATTCACGGTGCGAATCTGCGGCGCGATGCGTTTCAGCCGCCGGGCAATGCGATGCGTAAAGTCCGGGCTGTCGATACAGACGACGGCGTCGGGGGCGCTGCGCACCGCATAATCGGAAGCGTCGCGCACGCGGCGCAGGATCGCAGGAATGCGCGGGACCACTTCGCGCAGGCCCATGACGGCGGTGTCGTCGAGAGGAAAAAGCGATTGCAATCCTTCGGCCGCCATCGCCGGACCACCGACGCCGACAATGCGGACGGCATGCCCCGCAAGAGCCTTCAGGCCCGTTATCAATTCTGCGCCGAGCCTGTCACCCGAAGGCTCCCCGCACACCAGCATCACCGTCAAACGCCGCTCTGTCATGTGCGTGTTTGTTCGCATGGAGGTGCGGAGGCGGCGAGAAAGACACCGCCAAGGCGCCAAGAACGCCAAGGAACAAGGCTTGCGCGCGAATGCGCGCTTGAATTCCTTGGCGCCTTGGCGCCTTGGCGGTTCAATCTTTTTGCTCCGCAGATCCACGGCTCCGCGTGAGCAGCTTTGTCATTGCGCATATTTGGAGGGCGCGAAGCCGAGGAGGAAAATACCGGCGGCATCCGCGGCAGCCGTAACGGCGCGGCGATCGACAATGAGGGCGCGGCCGGCCTCGACGGCAATGCCTGCGAGGTGCGCAGCGCGGGCGTTCGCGACCGTCTGCATGCCGATTACCGGCAAATCCGTTTTGCCGTCCTGCGTGGGCTTCAGCGCCTTGACCAGCACGCCGCGCGGATGCGCGGGAGTGCCGCGAATATTTTCCGGCAATTCCGTCACGCGCCGGAGCATGGCGTCGGTGCCTTCCGCCGCTTCGATGGCGAGCACAAGGTTGGCGCAGACAACCGCCGACTGGCCTATGTCGAGTGCGCCGAGCCGGCGCACGACCTGCACACCGAGTGCAATGTCCTTTTCCTGTTCCGCGTCGGGCGTTGACCGGCCCAGCACGCGCGCCGGCGCCAGGAGTCCGGGCGCGGCCTCTGCGACCCCGATCGCGCGAAAGCCCTCGCCGCGCAGAATATCCATCAGCGCGCGCAGCAACGCATCGTCTCCATTGCGGGCCGCGGAAATCACGCGCGGCAGCAACAGAATCCCTTTGGCGTCCGCTTTGAGTTCGTTGAGTTTCGGCCGCGCCACCCGGCCGGCAAACAGAACCTCGCTGCAATCGTGCGTGCGCAGCAGGCGAATCAGACGTCCCGCTTCGCCGAGCGACACCCAGTCATGCGGAAATTCCGCGATCTCCGGATCGGCGGCGCCGCGAAGACCGATGACGAAAACGTCTCTTCCGGATTCGCCTGCACTCTGCGCCACGGCGCGAGGCAGTTCGCCGCCGCCTGCAATGATGCCGAGCGTGCTCATTCCGAAATGCCATGCTCTTCGCCGCGCCGCCGGGCGGGACAGATTGCCCGTTTTGCCGGCACGAGAATGAAGGCGACGATTTCCTGCACTTCGGGAACGTCGGGCCATTCTCGGCCGGCAGCCCGGGCGTTCTCGTGCAGCGTGCCTGTTCCTTCGTGGAAGACGAGGCGGTAGGCAGCGCGCAGCGCGTGAATGTTTGCGCGCGGAACACCGCGCCGGCGCAAACCCACCAGATTCAATCCGTAAAGCCGTGCATGCGTGCCGATTACGCTGCCATAGGGAATAACGTCGAGGGAAACGCCGGTTACGCCACTCACGAAAGCGTAGCTCCCGATGCGCCCGAACTGCTGAATCGCGGAGAGCCCGCCCATAATGACACCGTCGCCGATCTGCACGTGGCCGGCGAGCTGTACGCCGTTCGACAGTGTGACGCCCTCGCCCACCGCGCAGTCGTGGGCGATATGACAGCTCGCCATGAAATAACCTTTGGCTCCGACAGTCGTAACGCCGCGACCGCTGCCGGTGCTCATGGTGACACCCTCGCGGATAATGTTGTCGGCACCAATGACGAGACGCATGCTGGATGGATTTGTCTTATACATTTGCGCTTCGCCGCCCAGCACCGCATTCGCATGAACGACTGTACGTGCGCCAATCTCGGTATGTCCGCGGACCACGACATGGGAGAGGAGCCGCACGCCCTCGTGCAACACGGCGTGCGCGCCAACGATGCAGAAAGGACCGATCTCTGCCCCGTCTTCGAGGCGCGCGCCGTCTTCAACCAGCGCTGTGGGATGAACTCTCATCGGCGTCCGGCTGGGCGAAATCGTGAATCATGGCCCCGAATTCGGCTTCCGCGCACAATTCG
This sequence comes from Rhizomicrobium sp., assembly GCA_036502185.1. Lineage (GTDB taxonomy): Bacteria > Pseudomonadota > Alphaproteobacteria > Micropepsales > Micropepsaceae > Rhizomicrobium. Next base: position 157,560 of record DASXYZ010000055.1, read on the forward strand.
CCGTCCACCCAGGCTTCGCCCGCGAATTTCCACACCGGGCCGCGCCGGCGAAGTGCCTTGACGGGAATGCGCAGCAGATCACCCGGTTTTACCGGACGACGGAAGCGCGCCTTGTCGATCGTCATGAAATAGACCGTGCGGTTCTCGCTCGACAGGCTGAGGGTGTGAACCACGAGCGCGCCCGCCGTCTGCGCCATCGCCTCGACGATCAGAACCCCCGGCATGACGGCGAACGCCGGAAAGTGGCCCTGGAAATAGGGCTCGTTGAACGAGACGGCCTTGTAGCCCACCGCGCTTTCGCCCGGCCGGATTTCGCACAGCTTCTCGACAAAGAGAAAAGGCGCGCGATGCGGAATCAGGCGCTTGATCTGTTCGACGTCGAGCGTGAGGTCCTGCACGGCCGTCCTGTTATCCATCGCGTTTGCGCCCGCGGCGCTTCGCGAGCAGCGCGACTGCCGCTACTTCCCGACGCCACTCGCGGATTGGCCGTGCCGGCGAGCCGCCATAGTCCGCATGGCCCGGATAGTCGCCGGTGATGGCCGCGCCGCGTGCGGCAAGCCGGGCATGATCACCCATGCGCACGTGATCGGAAATCCCCACCTGACCTCCCAGCACGACGAAATCGCCGAGCTCACAACTGCCGGAGATGCCGGCCTGCGCCACAATCACGCAATGCCGTCCGAGCCGGCTGTTGTGCCCAATCTGCACGAGATTATCAATCTTGCTGCCCTCGCCGATGACGGTATCGCCAAGTGCGCCGCGATCGATCGTCGTGCAGGCGCCGATCTCGACCTTGTCCTGCACGATAACACGTCCAAGCTGCGGAATCTTGGCGTGCCCCGTCGCCGAACTCGCAAAACCAAATCCCGGCTGCCCGATTTGCGCGCCTGGAAAAACCTGCACGCCATCGCCGATCAAGGTAAAGCAAATTCCCGCATGGCTGCCGATCTCGCAATCACGCCCGATCCGCACGCCGCGTCCGATCACCGCGCAAGGACCTATTTTCGTGCGGGCGCCGATCTCCGCATCCGGCCCTATGATGACGCCCGGCGCGAGGCGCACCCCCTCCTCGAGCATGGCGGCCGGATGAATAGCGCTCTCCTGCGACCATTCTTCCAACTCGTGCGCGGGATAAAACAGGCGCGCCGCGGCAGCGAAGGCGTGAAGCACGGAACCGCAGGTGATGAACCGGGGCGCAAACGTGCCCGTTTCGTGCTCGACGGCTTGCTCGATGAAACAGTAGCCGGCCCGGGTTCGTGAGAGCTGGGCGCGGTTGGCTGGAAGGCAAAAGCTCAGGTGATCGGCGCCTGCGCCTTCGAGAGTCGCGAGATCCGCAATTCTCCTTTCCGGGTCGGCGCCGTCGGGTACGGCGACCAGAGCCTGTGCGCACACTTCGGCGAGTGTGAACGGACCGCGATTGCCGTAGAAGCGAGGATCAGCCACGGCCGCTCGCACATAATGCCGCGGGGCGCATGACGCCTGCGCACAAGCCCGTTCAGCGCATCTGGGCGGCCAGACTGGGCGAGGCCAGCTGGACTTTTACGCTGGGCAGCTTCTGGTCAAGGCGCTGGATGGTGACCTTCGTCACGTCCACATCAACCATTGCCAGCACGACGTCCTGGCGGTCGATCAGAAGATTGGCGCCGCGCTCGGCCATAATGCCCTGCAGAATTGGTCCCAATGCTGCTTCCACCTGGCGTCGCGCATTCAGCACACCGCCCTGGATCATCGACTGGCGAGTCTGAACGCGCTTTTGAAAATCCGCGACCTTGGCGTCGAATGCCTTCTTCTTTTGGGCACGCACATCAGGTGCAAGGATCGCGCCCTGTTGCGCGATCGTCTGCTCCTCCTTTTGGAGCGCATCGCGTTGGGCACGGAACTGATTTTCGGCCGACGTGGTCAGGGCGTTGACCTGACGCACGATATCCTGCCCGACTTTCGAAAGGCGCAGGATCGCCTGACGATCCACGACCAGTATCTTCGGGATAGGGGCGGCGGCACGCGGCGCAGCCGCCGGATGCGGCTTGGCCGGCGCGGGCGCCGGAGCGGCCTGCGCTGCCGTGATCGCCGCCACAAATCCTGCCGCGGTCAAAATCGCGCGGAGCGCGTTCATCGGATGCTTCATGGTCAGAGTCCTGTTCCTGCGCTGAAATAGATGATCTGCGACTGGTCGTATTTTTCCTTGACGTAGGGCAGAGCAAGCGAAACCTGGAGGGGCCCGAATGGCGACTTCCAGTTGATGCCAATACCAGCCGAGGCACGGAATGCCATATTGTCCTTGACGCACACAACCCCCGGGGGGAAGGGATTGCAATTGTCCGCCGGAACACCCGAGGAAAGGTGACCAACCGTGCCGAAATCGCTGAACAGCGAAAACGCGATTCCGTAGTCTGCTGGAAGGAAATCCGGCAGGCGCAGATCGGCCGTGCCGATCGCATAGGCGCTGGCGCCGATCGAATTTTCTCCGGTAGCACTGACTTCGCGGGGCCCCACCCCTGCGAGCTTGAAGCCTCGGAAGGAGTCGCCGCCCTTGTAAAAGCGGTCCGTCAGGCTGAGCTGCTTGCCATTGTAGGGCTGGATGTAACCGGCATTGAACGAGAGCGTGCCGACGAATTCGTCCCAGAGCAGCGGCTGATGCGCAGCACCCGAGGCGAGACTGCGGATATATTTCGCCGTGCCGCCGAAACCTGCGAAATCCTGGCTGAACTCCAGCATGTAACCGTGCCGTGGTTTCACGGGATCGTCGACGGTGTTGTAAGTGTAGCTGTAGCCGAACGAAGATGTGGTTTCGCTGCCTGCCGCCTCCAGGATGACCGACGGCGCGTTTGAGAACGGCGACACGGTCGCGCTGCTGATGTTGTAGCGGAATCCGACAGAGCCGAATTCGGACGTCGGAAAGCCCATACGCAGTCCCAATCCGATCGTGTTGCTCTGGTAGTCGACCTGAAGGTAATCGGTCATGATGTCGTAGATGTCGAAACCCGCCGCGAGCGGCCGGTCCATGAACCAGGGTTCGGTAAAGCTCAGCTGTGCTTCCTTGCTGATGCTGGAGGCCTCGATGCTGGCGCGCAGATACTGGCCGCGGCCGAACAGGTTCTGCTCGGTGTAGCTGAACTGGCCTACGAAGGAACTGAGAGAGGAATAGCCGGCGCCGAGCTGCAGCTGGCCCGTGGACTGTTCGGTGACGTTGACCTGGAGCACGGTGCGGTCGGGCTGTGAACCGGGAAGCGGCTTGACATCGACGTCCTTGAAATAGCCGAGAGCCTTGATGCGCATACGCGAGCGGTCGACGAGCACGCGGTTGAAGGCATCGCCTTCGACGAGACGGAATTCGCGGCGGATCACCTTGTCGAGTGTGCGCGAATTGCCGACGATATTGATCTTTTCGACATAGACGCGCGGCCCCTGGTCCACGTCGAAGACAACGTCGATGGTGCGGGAGTCGTGGTTGCGGCGAATACGGGGATGAATCTGCGCGAAAGCATAGCCTTTCGTGCCCGCCGCGTTGGTCAGCGAATCGATCGATTTGTCGACCAGCTCCGCATTGTAGGTCGCACCATCAACGATCGGAACGAGCGGGCGCAGGCTCGCCGGAGTGAGCTCCTTGATTTTGGAATTGATGACCACCTTTCCAAAGCGATAGATGTCTCCTTCGTCCACCGTGAAGGTGATATAGAAATTCTGCCGGTCCGGCGTGAGCTCCGCCACCGAAGAGGTGACACGGAAATCCGCATAGCCCTGCTTGAGATAAAAGCGGCGCAGCTGCTCGCGGTCGAAGGTCAGCCGGTCGGGATCGTAATTGTCGTTGGACGACAGGATGCGCCACCACGCGCTTTCCTCGGTGGCGATCTGCTCCCTGAGCGTGCTGTCGGAGAAATGCCGATTGCCGATGAAGGAGATCCGCGCCACGCCCGTGGTCGGACCTTCGTTGATGGAGAATATCAGATCGACGCGGTTCTGCGGCCGCTGGATGATCTGGGGATCGACGGTCGCCGCGAACTTGCCGTTGCGCCGATAGAGTTCGATGATCCGCTGGACATCCGACTGCACTTTGGCGCGTGTGAAAACCGTCCTCGGTTTCTCCTGGACCTCCTTGTTGAGGTCCTTCTCCGAAACCTTGTCGTTGCCCTCGAAAACCACCTGGTTGATGATGGGGTTTTCGACAACGTGGATGGTCAGCGTCGAGCCGTCCCAGTTGAATTTCACGTCGGCAAAAAGTCCGGTGGCGAACAGCGTCTTGAACGAGCGGTCGACCGCCTGCTCGTCATAAGGCTCGCCCTCCCGGATGGAAATATAGGACAGCACCGTCGCGGGCTCGACCCGCTGGGCACCTTCCACCACGATCCGCTTGATCACGGCTCCCGGCTTGGCCGCAGCAATCGCCGGCGCAGTCGCGTTGGGCGCCTGCGCCATCACCGGCACGGCGGACAGGGCGGCCGTGGCGCAGGCCAACAGGAGCGCGCGCTTGTAGCGGGCGAAGGGAAAGGCGATCAGGCTCATCCGCTCGTCTCAACTGGCACTTGACGGACAGGCGTCCGTGGGGCGCGGCACCGAATTTCAGAACAGGTTCAGCCGGACGAGATCGTTCCAGGCAGCAAGCAACATCAGACCCAGCATTACTGCCAATCCCAGCCGAAAACCGACATCCTGAGCCCTGGCCCCCAGAGGCCGACCCAGAACCGCCTCGAATCCATAGTATAGAAGGTGACCGCCGTCGAGGATCGGTATCGGGAAAATATTGACCAGCCCGAGACTTATGGAGATGAGCGCGGCCAGCCGGAACAGATTGAGATAACTGATGGCCGCCACGTCGCCGGAAATCTTGGCGATGCCGATGGGCCCGCTCAGCTGCGCCGCACGTGCGCGTCCGGAGAGAATACGGCCCAGCTGATCGAACGTCGTGGCAACCACCGACCAGGTCTGTCTCGAGGCTTCCACCAACGCGCTGCCCGGCCCGTAGCCGACATGCTTCCACTGGGAGGGTGGAGGACCATCAACGCCGAGGATCGCGACCTTCTGCGGCCCGCCGATCATGTTCATTGTGGTCAGTTTCGGCTTTGCATGCAGGACCAGCGTGCTGCTGCCGCGTCGGACCAAAACCGACAGCGTCTCGCCGCCGCGGTCCCACACAAGCGTTCGTATCTCGTCGAAGCTGTCGACGGCCTCGCCGTTCACCGACAGAATGGTGTCCCCGGCATGAAATCCGGCCTGCGCCGCCGCACTCGCCGGCACGACCCTGCTGACGACGGGCGCTGCGGCATAAGTCCCGAACGCTATCAGAAAAGCGGTCAGGATCACGATCGCCAGCACGAAATTGGCGGCAGGTCCGGCCGCCACGATCATCGCGCGCTGGTAAAGCGGCTTAAGGGGAAACGCGACGAGGCGCTCTCTCGCCGAAAGATGCTCGATGCGTTCGCGATCGGGTGTGCTCGCCGCATTGTCGTCGCCGAAAAACTTGACGTAGCCGCCGAGCGGCACCCAGGCGATTTTCCAGCGCGTGCCGAGCCGGTCGCACCAACTCACGATCGCCGGGCCGAAGCCGATGGAAAACGTGTCGATGCGAACGCCGCAGGCGCGTGCGACCAGAAAATGGCCGAGCTCGTGAAAGAAAATGATCGGCGTGATCATCAGGAGAAACGGCACGATGTAATGGATGATACCGCCGATCAGGTCTTGTACGGGTACCAGCATCTCATATCCTCAGTGTTCCCCGTCCCAATCGATTGTCTCACGCCGCCCGACGCCGGCACAGCCCATCCGCTATGTCGCGCGCCTGCGAATCGACCGCGAGTACGCCCTCGATTTCGGAGGGGCGCACGATTTCGCTGCCGTGCAGACTATCGAGAGTCTCTTCGATCACGCCGGCAATATCCAGAAATCCGATCTTGCGGCCGAGAAACGCCGCAACGGCAACCTCGTTGGCGGCGTTGAGCACCGTCGGCGTGAGCCCGCCCGCGCGCAGGCAGGTCTGCGCGATCGAAAGGCAGGGAAAGCGTTCCAGATCCGGCTCTTCGAATGTCAGCTGTCTGGCACGCGCCAGGTCAAGGCGCAGCGCGGGTGAAGCAATGCGCGACGGATACCCGAGCGCATGAGCGATCGGGGTTCGCATGTCCGGCGCAGAGAGATGGGCGAGAGTCGAGCCGTCGCTGTAGGCGACGAGGCAATGCACCAGCGACTGGGGATGCACGATCACGCCCAGTTTGTCTGCCGAAAGTGCAAACAGCACATGCGCCTCGATCAGCTCGAGCCCTTTGTTCATCAGCGTGGCGCTGTCCACGGAGATCTTCGCACCCATCGCCCAGTTCGGATGCGCGACCGCCTGTTCGGGGGTTGCGGCCTGCATGCGTTCGCGAGGCCATTCGCGGAACGGTCCGCCGGACGCGGTGAGAGTCACCCGTTCGAAGGCGTGGGATTGTGCGAAGTCGAGCAGCTGAAACGCCGCGTTGTGTTCGGAATCGACGGGAATGACGGTGGCGCGCGAGGCCGCAAGGACTTCCCGGAAAAGATCGCCCGCCGCGACCACGCATTCTTTGTTGGCAAGCGCAATGATGGCGCCGCGCCGGGCAGCAGCGAGTGTGGGCTTCAGAGCCGCAGCGCCGACGATCGCCACCATCACCACATCGCTCGGACGCGCGGCTGCTTCCGCGATGCCATCGCTGCCGCTCGCGACTTCGATGTCCTCGCCTGCGAGCGCGTCCCTCAGTTCCTGGTAATGTGTCTCGTCGGCCACCACGGCGAGGCGCGGGCGAAAGCGGCGCGCCTGCTCGGCAAGCGTCTGTACGTTCGATTGGGCGGTCAGCGCCTCGATCGGAAAAGCATGGACGCCGTAACGGTCGCGTGCGTGCGCCACCACGTCCAGCGTATTGAGCCCGATCGATCCGGTGCTGCCGAGAACCGTCAGCCGCCGATGCAGCACGCCCCTGAGAAAGGACTCGTCCGGACCCGGCATTACGGGTGGCCTCCACAGAGCGGATCAAGACCGAAGACGAACACAAGCAGCGCGGCAAGTGGCGCCGCAAATAGGGTGGAATCGAGGCGGTCGAGAACACCGCCATGGCCCGGAATGAGCCCGCCACTGTTCTTGCGGCCGACGCGCCGTTTGATCCAGGATTCGAACAGGTCGCCGGCGTGTCCGGCGAGTGCGAGCGCCAGCCCAAGAAGCGCGGCCTGCCACAATTTCCCGTCGTGGAACCCGATGAAAAGCGCAAGCGCCGCAATGGAAAACAGGGTCCCGATGACCAGCCCGGACCACGTTTTGTTCGGTGACAGGCGCGGCACGAGTTTGGGGCCGCCCAAAAGGGTGCCTCCCGCAAGCGCGCCGGTATCGGCCGCCCAGACGACCAGAAACACGACCACGATGGCAAGCGCCCCATGCGGCGCATCGACACGCAATGCCGCGAGCGCGAGGGCCGGAATGCCGAGATAAAGAGTGCCGGCCGCGTTCCAGAGCGGCGAAGCACCCACTTGTCTTGCGCCAATCGCCGTCGCCAAGCTGCCGCCCGCCAGTATCCACACAGGCCATAACGGCGGCGCGGCAAGCAGGGTGCATGCCATCGCCCCGCAAAACGTGAGCGTGGTTAACGTGACAAGCACAGCGTAGCGCGTTCCCCCGACCATCCGGTGCCATTCGCGCGCGCAGGCAAAAGCGAGAACGGCGACTAACGCCACGAAAACCTGGGCACCCGCAAAAATCGCAGCAAGGGCGCCTGCGGCGAGAAGAAGTCCGAAAAACGCGCGCGCAGGCCATTCGAACTTGCCGAGCATCCCCGCGCTGGCTGTCACGCGACGGGTTCCGGCGTAACAGTTCCGAAGCGGCGCTCGCGCTGGGCAAAAGTTTCAAGAGTTTCGAGGAATTCGCCGCGCGTGAAATCGGGCCACAACGTGTCGATGAATACGAGTTCGGCGTAGGCCAATTGCCAGAGCAGAAAGTTGCTGAGGCGATGCTCGCCGCTGGTTCGGATGAGAAGATCGGGGTCCGGCAGCCCGCGCGTGAGCAGACGCGCCGCGAACATGGCAGGGGTGATCGAATCGGGATCGAGTTGGCCCAAGGCCGCGGCCCTGGCCATTTCCCGCGCCGCAGCGGCAATCTCTTCCTGGCCGCCGTAATCGAAGGCGAACGTCAGATTGAGGCCGGTGTTGGCAGCCGTCCGCGTCTCACCGTCCTCAATCATGCCGAGTATGTCCTTCTCGGCACGACGACGACTGCCGATAATGCGCATGCGCACATTGCGCTCTACCAGCTCGTCGACGTCCTGGCGGAAATAGGCGCGGAAAAGCCCCATAAGATGGGACACTTCCCCCGGCGGCCGTTTCCAGTTCTCGGACGAGAAGGCGTACAGCGTGAGATAAGAAAGACCGATATCGATCGAGGCGCGCACGACGGCCCGCACCGCGGAAACGCCCGCGACGTGGCCCGCCGCTCTCGGCAGGTGGCGGCGCTTCGCCCAGCGGCCGTTCCCGTCCATGATGATGGCGACATGGCGCGGCAGATTTTCCTGCGCGGGCAGGCGTTCCACGCTTCTCTTCTGCTCCGGCCTCATCAGACCTGCATGATCTCCTGTTCTTTCGCCTGGAGCGCGTGGTCGATGTCGTGGATATGTGCGTCGGTCACTTTCTGCAGCTCGTCGCCAAGCTTTCTGTGCTCGTCCTGCCCGATCTGGTGATCCTTCTCGAGCTTCTTCAGCACCTCCATGCCGTCCCGCCGCACGTTGCGGACGGCAATGCGGGCCTGCTCGGCATATTTGTGCGCGAGTTTGGCAAGTTCGCGCCGGCGCTCCTCGTTCAGTTCCGGGATCGGGATACGCAGGAGCTGACCGTCGGCCTGCGGATTGAGGCCCAGACCTCCATCGCGGATTGCCTTGTCAACGGCCTTGACCATCGACTTGTCCCACACCTGAACGGTCAGAAGCCGCGGCTCGGGTGCACTCACGGTTCCGAGCTGCGAAATGTGCATCGAGCCGCCATAGGCCTCCACCGTCACCGGATCGAGGAGCGCCGGATTGGCGCGGCCGGTACGCAGGCCCGCGAATTCGCCTTTCAGGGCCGTGACCGAGCCATTCATGCGGCGGTTCAGGTCTTCCTTGTCGAAGCTGGCTGTCATGGGCACGTCCTTGCTTCCCGCGGCGCTCAGGCGGCGTCGGAAATGATGGTGCAGCGTCCCCTGCCCGTCAAAACTGCGCTCAGCGCGCCGCGATCGTGAATTGAAAACACGATGATGGGAATCCTGTTCTCGCGGGAAAGGCTGATCGCGGAGGCGTCCATCACCTGAAGGTCCCGGGCGAGCACGTCGTGATAGGTCAGGGTGTCGAATCGGACCGCCAGAGGATCGCGCTTCGGATCGGCACTGTAAACACCGTCAACCTGCGTTCCCTTGAGCATGGCCGCGCAATTCATCTCAGCGGCACGCAGAGCCGCAGCCGTATCCGTGGTGAAAAAGGGATTTCCCGTCCCCGCCGCGAAAATCACCACGCGGCCCTTTTCCATGTGGCGGATGGCGCGCCGGCGGATATAGGGCTCGCAGACCGATTCCATCGGAATGGCGGACTGCACGCGGGTTGGTATTCCGATCCGCTCGAGCACGGCCTGCACTGCGAGCGCGTTCATCACGGTCGCCAGCATGCCCATGTAATCGGCGGTGGCGCGTTCGATGCCGTTGGCCGCTCCCGCAAGGCCGCGGAAGATGTTTCCGCCGCCGATCACGAGACACACCTGCACGCCGTTCGCCGCGGCATCCTTCACATCGGCCGCGATGCGCTCGACGGTTCCGATTTCGATGCCGTAGTTCCGAGCGCCCATCAGCGCTTCGCCCGAGATCTTGAGCAGGACCCGGCTGTATCTGGGCGCCTCGGTCATGGTGTTTCGCCTCTCCCCGCGAACTAGCTGCCCGCCATGGTCTTCACTTCGTCCGCGAAATCGCCACCGTCGGGCCGCTCGATTCCCTCTCCCACGGCAAAGCGCAGGAAGCCGGTGATCTCGACCGGCGCGCCCAAATCCTTGCCGGCGCGCTCGACAACCTTGCCCACCGGCGTCTCGCCGTCGATGACGAATACCTGGGAGAGCAGGACCGACTCCTCATGGAACTTCCGCATCCGGCCCTCGATCATTTTCTCGATGACGTTCTCGGGCTTGCCGGACTGGCGCGCGAGTTCGCGCTGCACGTCGCGTTCGCGCGCGACCACGTCCTGCGGCAACTGCCCGACATCGAGGGCGAGCGGCGAGGCCGCGGCGATGTGCATCGCGATCTGCTTGCCAAGGGCAGCGAGTTTCGCCGCATCGGCGGTGGACTCCAGCGCCACCAGCACGCCGATCTTCCCGAGGTCCGGCGCGGCCGCATTGTGCACGTAGGACGCAACTACGCCCGGTTCGACCGACAGCACCGCCGCACGGCGCACGCTCATGTTCTCGCCGATTTTCGCGATCAGTTCCGTCAGCGTCTCCTGCAGCGTGAGACCTGCGGCCGTGCGGGCTGCAAGCAGCCTGTCGACATCGCCCGCGGTCGTGTGCGCGAGCCTCGCCGCCTCCTTCGCGAAAGATTTGAACGTCTCATTGCGCGCGACGAAATCCGTTTCGGAGTTCACTTCGACGAGCGCGCCGGTGTGGCCTTCGACGGCGACGCCGATCAGCCCTTCCGCGGCGACGCGGCCGGCCTTCTTCGCCGCCTTCGAAATGCCTTTCTTGCGCAGCCAGTCGACCGCCCCTTCCAGGTCGCCGCCGGTTTCGGCCAGCGCCGCCTTGCAATCCATCATGCCCGCGCCGGTCTTCTCGCGCAGCTCCTTCACCATGCCTGCGGAGATATTCGCCATTATCGGTTCTTTCCTGTGTCAAGAGTTCTCAACGAAGAGGCCGCATGCTTCGACAGGCTCAGCGTGAGGAATAAGCAGAAACCTCACCCTGAGCTTGTCGAAGGGTGAGGAAGTGCGTTCTCCGCGTTGAAGAACTAAGGGGCCGCCGCCGCGGCTTCGGCTGCGGGCTCGGAAGCGAGGACGCGCGGCTCGGGTGCCTCTTCGGCTTCGCCGAGATCGAGGCCCTGCGCCACCTGGCTTTCGGAGAGTCCGTCGATGATCGCGCGGGCCACCAGATCGCAGTAGAGCGAGATCGCGCGCGCGGCATCGTCATTGCCCGGGATGGGATAGGCGATGCCGTCGGGATCGGAATTGGAATCGAGGATCGCCGCGACCGGAATGCCGAGCTTCTTCGCCTCGGCCACCGCGATCTGCTCCTTGTTGGTGTCGATCACGAACAGGATGTTGGGCAGGCCGCCCATTTCCTTGATGCCGCCGAGCGCGCGCTCGAGCTTGTCGCGTTCGCGCAGCAGCCCCAGAAGTTCCTTCTTGGTGAGACCGGAACCAGCGGCCGAATTCAGCGTCTCTTCGATCCCGCGAAGCCGCTTGATCGAGTTTGAAATCGTCTGCCAGTTGGTCAGCGTGCCGCCGAGCCAGCGGTGGTTCACATAATACTGCGCGCAGCGTTTTGCTGCCGCGGCGATCGGCTCGCTCGCCTGGCGTTTGGTGCCGACGAACAACACGCGGCCGCCGCCGCTGACGGTTTCGCGCAGAACGAGAAGTGCCTGGTGCAACAGCGGCACCGTCTGGGTGAGGTCGATGATGTGGATGGAATTGCGCGAGCCGTAGATGAACGGCGACATCTTCGGATTCCAGCGCTGGGTGCGATGGCCGAAATGGGCGCCCGACTCGAGCAGCTGTCGCATGTTGTATTCTGGCAAAGCCATGGGAAACGTCTCCTTTTCCGGTTTGGCCAAGACGCGGAGGGGTGCACCCCGAAGGGCAACCGGACGGGTCTGAGGCAACTCACCTCTCGCCCACCCTCGCGCGTGCGGAATGGCTGGGGTTATAGAAACCCCGGTTGACGGGCGCAAGCCGTTCGGGGCGGAGTGGCGCCATGCTTCAGACCACGCCCAAATCCCCGATCCGCCCGGCCATCCAGACCCTCGAACCCAATGGAATCGCGCTGGTTTCCGGCACCGCGCTGCACGATCCCGAGGTCATCGCGCTGTGGTTCGGCGAGAGCGATCTCGTCACCCCTGCCTTTATTCGCAAGGCGGCGGCCCGCGCGCTCGACGAGGGGAAGACCTTTTATACCAACGCGCGGGGCATCACCCCCCTGCGCGAGGCGATCCGCGACTACCATCGGCGCACCGCGGGCGCGGACGTGGCGCTCGAGCGCATTACCGTGCCGGGATCGGCGATGCTGGCGGTGATCGCGTCGCTGCAATGCCTGATCGAGACGGGCGACAACGTCGTCGTGGTTTCGCCGGTCTGGCCCAACATCTTCCAGGCGGCGGAGATCTGCGGCGCACAGGTCAAATTCGCGCGTCTGGTGGACGACTGGCATGCCTCGCCGCCCCGCTGGCGCTTCGATTTCGATGGCGTGGCGGCGGTCTGCGACGCGCGCACCAAAGCGATCTTCATCGCCTCGCCCGGCAATCCGACCGGCTGGGTGATGACGCGGGGCGAGCAGGAAACACTCCTCGCCTTCGCCCGCGCGCGCGGCATCGCCATCATCAGCGACGAAGTCTATGGAACGCTGCTGTACGACGGGCGTAGCCATGCGCCGTCGTTTCTCGAGATCGCCGAACCGGACGATGCGGTGTTCGTGATCAACAGCTTCTCGAAACCCTGGGCGATGACGGGCTGGCGCGTGGGCTGGCTCGTGCATCCGATGTCATTGGGACGGCAGATGTGGATGATGTCCGCCGCCGACAACACCGGCGCCACCACCTTCGCGCAATGGGGGGCGCTCGCCGCTTTGTCGCCGCAGGGCGACGCGTTCCGCGCCGAAATGCTCGCCCGCTGCCGCGCCGGAAAGGCCGTGGTCGCGGACTGGCTCTCGACACAGAACCGCGTGCGCTGGATCGAGCCCGAAGGCGCGTTCTATGGCTTCCTCCACATCGACGGGCTTGCCAACAGCCTCGATTTCGCGCTCCAACTCGTGCGCGAGGCCCGCGTGGGTGTGGCCCCCGGCTCCGCCTTCAGCTTCGAAGGCGACGCGCAGGCGGATTCCTACCTGCGCATCTGCTTCGCGCAGGACGCGAAGCGCGTGGCGGCGGGGCTCGAGCGGCTGGGGAGGCTGATGGCGCGACTGTAGGCTTTCTCACGCAAGTGACATTATTGCGCTACTGCGGAATCTGCGAATTTGCAGTCAGAGAGCCGAAGGCGCTCCGCAGCCGCTTGCGCGATCAGAGTCCGACTTATCGGAGGATTTTCAGGACTTTCCTCCAAGGGGCCTTGGAGTATAGCTTAACCATAAACGCCTTAAAACTGCCTAACATTCCGCCACGGGCGTATACACTCCCTTATGATCGCCCCCAGAGAACGCGTCGACAGCAGGGAGTTACTGGAAGCCGGTTTGGCCTCTATGGAGCGGTGCGGCAAACCGCTTACGCGGATGCCGACCAAAGGCCGCGCCATGCTTTACACGCTGACCAGCGGCGAGAGCGTGCGCGTGCGAACGTGCAATGACCACGTTTTGATAGTGGTCGGCGATACTCCAGCCCCCCACGCGAATCTAAACATCCAAGGCACCGATTGGCTGCTCCTCGTCATGCCCGAGATCGAGCGTACGCGAGGAAAGGTGGTCGCTTACTTAATCCCTGCCGCGGAGGCCGAGGCCGAGGCACGATGTACGCATGCCGACTGGTTGAGATCGAATCCCAACACTAAAGGCGACAATCGCACGTGGAATCTCTGGTTCCGAAGTGACGGCCCTGAGAAAGCGAGCAACTATGCTGCTAAATGGGCAAAGTACCTATTGCCGAATTCGGTGGATTTAGGCGGGGGCCGCGAAGCATCCGAGACAGAAAAACCACGTGGCGTGAAAGACGAAGTCGAAATTTCACGTCGGCGCGTTGCTGCAGCGGCCGGCGTTCCGGTCGAAGCCGTCAAGATCACCATTGATTTCGGAGGCTAGCAGTGACCAAAAACAAAACACAAGAAAACGGCGTCGCCTCGAAATTGCCGCTTCACGAGATCGTCGCGGTGGCCACTTTCCTAGCCGGCGCGGATCGTCAGGCAATCGATACCGAAGACATCGCCGTGAAGGCGAATGAAATCGCTCCGGGCCATTTCTCTTGGCGGAAATACAAAAACCAAATCCGAATCGACGCTATCTACAAGCTCCTTTGGGGCCTCACCAAGCACGAGAAGGGGGCCTACGTCACAGGATCGGAAAAGGACGGTTGGCTGCTCACAGTCGCGGGAACGGAATTTGCGCAGAGGACGCTCGCAAGGCTCAAGGACCTCCAGCCGGCACGGACGAAGCCGACCCAGCAGGAGGCAGCATGGATGCGCAGAGAACGAGCGCGAATGCTTAGCGAGACGGCGTTCCTCAAATGCCGCGCAGGAAAAAGCGACGAGATATCCGACAACGAAGCTCAAAAATTCTTCCGCTTAGACGATTACGTCATTGGTGCCGCACGCGAGCGAAAATTAATGCAAGCCGAGAACACGTTCCACGATGATTCCGAATTGAGTGAGGCCGTGTTGTGTATCGCTGCCATCGTGAGGGGGAGCAAATGAGTGTCGCACAGCTGAAGGTCACAAGCCATGTGGCACGCGACCTCTTACAAAGTGCAGCCCTGTTCAAGCACGAGCACGCTGTTGTTTGGGAATATGTTTCGAATGGGCTGGAGTATGTCGAGGCCGGGAAACAATCTATTGTGGACGTGTCCGTGGACGCGAAGAGCAAAAAGATCACTATTCGTGACAGCGCACGCGGTATGAGCCGAGGCGACCTGCATCGCTATTTCCAGATGCATGGGGAGAATATCGATAGAAAAAAGGGCAAACCCGGTCGGGGAATGTTCGGAACGGGCAAGTCGGCAGCCTTCGGCATCGGTGATCTTTTACGAATCACGACAATCAGAGGCGGACTTCGGCAGAAGGTCGAATTGACGCGCCGGGCTGTAGAAGGCTCTGCCGACGGCTCCGGAATTCCGGTCAGGGTGCTTGAAAGCGACATCAAGACTCATGAACCGAGCGGAACGATTGTCGAAATCGAGGGCATTCATCTCAAAAAAATGGACGTGGGATCGATCGCCCGTCACGTTGAGAGACATATAGCGCGTTGGCCGAATGCAACCGTATTCGTCAATCGCACGCAGTGCAAAATGACGGAGCCGCCCTACTCGTCTGTTCGAAGGAGCTCCACAAAGGGAACTGCCTTCGAAGCGTCACTTGGCATCGCCGAACTCGTTTTGAAGGTTGCCAAGGCATCCTTGGAACCCGAATTGCAGGGGGTTGCGATCTTCTCAAACGGCGTCTGGCACGCGAACACCCTTGCCGGATGTGAAGGTAGGCCCTTTGCCAACTACATTTTCGGGGAATTCGACGTATTGCGCCTGTCTCAAGATGAGTCTCCCATCCCGGCATTCGACATGAGCCGGTCGATGCAGCTCAATATAAGAAACGAAATAGTAGCACAGATATACGCGTTCCTCGGTTCGCAAATCCAAATCCTTCGGCGCGAGATCGAAAAGACGGACCGAGATCGCCGTCGCGAGCGCGACGTAAAAAGGCTTACCGAAGAAGCTCACGAAATCGCCCGCATCATCAATCGCGATTTCGATGAGTGGAGGGACCACTTGCACCGCACTCTCGCGAGGGTTCAAGGCGGAAAGGATCGCCTTCAGAAATCGAACGCTAGTGAGGACAGTGGCGACGGCCTTTCACCGGGCTCTGAGTTACCCGCTATCATTTTAGAAGACGAAAGCGGCGAGCGATCCACAGAGTACTCCCCGGACGATCTGCCAAACGACCCAACCCCAAATCCGGATCAGCCCAACGAGCCGGGCCCCTCACTTGCGCCTTCAAACGACGACGAGGACAAAATTGCGAAGCGGCGAAACAAATCGAAGACGAGCGGCAGCGGCGGGTTTAATGTAGACTTTCTCAATATGGGAATCGAGGACGCCCGCGCGAAATACGAGCGAGACGTTCGCACGATTAACATAAACCTGGATCACCCGCAGATTGCCGCGGCGCTGGCACTTGACGGAATCGAAGATATCGCCTTTCGGCGCCTCTGCTATGAAGTCGCCTTCTCTGAATATGCAATCGCTCTTTCCTCGGAATTGGCTGGTGGCGATTGGTACCACGACATCACCGACCCGATAGTCGATATTCGCGATACCATCAATCGCATATCGCGATCCGCCGCAGCACTCTATTCCAAGGTTTAGGCGGAATCACCCAATGGTGGAGGACAACAAGGAAACGTGCAGGAGACTATTGGCCGAGATAGCTCCTGGCGCCTCGGATCGGCACACCGAACCAGAAGTTTGGCTGAGAAGCCCTCTCGAGACTCGTATCACGGACATTCCGATGTCTGTCCGCTCATTAAACGTGCTCAAGTGTGCCGGAATCGAAACACTGGGTGACCTCGTTCAAGAGACGGAACACTCTCTCCTTTCGCTACCCAATTGTGGTGCCAAGAGCGTCAAAGAGATTAAGCGAATTCTCCAAGAGCGGTCCCTGCAACTGGGTTCAGGCAGGTGTGCCTTGGAACAGCCCGGCGATCGACTAGCACAACCCGTTGTGCCAGTTACCAGGAGGCGCCCAAAACTATTTCTCGATTACCCGCCCCAGACCCGCGACGCATTTTTCCTCAATGTTGCGGAAATTGGTCTCTCTCAACGCGCGGCCAATGTATGCGCGGGCATCGCGGCGCAAAAACTCGGAGATCTGGCGCAACTTACTACGGAACGCCTTAGCAAACTCCATTCCTGTGGTAAGCGCACTATTTCCGAGATACAGGAACGACTGGCCAGATTCGGATTGGAATTGGGCATGGAACTTGCGGACTGGGAAGCCGCTCGCGCTCAACTCGACCGCAATCGACTAGAAAGCATCGAGGAATTGCGTCTTTCTCTCTTCAGGTTACCGCCAACATGCTGCCTGGAAGACGAGTTGTCACAGATCGTATCGACTGTTGCCAACGAGCGGGCGACGAAGATCGTCATCAGAGTCAATGGCCTCTCCGGCGACGGGCACCGTACCTTGGAATCCGTAGGCGAAGAATACGGTCTGACGCGAGAACGAATTCGTCAGATCGCCACAAAAGCGTTGAAGAGACTGGAACCCCGACAATTTTCGACGCCATGGCTGGCAGCGGCGTTACTCCTACTCGATCAGAATTCGCCGTGTGTTGCAGGCGACTTTTCCAAAAGACTGCGGGCCGCTGGTATCACGCGAGGCAACTTCGATATCGGCGGGATCGAATCTGCCTGCGAGATTTTAGGGCAAAGGTTCGAGTTTACAACTGCACTTATTGCCGGTCGCAAGGTCTATGGTCGTCGCGAACGCCTAAAACGAATAATTAGGTTTTTCCGCGAGTGCCGACAAGCCACTAGCCGAGGCGGGTGCGCGAACTTCGACTCGATTTGCGACGATCTGAAGGTGACAAGCCCAGAACGTGAAATCTTGCGCGAGCTAGCAACCTTCGGTGACATGTGCCGCTGGTTGGATGACGATCGCCAATGGTTACTCGCGGTATCCTGTTCGCGAAACCGTCTCTCGAACTTAGTCGCCAAGGTATTTGCTGTCGCACCAAGTTTGCCGCTGTCTGAGTTGAGAAGAGCAGTAGCCCGTTCACGACGATTAGAAGCAGTACCTCCGACTGGGATCATAGCCAACTTTGTTGTAGCCACCGGGTTGGGGAGAGTCGATGCGGATGTAGTTACCGCGTCTGCAAACTTTGGAAACATGGTACGCCCGGGAAGTGCAGAGGAGATACTCGTAATCGCGTTGCAACTTCATGGCCCCGTTCTCGGTTGGGAGCGCTTCCAAGAGCTTTGCATACGAGCCGGAATGAATCCGGTCACATTTGGAATCTATGCGTCAGGCTCACCGATAGTGGCCCGGCTTGCGCGAGGGGTTTATTCGCTTGTCGGAGCTGACGTTTCACCCGGAGCTGTCGAAGAGGTACAACGTGAAAATGCGGTTTCGCGGCGTAAAACGGAATGGGGATGGACATCGCGCGGTTCGCTATGGTGCGCGCTGGGGCTTACATTGACGAACATCACAAGTGGCGCGCTCCCAGTTCCTTCTTTCGTTGCGAGTTTTGCGGAAGGCCAGTGGCAACCTCGCTTCGCCGGTAAGGAGCTCGCAGCTATCATCAAGTGTAAAGGAGGATTCGTTAGTGGCTTGCGTCGACCACTGCTGAACGCAGGAGGCGAAGCAGGAGACGTGTGCGTCCTAGAATTCTGCCCCACGTCACGAATCGTTAATTTGTCGATTGGTGGCGAGGAGCTCGTAGATTTGTGGGACAGCGGTAATATCGATCTTCCAGCCCAGGGGCTTGGAGAAGCGGAAGGCCAATCCGATCAGGACGCGGATGGTATCGCAATCGGCACTCTGCAAAGAACCGTAATTTAACGGCGACTCTCATGCTAATCGAATTTCAGGTCACTGGACGGCATTTCTCAACAATTGCGCGGAAACTCTATTTATCCCTCTGTTCATATTCGTCCGCCCCCTATGCCTGGTCCGGCGCCCATGCGGCCGACTAAGGAACGACTCCAAACAGGATAAGCGGTACAGCTGGAATGCCACGCCCCTCGCGAATAAGATTGTACAATTCGCTTTCGTAATACGCCACGCCGGACGACATGTGCTGCTGCAGTTCTTTCATGGGCAGAATCTCGATTCCGACGTCTATTATATCGCCCACAAAAAAGGCCATGTGTTTTACAAATAGATCATAAGCAACGAACGCGTATTTGCCGAATTGAACTTCGACTGCAATCCGTTCCTTAACAAAATCTGTTTGATTGTATGAAAAGATTGGCTTGAGACCGGCAGCTTCGATTTCCTTCTTTTGCTGCTCTGTACTCATTTGCATCGTTCGGCGGATGAGCTTCGCATCAGATGTTACCCAGTATGACGTTCGACTTTCGCGCCATTTATGCTTGCGGAATCCCTCACGCACGGCTTTGTTCATGGCGATGGGTGAATACAGCATCCTGTCTTTGGTGCGAACCTCCTTGGAAACCTTCGTTCGGCAAACTGAGGCGTCGGCATCTCTGACTACCTTCTGAATTTCGCTCAGAAGTCCTCGTTTATGCACCTGCAAATACTCAAGCCCATTTAAATGGGAATAGCAGGTTGCAATTTTCACCGGTGACCACCGTAAGGTAGTGAAGGGTCGTACACCGGCTTGTTCAGGGGCCGCGTTGCAAGCCGACCGTCGCGCAGTGCGCGCACGCGCTCCCAAGCAATATCCACGTATTCCTTGACCACGTCGCATCCGTAACCAAAACGACCATTCTTAAGCGCTGCCACAACAGTGCTGCCGACACCCATAAACGGATCGAAAACGATATTTTCCGGATTGGTGAGCGAGAGCACCAATCGTTCTACAAGCTCTACCGGAAATTGACAGGGATGATTCGTCTTCTCGACGTGATTGTTTTTCACGTTCGGGAATATCCAAACGTCTCCGGGGTTTTTCCCAAGCGGATTGCAAGAAAGCTGACCGGCCTTTGGTCCCTTGAAATATTTCTTTCCGGGATATTTCGACGGTACACGAATCGGATCGAGATTAAAAACGTAATCGTCGCTCTTGGTGAACCATAGAATGGTCTCGTACCTGCCAGATAGCCGTTTGGTGCAATGTAGCCCGTGTTCGAAGTGCCACACGATCCGGTTGCGTAGCCTCAAGCCGTGTTTTACAAAAACGGGATAGAGCACCATGTCCAGTGGGAATATTTCGCCATTCTGCACATGGTTGCCCACCTGCCAGCACAATGAACCCTTCGGATGCAAAACCCTGACGCATTCCGAAATGGCTTGAGCTTGTTCGCGGACGTACAGATCAAGCGGTGATCGCGTTTCGTAACTTTTGCCGATGTTGTAAGGCGGCGACGTAACAATCAGCTGAACGGAATTTCTCCCGAGGCGGTACATGAAAGCCAGGTTGTCCTGGCACTCCATGACGACATCTTCTTGCTGTTCAACTTTTAGTGCTGTTGCTGCACCCATATCCTAATCCTTACACTGATTCGGCGGCCGCGATTTCAACTTTTCCTTTGGCCTCTATGCCGCCGTCGCGAGTGGTAAAGGCGTTTCTCGCCAGCCGTCCCGTGCGCGCCATTCGAAAACGCGGCGGTGCAGCCTTGCGGATTGCTGTTTCGCCCGCTCTGAACGTGACTCCTCATCGAATATGTTCCAAAGACGAGTCACGTCGCCCCTCCTTTCCCGATGGAAGGCCCGCATCAGACGGTCCGCCCACAAAGGCGGTCCATTCTGCTTTTCCCAAGCGGCGACAGTTTGTTCGCGGACTCCAAACATCGTGGCTAGGGCGCGCCGAGAGAGGGCTAGCGAGCCTTCGAGGAAGCAGAACTCCTCGCGAGTAAGCCGCTCGAATTTCCTTGCCACAGAAATTTCGATCACCCTGCGCAGATCATGGGAACTCGTGATATCAACAGCTTGGCTTGGCGCACCCCTTGTCAGTGTATACCCGTTCACCAACCATACGTTTTCCAAACCGCATTCCAGATACTCGTACATGCTGCCGTTTCCGATTTCCCCGCTTTAGGCAGAAATTAGTTCTCTCACACCGACTCTACCGCCGCCACCCCCGGCAGCGACTGGATCGTCGTTTTCATCACCGGGGTGATCGCGTGGCGGTCCTTGAGGCGGATTTCGATGTCCTGGCCTTCGGGGCCGGGGACGACGAGCGTCACGATGCCC
Source organism: Rhizomicrobium sp. (assembly GCA_036502185.1). Classification (GTDB taxonomy): domain Bacteria; phylum Pseudomonadota; class Alphaproteobacteria; order Micropepsales; family Micropepsaceae; genus Rhizomicrobium. The sequence continues at coordinate 178,265 of DASXYZ010000055.1, forward strand.
TTGCCGTTGCCGCGCACCTGGCCCGCGATCGCGCTGAGCGGCTGAATGTCGCTCAGCACGATGCGCAGTCCCTCGCTCGCGTCGGCCGCGGCCTTTTCGAGATCGGTGACGGAGAGCGCGCGCAGCTTCGGCTCTTCATCCACCCAGTCGGCAGCGACGGAGAGGAGGACCGCCCTGCCCGCTTCGAGCAGCGGACGCGCGGATGTGAGCACCTCGGAAAACACCATCACTTCGAAGAGTCCCGTGGGATCTGAGAGCGAGAGAAAGCCGTAAGGCTGGTCGTTGCGGCCGCGGCGCTCCTGCTTTCGCACGATGGTGCCCGCGAGCAGCGCGCGGAAGCCGGAGCGGCGCCGGTCTTCCTGAAGCGCCGCCCAGCTCACCACACCGAGCCGTTTCAACGCGGCGGCATAGCTGTCGAGCGGATGCCCCGACAGATAGAAACCGATGGCCGCGAATTCCTCGCCGAGCCGCTCGTGCGGCAGCCAGTCGGCGACCTGCTGAAGCCGCAATTCCTCCGCGGCAGCAACAGCACCGCCGAACAGCGTCGATTGCCCGCTCTCGCGCTCGCGCGTCGTGCAGGCGGAATGGCTCTGGATGGCATCGGACGAATCGACGAGCTGGCGGCGATTGGAATTGAGCTGGTCGAAGGCGCCCGCGCGCGCGAGGCTTTCGAAAGCACGTTTGTTGACGAGCTTCGGATCGACCCGGCGCGCGAAATCCGCAACGCTCTGGAACGGGCCGCCTTCGTCGCGGATCGCCACTACATGCTCCATCGCCTGGCGGCCCACGCCTTTCACCGCGGCGAGCGCATAGAAGATCGTGCCGCTCTCGTGATCGCAGGTGAAAAACGCGCCGGAGCGGTTGATGTCGGGCGGTGTCACCTTGATGCCGAGTCGTTCGGCTTCCTGGCGAAACACGTTCAGCCGGTCCGTCACGCCGATGTCGAGCGTCATCGATGCGGCGAGAAACGCGACCGGATAGTTCGCCTTGAGATAGGCCGTCTGATAGGCGACCTGCGCGTAGGCCGCGGCGTGGCCCTTGTTGAAGCCGTAGCCCGCGAACTTGGCGGCCTGTTCGAAAATCGTGAGCGCAACGCCGCGCGCGATGCCGCGCTCGCCCGCGCCCTTCACGAACAGCTCTTCGTGCTTGGCCATTTCGGCCGGAATCTTCTTGCCCATGGCGCGACGCAAGAGATCGGCCTGGCCCATGGAATAGCCGGCAAGCTCGCGGGCGATGCGCATGACGTCTTCCTGATACGTCATGACCCCGAAAGTTTCCGAAAGGATCGGTTCGAGCGCGGGATGGAGATAGTCCGGCTGTTCCTTGCCGCGCTTGCAGGCGATGTATTTCGGGATCGAATCCATCGGGCCCGGGCGATAGAGCGCGACGAGCGCGACCAGATCGTTGATGTGATCGGGACGCATCTTGCGCAGCAGATCGCGCATCCCTGCGCCTTCCAGCTGGAACACGCCGACACTCTCGCCGCGCGACAGCATCTCGAAGGTGGCCGTGTCCTCGAAGGCGATGTTCTGGGTGTCGAGCGAAATGCCGCGGCGCTTGAGCAGCTCTTCCGCCTTGGCGATCACCGTCAGCGTTTTGAGGCCGAGGAAATCGAATTTGACCAGGCCGGCCTTCTCCGCGTCCTCGTAATCGAACTGCGTCACCGGCATATCGGAGCGCGGGTCGCGATAAAGCGGCACCACTTCGTCGAGCGGGCGGTCGCCGATCACCACGCCCGCGGGATGCGTGGAGGCATGGCGGTAGAGCCCTTCGATGTGCTCCACTATCGAGAACAGCCTGCGCGCGGCAGGCTCCTGCTCGGCGATGGCCTCGAGCCTGGGCTCGCCCGCAACCGCGTCTTTGATCGACACCGGCTTGCCGGGCGGATTGGGCACCAGCTTGGCGATGCGGTCGACGAGGCCGAGCGGCATCTGCAGCACGCGGCCGACATCGCGCACCGCCGCGCGCGCCTGCAGCGAGCCCAGCGCGATGATGTGGGCCACCCGATCGGCGCCGTATTTCTGCTGTACGTAGCGGACCACTTCGTCGCGCCGCTCCTGGCAAAAATCGATGTCGAAATCCGGCATCGAGATGCGCTCGGGATTGAGAAAACGCTCGAAGAGGAGGCCAAAACGGATGGGATCGAGGCCCGTGATGTCGAGCGCCCAAGCGACGAGCGACGTGGCGCCCGAGCCGCGGATGCCGACGGGAATGCCGTGCGCGCGCGTCCATTTCATGAAGTCGGAGACGATGAGGAAATAACCGGCGAAATCCATGCGCAGGATCACGTCGAGTTCGAAAGCCAACCGGTCGCGATAGACCTGCGGATCGGCATGGAGTCCGTGCAGCGAAAGCCGCCGCTGCAGTCCCGCTTCGGCCTGCGCGCGCAGTTCCTCCTCGGGCGACAGGCCCGATTCGGGCACGAATTTGGGAAGAATCGGATTGCGCTTTTTCGGCCGGAAGGCGCAGCGTTTCGCGATCTCGATCGTGCTCGCGATCGCCTCGGGAAGATCGGCAAACTGCGCGGCCATTTCCGCCGGCGATTTGAACCGGTGCTCGCGCGTGAGGCGCCGGCGATCCTCCTGCGACACGAAGCTTGCATCGGCAATGCAGAGCAGCGCGTCATGCGCCTCGTACATGTCGGCCGGTCCGAAATGCACGTCGTTGGTGGCGACGAGCGGCAGCGCGTTATCGTACGCGAGCGCGAGCAGCCGGTCCTCCGTCGCGCGTTCCTCGGCCAGGCCGTGGCGCTGGAGCTCGACATACAGACGGTCGCCAAAGAGCGCGCGCAGGTGAGCAAGCAGCGCGGATGCAGCCTCGTCTTGTCCCTGCACGAGCAGCCGGTTCAGCGGTCCGCCCGGTCCGCCCGTCAGCGCGATCAGCCCATCCACATGGCGCCCCAGCATGTCGGCTTTCACGTGTGGCCAGTCGCCGGGCTCCGCGCCGAGATAGGCCGCGCTCAAAAGCTTCGCGAGATTGCGGTATCCGGATTCGTTCTGCACGAGGAGCGGTAACGCGGGCGGCTTCTCGTGGGCGGTACCCACGCTGGCAGCTTCCCCGCAATCAACGGAGAGAAGACAACCCACGATCGGCTGCACGCCCGCCTTCGCGAGTGTTTCGCTGATTTCGTAAACGCCGAAAAGATTGTTTGCGTCGGTCACCGCCACCGCGGGCATGGCCTGCGCCCGCGCCAGGTCCGCCAGGTCCTTCGGGCGCACCGCGCCTTCGAGCAGCGAATAGGCGCTCTTCACCCGAAGGTGCACGAATCCCGCAGGCTTGCGCTCCGCCATCCGGCGCGACTCCCTTTGCCGGCGGTCAGTATCGATGCAGATGCGCCCGGCGCCGAGCGCCGAAACGCATAATCCACAGATGCTTGGTCACAGGCCGCCCAAAAGCGCGGGCGCGGCACTCGCCAGCACAAAGGTGCTCCCGATGAAGATCAGAAGCCCCACGGCCGCCGCAAAATCCGAAATCCACGCCATCTCAAAATCCCTCCCGCGTTGCCGCCAGGTTCTACAGGTTCCCTGTATGTTCCGTCAAGAACAAAAAGGGTACGCGTCCAAGCCGTGCCGTTCGGCGGGCGCCAACCCCTATCTCGTGTGAAGATGATCGGCGCCGTCCACGAGACGGCCTTCGTGCAGCAAAAGCGAGCGGTCCATTTTCCCGGAAAGTTCGCTGTTGTGGGTGGCGACGAGCGCCGCCAACCCTTCGGATTGAACGAGTGCGAGCAGCCCTTCGAAGACACCCGTGGCTGTTCGTGGATCGAGATTGCCGGTCGGCTCGTCCGCGAGCAGCAGACTCGGCCGGTTGGCGAGGGCGCGAGCGATGGCCACGCGCTGCTGTTCGCCTCCGGAAAGCTGCGCCGGCCGATGCGAAAGCCGTTGTCCCAATCCCAACTGACGCAACAGCCGCTCTGCTTCGCCTGCGGCTTCGGTTTTTGACCGCCCGGCGATCAGCTGCGGCATCATCACGTTTTCGAGCGCGCTGAACTCGGGAAGAAGGTGATGCGCCTGATAGACAAAGCCGATGCGGTCGCGCCTGAGCCGTGTGCGCTCGCGCTCGGGCAATCCCGACGCGGCGACGCCGTCGATACGAATTTGGCCCTCGCTCGGTGCTTCGAGCAGCCCGGCGATGTGCAGCAGCGACGATTTACCTGCGCCGGATTGACCGACCAGCGCCACCAGCTCGGCGCGCCCGACCGAAAGAGTTACCTCGCGGAAGATTTCGAGAGTCGCCCCGCCCTGCTCATAGCGACGCGCGACGTTGTCGAGCGACAGCGCCGGCGCCTCACTCATAGCGCAGCGCCTCGACCGGATCGAGGCGTGCGGCCCGCCAGGACGGGTAAAGGGTCGCGAGGAACGAAAGCCCGAGCGACATCGCAACGACCGCGATGACTTCGCCCGCATCCATCTCTGCGGGCATGCGGCTCAGGAAATAGATCTCGGGATTGAACAACTGCGTGCCGGTCAGCGAGGAGAGAAACTGCCGGATCGACTCGATGTTGAGGCAGAACACCACGCCGATGACGAGGCCGAGCACGGTTCCCACCACGCCTATGGACGCGCCGGCGATCAGGAACACGCGCATCACGGCACCCCGCGCCGCGCCCATGGTGCGCAGGATCGCAATGTCGCCGCTCTTGTCCTTCACGAGCATGATGAGGCCCGAGACGATATTGAGCGCCGCAACGAGAATGATGAGGGTAAGGATCAGAAACATGACGTTGCGCTCCACCTGGAGAGCCGAGAACAGGCTCGAATTCATGTCCTGCCAAGTCACGATGCGCGTTTCGGGTCCGGCGGCGGCGGCGACCGAACCCGCAAGCGCGGTCGCCCGATCGGGATCACGGATCATCACTTCCAACCCGCTCACCGTGTTGCCCATGTTGAAATAGAGCTGCGCTTCGGGGAGCGGCATGAACACGAAAGTCTGATCGTACTCCGTCATGCCGATGCTGAAAGTGCCCGCGATCCGATAACTCTTGACGCGCGGGGTAACGCCGAAAGGAGTCACGTTGCCGCGCGGGGCGATCAGCGTGATCGATTGGCCTGGCACGAGTCTCAGGCGATCGGCAAGCCGCGCGCCAATAATGACGGAATCGCCGCCCCCAAACCGCGCGAGCGCGCCATCCGACAGGGTTCGCGAAACCGTGGTGAGCGTCTTGAGGTCCGCGCGGCGCACGCCGCGCACAAACACGCCGCTCGCGGTGCCGTTCGCGGTCGCCATGACTTCGCCGTTCACAATGGGCGCCGCGCGGACCACGCCGGGCACCTTGCGCACCCGCGCAACCATCGCGTCGTAGTCGGTCAGGGTGCCGATTGCCGACTGCACCGTCATGTGGCCATTGAGGCCCAGGATGCGCGACAGGAGTTCGTGGCGGAAGCCGTTCATCACCGCCATCACGATGATGAGCGTAGCAACGCCTACCGCGATGCCCAGAAGAGAGAAACCGGAAATGACGGAGACGAAACTCTCCTGCCGCTTCGCGCGCAGATAGCGCAGCGCGATCATCCATTCGAACGGCGCGAAGGCGCGGGTAGCAGCTGCCATTCTAGGCCGCGACTTTGAGCTTGAGACCGAGCGCGTGAACGACTTTCAGAACTGTCGCGAGTTCGGGGTTGCCCTCGGCGCTCAGCGACTTGTAGAGGCTCTCCCGGCCCAGACCAGCTTTCCTTGCAACTCTTGACATTCCCTTTGCGCGCGCAATGTGACCCAGTACGGCTGCCACCAGTTGCGGGTCGCCGTCTTCCAGTGCCGCTTCCAGGTATTGGGCCATATCCCCTTCTGTCTTCAAGTAATTGACCGGGTCCCATGGATAAAGTTTGATTTTGCCTTTTGCCTTTTTCACGGAGTTTGCTTGACCTCCACGCTCAATTGCAGTGCCGTCTTGATATCACGCGCTTGCGTTCGTTTGTCGCCGCCACCCAGCAGGATAACGAGTGATGATCCGCGCCGAACAAAATACACCCGGTAGCCCGGCCCATAGTCGATGCGAAGCTCCGATACGCCTTCACCGATCGATCTTACGTCACCCGCATTGCCTTGGATCAGGCGCACCAATCTCGTCAATATCCGCTTTTGCGCTCTCGGATCGCGAAGGCTTCGGAACCAGCGCCGATAGTTCTCTGTCTCCTTGATTTCGAGCAATACGCTTGTATCCTATAGGATACCGACGATCAAGTGCCAGCGGCGCGAATAAAGACGCGGTTCGCAGTCTGCCCAGTCCGTGTCAGTTTTTGGTCGTCAACACCCTCCGCGCTGCGGCCATGTCTGATACTTCTTGATCGCTTATTCGGGGGTCCTCTCGAACCGCTTGGCGGCCATGTGGGCCGGGACTTCCTCACGCGCACCGGTACGGCGAGTTTTGATTTCCACGATGCCTTTCTCCAGGCCGCGCGGGCCCACGATGATCTGGTAGGGAATTCCGATCAGGTCCATCGCCGCGAATTTGGCGCCGGGACGCTCTGCCGTGTCGTCGTAGAGAACTTCGCGTCCTGCTTTCGTGAGTTTCGCGTAGATGTCTTCGCAGACCCGGTCCGTCGCCGCATCACCGCTCTTGAGATTGATCAGCGCGATGTCGAACGGCGCGACCGGCTCCGGCCAGATGATTCCTGCCTCGTCATGGCTTGCCTCGATGATCGCGCCCACGAGGCGCGACACACCGACGCCGTAGGAACCGCTCTCGACCGCGTGCTCCTGTCCGTCGGGACCCGCCACGAACGCACGCATCGGCTGCGAATATTTGGTGCCGAAATAAAAGATCTGTCCGACCTCGATGCCACGCGCGACCACGCGCTTGTCGGAGGGCACCTGCGCCTCGAACTGCGCCGCATCGTGCACGTCTTCCGTCGCCGCATAGAGTTCCGAGCGCGCGTGCACGATCGGTTCGAGATCGCGCTCGAAATCGACATTCTCGCCGGGCACCGGCATGTCGAGCAGATCGCGGTGACAATAGACCTGGCTCTCGCCCGTGTCGGCCAGGATGATGAATTCGTGACTGAGATCGCCGCCGATCGGTCCCGTTTCCGCGCGCATCGGAATGGATTTCAATCCCATGCGCGCAAAGGTGCGCAGATAGGCGACGAACATCCGGTTGTACGAGCGACGCGCGCCCTCTGCATCCAGATCGAACGAATACGCGTCCTTCATCAGGAATTCGCGGCCGCGCATCACGCCGAAGCGCGGGCGCACCTCGTCGCGGAATTTCCACTGGATGTGATAAAGAATGAGCGGGAGGCTCTTATACGAGCGCACATAGGCGCGGAAGATTTCCGTCACCATGTCTTCGTTTGTGGGACCATACAGAAGCTCGCGCTCATGCCGGTCCTTGATGCGCAGCATCTCCTTGCCATAGGCCTCGTAGCGGCCCGTCTCCCGCCAGAGGTCGGCCGGCTGCAGCGTTGGCATGAGGATTTCGATGGCGCCGGCGCGATCCTGCTCCTCGCGCACAATCTGCTCGATCTTGCGCAGCACGCGCTGGCCGAGCGGCAGCCAAGCATAGATGCCGGCCGCTTCCTGGCGCACCAGACCCGCCCGCAGCATCAGCCGGTGCGACGCAATCTGCGCCTCGGCCGGCGTCTCCCTCAGCAGCGGCAGGAAATAGCGGGACAGGCGCATGGGACAACCGGAATGATAGGCGACCTTCTTATGGAAGGGACCCTCCGAGGGCAAACAGGAGCCCTTAAATCGCGAATATTCACAAGTTCGCTATACGGCACTCTTGCATAGTGCGAAGTTCATGCTAGATTGAACTTCGCAATAGCTTGGGAGGCGGAAATCCGCGCGTGACAGAAGAGTCCCCGTATACGCGCAAATTCCGTAAGGAACTCATGGCCGGGCTTTCCTCGCTCGTCCTCTTGGCTGTGCTCGCCCGTGCGGGCCGGGAGATGTATGGTTACGAAATCGCCAAGGTTGTGAAGGCCGAGGGCGAAGGCGGTTTGATCTTCAAGCAGGGCGCCATCTACCCCGTCCTGCGCTCGCTCGACGCCTTGGGCCTGCTGTGGAGCCGTGTCGAAGCTTCGGCGTTCGGCCCGCCGCGTCGCTACTACGGCATAACCGACGAAGGTCGGCGCGCGCTCTCCGAGTGGCAGGGCGCCTGGCGCGACATGCGGGAATTTGTCGACGACGCGCTGGCCGCGCACCTGGCCGGCGGCGGCGGCCCGGCGCTGGAGCATCATGCATGAGCAGCGATCGGGCGCCCCCGACGGTCCGCGCCTATCTGGCCGAGCTTCGGAACGCGCTCAAAGGCGCGTCCCCTGGGCTGATCAGCGACGCGCTCGCCGACGCCGAGGAGCATCTCCAGGGCGAGATCGCCGCCAACCCGCAAAAAAACGAATCCGAGATTCTGGCGGCCGTCGTCGAGACTTACGGCACGCCGGAGGAAATCGCAGAGGAGTACCGCTCGATGGAAGCCGCCATAGCCGGCCCGTTCCCCAAACCCGAGCCGAAGCCGGACCGGCACCACGGATTCTTCGGCATCATCGGCGATCCGCGCGCCTATGGCGCACTCATGTACATGCTGCTCGCGTTTGTGACCGGCTCCTTCTATTTCACGTGGGCGGTGGTCGGCATCAGCCTCGCGATCCCGTTCTTCCTGTTCATCTTCGGAATTCCTTTTGCCCTTCTGTTCATCGGATCGGTGCGCATCCTCGGCCATGTCGAGGGACGAATCGTGGAAGGTCTGCTGGGCGTGCGAATGCCGCGACGTCTGCCGGCGCAGGCGAGCGCAGACGACAGCATCTGGGCGCGAATCGGCAGCGCCCTGGCCGATGTCCGCACCTGGTCCTCGCTGATCTACCTCCTGCTGATGCTCCCTTTGGGCGTGGTTTATTTCACGCTGGCGGTGATCGGGAGCGCGATCACGCTTGGGCTGATCGGCGGATCGATCTGGGGCCTGGTCAGCGACCGCGCCTATATCCACATCAGCGACGTGCCGTGGCTCGACCACCTGTTCCACACCGCGCCGGGCCTCGTCCTCCTGCTCGTCATCGGCGTGCTTCTGATCTTTCTCGTGCTTCACATGGCAAAGGGAATCGGTTGGCTGCACGGGCGCTTGGCCGAAGTCCTTCTCGTAAGACTTTAGAATCTCCCCTCTTCGCACGGCGGCAGAACAGACATACCTTCCGGCGAGCGCAGCGAATTGTGGGCTGTTCCTTAACCGAACGCTAAAGGTTGACGGGGCTAACATCGCCCATGATAAAGGGGCGTGCCCGCTTTGGCCGGGCGCCCGAGGGGCTGTGCCAGCACAGCTGAGTGAAGTGTAACGGACAGGAGACGCCGTGGAGCGCCGCGACGCCGGGACGTTCGAGTGGATGCTTGATCCGTGGCGGCAGCCGGCGCGTTCGGCGGCCCGCACCCTTTCCTCCCCCGACGGACGATGGGCGCTGGTTTCCACCTCGATCACCGCCGTTCTCGCCGGCTCGATCGCGTGGCTCGCGGCAGGCACGGCCATTCCGTCCCATTCCTTCGAGAGATCGCCTTCCCGCGTGCTCATGCCTTTCCAGCTGTTCCAGAGGCTGGTCGCGCAGACTCACGACAGCGACGACGCCATCATCTCTCCGCTGGCGTCGATCACATCGTCTGCGGCGAAACGCGTCGTGCCGGGCGAAACGCTCGACAACGCCCTGGCGGCCGAGGCTGAACAGGACAGTACCGCGTCGTCGCCGCCCGGCGTGGACGCGCGCGAAGCAAGCGTCGAGCGCGGACAAACTTTCGCGACGGCGCTCGTCAATGCGGGCGCCACCCCGCAGGATGCGGAAGCAGCCACGAACGCGCTCGCGAAAATCTACAATCTTCGTGGGATCAGGGCGGGCGATACGCTGCAGCTCACCTTCGCCGCAGCGCCGCAGCCGAAGCCCGTAGCGCAGATCATCTATTCGGTGCCGAACGCTGCGTCCGCGGCCGTGGACGGTGCTCCGCAAGACGATACGCAAGGTCCTGGCAGGCTCCTCTCGGTCGCCTTTTCGCCGACGATCGAACATGACGTGACGATTGCGCGGAGCGCGGACGGAGGCTTTACCGCCCAGGACGCGTTCAAGAAGCTCGAAGCACATTATCATCGCGCCGGCGCGCGGATCGATTCGAGCCTCTATCTGGCTGCGATGCAGGCGGGTATCCCCGCGCGCGTCGTCGTCCAGCTCATCCACATGTTCTCCTACGAGGTCGATTTCCAGCGTGACATCAAGTCAGGCGACTCCTTCGAGGTGTATTACAACTACTACTACACGCCGGACGGAAAGCCGGCGAAGGAAGGCGACATTGCATATGCCGCCATGCATCTGCTCGGCCGCACCATCGCGCTTTATCGCTACCAGCCGCCGGATGAAGACACGCCGGACTATTTCGACGCCCGCGGCCAGAGCGCGAAAAGCATGCTGATGAAGACGCCTGTCGATGGCGCGCGCATATCGTCCGGCTTCGGCATGCGCTTCCATCCGGTGCTCGGCTACACGCGCATGCACAAAGGCATCGATTTCGCCGTGCCGACCGGCACGCCCGTGATGGCGGCAGGCGCCGGCACCATCCAGCAGGCGCGCTGGGAAAATGGCTTCGGAAATTTCGTCCTGCTCAATCACGGCTACGGCTACGCGACGGCTTACGGACATCTGTCGCGCTTTGCTCCTGGCATCCATCCGGGCACACATGTCCGTCAGGGCCAGGTCATCGCCTATAGCGGCGCGACTGGCCTCGCCACAGGCCCGCACCTGCACTACGAAATTCGCATCAACGGCGTGCAGGTGAATCCCGCGAGCGTGAAGGTCGCGCGCGGCCGCATTCTCGGCGGGCGGCAGCTTCGGGACTTCGAAATCAACCGCCTGCATGTCGATAGCGTCATCGCCGCGCTGCCGCTCGAAGGCAAAATCGCCGACACCACCACCGACCTCCGCGCCGGACGCGACTGATAACAACAGCCGCGGCATCGCCTTTCCTCCCCCGCCTGCGGGGGAGGTGGCGCGAGCGCAGCGAAGCGCCGGAGGGGGTAAGTCGGTGCGTTCCCCCTCCGCCCCTTCGGGGACCTTCCCCGCGATGCGGGGGAGGAAAGCCGATAGCGGTATTCAGTGAATTGCGAGACTCGGGGCAGCTGGTTCGTCGAGGGAGTCTTCGCTGGCGTCGAAAGTCTTGCCGTTGATGATGAGCCCGGATTTACCCGCGCTCACTTTCACATTCGCGCCATCGCCGATCTCGCCTTCCAGCAACATCTGCGCCAGCGGGTCCTGCAGCCGGCGCTGGATCACGCGCTTGAGCGGCCGTGCGCCATACACCGGATCGTAGCCGGCCGCGGCGAGCCACTCGCGCGCGTTTGAATCGAGAACAATCTCGATTTTGCGATCGGCGAGCAGTTTCTGCAGCCGCGCGATCTGGATGTCGACGATTCTGTCCATGTCTGCGCGGGTAAGTCGATGAAACAGGATGATTTCGTCCAGACGGTTTAGAAATTCGGGGCGGAAATGTGCGCGCACCGCCTGCATGACCTGGGCGCGCGCCTGGGACGATTCGGCGCCTTCCCCTGTCGAGAGGAATTCCGTCCCGAGATTCGACGTAAGGATGATCACCGTGTTGCGAAAGTCGACCGTGCGTCCCTGCCCGTCGGTCAACCTCCCGTCATCGAGCACCTGCAGGAGAACGTTGAACACGTCGCGATGCGCCTTCTCGACTTCGTCGAACAGCACGACCTGATAGGGGCGCCTGCGCACGGCTTCGGTGAGCACGCCGCCTTCTTCGTAACCGACATAGCCGGGCGGCGCTCCGATCAGCCGCGCCACGGAATGTTTTTCCATGAACTCAGACATGTCGATACGCACCATCGCGCTGTCGTCGTCGAACAGGAATTCCGCGAGCGCTTTGGTAAGCTCGGTCTTGCCGACGCCGGTGGGCCCCAGAAAGAGAAAAGAGCCGATGGGACGGAGAGGATCCTGCAGCCCGGCTCGCGCACGACGCACCGCGTTCGAAACCGCGCGAACCGCTTCGTGCTGACCAATCACGCGATTTTCGAGCGAACGTTCCATATGCAGAAGTTTTGCGCGCTCGCCTTCCAGCATCTTGTCGACGGGAATGCCGGTCCAGCGCGACACCACCTGGGCAATGTGCTCGGCCGTGACCGCCTCATTCGCAAGATCGGATTGCTGTTTGTCCTCAACCGCTTTCAGCTTGCGCTCGAGATCGGGAATGACGCCGTAGGTGAGTTCGCCCGCGCGCGCGAGATTGCCACGCCGCTGGGCGACATCAAGTTCCTGGCGAGCCGCGTCGAGCTTTTCCTTGATCCCCTGCACCTCCTGGACGGACTTTTTCTCCTCCTGCCACTTCGCAGTCAGCGACGCCGATTTCTCTTCCGTCTCGGCAAGCTCCGATTCGAGCGCGGCAAGACGGTCCCTCGACGCCTTGTCTGTTTCCTTTTTCAGCGCCTCCCGCTCGATCTTGAGCTGGATGATGCGCCGGTCGAGCTCATCGAGCGCTTCGGGCTTCGAGTCGATCTGCATGCGCAGCCGGCTCGCGGCCTCGTCCATCAGGTCGATGGCCTTGTCCGGGAGAAACCGGTCGGTGATGTAGCGGTGCGAGAGCTGCGCCGCCGCGACTATGGCGCTGTCGGTAATGCGAACCCCGTGATGGACTTCGTATTTCTCTTTGAGACCGCGCAGGATTGAAATCGTATCTTCGACGGTGGGTTCGGAAACGAAGACAGGCTGGAAGCGGCGCGCGAGCGCGGCGTCCTTTTCGATGTGCTTGCGGTATTCGTCGAGCGTCGTCGCGCCCACGCAATGCAGCTCGCCGCGCGCGAGGGCGGGCTTCAGCAGGTTGGAGGCGTCCATGGCGCCTTCCGCCTTGCCGGCGCCGACCAGCGTGTGCAGTTCGTCGATGAACAGCACGATGCCGCCCGCCGCCGCCGTGATCTCGGCCAGCACCGCCTTCAGGCGCTCCTCAAATTCGCCGCGGAACTTCGCGCCGGCGATAAGGGCGCCCATGTCGAGCGCCATCAGGCGCTTATCACGCAAACTTTCGGGCACGTCGCCATTGACGATGCGCAGCGCAAGGCCTTCCGCGATCGCCGTCTTGCCCACGCCCGGCTCGCCGATGAGAACCGGATTGTTCTTGGTGCGCCGCGACAGCACCTGGATGGTCCGGCGGATTTCCTCGTCGCGTCCGATGACAGGATCGAGCTTGCCGGTGCGCGCAAGCTCGGTCAGATCGCGCGCATATTTCTTCATCGCGTCATAGCTGTTCTCGGCCGTCGCGGAATCCGCGCTGTGACCCTGCCGCAAATCCTTGATCGCCTTGTTGAGATTCTGCGCGCGGACATTGGCGTCCTTCAGGATCCGCCCCGCTTCAGTAGCGCTCGCCATGACAAGCGCAAGCAGCAGCAGTTCGGCCGTAACAAAGCTGTCGCCGGTCTTCTTCGCCAGTTCCTGCGCAGAATCGAGCACGCGCGCCGCGTCGGCTGCCAGGTACACCTGGCTCGCGCCCGAGCCTTCGACACGCGGAATTTTGGCGAGCGCCGCCGCCGTCTGTTCGCGGACGAGATCGGGCCGCCCGCCAGCGGCAGCGATCAGCCGCGACGCAAGTCCTTCCTCGTCGTCCATCAGCACCTTGAGCAGGTGCAGAGGATCGATGGATTGGTTGTGGAAACGGATTGCGAGCCCTTGCGCAGACTGGATGAACCCGCGCGCCCGCTCGGTGAATTTCTCGATGTCCATTTGGGCCTCTCCGGCAGGGCCCCTTGAAGGCTGCCCGTGCCATCGCACGAAGCGCGACCTCTAACGAGCGCCGCGCCTTAACCCAACATATGTAGTTCGCCGCTCATCCTGGACAAGACTGTGCGGCTGCGACAGCGCGGTTACCGCAAGTACGTCCGCCGCGTCGCCGCCGTAAGCAAGCGCGTCAGCTGAATGCGCTTTAGAGTGCCAAAGCGGCGCAGCTACGCCGGAGCGCCGTCGATCTCTTCGGCTTCCTGGCCCGCATCGGCCAGTGAGAACGAAGGCGCGCTGCCGTTTTGCGCCGAAACATCGCGGCCGTTGCCATTCCCGTTCGCGTGATGTGGCGGGCCCTGATAGGAGGGCTGCTGCGGCTGACTCGCCGCCATGATCCGCCAGTAATGTTCGGCGTGCTGGAGATAGTTCTCCGCGGCAACACGATCGCCCGCCGCGTTCGCATCGCGCGCGAGCTGCAGGTACTTCTCGTACACCTGCGAGGCGGAACCGCGAACCTTGATCTCGGGTCCCGAGGAATCGAAGGTCCGGTTCGGATTGTTCGATGGCGGCCTGCGGCCGCGTCCACGAGAACGTTTCACGTGATCCCCTGTCTGTCCTGTTTTTGCATGTGTGTCATGGGTGCCTTTCGCACGCCTTCATGTTCTTGCATCATCGACCCGGCCGCACCCGAGGCACGTCCGTCTGCTGGTCCGCATGAAGCGCAGAACGTCTTTCGCCTTGCACGGAGAGCGGCGCTGACGATCGCGCCAACCGCCCCCGCGGTCCCCAATCGCCGGCTTTGGCCGACGTTCGGCAGGTTCCGTGCTTACCCCTGTCCGAAGGGCAAGCTAGCGGGTCGCAAGTTCCTTTCCAACTGATTTTTTCGGCGTGCGCCTATGCGCCGCCCTTTCCCGGCCGTCCGATTACGAGACAGCGGGGGACCTCGGAGAGATCGGGTATCGCACGGCGCAGTTCAAGGCCGCAGGAGCCCATAATTTCATCAATCTTGTCGCATTGACCAAAGCCGATTTCCAGGAACGCGAGACCTGCGTGGCCGAGCGTCCGCGCAAATACGAGCCCGAGTGCCCGCATGGCCGCCAGCCCGTCCGGCCCTGCCGCCAAGGCAATCCGTGGTTCGTGGTCGCGGATTTCCGGCGGGCTCAATTCGAACTCCTCCTCGGTCAGATAGGGAGGGTTGGAGAAGATCACGTCGAAATCCCTTTCCCCTGCGGGACACCAGGAGGCCTCGAGCAGTCGCGCGCGCGCGTCGAGCCCGTGTCGGGCGGCATTTCGACGGGCAAAATCCAGTGCGAGTGTCGATGAATCCACCCCGAATCCACTGGCCCGCGGACGCTCCGCGAGCAAAGCGCAGAGCAGACAACCCGAACCCGTGCCGATATCGAGCACACGCAACGGGGCAAGGGGTTCGGGATATTCCGCCAGCACCGCTTCCACCAGCGTCTCGGTTTCGGGCCTCGGAATCAGCACACCGGGCCCGACGGCGAAGGACAGGCTCCAGAACTCCCGCCTGCCGGTGATGTACGCCAAGGGCTCACGCCCGGCGCGGCGGGCGATCAGGCGTTCGAAGGTTTCCAGCTGGGGCGCTGAAGGTGCATCCGCGGCAAATACCGCGTCGGGCGACAGCCCGAGACATTGCGCGAGCAGCACACGTGAATCGAGGCGCGCCGATTCGATTCCGGCCGCGCGCAGACGGTCGGCGGCGCCCGCCAAGGTTTCGCGCACAGAAGGTGTCACTGCGCCGGCTCGGATTCCAGCGAGGCGAGCCTACTCGCCTGATCCTCCGCAACCAGGGCATCGACGATCTCGCCAAGGTCATCACCCGAAAGAATACGATCGAGCTTGTAGAGCGTGAGATTGATGCGGTGATCGGTGACGCGGGCCTGCGGAAAATTGTAGGTGCGGATGCGCTCGGAACGATCCCCCGATCCTACGAGACCACGCCGCTCGGCCGCGCGTACGCTGGCCTGACGCGCCCGCTCCGCCTCGAACAGCTTCGCCTTAAGAATCTTCAGTGCTTTCGCGCGGTTCTTGTGCTGCGATTTCTCGTCCTGCTGCGCCACCACGATGCCGCTCGGCAGATGCGTGATGCGCACCGCGCTTTCGGTCTTGTTGACATGCTGGCCACCGGCTCCGCTCGCACGGAACACATCGATCCTGAGATCCTTGTCCTCGACATGCACATCCACATCCTCGGGCTCCGGCAACACAGCGACTGTGGCAGCCGACGTGTGGATGCGCCCGCCCGCTTCGGTAACCGGCACCCGCTGCACGCGATGAACGCCGCTTTCGAATTTGAGCCGCGCGTAGGCGCCCTGCCCCGCCACTTCCATCACCGCTTCCTTGATGCCGCCGAGATCGCTGTCGCTAATACTCAACACATCCGTGCGCCAGCCCATGAGCTGTGCGTAACGCTGGTACATGCGCAGGAGATCGGCCGCGAACAGGGCCGCCTCATCTCCGCCGGTGCCGGCGCGCACTTCGACAATCGCGGAGGAGGAATCTGCGGCGTCCTTCGGCAGCAGTTTCAGCTGTAGTTCCCGTTCGATGTGCGCGAATTGCTCCTTCAATACCGCGCGCTCCTCTTCCGCGAGCGCGCGCAGTTCGGGTTCGCTGGCGCTGTCGTTGGCGAGCGACTCCGCATCATGAAGTACCCGCGCCGTATCGCGATAACGCGCTACGGTTGCGACAACGGGGGCCAGTTCGGCGTGCTCGCGCGACAGCTTTACGTAGCCTGATCCGCTCGCGCCGGACGCAAGCTCCGCCTCAATTGCTGCGAACCGGTCGACGAGCCTCGACAGTTTGGCTTCCGGAATCATGGGAGGAATATAGTCTCTTTACGCAGAGGCGTGGAGGCGCAGAACAAACCTTTTCATCCCCGCGCAAGCGGGACCCAGAGTCCCGGCCCTGGAGAACCATCGCAAACGTCCAATTGAATTACCCAACACAAGTGTACATTCCAGGTGCAGCGCTCTGGGTTCCCACTTGCGCGGGAATGACATTGATTTTGTCGCGCTTGCTATTCCGCTGCCGCGATGGCCGCTTCGCTGTTGCGGGCGGCTTCGATCTCGGCGGCTTTCTTCTCGCACAGCTCGACCACGTGATCGACGAGCTTTGCGTTGTCGAGCTTGTAGGCCGGCTTGCCGTTCAGATAGATCATGCCGGCGTTGCCACTCGCACCGCCGCCGGTAAAGCCGAGATCGGTTTCGCGCGCCTCGCCGGGACCGTTCACCACACAACCGATGATCGAAAGCGTCATCGGCGTCGCGATGTGCTTCAGCCGATCCTCAAGGGTGCGCACCGTCTCGATGACATTGAAACCCTGCCGCGCGCAGGACGGGCAGGAGACGATGTTCACGCCACGGTGGCGCAGCCCCAACGTCTTCAGGATGTCGAAACCGGCGCGGATTTCCTCGACCGGATCGGCAGAGAGCGACACGCGGATCGTGTCCCCAATTCCCGACCACAGCAGCATGCCCATCCCGATGGCGGATTTCGCCGTGCCTGACATCAGCCCGCCGGCCTCCGTGATGCCGAGATGGAGTGGGTAGTCGCACGCGTCGGCGAGACCCTGATAGGCGGCCACCGCGAGAAACACGTCGGAGGCTTTGACGCTGACCTTGAATTCGAGGAAGTCATTGTCCTCGAGAATGCGCGCGTGGTTGAGCGCACTCTCGACCATGGCCTCGGGACATGGCTCGCCGTAACGCTCAAGCAGTTCCTTCTCGAGCGAGCCGGCGTTCACGCCGATGCGCATGGCGCAGCCGTGGTCCTTCGCCGCCGCCACCACTTCGCGCACCCGCTGCGCCGAGCCGATATTGCCGGGATTGATTCGCAGGCATGCCGCGCCCGCTTCGGCCGCCTCGATGGCGCGCTTGTAGTGAAAATGAATGTCCGCAACGATCGGGACCTGGGCGGCCCGCACGACCGACTTCAGCGCCGCGGTCGATTCCTCGTCGGGACACGAGACCCGCACGATGTCGGCTCCGGCCTCCTCGAGCGCGCGCACCTGCGCGATCGTCGCCCGCGCGTCGGCGGTGACGGTGTTGGTCATGCTCTGAACGGAAATCGGCGCGTCGCCGCCGACTTCGACGGCGCCCACGCGAATCTTGCGCGATTTGCGGCGCTGGATATCCCGATAGGCTCTGACACTCATGGCGTCATCCGATCTGCATCACCCGCGCTTCGCCGCGCTGGAGCGATCTACAATGGCTTGTGGATCGAGCGAAAGAGCCTCCGTCATCTGACCGGTCCGGCCCGCAATCCCCATGTACTGCCCGTCCAGTTCCACCGCCACGGCACCTCCATTCGGCGTCGTCAGCAACAGTCCCACCAGATTGGGAACGCGATAGGCATCCCCCGGATGCAGGATGCGGTTGAGGTAGACCCTCCCGCCAGGACCCTGAACCAGCATATGGGTCGCCACGCGAGCACGAAGAACGACCCGTACATCCTTGTTTTGAATGCCGAATGTCTGTCCTGCCGGCAGGTTCGCCAGCAGCGGATCGACCGCGGAATCCGTTGGGATGGCGCCCGGAGCACCCGCCACGGTTACGCCGCCAGCGGACAGCCGGGTTGGCTTTTTCGGGTCGGGCATTCGAGCATGAAGCGGTCGCACATTCCGTGCGGACACCGCCGTCAGCCTTGCCGGGACTGGAGCGACCGAAGGCGCGGGATGCGTGCCCGCCGCGTGGAAGAGGTAATAGCCCCCATAAATCAGAACGAGCGCGATCAGGGCTGCCGCCATGATCCGCGCATAGGGCAGCGCGAGCGGCTCCGATTCGGCGAGGAACCCAACCTGGGGCGTTCCATCACTGCGCCCCGCATTTTCGTGCTTGTAGCGTTCGACGTATGCGGGCGCGTTGAGCCCCAGATACCCGGCATAGGAACGTACGAAGCCGAGCGCGTAGGTCCGTCCGGGCAGATGCTCCGGCCGGTCCTCCTCGATCGCCTCCAGGTGATCCTTGCGAATGCATAGCGCGCGGGAAACTACGGCGATTGCATCGCCCCGGCGAAGACGGGCGGCACGGAGATCCTGCCCTACCGTCTGGAGCGGCGCGTCACTCTCACCGTCCCGCGAGTGAGCCTGCCTGCTTCCGGAATTATTCCCCGGAGCGAGCGTCAGTTGAGTGATTTTGGTCATGCGCGCACACTAGCACGCTCCTTCGCCCCTTGGGCAGTCACACCAACCAGACACTCTGCCCGGAAACTATGAAAACTCCCCGCTTCAGTGACCGGGGGGGGTGCTTTGTAGACCTCCCATCTGGGTTTGTGAGAGCATCCGCTGCGAGTCTTCCTGACGCTGATTCCATACCCGCTGCGTGTGGCATTCCCGCGTGGCGCCCAACCGGGTGCCGGTCGGCGGCGGCGAGGAGCGGCACACGACCTGATCGAGATTCTCGCCGGAGGTCGTCGCGATGGGCGCTGGCGCGGTCTGGGCGGGGGTCGCTTGAGCGGTTACCGTGGGAGCGGAAGCGACTGGCGCCTGGGTGGCCATCGGGGCTGGCGCCTGGGCCGGAGCGGGATCGGCCAAAGCGACGAGCGGCAGAGCCGCTGCCGAAACAGCAAGAATTGCAAGAACGCGCATGGGAAACATTCCTTTTGGTTGCTGGAGCGCGTCTAGCATGGGTCGCAGCGCCGGCAAATGCAAGAATATTTGCCAGACCGACTATTGTCTTATGACGATGCCTCGCTCGGCGGCGAAGGCCGAAAGGCGCGTCCGCAGGCTGTGATCGCTCCTGTCGCACTGTCGATCGACGAAATCGCTGACTTCGCGCGTGTCGAGACTGCGAACCATCATCTTTACGGGCCCGATATTGTTACGCTGCATCGATAGGCTGCGCAGGCCCGCGCCGATCAGCGCCATCGCTTCGAGTGGCCGGCCTGCCATTTCGCCGCAAAGCGAAACCTCGCCGTTGGCTTCGGCGGCGCTGTTCACGATTTGCCGCACCAGCGTAAGGACGGCGGGGCTCAGCGCGTCGTAGCGGCGCGCCACGCGCGGGTTGGTGCGATCCACGGCGAACACGAACTGGAGCAAGTCATTCGAACCGATCGAGACGAAATCGGCGCTGCGCAGAATCTGCGGCAGCATGAAGGCAAGTGCCGGCACCTCCAGCATCGCGCCGACGAGCGTCTGCCGGGGCTGCGGAAGCTGCAGGAGCCGCGCGCGTTCGAGCTCGCGATCGATGAGCGCCCGCCCGCGATTGAACTCGTCGACATCGGTGACCAAGGGAAGCAGGAGCCTCAGCACCCGTCCCGCAGAAGCAGCAAGCAATGCACGCACCTGGTAACGCAGCAGCGCCGGGCGGTCGAGCGCGATGCGCAGCGCACGCCACCCGAGCGCCGGATTCTCTTCCCGCTCCCAGCGCCCGTAGGGAAGGATCTTGTCGCCGCCCAGGTCGAGCGTGCGAAAGATCACGGGTTTCGGATCGGCCAGCTCGATCACCTTGCGGTAGAAGCCGATCTGATCCGATAGCCGCGGCATGGTCTGTCCGACCATGAATTGCAGTTCGGTGCGGAACAGCCCGATTCCGTCAGCGCCGGATTCGTGCAGGTGCGGCATGTCGATCAGGAGACCGGCGTTCATCATCAACTGGATCGCGACTCCGTCCTTCGTGACAGCCGGCAGGTCGCGCATCTCGGCCATTCGCGCGGCGCGCGTTTCGCGTAATGCTCGACGTGCCCGGAACGCCGCGACTGTTTCCGGCGGCGGGCGCAACTGCGCTTCGCCGGCTTCTCCATCGACGGCGATGAGATCGCCTGCACGCGCGGTATCGACGATCCCTTCCGCGCCGCTCACGAGCGGCAGCGCCATGGCACGCGCGACGATTGCCACATGCGAAGTGGGTGCGGCGTCCTCGAGCACGAGCGCGGCGACGCGGTGTCCCCCATAATCGAGCAGTTCGGCCGGTCCCATCGCGCGACCAACAATCACCGGATCGGCCGGCAAATCCCGTGCATGCTGCAGAGCGTCGCCGCCGAGCTGTCTCTGAAGACGGCGCGCCAGATCCTCGAAATCGTGCAGGCGTTCGCGCAGAAACGCGTCGCCCATGCGGGTTACGCGCAGCCGCAACTCGTCCTGGACGCGCTCCACAGCGGCCTCGGCCGTCAGACCCGAACGCACCGCATCGCTGAGTTTCTGACGCCAGCCCTGGTCCTCCGTGAACAGGCGGTAGGCTTCGATCACCTCGCGGCTTTCTTCGGTGAGATCCAGTTCGCTCGACTCGAGCATTGTATCGACGGACTGGCGGAGCTTCTCGAGCGCGTCCTCGAGCCGCTGTGTTTCGAGCACGGGATCGTCGGCGATCATGCGCTCGACTTTCACGCGAGGTTCGTGCAGCACCACATGGCCGACGGCGATACCTTCGGACAGCCCTTCGCCCTTGAAGGCGCGCGGCTGGTCCGCGCGCAGTTCGGGTTCGTCGAGTTCGGCGATGTCGATGAGCGTACCGTGCGCGACGATCTCCGCCAGAACCATCGCCACAGTCTGCAACGCTTCGACTTCCTCCTCGTCGTATTGGCGTGCCGCGCGGTTTTGTATGGTGAGCACGCCGTAGAGCTGTCCGCCGCGGACGACGGGGACGCCGAGAAACGAGCGGAAAGGATCTTCGCCCGTCTCCGGACGATAGGAAAATCTCGGATGACTCGGCGCCTCGCTGAGATTGATCGGCTCGGCCGTTTCCGCAACGAGCCCCACCAGTCCCTCGCCAGAGCGCATGCGCGTGCGATGTACCGCGGCGCGGTTCAGACCTTCGGTTGCAAACAGTTCGAGCGCGTTGCCGGCGCGCCGCAGATAGATCGAACAGACTTCGGCCACCATGTTGGCGGCGATCACCGCGACGAGCCGGTCGAGACGCGCCTGGGCGCTGCTCCGTTCCGCCATGATCTCGCGCAGTCGCCGGAGCAGCAGGCGCGGTCCGCCCGCCGCGATCGCCGGCATTAGCTGCGCTCCCGATTTGCGAGATACGCAACAAGCTGTTTCTTCCCCCGCTTGCGGGGGAAGTGGCGCGAAGCGCCGTAGGGGGTCTCTCCACCTGCACGGCCCCCCTCCGCCGCCTTCGGCGGCACCTCCCCCGCGAGCGGGGGAGGAAAGCGCCAGAGCGTAAGCAACATCAAATCACTCCGCATCGAGCTCGTAAGCGGAATGCAGCGCACGAACCGCAAGCTCCACATATTCTTCCGCGATGAGAACGCTCACCTTGATTTCCGAAGTCGAAATGACCTGGATGTTGATGCCTTTTTCCGCGAGTGTGCGGAACATCGTCTGCGCCACGCCGGGGTGCGCGCGCATGCCGATGCCGATCACGGAAACCTTGGCTACATCCGCATCGGAAACAAGATCGCGGTAGCCGATCGCGGGCGCCGCGTTTTCGATCGCGTGGAGCGCACGCGCGAGTTCGGCGCGGCCGACCGTGAAAGTCAGATCCGTCCGGCGGCCGTCTTCGGAAACGTTCTGCACGATCATGTCGACATTGACTCCGGCATCGGCGAGCGGGCTGAAAATCGCGGCGGCTATACCTGGCCGGTCCGGAATGCGCCGCAGCGTGATCTTCGCCTCGTCGCGCGAATAGGCGATGCCGGTAATGGGCTTCTTTTCCATGATATCGTCCTCGTCGCAAAGCAGCGTGCCATCACCGTCCGCATCGAACGTCGAGAGCACGCGCACGGGAACGCGATGGAGCATCGCGCTTTCCACGGAGCGCGTTTGCAGGACTCTTGCGCCCTGTGACGCGAGCTCCAGCATCTCTTCGTAGTCGACGCGCGCCAGCCGTCTCGCACGCGCCACGATCCTCGGATCGGTCGTGTAGATGCCGTCCACGTCGGTAAAGATGTCGCAGCGGTCGGCCTGGAGAGCCGCGGCAATCGCGACCGCGCTCGTGTCGGAGCCGCCCCGTCCCAGGGTCGAAATTCGCTCGCCTTCCGCGACGCCTTGGAAGCCCGCAATCACGGCGGCCTCGCCGCGTGCGAGTGCGGCGCCAAGGCGCTCCGCGTCGATGCCGACAATGCGCGCGGCGCCGTGCACGGAGGAAGTCCGCAGCGGAATCTGCCAGCCCAGCCAGGAGCGCACGCGTGCGCCCATCGAACCCAGAGCGATGGCGAGCAGTCCCGCGGTGATCTGCTCGCCGGCCGCCACTACCACGTCGTACTCGCGCGGCTCATGCAGGGCTGCAAGTTCGCGTGCCCAGCGCACGAGCTTGTCGGTCTCGCCGGCCATGGCGGAGACCACGACCGCCACCTCGTCGCCGGCATCGATCCGGCATTTCACCAGCGAAGCGACATGGCGGATGCGATCGAGATCGGCCACCGAGGTGCCGCCGAATTTCATCACGATCCTGGCCATCGGCCTCTGGTCCTCGCCCTCGCGGCGCGTATGCTGCAGATGGGCTTTCATAGACGCCGCATGTCCCGCGCTCAACGCCGATCCTTGTCCATCGCTTCCCCCCCGTCGTCGATCGATGCGCGCGAAGTTGCGCAATTCGCCGCGCTTGCCCGGCAATGGTGGGATCCGAAAGGCCCGTTTGCGCAGCTGCACCGCCTGAATCCGAGGCGGCTGGCGTTTATCCGCAATACCGCCGCGCTGCATTTTGAGCGCGACGCGAATGCGCTCTCGTCGTTTGAGGGCCTGTCGCTGCTCGATGTGGGCTGCGGCGGCGGGCTGCTCGCCGAGCCTCTCGCGCGGCAGGGATTTTCCGTGCTCGGCGTTGACGCAGCAGAGGAGAGCATCGCTGCGGCGCTCGCCCACGCAGCGGACACGCAGCCGCGCCCCGCCTATCGCTGCACAACCGCGGAAGCGCTCCAAGCCAAAGGCGCCGTGTTCGATATCGTCACCGCCATGGAAATCGTCGAGCACGTCGCCGACAGGGGAGATTTTTTGCGCTCCTGCGCAGCGCTTGTGAAACCGGGGGGGCTTCTTTTCGTCGCCACCATCGCGCGTACCCTGAAGGCACTCGCATTGGCCAAATTCGGCGCCGAATATGTGCTCGGCTGGGTCACGCCCGGCACACACGACTGGCGAAAATTTGTTTCTGCCGGCGAATTGTCGCGCGAAATCGAAGACTGCGGATTTGACATCCTCTCGATCCAGGGCGTGAGTTTCGATCCCCTCGCCTGGGACTGGCGCCTGTCGTCCGACACCGACGTCAATTACATGCTCGCTGCACGAAAGTAAGTAAGACCCGGTCCGCAAGAAAAAGGGCCCGGTCGCCCGGGCCCTGAGCGGTCGGGCGGCAAATGATTCACGCGGAGGCGGGCCGCGCCTCCGCGTGGCCATTCTGTTCGGCGACCGCGAACAATGCCTTCCAATTGTGTTGCGCCGACGCTGCTGCGCTTTTTCCCCGGACAGCCCTGCGCGAAAGCGGGAACCCGGATTCGCGGTGGCGACGACGTCATCACCGACCGCCAACGAATCGTCCGACGCGAGACCCATTCGACCGGCGCAGTGCTCTGGGTCCCGCTTGCGCGGGAATGACAAGAAATGGAGAATTGCAGCGCTGTTACTTTCCCTCATATGCCTGCCGGAGTCCGGCGATGTCGAGCTTCACCATCTGGTACATCGCGCGAGTTACTCGCGCGGCGCGCTCCTGATCCTTGTCCTGCAGCATTTCGACCAGACCTTTCGGTACGACCTGCCAGGTCATGCCATACTTGTCGGTAATCCAGCCGCATTGCAGCGGCATGCCGCCTTCGGCGAGCCTGTTCCAATAACCGTCAAGTTCGTCCTGCGTGTCACAACGAACGAAGAAGGAAACAGCCGGCGTGAACGTGTAATGCGGGCCGCCGTTCAGCGCCACGAACTCCTGGCCGAACAACTCGAACGACACCGTCAGCACCGATCCCTTTGGTCGCGGACCCGCCTCGTTGTAATAGCTGGTTTCGAGGATTTTGGAATCCTTGAAAACCGAGGTGTAGAACTTCGCGGCCTCCTCGGCCTTGTCGTCGAACCACAGGAACGGCGTGATCTTGTCCATGACGCTTTACTCCATTCTTTTTCGTGCCGCTCTCATGCTTCGACAGGCTCAGCATGAGGTTTTTTCTTTCTTCCTCACCCTGAGCCTGTCGAAGGGTGCTTCGACCGGCTCAGCATGAGGGGCCGGTAACGTGTCCTTACCCTGAGCTTGTCGAAGGGTCAGTGCTTCGGTTGGTCGAGCGCCCACGCTACGCCGAACGGATCGCGCAGCTGGCCGTAGCGGTCGCCCCAGAACATTTCCTGGATCGGCATTACGACCGTGGCGCCCGCTTCTGTTGCCTGCTTCCACCAGCTGTCGATATCGCGCACCGACAGCGTGAGCGTGAAACCCTGCGGTTTCTGATGCTCGCAGCCGTGCTCGGGAAACGCATCGCACAGCATCAGCGAGCCGCCATTGAGATACAGATGGACATGCATGGTGCGTCCTTTCGCATCCGGCGGCTGCGCGGCTGCGATCTCGGCACCAAATGCGCGCTGATAGAATTCGGCGGCTTTGAGCGCGCCGTCGAGGATCAGGTAGGCGACCACACCGCCTTTGACGGGCGCGGTGGCCGGAGTTTGCGATTGTTTTGCCAGTGACATGGATTTCTCCCTGAAAGGACCATTTCCGGGCCAAGGACGATGCCGGCATTCGCCGGCCGACAGCAGCCCGAAAATTATTTTGCCACTGCGGGAAGGCTGTCCCGTTCCAGCCGGTCAAGGTGCATGCGGATGTGATTTGCTTCCGCGGGCGTGTTCGCAAGAGCTATTGCGCGATTGAAGGCGACGCGCGCTTCCTCTTGCCGGCCAAGCTGAAGAAGAAATGCGCCTCTCGCGCCGAAGTAGTGGAAGTAGGCCAGAAGCTTCGGCTCCAGCGGCTCGATCAGTGCGAGCGCGGCTGCGGGACCTGTGGTTTTGGACACAGCCACTGCCCGATTGAGCGTAATCACCGGCGACGGCTGAAACCGTTCGAGTGCGGCATAGAGCGCCTCGATCTGCGCCCAGTCGGTCTCTTCCGCGCGCGCCGCGCGCGCGTGCGTGGCCGCGATCGCCGCCTGGATTTGATACGGACCCGGCCGCTGGTGGCGCATCGCCTTGTCGATGAGCGCGAGCCCTTCGGTGATCAGCTTGCCATCCCACAGTTTGCGATCCTGATTTTCCAGAAGGATGAGCTCGCCTTCCGCCGAAAAGCGGGCCCCGCCGCGCGCGTGCTGCAACAGCATGAGCGCCGTTAGTCCCATGATTTCGGGTTCCGTCTGAAAAAGGCGCAGCAGCAGACGCGCAAGTCGGATCGCCTCGTCGCACAGCTGCAACCGCAGGGGGGAAGCCCCGGCCGAATAACCCTCATTGAACAGGAGATAGATCATCGCGGCAACGGCGGCGAGCCGTTCGCTGCGCTCCACTGCGCCGGGGGCCTCGAACGGCACGTCGGCTTTCGCGATGCGGGCTTTGGCGCGCGTGATACGCTGCTCCATCGCACTTTCGCCGACGAGAAACGCGCGCGCGATCTGCCTCACCGATAAACCGGAAACGATGCGGAGCGCGACCGCGATCTGCTGCGTATCCGGCAGTTCGGGATGGCAGCAGATGAAGAGAAGGCGCAGCACGTCGTCGCGGTATTCCGAACCGTCGAGCCGATCGACCAGTGTGGCTTCCGCATCTTCGAGGTCGGAAATTGCTTCATCCGGCGGCAGCGGCGCTTCGCACTTCTGCCGGCGCGCGCCATCCAGCGCCGCATTGCGACCGACGAGGATCAGCCAGGCAGTGGGATCGCGCGGCGGCCCGTTCTGCGGCCAGTTCTTCAGCGCCCTGAGGCAGGCCTCCTGGAACGCCTCCTCGGCCCTGTCGAGATCGCGGAAATAGCGCAGTAACGCGCCCACCGCCTGGGGCCGCGCCGCGGTCAGAGCCGCGTGGATCCAGGCGGTATCGCTCATGCGGCCTGAGCCCGGCGGCTGTCGGGATTGTACAGAGCCACCGGGCGAATCTCGTAGGCACCGCAAGGGTTTGCGGCGGCAAGCTCGCGTGCAATATCAAGGGCTTCATCGAGTCCCGCCACGTCGACGATGTAAAAGCCGAGGAGCTGTTCCTTGGTTTCGGCAAACGGGCCGTCTATGACGAGAGGCGGCTCCTGGCTTTTGCGCAGTGTGGTGGCGGAGGTGGTTGGGAGAAGCCGGAGCGACGGCCCCATCTTGCCCGAGGAGGTCAGGCGCTCATGCACCACGCGAAGACGTGCCATGACAGCCTCGTCCTCCTCCTTGCTCCACGACCAGACCACGTCTTCGTCGTTGTAACACAACAGGGCGTACAGCATGGGCAGGGCTCCGTCTCTCCAAGGACGGCGGAGTATGCCCGTTTCCGACAGGCTGCCGCAAAAAAGTACCTGGGCCGCGGACGCCCCGCCCGCGTCAACCGAATCCTCACGCTGAGCCCGTCGAAGCGTGAGCCCGCGAAGCGTGCACCTGGCGCCCTTCGACACGCTCAGGGCGAGGACGACGGCATGAGGCGGGCGAGGACGCCCGCGGTCCCGGAAACTACTTTCCGATCTCGTACACCACGCCGTAATTGTCGGCGCCGCCGAGGACGGTGGTGCCGTAGGCATTCCCCTGCCTGTCGAGCGTGATGCCGCCGCCGGGATACCCGCCGTCGGCGCTGCCGGTGAAGTCGTGCAGATTCTTGTAGGTCCATGTGCCGCCTGACGACGTCAGCTTGAACACCGAGCCGTAGCCGTCGGCGCCGTCGAAAAAATTCGTCCCGTAGATCGCGCCGGAGGGTGCAAGCGTGAGCGCTGCGACCGGCCCGCCGCTTCCCGTCATGCTGGTCAGCAGGTTGAAGGTCCACGATCCGTTTGACGGGGAGAGCTCGAACACAGTGCCGCCGCCGTTCGCGCCGTACGACTCCGCTGCGCCATAAAGATTGCCGGCCGTATCGAAAATCAGACCGGCCGTGGGCTGGCCGCCGTCATTGCCGCCCTGGAATGTGTAGAGCACCTGGTACGTCCAGCCCGATTGCGACGGAGAGAGTTCGAACACCGTTCCGCAGCCTTGGCCGCAACCGGAATTGCCGGCCCGCGTCGTTGCGCCATAGAGGTTGCCCGCGTTGTCGAAGACCAGACCCGAATAGGGCGAGCCGCCGTCGCTTCCTCCCGTGAATGCGTAGAGGATCGTCTCCGTCCAGCTCGAACCCGACGGCGACAGTTCGACCACCGCGCCCCAGCCGTTCGGGCCGCCGTTCTGCGTCACGCCATAGGCATTCCCCGCCGAATCGAGCACCAGATTACCGGTGGGGCAGCCGTCGATGTCCTTCGTGTAGGTCCACATCAGGACGCCCTGCCAGGTGCCGTTCGCGTGATTGATCTGCATCGCGCTGCCGCAAGGCCCGCCGAAAACGCTCGCATAGCTCGCGTTCGAATAGATGCTGCCCTGGTTCCGCGTCACGCCCCAGCCGGGCTGTCCGTCCGCGCCGTCGAAGTTGTAGAGCGGCTTCAGGCTCCAGCCGGCCTTGCCTTGTTTCATGCGGAACACGACACCCGCATTGTTCGTGCCGCCCTCGTTTGCCGCACCGATCAGCTGATCCTTCTTGTTGAGCACGAGCGTGTAGGGCGGTACGCCGCCGTCCGCGCCATTGGTGAAATCGTGAATGACCTGAAAGCCGCGCGCCGACGCAGGCGCGGCAAACGCGGCGCCAAGAAGACCCGAAATTACCGTAATGCGAACTGCCCTGAAAAACGCAGGGGATTCCATCATCTCACCACTCCCGTTCGGTTGGTCTACCGTTTTGTATTTTTGAACACGATCCCGTCGCGCATCACGAACCGGACGTTTTGCAATTCGCCGATGTCGTCAAGCGGGCTCGACACGGTCGCGATCATATCCGCGGCCCTGCCGGGTTCAATCGAGCCCAGATTGTGCGTCTGACCAATATGCTCGGCTGCCGTGCGCGTCGCCGCCACGATACACTCCATCGCACTCATTCCGGCCTTTGCCATCAGCGCGAATTCGCGCGCGTTCTCGCCATGCGGGGAGACGGCGGTGTCGGTGCCGAACGCGATGCGCAAGCCCGCGTCGTGTCCGCGCCGCAGCGTTTCGAGAATTTGTGGCCCGACGGCGAGCGCCTTCTCGCGGATCGCGGGCGGCATGAAATCCTGCTTCGTCGCATATTCCGCTACAGTCACGCCGGCAAGTGTCGTCGGCACGTAGAAGATGCCGCGCGCGCGCATTGTGTCGATCACTTCCTCGTCCATGAAGGTGCCGTGTTCGATGCCGTCCACGCCGGCTTTCAGCGCCGCTTTCATGCCGTCGGCGCCATGCGCATGCGCGGTCGTCTTGCGTCCCAGCATGTGCGCGGTCGCGACGATCGCTTCGTATTCGTCATCGAAGAACTGGCGATCGGTGCCGGTCGCGGTATCGGTCAGCACTCCGCCCGTGGCTACAAACTTGATGAAATCGGCGCCACGGGAAATCTGCCGGCGCACGGCCTTGCGACACCCGTCCGCGCCGTCGCCGCGTCCGCTCGCGTCGAGCAGAAGATTGATGTCGTCACGATAGCCGCAGGCGATGCCGTGCCCGCCCGTGGGCGAGATGATCGAGCCCGCGGCAAAGATGCGCGGTCCCGGTACATGGCCCTTCGCCACCGCATTGCGCAGGGAGAATATTGCGTCCCCTGCCCCGCCGATCTCGCCGAGATCGCGCACTGTCGTGAAGCCAGCTTCGAGCGTGACGCGCGCATGCCGCGCCGCATGCAACGCGACCGCCGTTGGCGATTCTTCGACGATATCGAGCTTGTGCCGCGGGCCGAATTCGCCGGTCAGATGCACATGGCAATCGATCAGACCGGGCAGCACGAAATGGTCGGAGAGATCGATGACGGAATCGTCGGATTTGGGCGCGGTAAAGCCGGCGTCGATGGAGACAATGCGTCCCTTCTCGATCGCGACGGTCTGCCGCGTAACCGGCTCCCGCCCCGGAATTGCCAGCAGCGTTCCCGCATGGATATACGTGGTCACCTCGCCTCCTTCGACTGGACGGACCTTAACGTTACCAAGCTTGTCATCCCCGCGAAAGCGGGGACCCAGAGTATTACAGTCGAAATAAAAGACTTAGCGTGCAAAAATCTATTCAACGGCCAGTAGCAGTTCTTCATGTTTACGAACCTGGGTTCCCGCTTTCCCGGGAATGACAACTGGATTTTGATTAGCTCTTCAGGCGGTAGCCGGTCTTGAACATCCAGCTCACGATGGCGAGGCAGAGCACAAGCAGGGCGAGCGTGGCGCCGAGGCTGATCGCCACCTGCACGTCGGAGCGGCCGTAGAAGCTCCAGCGGAAGCCGCTGATCAGATAGACGACGGGATTGGCGTAGGCAACGGCGCGCCAGGTGGCGGGAAGCATATCGATCGAATAAAACGCCCCGCCCAGAAACGCGAGCGGCGTCACAATCAGCATGGGAATGATCTGCATCTGCTCGAAGCTTTTCGACCAGATGCCGAGGATGAAGCCGAAGAGACTGAAGGTGACCGACGTCAGCACAAGAAAGGCGATCATCCATAAGGGATGAAGAATGTGGATGGGCACGAAGAGGGCGGCGGTGCCCAGAATGACGACGCCGAGCACGATGGATTTGGTCGCCGCGGCCCCCACATAGGCGAGCACGATTTCCGGCGGCGACAGGGGCGCCGAAAGAAGCTCGTACACCGTACCGATGAAACGGGGCATGTAGATGCCGAAGGCGCCATTGAAGATGCTCTGCTGGAACAACGAGAGCAGAATGAGCCCCGGCACGATGAAGGCGCCATAGGGCACGCCGCCGACATGGGTCATGCGCGAGCCGATCGCGGCGCCGAACACGATGAAATAGAGCGAGGTGGTGATGACCGGCGTAACGAGACTTTGCCAGATGGTGCGCCACGCCCGCGCCATTTCAAAACGGTAGATGGCGAGCACGCCGTGGCTGTTGAAGACCAGTGGTCTCATGGGCGCTCCGCACGTTCGCTGACCAGGCTCACGAAAATGTCTTCGAGCGAACTCTGCGTGGTCACGAGATCGCGGAAGCCGATCCCGAGATCGCTGAGCCGCCTGAGCAGCGAGGGCACTCCGGTGTGTTCCGCCTTGATATCGAAACTGTAGACAAGCTCGCTGCCGCCCGAGCGCAGCGACAGATGCCATTCGGCGAGCGCCTCCGGAATGGCCTTCAGCGGCTCCTGCAGCACAAGCGTGAGCTTCTTGCTGCCGAGCTTCTTCATCAGCGTGGTCTTTTCCTCGACGAGGATCAGCTCGCCCTTGTTGATCACGCCGATGCGGTCGGCCATCTCTTCCGCTTCGTCGATGTAATGCGTGGTCAGAATGATGGTAACGCCACCTTCGCGCAGCCGCCGCACCAGCGCCCACATGTCGCGCCGCAGTTCGACGTCCACGCCTGCGGTCGGCTCGTCGAGGAACAGGATGGTGGGCTGGTGGCTCAAAGCCTTCGCGATCATCACGCGCCGCTTCATGCCGCCCGAGAGCGTCTGGATCGAACCCTTGCGCTTGTCCCACAGCGACAGCTCGCGCAGCACCGTCTCGACGTAAGCCGGATCGGGCACGCGCGCAAACAGGCCACGGCTGAAGGTGACCGTGTCCCACACCGTTTCGAAGCGATCGGTCGTCAGCTCCTGCGGCACCAGTCCGATCTTCATCCGCGCGGCGCGATAATCGCGGCGAATGTCATGGCCGCCCGCGACGATTTCACCGCCCGTCGGCGTGACGATGCCGCAGACGATGCTGATGAGCGTTGTCTTGCCCGCGCCGTTCGGACCCAGAAGCGCGAAGATCTCGCCCTTCCGGATATCGAGATCGATCGGCTTCAGCGCCTGAAGACCGGACGCGTAGGTCTTGGTAAGATTGCGGATCGTGATGATGGGCGGCGCTGCAGCCGCGCGCGTGGACGGGCGGGCCGCCGCTAAAGGCGACCGGGCAATGCTTACATCCGCGACATCCATCTCCGCCACACCGGCACTCCGCGAATTCCAGAAGACGCGCCCGGCTCGCAAGCGCGGCGCACCTCATAGCCTTTCGGCGCACCGTCCCGCAACGGCATGCCCAACCCGCAATACGCGCATGAGTTGCTGGTGGTCAGCGCGGCGGCGGATTCGCAATAAGATATGGAAGTCCGCTATTGATGGACGGATTTTCCGTCCAGATGCGGGAGCTGAATCCGTCCGGCAGGCGCGATTGCAGCTTTGCGTTGCTCAGCCCCTTGATGCCCGGATCGTTCGCGATATTCCCGGCGCCCTGCCCCGGATCAGTAATGCCGCTTGTTGTCATGTCCCAGTAGCTCCGTTTCATCGTGCTTGTGAACTGATCAGCGCCGATCAGTCCGCCGGAGAAACCGTCCGAGCCATTCACAGCGCCACTCGAATAGGAACGCTGGATCGCGTGATCGCCCGATCCGGAGTTGTCATTCTGCCCGGCCAGTCCACCCGATACTTGCGCCGAAACGGCACCCGTCGCGTAGGTGTCGGAAATCGCACCCAATTCATTGTAACCCACAAGTCCGCCGCCACCGCCGCTGCTCGTGACGCTCCCGGCCGCCCAGGACTGGTTGATTTTGGCAACAGGCTCTGGGCCGCCGCCAAGGAATCCCACCAGCCCGCCGCAATTCAGTATGCAGGATACTGCACCGGTCGCGTGGGAACCATGGATTTCGAATTCGCTAATTCCCGCGAGGCCGCCGGCCGACGTCGAGTCGTCCGTGGCCGTTACCTTTCCGGTCGCGAATGAATGTTCGATTTCTCCGCTCTCCGCCCCGACGAGCCCTCCGACAAAGCCGCTGCCCGAAACGTCTCCAGTGGCAACGGAGTCCCGAACTGTTGATAAGCCAATCCCGACGAGCCCGCCGGCGGCGCCAAGGTTTCCGCCTTTAATGGCCATAGCCGCGCTTGATGCAGTGATAGTGCCCGTCATTGCACCAGTCAGGCCGCCGATCGGTGCGTATGAGCCGCCCGATGCAGTACCGCTGACGAACACATGCGCGATGCTGCCGCCGGCGCCATTGCCGACCACACCGCCGATGGATTCGGTCAGTGATTGCGACGACGTTCCCGACCCGCCCGTGACACTTTCATTCAAGAGCCGCATATTGGCGAGAGTCGCAGTCCCGGCAATTTCTGCAAACAGACCGACGAAGGAATCGTCCGTCGGATCATTGATGGTGAGATTGGAGATCGCATTGCCAAGGCCCTCGAAGGAGCCCGTGAATACCGTCGGAACCGGGGGCGTGGCGTAGGTGCCGTCGCGGCTCGCGTCGTAACTTCCGGCAAGTGCAAACGCGCCCGACGGATTCGCGTCGATGGCGCTCGCGAGCGTGGCGATATTCGAAAGAAGCCTGTAGCTCGTGCCGTTGATCGTGAGCGCACTCGAACCGCTCTTGAACGTAAGACGCCCGGCGTTTTCGCAGGCGAAGTCACCGCCGTTGCCGCCATCGTTCGTCCTGACAGAGACGCCGCCCGTTCCCTCGACCGTCACCGGCCGCTCGACGGCAACGGATTTGAACGCGTCCAGCGAGAGTGTGCTCGTACCCGACCAGGAAACGCGCGCCGCAATGCGGATGTCATTGGCCTGCACGCCCGTGCCGGTCGTCGTCACTTCGGCATTGCCGGACGCCAGCATGGTTTCGAGATCATTAGCGTTGAGAACGACATTCGCAGCCGTCGGCGTGCAAACTCCGGCAGCGCAGCTCACGTTCTGCGTCGCGGCCGTCGAGATCGTGACTGCGGCAGCCGCCGGAGCAGCGCTCGCGAACAGGACAGCAGGGATATAATAAGACCGAAGATATCGCACGGACCGACCCCGAATGTGTTTCGGCTGCGGACGTTAGGAAACTTTCGTTAAGGAATTCTGTGCGTCCTACCCGCGCGGGAGCGCGTAGTCGGCAACACTGGTGGCCACGAATTCCGCCCGGGCTTCGCATCCAGCCGAAAGCGCGTCGAGCGCGGGAAACCGGCCCGAAGGCATAAGCTCCGGATCAGCTAACTTCGCGTAGGCGATTGCGCAGGCCGTGGTGATCCGGGCCTGGTCGAGCGGCGCGTCTTCGGGCCATCGCTCCTTGTCGAGCACGGCGAGCGCGCCCGCGCCCTGTGCGCGGCAACGTGCGATCCATTCGGGCCAGCGCAGAGCTTCCGGCCGCATGAGACGCTCGTAGGCGGCCGCGCCGATCTTGTCGATCGCACCGGTGGCGAGCGCGATCCGTTGCAGGGCCCGCTGGCGTTCCGCACCGGTTGGCTGCAGCAGCGCGCGATCCGGTCCCACCTCGTGATCGAGCCAATCCAGAATGGCAGACGAGTCGACCAGCGCTCTGCCGTCATCGAGGATCAGTACGGGTATGCGGCCGGCCGGATTGATCCGCCGGATCGCCTCGAAATCCCCGAACACCGAACGCGTGTCGTGCTCGTACGGAAATCCCAGAACCCGCAGCGAGATCGCGACGCGGCGCGCATAGGGCGAGTCGTATTGTCCGACCAGATTCATTGCAGTCCCCGAAATTAATCTCGCTGCCCGCAAACGAATCTAACGCGATGCGTCGGACTTCACCACGCGGATATGCAGCTCGCGGAGTTGCTTCTCGGAAACCTCCGACGGAGCGCCCATCATCAGGTCTTCGGCCTGCTGGTTCATCGGGAACATCGTCACTTCGCGCAGGTTCTCCTCGCCCGCAATCAGCATGACGATGCGGTCGATGCCCGGTGCGGTGCCGCCATGTGGCGGCGCGCCGTAGCGGAAGGCATTCAGCATGCCCGGGAAGCGCGCTTCTGTTTCATCGCGCGTGTAACCCGCAATCTCGAACGCTTTGAGCATCACTTCGGGATCGTGATTGCGGATCGCGCCCGATGACAGCTCCACGCCATTGCAGACGATGTCATACTGAAATGCTTTCATACCGAGCATCGTGTCGCGATCGGACGCATCGAGCGCGAGAAACGCGGCGCGGTCGAAATTGGGCATCGAGAACGGATTGTGCGAGAAATCGATGCGGCCGTGCTCCTCGTTCCACTCGTACATCGGAAAATCGACGATCCAGCAGAATTCGAATTTCCGTTCCGCAATCAGGCCAAAGTCGCGGCCGAGACGGGTGCGCACGGCGCCGGCAACAGCCGACGCGCGCCCGGGTGTGTCTGCGGCGAAAAACACAGCGTCGCCGGGCTTCGCGCCGGTGTGCTGCGCCAGCGCTTCCAGTGCATCCGCCGACAGAAATTTTGCGAGTGTCCCTTTGGCGGCGAGCCTTTCGCCGTCGTTCTCGAAGATGACGTAACCCAGCCCGCCCGCGCCCAAATCCGCGCGCGACCATTCGACCATTTTGTCAAAAAACGACCGCGGCTGCGCGCCTGCGCCTGGCGCCGGGATGGCCCGCACGCTCTTCTCCTTGAAGGCCCGGAATTCCACATCGGCGCGACCGAACACGTCGCTTACGTCAGCAATTTCGATCGGATTGCGCAGGTCCGGTTTGTCGGAGCCGTATTTCAGGAGCGCGTCGTCGTAGGAAATGCGGCGGAACGGCGGCGGCGAGACCGCGCGGCCGTCCGCAAATTCTTCGAATACGCCGGCGAGCACCGGTTCGACGGCGGCGAACACATCCTCCTGGGTGACGAAGCTCATTTCCAGATCGAGCTGATAGAACTCGCCGGGGCTTCTGTCGGCGCGCGCGTCCTCGTCGCGGAAACAGGGCGCGATCTGGAAATAGCGGTCGAATCCCGCCACCATGACGAGCTGCTTGAACTGCTGCGGCGCCTGCGGCAGCGCATAGAACCTTCCCGGATGCAGCCGCGACGGCACGAGGAAGTCGCGAGCGCCTTCCGGCGAAGAGGCGGTGAGGATCGGCGTCTGGAATTCGGTGAAGCCGCCCGCGATCATCCGTCTGCGGATCGACTGGATCACCTTTGAGCGCAGCGTGATGTTGTGGTGCAGCCTTTCGCGCCGCAAATCGAGAAACCGGTATTTGAGCCGCACCTCCTCCGGATAATCGACATCGCCGAATACCGGCAGCGGCAGTTCCTGCGCGACCGACTGCACCTGGAACTGCTCAATGCGCAGTTCGACTTCGCCGGTCGGCATCTCGCGGTTGATCGTATCGGGCGTGCGCGCGACCACGGGCCCGGTGACCGTCACCACCCATTCCGCGCGCGCACGGTCGGCTTCGGCAAAGGCGGGCGACTCCGGCTCGACCACGCACTGCATGATCCCGTAGTGGTCGCGCAGATCGAGGAACAGAAGCCCGCCATGGTCGCGGCGGCGGTTTACCCAGCCCGAGAGGCGGACACGCTGCCCCACGCTTTCCTGGCGCAGGGATCCGCAGTCGTGGGTGCGATAGGCGTGCATGCCGCTTCCTGCCGGAAAAGGCCGGGTTAATGGCGGGTCGGGCGCCGAGGGTCAAGTTTGCCCTGGGACCGCTTTGCCCTGGGACCGCGGCGTCCCGCCCGCACGCTCTCAAACACATACCGGCTGCCAAGGAGTGGCCTCGGCCATGACACGGGCGGGACGCCCGCGGTCCCAGGAAACGATCCCGCGCCGAATATGACAGCGATCCCGAATCCGCTATGACCGGCCCATGGCCATAGTCGATACCAACAAGGCGCTCGAGGCGCTCGTCTCCGAACTTGCCGGGGCGCCCTACATCGCGCTCGATACGGAATTTATGCGCGACCAGACCTATTGGCCGAGGCTCTGCCTCGTTCAGGTCGCCGCGCCCGGTATCGAAGCAATCATCGACCCAATGGTCGAGGGTCTCGATCTTGCGCCCTTTTACGGGCTCCTCAAATCGCCGGTGCTGAAGGTCCTCCATGCCTCCCGGCAGGACATCGAAATCTTCTGCATCCAGGGCGGCGTGATTCCCGATCCGCTGTTCGACACGCAAATCGCGGCGATGGTCTGCGGCTTCGGGGAATCGGCTTCCTATGAGACTCTCGCACGGCGTCTCGCGCATGCGGAGATCGACAAATCGGCGCGCTTCACCGACTGGAGCCGGCGCCCCCTGACCAAACGCCAGCTCGAATATGCGCTGGCCGATGTCACGCATCTGCGCGTCGTCTACGAGGCGCTCGCGCGGCAGCTCGAACGCACCGGCCGCGCCTCTTGGGTTCAGGAAGAAATCACCGCGCTCCAGCAACCCTCGCTTTATCGGCTGGAACCCACGCTTGCCTGGAAACGGCTGAAACCCCGAACCACCAACAAACGCTTTCTCACGGTCCTCGCCGCCATTGCGGCCTGGCGGGAGCGCGAAGCGCAGACGCGGGATCTGCCGCGCAACCGCATCGTGAAGGACGAAGCCCTGCTCGAGATCGCCGCCCACCCGCCCGAAAACGCAGCCGGGCTCGAGCACATCCGGACCGTTCCGAAAGGCTTTGCCGCCTCGCGCCTCGGAAAGGCGCTGCTCGAAGAAATTGCAAACAGCCGCGAGGCCGAGCCGCCGGCGGGAATCGAACCCGAAAGACCGCGGCGCAAGAAGGAGCCGGCCGCATCGGCCGTCGATCTCCTGAAATCGCTCCTGCGCCAACGGGCCGAAGCGGCGGGAGTCGCGCCCCGGCTGATCGCCGATTCCGAAGACGTCGAAAGACTTGCCGCGCACGAAGACGATGGCGTCGCGGCCCTCCATGGCTGGCGCGCAGAGGTGTTTGGCAAAGACGCCATCGCACTTCGGGACGGCAGGCTCGCGCTGGCACTGAAAGACGGCCAGGCGGTGCTGGTCAAACTTCCCCGCTGATGTGCCTCAAGGCTTCCAGACGCCCGCGACCTGCCGGGTGGCGACATTCAGGCGGTTGAACGCGTTGATCAGCGCTATCTGGATGACGAGCGCGCCCAATGCACGCTCGTTGTAGTGCCGCGCCGCCTCGTCCCAGATTTCGTCCGGAACGGGATCGGCGCAATCGCCGAGCCGCGTGACCGCTTCGGTGAGCGCAAGCGCAGCGCGCTCCGCGTCGCTGAAGTACGGCGCATCGCGCCAGGCCGCAATCGCGTAGATGCGCTCGTCCGGCTCGTCGGCTTTCTTCATGATGCGGGAATGCCCATCCACGCAGACGCTGCAGCCATTGATCTGGCTCGCCCGCAGATGGACGAGATTGACGGTCTTTGCCGGAAGCCCCGCGTTTTCGACTGAGGCGCCAAGCGCCAGCAGGGCCTTGAGCGCGTCCGGAAAGAGCGCCTGTATGCCGGTGATCCGAGCTTTCATGATGGGTCTCCTGGCGGTGCGATTTCTAAACGATCCCGACGGATCGTGGGTGGCAGCAGAGTTTCCGCGGCCGCTCCGTGTCACATCGCCCCGGCGACTCGC
The DNA here is from genome assembly GCA_036502185.1 of Rhizomicrobium sp. Lineage (GTDB taxonomy): Bacteria > Pseudomonadota > Alphaproteobacteria > Micropepsales > Micropepsaceae > Rhizomicrobium. Next base: position 216,200 of record DASXYZ010000055.1, read on the forward strand.
GCGTCACACCCATGGCCAAGCGGATCGGGAGAGTTCGCGCACTTGATGTGAACGTTCTCGATAAATGAACCAAACCACCCTCCCCTTGAGGGAGGGTCGAAATTTGCGAGCGGAGCGAAGCAAATCTCGGGGAGGGGTGATCTCACATCCGGCACCCCTCCCCGAAAATCATTCGCGCTGCAGAGCGCTCACGATTTTCGACCTCCCCCAAAGGGGAGGGTGAGCAACTATTCTGACGCTCCCTCCGACGGGTCCGGTCCATCGGTTCCGGGCTCCTCCAGATAAGGATCTTCGTCGGCCGCAAGCGCGTCGCTCGGAGCGGGGACCTCGAAGCTCGACGGGGGCACGGCATCGAGAAACCCGGCTGCCTTCAGTTCTTCGAGTCCCGGGAGATGATTCACGCTTTCCAGTCCGAAGTGCAGGAGAAACGATTCCGTCGTGCCGTAGGTGACGGGCCGACCGGGCGTGCGCTTGCGCCCGCGGATTTTTACCCAGCCAACTTCCATCAGCGCATCGAGCGTGCCTTTGGATAGCGCGACACCGCGAATGTCCTCGATCTCGGCGCGCGTGACGGGCTGGTGATAGGCGATGATGGCGAGCGTCTCGATGGCGGCGCGCGACAGGCGCTTCTGCTCCGGCTGTTCCTTGCGCAGCAGGAATGCGAGATCGGGCGCAGTGCGGAACTGCCATTTTCCGGCGACCCGGACGAGATTGACGCCGCGGCGCTCATAGGTGCCCTGAATTGCCGCCAGCAGTGCAGCGAGGTCGGCGCCCTGCGGAAGCGATGCCGTGAGCGCCGCTTCATCCAGAGGCGCGGCCGCTGCGAAGAGAATCGCCTCCAGCATTCGCAGGTGTTCGCCATTCAGCGGCGCGGCTGCGCAGTCCGTCGTGGCCGGAATGTCCGTTTCCGCTTCGCGTTCCGCAACCATTTCTGTCATCCGAACAAACTGGTTCATGATAGCGTCTCCTCCGGCCGCGGCGCACTGCGGTCGCGAACATAGATTTCGTCGAAGGGCTTGAGCTGCCGCATCTCGAGCTTTCCGTCGCGCGCGAGTTCGAGGCAGGCCAACAGCGTGCTTGCAAGCCCCGAACGCCGACGCGCGCCGCCGGACCATTCGGGCGGCAAAAGCCGCGTCAGGCTGCTCCAGTTATCGATTCTGCCCAGCATGCGTTCCAGTCTCTCGCGCGCCTCCTCGATCAGGAGCACCGGCGCGTGTTGCGGCCGGTAGGACCGTGCGCCCGCGCGCTTCAGCCGGCGCGTCGCATAGGCCGAGAGAAGATCGTAAAGCGAGTCGGTGTGTTCCGGCAGTCTGACGACGTTGACCGGTTCGGGCGCGCCGCGCGCGAAGACATCCCGCCCCAACCGCTCTCGCGCCATGAGACGCGCCGCGGTCTCGCGCATTGCCTGCAGGCGCTCGAGCCTCCAGCGTAGCCTCGACGCCATCTCGTCCGCCGTCGGTTCACCTGCCGCGGCCGCCGGCTGGGGAAGCAGGAGGCGCGATTTGAGATATGCGAGCCAGGCCGCCATGACGAGGTAATCGGCGGCGAGTTCGAGATTGCAGCGTTTGGCCGATTCGATGAATTCGAGATACTGCTCGGCGAGCCGCAGCACCGAAATCCTGGTGATGTCGACCTTCTGACTGCGTGCGAGCGCGAGCAGAAGATCGAGCGGGCCTTCGAAGCCGTCCACGGCGACGACGAAGGGCTCGTCGGACGTAAGGACCGGTTCGAAAGCTTCAAAATCCTCGTCGGTATCGTTCACGCGACGCCCTCGAGCAATTGGGCAAGCCTCACCTCGCCCGCCTCGGCGTCCAGCGGCTGTGGCGGGGCAAGGTGCGACAGGGCTGCTTCGCAACGCTTCTGCCACTGATCGTGCAGGGGCTTCGCCTCGCTCGCCACTTCCTGCATTTCCTCCATTTTCCCGTTGCAATGCAGGACGATATCGCAGCCCGCAAACAGCGCCGCTTTCGTGCGCACCGGCAACGGCCCCTTCAGCGCATTCATCGACAGATCGTCGCTCACCAGCACGCCTTCGAATCCGATCTCGCCGCGAATGACGTCGCGGATCACCTTCGGACTCGTTGTGGCCGGCCGCTGCGGATCGATGGCGTCGAAAACGACGTGCGCTGTCATGGCGAGCGGACAGCGATTGAGGCTGCGGAACGTCACGAAATCGCTCGCGCTGAGTTCTTCGGCCGCGGTCGTGACATGCGGGAGCGCCATGTGCGTATCGGCGGTAGCGCGGCCGTGGCCCGGGATGTGTTTCATCACGGGCAGGACGCCGCCGTCGAGCATGCCGTCGAGAACCGCGCGGCCGAGATCGATCACGACGGCCGGATCGTTCGAAAATGCGCGGTCACCGATCACTGCATCGGCTCCCGCTACCGGCACATCGAGGACCGGCGCGCAATCGACGCTGATCCCGAGCTCCGCAAGATCGTTCGCCATCAACCGCGCATTGAGATAGGCGGCCTCGCGCGCATTCTCTGCCGAGGACGCGTAGAGCGCGCCGAAGCGCGCGGCGGAGGGCCGGGTTTTCCAAAGTGGTGGTCCGAGCCGCGCGATCCGTCCGCCCTCCTGGTCGATCAGCACAGGTGCGCCTTCGTCGCCCACGCTGGCGCGCATCTCCGCGGTGAGCCTGCGGATCTGCTCGCGATCGACAATGTTGCGCGCGAACAGGATGAACCCCCAAGGCTGCGCCTCGGCAAAGAAGCGCCGCTCCGAATCCGTCAGGACCGGTCCTTCACAGCCATAAATGGTTCGCGTGCGCATGCCCCAGCCAGCGTCAAACAGTCATCGCGAGACGATACAGCTCGCGCCCTGCGCCTTGAGCTTCTCACAGAACGCGGCGGCGGCCTGCTTGTCCGCGAAGGCTCCAATGCGCAGGCGGTACCAGATACCTTTTGCGCCCAAATCGACTTCCTTCACATCCGCGCTGAATGCGCCGGCGATCGCATGGCGTGACCGGAAGGCGCTCCAGGACTGCCGCGCCTCGGCATCCGATTTGTAGGATCCGATCTGCAGCATGACGCCCGAGCCGGGCGCGGCTGCCCGAACCCGGGCAGCGGAAACATCTGCCGAAGGCGTGGCAGGCAGCGGAGTAGTCACTGGCAGCGGAGCAGCCTCGGGTTTCGGCGCGACGCTGGCCGGCGGCGGGGCTGATTCTGTCTTGGCGACTTGCGGAGCTGGCGCAGGTTTTTCCGCCGTGCTGCCAGTCGATGGCCGAAGCGCGGGAGGCGAATTGCCGGCAGCCCTGCTATGACCTGACGGGATCGGCGCGATCGGTTCATTACCGGCGTCGGTCGATGCTGGCGGCTGATAAATGTTAAGGCCAGCATACGGGTTGGATGGGGTCGATGCAGTCTTGGGCGAAGCCCTATGGGGCTCTGCGGCAGCGGCGATGCGCGGCGCGTCGGCGCGGCCTTCTTCGACTCCTTGCGTGTAAGCCAGCCAGACAACGCCAGCGAACGCCGCCAGAACCACCAGCGCGATGGCGATCAGCAGAGGCAGGCGCGAGGCCTCCGTATCGCCCTCGTCCTCCTCGTTCGGATCGAACGCGTACAGATTGTCGGGTTCGCCGGCGTCGCGCTCCAAATTTGCCATGCTCTCCGTCCGAATCTCATCCGCACGGAATCTACCATTCCCTTGCGGGCGAATCACGATCAGCCGCTTTCAGAGGTCCGTCGCCCTGCCGAACACGCGCGCGTGCTCGTGAAGGGCGTAGAGGTCCGTCATACCGGCGATGTAGTCGCGCACGACCCGCGCGGTCACGGGCAATTTCGCACCTTCGCACGCGGCATTCCACTCCGCCGGCAGAAGCTCCGGATCGTCAACGAATGCCGCGTACAGCTCCGCCACCACGTCCTTTGCTAATTTCGTTGAAGCCGTGACACGCGGATGGCGATACATGCGGTCGCGCAGAAAACCCTTCAATTGCGCAAATTCCCGAGCCTTTCCCGGTGAAAAGGCGACCATTGCCAGATCCTGTCCGCGCACGGCCTCCGCCGATTCGGGCGCAGCTACGGCGAGGCGCGCGCGGGTCTCGGCCAGGACGTCGCCCACGAGCACGCCCATCAGCCGGTGCACCACTTCGCCAATGAACCGCGCAAGCTCGAGAGGGCCATAACGCTCGATCACTTCACCGGCGAAGGCGCCGGCGAGGGGCGCCGCCACAAGATCGTCCACAGAAAAAAGTCCGGCTCTGAGCGCATCATCGATGTCGTGATTGACGTAGGCGATGTCATCGGCGAGCGCTGCAACCTGCGCCTCCAGGCCGGGCCAGCTCCACAGATCGAGTGGCCAGAGCGCATCGAAGGTGGCGAAGGGCGCGGGCAGAGCACGTGCCGAGTCGTGGCCCGCCAGGGGCCCGTTGTGTTTGACTAGGCCCTCCAGCGTTTCCCAGGTGAGGTTGAGGCCGTCAAAGGCCGCATAGCGATGTTCGAGCCGGGTCAAGAGCCGGAGCGCGTGAGCATTGTGGTCGAAGCCGCCCACCTCGCGCGCGGCCTCGCTCAGCGCCTCCTCGCCGGCATGTCCGAAGGGCGTGTGTCCGAGATCGTGGGCCAGGCTCACGGCTTCGGCGAGATCCTCGTCGATCGCCAGAACACGCGCGATGGAGCGCGCGATTTGCGCCACCTCCAGCGAATGGGTGAGGCGGGTGCGATAGTAATCGCCTTGGTGCCGGACGAAAACCTGAGTTTTGTGCTTGAGCCGGCGAAAGGCCGTGGAGTGGATGATCCGGTCGCGATCGCGCTGGTAGCAGCTGCGGGTCGGGCTCTCGGCCTCCCGATGATAGCGGCCGCGGCTCGATGCGGGCTGGCAGGCGAAGGGCGCACGCGCAGTCGGCGGCTCGAAGAACGGGGGCAGCAGCCGCCCAAGAGGCGTCCGATCCTGGTTCAAGGGCTTTGTTCAGGGCTCATGACAGATTACATAAGCCCATGGATGAACCCGCGGATAGCGCCATGAACACGCCGATGGAGCTTCCCGTGACGGTTTCGGTGCGCGCCGCCAGGCGAATCGCCGAAATCCTCGCGGCGGAGTCATCGCCCTCCATGCTGCGGGTCGCGGTGACCGGCGGCGGCTGCTCGGGGTTTCAATACAGTTTTGTTATCGAGGACGCGAAACTCGACGACGATCTGGTGATCGAGAAGGACGGCGCGACCGTGCTGGTCGATCCGGTCTCGCTCGATTTCCTCAATGGCGCCGAAATCGATTTCGTGGACGACCTGATCGGCGCGTCCTTCAAGATCATCAATCCCAACGCGACATCGTCCTGCGGTTGCGGCACGAGCTTTTCGGTGTAGCTGCGATCGCATATACATCCATGAAGCTCGCGACCTGGAACGTCAATTCGGTGAAGGCGCGGCTCGAAGCCGTGCAGGAGTGGCTGAAGGAGGCCGGCCCCGACGTGGTCTGCCTGCAGGAGGTCAAGACCACCGACGAGGCATTCCCGCGCGAAGCATTCGAATCGCTCGGCTATAATTGCGCCGTACACGGACAAAAGTCGTACAACGGCGTGGCGATCCTGTCGAAGCGGCCGCTCGAAGACGCAACCCCTCGCCTTCCGGGCGGGGACGGCGATGATCACGCCCGCTACATCGAAGCGGTGATCCCTGGCGAGCGCGGCGTGGTGCGCGTGGCTTCGATCTACGCCCCCAACGGCAATCCGATCGGCACCGACAAGTTCAAGTACAAGCTCGCCTGGCTCGACCGGCTCGCAATCCACGCGCAAGGCCTGCTCGCACTCGAGGAGTCGCTCGCGCTGATGGGCGATCTCAATGTGATTCCGATGCCGGAGGATTGTTACGATCCCAAAGCGTGGGAGATGGATGCATTGTTCCAGCCGGAATCACGCGCCGCCCTCCGGCGGGTCGCCAATCTCGGGTTTGTGGACGCGTTCCGCGCCTGCCACCCGGATCCGCATCAATACACCTTCTGGGACTACACGGCCGGCTGCTGGCAAAAAAACCGCGGCATCCGCATCGATCACGTCCTGCTCTCGCCGCAGGCCGCTGACCGTCTGAAAGGCTGTGGCATCGACAAACACGTCCGCGGCCGCGAACGTCCGTCCGATCATGTACCGGTATGGTGCGAGCTGGACATCTGAGTGTTTCGGCTTTCGCCTCGCGCCAAGGCACCCTTCGACAGGCTCAGGGTGAGGAAGAAAACACTTCCCTCATGCTGAGCCTGTCGAAGCATGAGCGCGTCACGCCGCGGCGGCGACGACGCGGTTGCGGCCTTCGTTCTTGGCGCGATAGAGCGCTTGGTCGGCGCGATGGAGCAGCGCTTCGGCCGTGTCCTCGGGCATTTCGAATCCCGCGATGCCGATACTGACGGTCAGGTGCAGTTCGCCCGGCGGACGGCTGATCCGGAACGGCGACGCTTCGACGCTCTGCCTGAGGCGCTCAGCCACGCTCAACGCGACGGCAGCATCGGTTTCTGGCATCACGACGACGAACTCTTCGCCTCCGTATCGGCACGCCATATCCATGGCGCGCGTGTTGGATTCGATGCGGCCGGCAAAGGCCCGCAGCACTTCGTCGCCCGCCGCATGGCCGTGGGAGTCATTGACGGACTTGAAGTGATCCACGTCGATGATCAGGAAGGAGAGCGGCTTGCCGGAATGCGCCGCGCTCGCCATCAGCGTCTCGAGATGGCGGACCATGTAGCGGCGATTGTGCAGTCCGGTGAGCGGGTCGGTGACGGCCATTTCGACCGAAAGATCGACGTTTTTCCGGAGCGTGTCGGCATAGCGTTTCTTGCGCAGCTGCGTTCGCACCCGCGCCACCAGCTCGTTCTTGTCGACGGGCCGCATCAGATAGTCGTTCACGCCCATCTCGAGCGCTTGGTGCAATTTGCGGCGGTCGCCTTCGCTGACCAGGACGAGAATGGGGACATTGCGTCCTTCGGGTAACGAGCGGAGCTGCGAACAGAGTCGTAAGCCATCGAACCCGCGCAGGCCGAGGCTGACTATCATCAAGTCGAAGGCACCGCTTCGCACCCTTGCGAGCGCGTCCTCGAAGACGTCGAGCGCCACGAGATCATGGTCCGCTCCGAGCGTGCTTTTGAACCAGTTGAGCGACTCCGGCCGATCCTCCACGAGCAGAATGCGCCCGGTCGGAGTGGCTTCGGAAAAGGTTTGCGCAGGATCGATCAGGCCCATGCCGTTGCCGGTGGATTCGCGCAGACGGAGTTCGTCCGTCATCATCTTGAGGCGCACGAGACTGCGCACACGCGCGAACAGCGCCGCGTCATCGACCGGCTTGGTCAGGAAATCGTCGGCGCCCGCCTCGAGCCCCGCAACCCGGTCCTTCGCCTCGTCCAGCGCGGTGACCATCACCACCGGGATGTGGGCGGTGGCGGGATTCCTCTTGATACGGCGACAGACCTCGAAGCCGTCCATGCCCGGCATCATCACGTCGAGCAGGACTATGTCCGGCTGGTGTTCGGCCATGGACGCGAGCGCGTCGCGCCCGCTCAATGCGCTCGTAATCTCGAAATATTCGGCCGCCAGCCTTGCTTCCAGAAGCTTGACGTTCGCCGGAACGTCGTCGACGACGAGAACCCTCGCGGTCATGGGTTCAGCCGATGAAACGGCGCACGGTTTCGAGGAAGTTTCCGACCGAAATGGGCTTGGAGATATAGGCCTCGCAACCACCCTGGCGGATCACTTCTTCGTCTCCTTTCATCGCAAAGGCCGTCACCGCCACGACGGGGATTCCCTTCAGCGATTCGTCTTCCTTCAGCCACTTGGTGACCTCGAGACCGGAGACTTCCGGCAACTGGATATCCATCAGAATAAGATCGGGATGGTGCGCGCGGGCAATGTCAAGCGCTTCCATGCCGTCCTTGGTCTGCAGGATCCGGTAGCCATGGGCGTCGAGAAGATCGTGAAACAGCTTCATGTTGAGCTCGTTGTCCTCGACAACCAGCACCGTCTTCGCCTTGGCGTCCATGCTTGACTCCCGACCCGCCGCGCGCCACTCCACGACTGCACCCCAACCGTTTCGCGAGGACGCGGGCGATGGGAAACATTACTTTACATATCTTAACGCACTGTTGACGATGCCCGGGCGGAACGCTGTTCCTGATAATGACATCCTGGCGCTCGAGGCGCTCGCGTTTCTGGCGGATTCGCCCGACGATCTGACCGCCTTCATGGTCGTTTCTGGCATGGACCCGGCCAGCTTGCGGGCGCGTGCGGGCGAGCCGGAATTCCTTGCTGGCGTGCTCGACTATCTGCTGAGCGAAGAAAAGCTTTTGTTGCGCTTCTGTGAGGCGCGCGCGGTCGAACCGGCCGCCCTTCACCGCCTGCATGCCGTGCTTTCGTCGCGCCCAAACGCAGCGGATTAGACAATGCGCCTCGGCGTCGACCTCGGCGGCACAAAGATTGAAATAATCGCGCTTGGCGAGGACGGGCGAACCCTGCTGCGCGAGAGGGCGGCCACGCCGCGGACGGAGTACCGCGACGTACTCGGCGCGATTGCACAACTCGTGTCGGCGGCGGAGGAAACACTCGGCCGGCGCGGAACGCTGGGCGTCGCCATACCCGGCGCCTTGAGCACGCGCACGGGACTGGTGAAGAACGCCAATTCCACCGCACTGATCGGACATCCGATCGACCGCGATCTTGCGGCGATTCTCGACCGGCCGGTGCGCGTCGCCAATGACGCGAACTGTTTTGCGCTGTCGGAAGCTGCCGATGGCGCGGTGGCCGACTGCGGCACCGTTTTCGGCATCATCGCCGGCACGGGCGTTGGCGGCGGAATCTGCGTGGGCGGCCGTCTTCTCGAAGGCGCGCACCGGATTGCCGGCGAGTGGGGTCACAATCCCCTGCCCGCGCCGCGTGCGGAAGAGGTCCCCGGGCCGCCCTGCTATTGTGGCCGGCACGGATGCATCGAGAGCTGGATCAGCGGTCCTTCGCTCGCACGCGAATTCGCGCAGACGACGGGGCGAATCCTCGTGGCGGCCGAGATCGCCCGGGCGGCGCAGAACGGCGACACGGCTGCCGAAGCGGAAATGGCGCTTTTTATGGACCGCTTCGCGCGCGCCGTCGCCTCGGTCGTCAACATCCTGGATCCCGACGCGGTCGTGCTGGGCGGCGGACTGTCAAACATCGACCGGCTCATCGAGGAATTGCCGGCGCGCGTGGAAGCCTATGCGTTCGCGCCGGAAGGTCCGACCCGCATCGTAAGAAACAAACATGGCGATTCGAGCGGCGTGCGAGGCGCTGCCTGGCTGTGGGGCGCCGACGAAATTGATGCCGGCGTGCCGCGTTAGCCGCGAGGTACGGTTTCACACCTGTCCGTCGTGAGACTGCAGCGGACGATAGAGTTCAGGACGCCGATCGCGGAAAAGCCCCCAGGACGCCCGCAACTGCGCGACGGCATCAAGGTCAAACGTTGCAACAGCCGTTCCTTCTTCGTCGCGACCAAGCTCGGCCGCAATTCCACCCGTCGGATCGGCGATGAAGGACGAGCCGTAAAATCTGATCTCCCCGGCCTGACCGCGTTCGGCGCCAGTGCGGTTGGAGGCCACGAGCGGCATGCAGTTCGCTGCGGCATGGCCCTGCATCACGCGACGCCAGTGGTCCCGGCTGTCGAGTGGCGGCGCGGGCGGCGGCTCCGAACCGATCGCGGTCGGATAAAAAAGCGCTTCGGCGCCCATAAGCGCCATGGCGCGCGCGGCTTCCGGGAACCACTGATCCCAGCAGATCCCGCAGCCGAAGCGGCCGAAGCGCGTCTGCCACACGCGGAAGCCGGTATCGCCGGGCGAAAAATAGAACTTTTCCTGATAACCGGGCCCTGCGGGAATGTGCGATTTGCGGTACAGCCCCAGCACCACCCCATTGGCATCGATCATGGCCAGCGAATTGAAATGGGCATGGCCCGCCCTCTCGAAAAAGCTCACCGGGAGCACTACGCCGAGTTCCCGCGCAACCGTCGCGATGCGCGCGATGAGCGGGTTTCCTTCGAATGGAGACGAAAGAGCGAAATGCGCGGCGTCCTGGTCCTGACAGAAATAGGGGGTCTCGAAAAGCTCCTGGACGAGCACCGCATGCGCGCCTTTGCCGGCCGCGTCGCGCACCAGCGATTCGGCTTTTGCGATGTTCGCTGCGCGATCCCACGAGCAGGCGAACTGGGTCGCCGCAAACGTCACCTGTCTCATGCCGGCTCCTGTTGCGTGATGCAGTGAATTCCGCCGCCGCCATCGACGATAGCGCGCGCGTCAACCTGCACGATTTCGCGATCGGGAAAACAAGCCGCGAGCACGGCGCGCGCCGGCTCGTCTGCAGGATTGTCGAAGGCAGGTATGATCACGGCTCCGTTTGCCAGATAGAAATTGACGTAGCTCGCGGCAAGGCTGCGCCCGCGCCAATCGGTGCGTTGGCCGCGCGGCTGCCCGATCTCTACGATTTCGAAGGGGCGGCCTCTCGCATCGCGGGCGGAGGCCAGCCGAGCCCTTGCTGCTTCGACGGCCGGAAAATCCGGATGCGACCGCGATGCCGGAATTCCGAGGATCACCCGGCCCGGCGCCGCAAAACAGGCGATGTTATCGATGTGTCCATCCGTTTCTTCGTCGAGAAAGAGTTCGGCAATCCAGACGATCCGCTCCACGCCGGTATGGCACTTCAGGGTTTCCTCGATTTGCGCGCGGTCGTACTGTGGATTGCGGTTGGGGTTGAGCAGGCATTGCTCGGTCGTGAGGAGTGTGCCCTCCCCGTCCACATGGATGGCTCCGCCCTCGCAGACGAGCGGCGCGCGATACAGGCGGGCCTGGCGCTGTTCGAGGATTCTCGCGGCGAACCTGCTGTCGTTTTCGAAGGGATGGTACTTTCCGCCCCACGCATTGAAGCGCCACGCCACGCCGGCTCGGCCGGGACCGGAAAGAAAGCTCGGCCCGATATCCCGCGCCCAAGAGTCGTCGAGCGGTGTCTCGAAAAATTCGACCGTGTCACCGCAGACCTGGCGGACTTCGGCGGCATCCTGCGGCCGCGTTGCCATCGTCACCGGCTCGAAGCGCGCGATTGCGGCAGCGACCCTGGCCGTTGCCTGTTTCGCCCGCGCCAGACCATCTGGGCTGCCCCAGGCTTCGATGCGGCACGGCCAGCACATCCAGGTGCGGCTGTGCCGCGCCCATTCGGGCGGCATCCGGTAGCCGTCGAGGGCTGGTGTCCGTTCAGCCACGCCGGCTGTATAGCCCAGCCTCGGCGATTTGGCTGCGGCGATGCGCATCTCCTCGCCCGCGTTGCAAAATGCGCCGCTTCGAACTTAATGCCTGCACAGGACCCGAGGAGAATTTTTTATGACCGGAAGGATCGATGCGCGGCTTCAGGAACTTGGGATCACCCTGCCCGCGCCCCCGGCGCCGGTCGCCAGCTACGTTCCCTGTGTGACCACGGGAAATCTGGTTTTTGTCTCGGGTCAGGTCACGGCTGGACCGAAAGGTCTCGAATATGTCGGAACGGTTGGTAAGGAATTGTCGGTCGACGAGGGCCGCTCGGCGGCGCGGCTGTGCGCGATCAATGTGCTGGCGCAGCTCAAGGCGGCGACGGGCGGCGATCTCGACCGTGTGAAGCGCTGCGTGAAACTGACCGTGTTCGTGAATGCTGTGCCGGAATTCACCCAGCATCCCGAGGTCGCAAACGGCGCCTCCGATCTCATGGGCGATGTGTTCGGTGACGCAGGTCGGCATGCGCGTGCCGCGGTCGGTGCTGGCTCGCTCCCACGCAATGTGGCGACCGAAGTGGAGGCCATATTCGAGATCGCGTGAATTCGGGAGCGCTCACAGCCCGTCTGGCGGGATCGGCGGCCGAGGTCGGCGCTGCCGCGTGGAACGCCTGCGCGAATCCCGATGCGGTCCGCGATTGTCATCCCTTCACGCGCTACGAATTTTTTGCGGCGCTCGAAGACTCGGGCTCGGCGATTGCCAAAACTGGATGGCACCCTTGTCATCTCGTGCTCGAGCGCGACGGCAGAGTTGTGGGCTTGATGCCGCTTTACGCGAAGAGCCACAGCTTCGGCGAATACGTTTTCGATCAGGGTTGGGCGGAGGCGTTCGCCCGCGCGGGCGGGCGTTACTACCCCAAGCTCCAAGCTTCCGTTCCGTTCACGCCTGTGACAGGACGGAGGCTTCTGTTTCGTGCCGGAGAAGAAAACCCGGAAAGCCGGCGCGCGTTGCTTTCGGCCGGCGCACGCGCCGTCGAAAATCTCGGCGCTTCGTCGCTGCACATCACGTTCATGACCGAAACGGAGTGGAAAGACGCCGCGGACCACGGATTTCTACGGCGTACCGACCAACAGTTTCACTGGAACAACAACGGCTATGCAACTTTCGATGATTTTCTCGCCGGACTGTCATCGTCGCGTCGCAAGACGCTGCGGAAGGAGCGAGAATCAATCCGCGCCGCGGGAATAGAGTTCGACCGGCTGTCCGGCAGCGATGTCACAGAGGCGCACTGGGACGCATTCTTCGCATTCTATGTCGAAACGAGCCGCCACAAATGGGGCCGCCCCTATCTCACGCGCGAATTCTTCAGCCGTATCGGCGCGAGCATGCGTGACTCGGTCCTCCTCGTTCTCGCGCGACGCGGATCGCGGCCGATTGCCGGGGCGCTGAATTTTTTTGGCGAAGGCGTTCTGTTCGGACGAAACTGGGGCGCGGCCGAATTCGTGCCCTTCCTGCACTTTGAGACCTGTTATTACCAGGCGATCGATTTCGCGATCGCAAAACGCCTGCACAAGGTAGAAGCAGGCGCGCAGGGCGGACACAAGCTCTTGCGCGGCTATACGCCCGCGCTGACGCGTAGCGCGCACTGGATCGCCGATCCGCGCCTGCGCCGGGCTGTTGCGGATTACCTGGTGAAGGAGCGCGAAATGGTGGACGAAGACATGGCGGAGCTTTCGGCACAAGCGCCCTACCGCAAGGGGAGATGACCAGCATGGCCTATGATTCCGACAACGTCTTCGCCCGCATCCTGCGCGGTGAACTGCCCTGCGCGAAAATCTGCGAGGACGCGCACACGCTCGCGTTCATGGACATCATGCCTTCGGTCGAGGGGCACGCGCTGGTTGTTCCAAAGCAATCCGCCGAAACCATTTTCGACCTGTCGCCGGATGCGGCCTCGGCGCTGATCCGGACAACACGGAACGTGGCGGTGGCAGTCGGACGCGCGCTTGCCTGCCCCGGCGTGATGCTCGTGCAGCTCAACGGCGCGGCCGCCGGCCAGAGCATTCCGCATGTGCATTTCCATGTGGTACCGAGATGGGAGGGCCTGGACCTCAAGCTGCACGGCCGCGAACAGGCCGACCCAAAAGCTCTCGAAGCCATCGCTGCGCGAATCAAAGCGGCGCTCGACGAGGCGTAGGCCTGAATTCGATCAGTCGAACAGATTGCGGCGGCCTCGAACGTCATAAATACGTATCACTGACCGCACTCTACGATTTTCCTCCCCCGCATGGGGGGAGCGTTGGCACACATTTTTCCATCAATGCCGCAGGATGCAAAGATCGTGGAAGCGGCGCCCTTCCTTTTCCTCCCCGACGGTGGGGAGGAAAAGGACTTGCGCGTCGGCTGGTCAGACGTTTTCTGTTTGGCTCGGTTCGCGGCCGCCGGGCGGAGGCAGAGCGCGCGGGCGGCCGTCGTCATTCGCGATAAACTCGAAGGCGAGCTTGTCGTTGTCGCGGTCGAGGAGGACCCGCACGGTTCCGCCCCCTTTCAGACGACCAAACAGGATCTCGTCGGCGAGCGGTTTCTTGATATGATCCTGGATGACGCGGGCGAGCGGGCGGGCGCCGAACTGGTCGTCATACCCTTTTTGCCCGAGCCATCTCGTAGCTTCGGGCGTGAGCTCGAAAGTCACGTCACGATCTGAAAGCTGCGCTTCGAGTTCGAGCACGAATTTCTCGACCACCCTGTCGATCGTCTCGCGCGAGAGCGGAGCAAACCCGATCGTGGCATCCAGCCGGTTGCGGAATTCCGGCGTGAACAGCCGCTTGATTGCCTCCTCGTCATCGCCTTCGCGGCGGCTGCGCCCGAATCCGATCGCCTCGCGCGCGGCTTCGGCCGCACCGGCATTGGTCGTCATGATGAGCACGACATTGCGGAAATCGATCTTCTTGCCATTGTGATCGGTCAGTTTGCCGTGATCCATCACCTGCAAAAGGATATTGAAGAGATCGGGGTGGGCTTTCTCAACCTCGTCGAGCAGCAGCACGCAGTGTGGGTGCTGGTCGACACCGTCGGTGAGCAATCCGCCCTGGTCGAAGCCGACGTAACCCGGCGGCGCGCCGATCAGCCGGGACACGGTGTGGCGCTCCATATATTCCGACATGTCGAAGCGGAGCAACTCTACGCCCATGATCCCGGCGAGCTGCCGGGCGACTTCTGTCTTGCCAACTCCCGTGGGGCCGGAAAACAGATAACAGCCGATCGGCTTTTCAGGCTGGCGCAATCCTGCCCGCGCGAGCTTGATCGCCGACGCGAGCGCGTGGATCGCCGAATCCTGGCCGAACACGACCCTTTTCAGATCGGTTTCGAGATTGCGCAGTGCTTCCGCGTCCGTCTTGGAGACGGATTTCGGTGGAATGCGCGCCATTCTGGCGACGACCTCTTCCACCTCGCGCACGCCGATCACTTTCTTGCGCCGCGATTCCGGCAGCAGCATCTGCGAGGCGCCGGTTTCGTCGATTACGTCGATCGCTTTGTCCGGGAGCTTGCGGTCGTTGATGTATTTTGCCGCCAGCTCGACGGCAGACTTGATCGCGTCGGCGGTATAGCGGACCTTGTGGTATTCCTCGAAACAGGACTTGAGGCCTTTGAGAATCTTGATCGTATCCGCCACGGTCGGCTCCGTGACATCGATCTTCTGGAAGCGGCGGACCAGCGCCCGGTCCTTTTCGAAATACTGGCGATATTCCTTGTAGGTGGTGGAACCGATGCAGCGCAGGGTTCCCGCCTGCAGCGCCGGCTTGAGCAGGTTGGAAGCATCCATGGCGCCGCCGCTCGTGGCGCCGGCGCCGATCACGGTGTGAATCTCGTCGATGAACAGGATGGCGCCGGGGATCGCTTCCAGTTCCTTCACCACCGATTTGAGGCGTTCCTCGAAATCGCCGCGGTAGCGCGTGCCGGCAATCAGCGCGCCCATGTCGAGCGCATAGATGGTGCTCGATAGCAGGACCTCGGGCACATCGCGCCGGACGATCTTGCGCGCAAGCCCCTCGGCGATGGCCGTCTTGCCCACTCCCGGGTCGCCCACGAACAGCGGATTGTTCTTCTGGCGCCGGCAGAGAATCTGGATGGTGCGCTCGACTTCCGCCTCGCGCCCGATCAGCGGATCGATGCGGCCGGCCTTCGCCTTTTCGTTCAAGTTGTTGCAATACGCCTCGAGCGCGTCGTTGCCCTGCTTGGCCGGCTTTTCGTCGTCGTCGTCATCGGCACCGCGCGCCGCCTTGTGCTGGCTCATGCCCGGGCGCTTGGCGATGCCGTGGCTGATGTAGCTCACGGCATCGAGCCGGGTCATGTTCTGCTCCTGCAGAAAATAGACGGCGTGGCTCTCGCGCTCGGTGAAGAGGGCGACGAGCACATTGGCGCCGGTGACCTCATCGCGGCCGGAATTCTGCACGTGCAGCACTGCGCGCTGCACGACCCGCTGGAAACCGGTGGTCGGTTTGGCATCCTCGCCATCCTCGATGACCAGGGTCAGGAGTTCGTGATCGACATATTTGAGGAGCGAGCGCCTGAGCGAATCGAGATCGACGTTGCAGGCCTTCATCACCTGCGCCGCATCGGTGTCGTCGAGCAACGCCAGCAGGAGATGTTCGAGTGTGGCATATTCGTGGTGGCGGTCGCTTGCGAGCTTGATCGCCCGGTGCAAGACCTGTTCCAGACTGCGCGACAGGGATGGCATCGGCCGGCTACTCCTTTTCCATCGTGCACTGCAGAGGGTGCTGGTGCCGGCGCGAGAATTCGATCACCTGCGCCACCTTGGTCTCTGCCACTTCGTACGTGAAAACGCCGCAGATGCCGACTCCGTGGCGATGGACATGCAACATGATTTGCACCGCTTCGTCGCGGGCCTTGGCGAAGAATCGCTCGAGAATGTGAACGACGAACTCCATGGGGGTGTAATCGTCGTTGAGCAGCAGCACCTTATAGAGGCTGGGGCGCTTGGTTTTCGGCCGGGTTCTGGTGGCGACGCCGGTCGTCGTCCCGTTCTGTCCGGTATTGCCGCGCGAGTCTTTGTCGCTCATGGCCCGATTTTATCGGAAACGCCGTCGCTTCCCACTGGAAAACGCGGACGCCCGCGAGCGTGCACAAGGAAAAAAAGGCCCGGACCTTGCGGTCCGGGCCTTTATGTCGCGTTCCGCGGGGGAAAGCGGAACGCGCTACTGTTCCGTTTTCACGCGCCGCGAGAGCTGTCCACCGCGTCGACCCAAGCCTGGGCCCGCCCCTGGAGCGGAACGATCGTCTCTTTGGCGGTCGCAAACGCAATTTCGCCGAGCCGCGTCACTTCGCCGACATAGGTCTCGAAGCTCGACTTCACAAAATCGCCCTGAAGCTCGAGCGCCTCGTGGACCGACCTGCTGCCGAACACCGCCTTGGCGGCAGAAACCGAGTCCGCGAAGGACTGCCGCGACCAGGCGTAAATCTCGTTGTGCAGGGTCTCGACGCCCTTGCCGGCCGCATTTGCAGCCTTGACATAGGCTTCGAGCGTCTCCCGGCCATAATCGAAGAACCGGTCGTAGCTGTTGACCACCTTGTCGAACTCGGACTTGAACGCATCCGAGCCGCTCTTCATCGCCGTCTCGAAGCTGTCCGTGACAGTTTTCTCGCCAGCCTTCGCCTTGCTGTTGACCATTGGATGACCTCCTCGCCTGGTGCGCTGGAGCCGCCCAGCGCTTTGCTGCAGTGCAGCATGACGTATGTGCGGCGCAGCATAAGATTTGTCAAGCGCGGGAACGCAGAAATTTCCGCCGGCCGGACGAAAGATCCTTAACTAATCCTAAATATCGGAACCATAAGCTGAATCCGGAATTCAGGTTGCGCGGTGGGAGGAGATTTGCTTTATCCTGCTGAGGGATTCGCGCACAAAACTGGAGTGGCAATGTCAGGATCGCCGCAAGCCTGCGGCACTGCGTTCCGGAGGAGACTCCGCTGGCTTGGCGTGCTGGCGGGGCTATGCGCAGTCGCGAGCCTGATCGCCGCCCCGGCTGACGCCTCCGTCCGGCGGCATCATTGGTTCCATCGGCCGCACTGGCACCATGCGCAGGCCTCCCGGCCTGTTTTCCGTCTGACCGAACCCGAGAAGGACGCAGCCCTGATCGTGGACGGCGAGACCGGCAAGGTCCTCTACGCGCGCAACGCCGATGCGCTGCGCCATCCGGCCTCGCTCACGAAAATGATGACGCTCTACCTGCTCTTCGAGCAGCTGAAGAGCGGGCAGATGACCCTGGCCACGCCGCTTCACGTTTCGGGCCATGCGTCTGTACAGGCGCCCACCAAACTTTACCTGCGCCCGGGCTCGACGATTTCGGTCGATGACGCCATCAAGGCCATTGTCGTGCTCTCCGCCAATGACGTCGCGGTGACGATTGCCGAAAATATCGGCGGCTCGGAGGGGCACTTCGCCGAAATGATGACGGCAAAGGCACGCTCGTGGGGGATGGCGCACACATTCTATCACAATGCGTCCGGGCTGCCCGATCCGCTCCAGATCACGTCGGCCGGGGATCTTTCGATCCTCGCGCGCCACCTGGCCTATGATTTTCCGCAATATTTCCACTACTTCTCCACCTACGCCTTCACCTATCGCGGCGTGACGCACTTCACGCACGACAATCTGATCGGACGGTACCAGGGGGCGGACGGAATCAAGACGGGCTATACGAACGCATCCGGGTTCAATCTGGTATCGTCCGTAGTGCGGAATGGCGTGCACATCATCGGCATTGTCATGGGCGGGACGACGGCGCGCCGGCGTGATTCCGAAATGATGCACCTGCTTGACGACACCTTTGCGGCGATCGGAAAAAATCCTCTGCTCGTCGCGCGCGAGGACGTTCCTTGGGAGGCGCTTTCACAGAACGGCGGGACAAAGCCGGTCATTGCGGGCTTCCCGTTCGGAACCTCTACCGCCTCCCCGGCTCCGATCCTGAAGACGGCGCCGCAGCCGCTGGAGGTGACCTTGGCGGCGGGTGAGGACGAGGACGCGGCGGAATCCCGCCCCGATCCCGCTTACGAAGCATTGACCGTGCATGCACCGCCCCCGCGGCCACAGCCGCAACAACAGCAAGCCCAGCGGGCCGCTGCGCACCCGGCTACCGCTCCCGTCGTGACGGCATCGCTTGCACCCGCTTCCCTTCCCGTTATAGCGCCTCCAGCTCCATACGGTGCGCCGGCCGCGGCCGGCCCAAGCGTGCTCCGAGGCGTGCCTGTGCCCCAACCCAAGCCGTTGATCAGCACTGCCATGCCTGACTTGTCGGCCGGATTTGAAGCGGCGGCGGATTCCGGCAAATGGAGCATCCAGATCGGGGCCTTCGACGACGCGCTTTCGGCACAGGCCGAGCTCGCAAGCTACGCGGCGCGTTCCGGCGACGTGCTCGGGCAGGTTCCGCGAATCGTCGCGCCATTCCACGCCACCGAGGGTCATACCCTTTACCGGGCGCGCTTCGGACCATTTCCCGAGAGCCAAGCTCGCCATGTTTGCCAGGTGCTGACCGAACGCGGGCAGACCTGTTTCGCCACGCTGGCCGCACGATAAACCTCGCCGACCTGCGGGTCTTCTCACGAACCGGTTTCTGCCGGCGCCCTTTCGGAGGCTGCAAACTCAGTTGCAGGTGCGGGTAGGGCCAGCGCCGCGAGCAGGGCTCTCACCTCCTGCCGTGCCGTAAGGTGTGACATGCTGAGCGAAATGCCAATGCCGGGCTGGGGCAGATCGAGCATCGTGAGCCCCATAGGAAACAGCTCGCGATAGATCACGCGTTCTCCCAATCCTGGCGCGACCCGGAAGCCGATGCGGCCGGACAGGGCCTCCAGAGCGGCACCGACGCGCCGCTTGTTGCGGGCCTCCGTTGCGGCGACGCGATTGCGCAATACGATCCAGTCGAGCGCGGGCTTGCGCGCAAGCAGCCGCTCCTTGCGGCATTCCCAGACAAAATCGCTATAGACGCTGGGCCGGCGCACCGCGAAGCTCTCCGGATCGATCTGCGCCAGAAGATCGAAATCGGCGAAGCTGTCGTTGAGCGGCGTCACCAGCGTGTCGGCCATGGTATGGGCAAGACGCGACAGCTGGGTGGCGGCGCCCGGTGTATCGACGATGATGGCGTCGAATCTCCCGGCCGCTTCGGCCAGAACGCATGTCAAAGCCTCCGATTCCTCCTGTGCCGCGACATCGAAAGATTTCGCCGCGGAGCGCGGAACAGAGAGGCTCTCCGGCATCGCAAGCGCCCCACTGCGCCTGCTCCATTCGGCACGGTTTTCCAGCTGACGCGCCAGGCTGCGCTGCCGCATATCGAGATCGATCGTTGCCACGCGTCTGCCGAGGCGCGCCAGCGCGACGGCGACATGCATCGCCGCGGTCGTCTTGCCGGAACCGCCCTTCTCGTTTCCAAAGACGATGATGTGGGAGCGGATCGATGTCACGGAAGAGATCCCCGGGCGCGGCGAATCGATCAGTGCAGTATAGCGCAATCGCGCCTCACCACCCGGCCGACAGGGGAAACGTGCAAAAAAGCGGGGTGCATGCCGAAGCATGCACCCCGCCCCTATCCGGATCCCGCCGGTCGCGGGACCAACTGTTCTACCCTGTTACTGGCCCGGGCAGACGTGGCTCATGTCGTCCTGAAAAGCGTACCACTGGTTGGCCGAATCGGTGATCGGCGCGCCGAAGTACGGCATGTAGACGAGGGACTGGAGATTGTAGGTAAACTTCTTGTCCTTGTACGGGAAGCCGCCGTAGTTCGCATTGCGTTCCAGCGGATCGCCAACTTCCATGATGCTGTTGTCCGTGCAGTTCACCCGGTTGTTGGTGAACGGATCGTCCATCCACTCGCCGAGTTCGTGCGAGAACGCGGAGACGTCCTGGGAGAACGCGCCGACGCTGTCCACATAGGTGGCGTAGGAGTAGGTCTGGCCGCCCGGAGCGCCGCCGTCGGCGCCATGATAACCGCCGATGCAGCAGCCGCCCGACGTCAAATAGATGTCATAGCTGATGAAGAGCGGCAGAACGCCAGGATTCACGTCCGTCAGGTTCTTCATGAAGGTCTGCAGCTGACCATCGAAGGTGTTGATATTGTATTCGCCGACGTTGCCCGAACCGAACGGGTTTTGCACAACGCAGCCGGAACAGCTGAACGTGATGGTCTGTTCCTTCTCGACCTTCGTCGTGTAGAGGACGTGGTAGTCGGGGTTGGCACCCACATCGTTGCCCCACCACGTTCCACGCTGGAATGCGTCTTCATACTGGGTCGTGCCCGGATCAACGCAGTTCGGCTTGCAACTGCCGAACTGTGGGTTGAAATGTACGTTGGAGTTGAACAGCGGCGAGTCCTGCATCGCCGTCACGACCGAACGTTTATGGTTGTTCTTGAGCTTCACGTTGGCCGGATCGAAGGTGTACTTCGTTCCGCTCGACGTGATCACGAACTTGATCGGAATCAGCAGGACGGTTATCGTCGACGTACCGTCGGTCGTCGCGGGATTGCCGCCTATCTGCACGAAATTGATCTGCCTGCCTGTCAGATCGGTGTAGCTGCCGTTCCACTGCGGGAGTTGGGCGGCTGGAACCTTCTGTGTCAGCGGCTGTTGATGATGCAAGGCAACGAATTTCGGTGCGAACGTGCCCGGCTTGAGAGACGGCAGGTTCGAGGTGGTGGCTGCGCTCACCATGCCGGGCAGCGCGACAGACGCAGCCAGCAGGGCCAGCGCCGGAAGGCGCTTCTTCATTTCGGTAAACCCCTTGATTGATCCCCGACGGACCACCCATCGGAAGGGGCTCTCGTATCAGGTCCGGGAGGATTGCGAAAGAGAAAGATATATTCGTGGTAACGGACGATCCCGACAGAATGTGCCCAAAGCCCCCTCGGAGTACTGGCAAAAGACGTCTTTCCAGGCGGATTTTGATCAAATGCCAAAGGTCTCGGCGCTGAGGAGGGCCGCGTTGCCGCCGGACGCTGTGGTGTTGACCGTAAAAGTCCGCTCGAGCGCGAATCGCAGAAGGTAATGCGGGCCGCCCGCCTTTGGGCCGGTGCCGGACAGGCCCTCGCCGCCAAACGGCTGAACGCCGACCACCGCTCCGATCTGGTTCCGGTTGACGTAAGTATTGCCGGTGCGGACGCGTTCGCGAACGAATGCGGCCGTTTCCTCGATCCGGCTGTGGACACCGAATGTCAGGCCGTAGCCGGTGGCATTGATCGCGTCGCAGACATCGCCCAGCCGGTCGGCCGCGTAGCGCACGACATGCAGGATGGGCCCGAAGACTTCTCGTTTCAGGACTCCGATCGAATCGATCTCGAAGACATGCGGCGGGAAGAACACGCCGTGCCCATGTTTCTCCGACAGTGACAGTTTGCGCAGGAGCTTTGCGTCGCGCGTCATCCGCTCGGCATGTTTTGCGAGCCCCTCCCGCGACGGTTCGTCGATAACCGGCCCGACGTCGGTCTCGAGCAGAAACGGATCGCCGATCTCGAGTTCGTCCATCGATCCCAATATGAGATCGAGCATCCGGTCGGCCACGTCCTCCTGCAGGAACAGCACGCGCAAAGCGCTGCAGCGCTGGCCTGCGCTGTCGAAGGCCGACGCGATCACGTCGCGAGTCACCTGCTCGGGCAGCGCCGTGGAATCCACAATCATCGCGTTCATCCCGCCGGTCTCGGCGACGACCTGCGCGAGCGGCCCCTCGCGCGCCGCGAGCGAGCGGTTGATCGCCCATGCGGCCTCGGTCGAGCCGGTCAGAGCCACGCCGGACAGCCGGTTGTCGGGAAACAAGGCGGCGCCGAGTTTCGAGCCCCGGCCCGGAATGAAGTGGAGCACATCTTCCGGCACGCCTGCGCGGTGCAGGAGTTCGATTGCTGCGGCGGCGATGAGCGGTGTCGGCTCGGCGGGTTTTGCGAGTACCGCATTGCCGGCAGCGAGCGCCCCCACGACCTGTCCGGTAAAAATTGCGAGCGGAAAATTCCATGGCGAGATGCAGGCAAACACGCCGCGGCCGTGCAGGCTCAGCTCATTCTCTTCGCCGGTGGGGCCCGGGAGCCTGATCGGCTCCTCGAACAGCGCCCGCGCGCGCGAGGCGTAGTAGCGCAGATAATCGGCGGTTTCGCGCACCTCGCCCAGCGCATTGGGAAGCGTCTTGCCGCCTTCGCGCACGGCGAGCGCCATCAGACGCGGAGTTTCGGCTTCGAAGAGATCGGCGGCGCGCTCCAGAATTTTCGCGCGCGCGTCGCCGCCGCGCCGGTCCCACGCGTCCTGCGCGCGATGGGCGAACGCGAGCGCCTCGAGCGCATCCTTCTCGCCTGCTTCGACCACCTCGCCCACCACGCGGCGCCGGTCGGACGGATCGCGGACTTCACGGCTTGTGCCAGCGCGTGGTTTACCATCGATGAGCGGCGCAGCGCGCGACGCCTTGCCAAGTGCGTCCTCCATACGTGTGAGCATCGGCTTCGCGACTTCCGGATCGCTCCACAGAAAGCCCGCAGAATTCTTGCGGTCCGGCAGAAGACCCGGCGGCTTTGGAATGCGCAGGCTTCGCCGCGGGTGCGCGCCTTCGAGCTGCTCGACCGGATCGGCCACGATATCGGATACCGGCGCGCGCTCGTCCGCGAGACGATTCACGAAAGACGCGTTGGCGCCGTTCTCGAGCAGTCGCCGTACCAGATAGGCGAGCAGATCCTCATGTGTGCCGACCGGTGCGTAGATTCGCACGCCCGGTGCTGATCTGCCTCTCGATTCGCGATAGATCTCATACAGCGCTTCGCCCATCCCGTGAAGGCGCTGGAATTCGAAATCCCTTGTGTCGCCCGCAAGCACTTGTACGGCTGACAGCGTATGCGCGTTATGGGTGGCGAATTGCGGATAAAGCGCATCCCGGAGCGAGAGAAGCGCGCGCGCGCAGGCCAGATACGAAGTATCCGTTGCCGCCTTGCGGGTGAACACCGGATAATCCGGCAGTCCCTGTTCCTGCGCGCGCTTGATCTCGGTGTCCCAATAGGCGCCTTTCACAAGGCGCACAGGTATGCGGCGGTTTTGCCGCTTTGCCAGTTCGCCGAGCCAGGCGATGACCGGCAGCGCGCGCTTCTGATAACCCTGCACCGCAATTCCGAGACCGTTCCAGCCGCGCAAGCGTTCGGCCTCGCCCATCGATTCGAAGATGTCGAGCATCAGATCGAGGCGCTCGGATTCTTCGGCGTCAACGGTAAAGGCGAGATTGGCTTCGCGCGCCTGCACCGCCAACGCCACAAGCCGTGGCAGCAGCTCGGTCATGATCCGCGTGCGCTTAATCCATTCGTAGCGCGGATGGAGCGCCGAGAGTTTCACCGAAATGCTCGGCCGCTCGAAGATGGAAGCGTGACGGTCGGGGCTGTCGGCCGCGATCGCCGCGAGCGCCAGCCGGTAAGACTCGTAGTAGCGCGCAGCGTCGGCTTTGGTGTAGGCGGCCTCGCCCAGCATGTCGAAGGAGAAACGGTAGCCCTGCTCCATCTGCGGCCGCGCATTGCGCATTGCCTCGCCGATGGTGCGTCCGAGGACGAACTGACGGCCCAGGATGCGCATCGCGAAGGACACCGCCTGGCGGATCACGGGTTCGCCCGAGCGCGCGATCAGGCGCTTCCAGATGCCGGCGAAGTCCCATTTGGCGGCATCGTCCAGCGTGACGACGCGCCCGCTCAGCATGAGCGCCCAGGTGGAGGCGTTGACGAACAGCGAGTGCGAGCGGTTCAGATGGCTGCCCCAATCTCCGCTGTGGATTTTATCCCGGATGAGCCGGTCCGCCGTCGCCGCGTCGGGAACGCGCAGGAGCGACTCGGCGAGGCACATCAGCATCACGCCTTCTTCGCTCGACAGCGCGTATTCCTGGGTAAAGGCGTCGACCGCACTGCGCCGGTCCCGTGCCGCGCGGATGCGACGGACGAGATCGGCGGCGAGCGTCTCGGCCCGGGCGCGCTCGGCCGGCGAAAGCCGCGCCTTCTCGATCAACTCGCCGGAGAACCGCTCCTCATCGGCAAGCCAGGCGCTCGAGATGGCCTTTCGGGAGGGAGCGGATTCCATGCGATACGTCTCATCTTGCGGCGGCGTGGTGGCGCAGTGTGTGGCGCGGCAGGTAATCTCCCTAGCATGAAAACACCCGACGTCGTCACCGCCGTTTCCGGCCTGCGCGCCCGGGTCGAAGACTGGCGGCGCGAAGGTCTTCGCGTCGCGCTGGTTCCCACCATGGGCGCGCTGCACGAAGGCCATCTCTCGCTGGTCGCGGCGGCGAGAAAACGTGCAGCCCGCACGGTCGTCAGCATCTTCGTCAATCCCGCGCAGTTCGCTCCGCACGAGGACTTCGACCGCTACCCGCGCGACCTCGGACGCGACTGCGCGTATCTCGCGGCGCAAGGCCTGAGCGATCTCGTCTTCTCACCCGAACACGACGAGCTGTATCCGCAAGGCTTCGCCACGCGCATCGAAATGGCAGGACCGGCGGTTGGCCTCGAAACGGACTTCCGCCCGCACTTCTTCGCGGGAGTCGCCACCGTCGTGGCGAAGCTTCTCATCGCGGCCCGCCCGCATGTCGCAATGCTCGGCGAGAAGGACTACCAGCAGCTGCTCGTGGTCCGCCGGCTCGCGCGCGATCTCGGACTCGATGTGGAGATCGCAGGCGCGCCGATCGTGCGCGAACCCAGCGGTCTCGCGCTTTCCTCGCGCAATGATTATCTGGGCCCGCTCGATCGTCCCGTCGCGGAGCGGCTCAACGTGGTCCTGGCCGAACTCGTGCAGTCCCTGCGCGAAGGTGAATCGATCGCGGAAGTCGAACAATTCGGCCGCGAGGCGCTGCGCCTGGCAGGTTTCGACCAGGTGGACTACGTCACCGTGCGCGACGCGGCCACACTCGCCAAGGCCGAGAAGCCGGTGGCACCGATGCGCGTGCTTGCAGCCGCGCGGATCGGCGTGGTCCGTCTCATCGACAACATGGCAGTGTGACCTACGTTGCCTTGGATCGACATACCTGCGTGCTTCGACAAGCTCAGCATGAGGAGATTTGTTATTTCCACTGGTGTTTGTGCAAGTACGACTTTCCCCTCATCCTGAGCCTGTCGAAGGACGCATGGTGCCCGTGCAGGTTTCCGCTCACAGCAATCCAAGCTCCGCCAGTTCCGCGCACAGTGCGTCCGGCAGACCTTTGCCGTGCTGGATGCTGCGCGCGTCGGGCGGTGCATCGCCGGTGGCTAGATAGCGCCAGCCCTGGAAGGGCCGGTGGAAGCGGCGGAGCGTGGGAATGAGCTTTGGTTCGTACACCAGTCCGCAGCGGGGCGGACCGTCCTTGCGCTTCACCGGCCGGATATCGAGGAGCTTCTGGCGCGCGGCGACGTGGCCGGCGATCACCCAATAGAGCGATCCGCCGTCGAGCAGGTCGTGCGCGCGCTTCGGCGTTTGCCGCGTCACATGAACGAGCTCGAACTTTGTCCGCTTCTTTTTCAGTGTCGCGACACGCGCCTTCTGCCAGCGCGCGAGGTCTTCAAGCGAGTCGACGCCGACACACAGCTTGATGAGATGCAGAGTCATGTGCCGGCCTTGTCAGCGGCAAAGCGCACGAGCACTGCGCCTTCCCGCACCTGATCGCCGATCGCCACATCCATGCTCCCGATCCGCGAATCTGAGGGTGCCGAAAGCGTGTGTTCCATCTTCATGGCTTCGAGCACCACCAGCGGTTGGCCGCGCCTCACACTTTCGTCGGTCTGCGCAAGGACGCGAACAATCTTGCCCGGCATTGGCGCCACGATGCGGTCGGAGACGGCGCCTGAGGATTCCGCGTCGCCGAACGGATCGCGCGGAACGAGCGTCCAGGTTTCACCCTCGCTCATAACCGCGATGGCGCCGGACGAAAGCCGCAGCGCGTCGGAATGAAGCGGCGGGGCGACACACGCGCCTTCGATTGCGAGCGACACGCCACCGTCGCGGTGATGAACTGCAATCACTTTCGCCCGCGTGGCGTCGCACGTAAATTCCAAAGTTTCGCGCGATTCGCCAACCAACCGGAACCCGTCCTGCGCGTCCCATGGATCGCGGGCGACGCCGCCGCGTTTGCGCTGTTCGATCGCAAACAGTGCCGCGCGCGCATAGATCTCGGGCGCCGGTTGCGTGCGGACAAGTTCGTCGAAATGGCGATCGATGAACCCCGTATCGATCTCGCCTGCGACAAATTCGCGGTGTTTGAGCGCGCGCACGAGAAAGCCCGCATTGGTCTGCAGACCCGCAATTTCCGTTGTGGCAAGCGCATGGGCAAGTTTCGCAGCGGCCCCCTCGCGGGTGTCATCCCAGGCGACCACTTTCGCGATCATGGGATCGTAATACACGCTGACGCTGTCGCTCTCGCGCACACCCGTATCGACGCGCACGCCCTCGCCTTCGGCCGGCAGCCGCATGCGTTCGAGTCTCCCGATCGAAGGCAAGAATCCTTTGCGCGGGTCCTCCGCGTAGAGTCGCGCCTCGATAGCGTGTCCGCGTGGACGAAGCACATCCTGCCGAAGCGGAAGCGGTTCACCCGCAGCTACCCGCAGCTGCCATTCGACGAGATCGAGTCCTGTGATCATTTCGGTGACAGGATGCTCGACCTGGAGCCGCGTATTCATTTCCATGAACCAGAAGCGGTCGGGCCTGAGACCCTGCGAGGCGTCGGCAATGAATTCGACAGTGCCGGCGCCGGCGTAACCCACCGCCTTTGCTGCGCGGACGGCGGCTGTGCCCATCTGTTCGCGCATCGACTCCGCCATGCCGGGCGCCGTCGCTTCCTCGATCACTTTCTGATGGCGGCGCTGCAGAGAACAGTCACGCTCGAAGAGATGCACCGCATTACCGTGAGTGTCCGCGAAGACCTGCACTTCGATGTGGCGCGGCCGCGAAACATATTTCTCGATCAGCACGCGCCCGTCACCGAACGCCGCCTGCGCTTCGCGCATCGCGCCTTCGAGCGCCGCCATAACCCCAACGGCCCCGTCGACGCGCCGCATGCCCTTGCCGCCACCGCCCGCCACGGCCTTGATCAACACGGGATAGCCAAGGCGCGCAGCCTCCGCAGCCAGGCGTTCGGGCGACTGGTCCTCACCCTGGTAGCCCGGCACAACCGGCACGCCTGCTTTGGTCATCAACGCCTTGGCGCGATCCTTGAGTCCCATGGCGCGGATTGCCTCGGTCGGCGGCCCGACAAAGACGATACCTGCGGCGAAACAGGCTTCGGCGAACTCGGCGTTTTCCGAGAGAAATCCGTAGCCGGGGTGTATCGCCTCGGCACCGCTCGCCTTCGCGGCAGCGATCACGGCGGCGCCGTCTAGATAACTTTCGCGAGCGGGTGCAGGGCCAATTCGCAACGCCTCGTCGGCCATCGCGACATGCGCGGCCGCAGAGTCCGCGTCCGAATAGACCGCGACCGAGGTAATTCCCATGCGGCGCGCGGTGCGCATGACCCGAACGGCGATTTCACCGCGATTGGCGATCAGCAGCTTGCGGAACACGTGATTGGGTCCATGCTTCGACAGGCTCACCATGAGGGATTTCCTTTAATCCTCACCCCGAGCTTGTCGATGGGTGGGATCGTCGAAGGATAAAGTTACATGCGGAACACACCAAACCTCGTCTGCGGCACCGGTGCATTGAGACAGGCCGAGAGCGCGAGCGCCACCACCCGACGCGTGTCGGCGGGCGCGATGATGCCGTCGTCCCATAGCCGCGCCGTGGCGTAATAGGGATTTCCTTCTTCTTCGTAGCGCGCGCGAATGGGCGCCTTGAACGCCTCCTCCTCCTCCGCGTTCCAGTGTTCGCCGCGCGTCTCCATGCCGTCGCGCTTGACGGTTGCCAGCACGCTCGCTGCCTGCTCGCCGCCCATCACAGAGATTCGCGAGTTCGGCCAGGAGAATAGGAATCGCGGGGAATAGGCGCGCCCGCACATGCCGTAATTGCCCGCACCGTAGGAGCCGCCGATCAGCACCGTGATCTTGGGAACCGCGGCGCAGGCGACCGCCGTCACCATCTTGGCGCCGTCCTTGGCGATACCGCCCGCTTCGTATTTCCGCCCTACCATAAATCCCGCAATGTTCTGCAGGAACAGGAGCGGCACGCGGCGCTGACAGCACAATTCGATGAAATGCGCGGCTTTCAGCGCCGACTCCGAAAACAGGATGCCGTTATTGGCGACGATGCCGACCGGAATGCCGTCAATGTGCGCGAACCCGGTGACGATCGTCGTGCCGTAGGTCTTCTTGAATTCGTCGAGCACCGAGCCATCGACCAGCCGCGCAATCACTTCGCGCACGTCGTACTGTACGGAAAGCGATTGCGGCACGATGCCGTCGAGTTCTTCCGGATCGTAGAGCGGCGGGTTCGGATCGGCGCGCGAAATTTCGGGATCCTTTTCCGCATTCAGGTTGGCGACGATCCGCCGCGCGATTGCGAGCGCGTGTGCATCGTCCGTGGCGTAATGATCCACAACGCCGGAAATGCGCGCATGCACATCGGCGCCGCCGAGGTCCTCGGCGCTGACGACTTCGCCAGTCGCCGCTTTCACGAGCGGCGGCCCGCCGAGAAAGATGGTCCCCTGTCCTTTGACGATGATCGTTTCATCCGACATGGCGGGAACATAGGCGCCGCCTGCCGTGCACGAACCCATCACCGAGGCGATCTGGGGAATGCCGGCCGCCGATAGTGTTGCCTGGTTGTAAAAAATACGGCCGAAATGCTCGCGGTCGGGAAAAATCTCGGCCTGATTTGGCAGATTGGCGCCGCCGGAATCCACGAGATAGACGCATGGCAGACGGTTTTCCCGCGCGATCTCCTGCGCGCGCAGATGTTTCTTCACGGTGATCGGATAATAAGTGCCACCCTTGATCGTCGCATCGTTGCAGACGATCATGCATTCGCGGCCTTCGATGCGGCCAATGCCGGTGACGATGCCGGCGGCATGGATATCGCCTTCATACATGCCAAAGGCCGCGAGCGCCGACAGTTCGAGAAATGGCGCGCCGGGATCGAGCAGCCGTTCGACACGCTCGCGCGGCAGAAGCTTGCCGCGCGCGAGATGGCGCTTGCGCGAGCGCTCGTCACCCCCCAGCGCCGCCGTTTCCATACGTGATTTCAGTTCGGCAACGAGCTGTTCCATCGCCGCGGCGTTTGCCCTGAAGCCGGCGTCGCGCGGATTGAGGGCCGATTTGAGAACGCTCATACGCGTTCGATGGCGAGCGCGGTGGCCTCTCCGCCTCCGATGCAGAGCGCGGCCACGCCGCGTTTCAGACCGCGGTGTTCGAGCGCGCTCAAGAGAGTCACGATGATGCGCGCGCCCGAGGCGCCTATCGGATGTCCGAGTGCGCAGGCGCCGCCGTTCACGTTCACCTTGTCGTGCGGCAGACCGAGATCGCGCATGGCCACCATCGCCACGCAGGCGAACGCTTCGTTGATCTCGAAAAGATCGATTTCGTTCTTGTTCCAGCCCGTCTGCGCGAGCACTTTTTCGATGGCGCCCACGGGTGCTGTGGTGAACCACCGCGGCTCGGCGGCGTGGCTCGCCTGCGCCACAATACGCGCGCGGGGCTTGAGCCCCTGCATCGCCGCATAATCTTCGCGAGCGAGCACCAACGCCGCAGCACCGTCGGAGATGGAGGAGGAATTCGCGGCGGTGACCGTCCCGTCCTTCGAGAAGGCCGGCCGGAGAGTTGGAATTTTCGCGGGGTCGGCGCGGCGCGGCTGTTCATCCGTCGACATCTGGACTTCACCGCCTTTGGTCGCGATCTTCACGCCGACGATTTCAGACGCGAATGCGCCGTCGGTCTGCGCGCGCTTGGCACGCATCAGCGATTCCGTTGCGAAGGCGTCCTGATCGGCACGCGTAAACTGATAGTGCCGCGACGTGTCTTCCGCATACGTCCCCATCAATTTGTGTTCATACGCATCTTCGAGCCCGTCGAGAAACATGTGATCCTTGATTTCGCCGTGCCCGAGCCGATAGCCGCCGCGCGCCTTGGGAAGCAGATAGGGCGAATTCGTCATCGACTCCATGCCGCCCGCGACGATGATGTTGGCGCGCCCGGCAGCCAGCTGATCCGCGCCAATCATCACGGCTTTCATGCCGGAGCCGCACACTTTGCTGATCGTCGTGCACGGCACGTGATCGGGTAGTCCCGCGAATCGCGACGCCTGACGCGCGGGAGCCTGACCCACACCTGCCGGCAGCACGCATCCCATCAGCGTCTCTTCGATCTGCCCGGGCGCAATCTCGGCGCGTTCGAGCGCCGCGGAAATCGCAGCCGCTCCCAGTTCCGGCGCCGATTTCGAGGAAAGCTCTCCCTGAAAAGCCCCCATCGGCGTGCGCGCTGCGGACAGGATGACGGTTTGCGAACTGGCCATTGCTGAACTCCTGGGTTGGCTCCTGCGGGAGATATGTTGAAAAAGAAGCGGCCCCGCAAGCGGACGCGGCAATTTACTCTGACTCTTCGAACAGTTCGCGCCCGATCAGCCAGCGGCGGATTTCGGAGGTGCCGGCGCCGATGTCGTAGAGCTTGGCGTCGCGGAGCAGCCGGCCGGTGGGAAAATCGTTGATGTAGCCATTGCCGCCGAGGCACTGGATGGCTTCGAGCGCCATCCACACGCCCTTCTCCGCTGCGTAAAGAATGGCGCCGGCCGCATCCTTGCGCGTCGTCTGTCCGCGGTCGCACGCCTTCGCTACGGCATAGACATAGGCGCGCGCCGCCGAGCACGTCACATACATGTCGGCGAGCTTGCCCTGCATGAGCTGGAACGAACCCACCGGCTGGCCGAACTGTTTGCGGTCGTGGAGATAGGGAACAACGACATCGAGGCATGCCTGCATAATGCCGAGCGAGCCCGCGGCGAGCACGGTGCGCTCGTAGTCGAGACCGCTCATCAGCACGGCCGCGCCGCCGCCTTCGCGCCCGAGCACGTTCTCCGCCGGCACTTCGCAATCCTCGAACACGAGCTCCGAGGTGTCGGAGCCGCGCATGCCGAGCTTGTCGAGCTTCTGCGCGGACCGGAATCCCTTGAAGCCTTTCTCGATCAGAAACGCGGTGATCCCGCGCGGGCCCGCGGCGGGATCGGTCTTCCCATAGACCACGAGCGTGTCGGCTTCCGGCCCGTTGGTGATCCACATCTTGGTGCCGTTGAGCACGTAAGTATCTCCGCGCCGCCCGGCGCGCAGCCGCATCGAGACGACATCCGAACCCGAACCCGTCTCGCTCATCGCGAGCGCGCCGACATGCTCGCCCGAAATCAGCTTCGGGAGATAGCGCCGTTTCTGCTCGTCGTTGCCGTTCCGGCGAATCTGGTTCACGCAGAGATTGGAATGCGCGCCATAGGAAAGCCCGACCGACGCCGAGCCGCGGCTGATTTCCTCCATGGCGATGCAATGTTCGAGATATCCGAAACCCGAACCGCCGAAATCTTCCTCGACGGTAATCCCGAGAAGGCCGAGCTCGCCCAGTTTCGGCCAGAGCCGGCGGGGGAATTTGTTCGTGCGGTCGATCTCCCCGGCGATCGGCGCGATGTGATCGTCGCTGAAGCTGCGCACCGAATCGCGTAGCATGTCAGCCGTGTCGCCCAATTCGAAATCGAGCGTGGGATAGCGGATCATGCGACAAGCTTATCGGCGGGATCGGCGCGCTTGCCAAGCCGGAGTGCCGACTGGCCTGCCACCCGAAGCGGCGCGGCACCGTCTGTCCGCCTTCGCCAAGGCTCCGGCGGACACCCTCCCCGGCTGCGCCGCGAAGGGTGGTGCGGTCGAGAAGACTCGAACTTCCACGGGTTGCCCCACTAGCACCTCAAGCTAGCGCGTCTACCGTTCCGCCACGACCGCGACAGGGGGCGGGGTGTAGCAAATCGCTCTGCCTCTGGGAAGCTTCGGGCGAGGGTGGATAAGCCGTCGCCGCGAACATAGATTTCCGACATGGAGACAGAAGTTCTGGCGGACTTGTCCGGGCCGGAATGGCGGATCGAGCCGGGGCTCACCGCTTATCCGGAAGCCGTCGCATACATGGAGCGCTGGGCGGGTGAAATCGCGGAGGGACGCGCACCCGAACTCGTGTGGCTGCTGGAGCATCCGCCCATTTACACGGCGGGGACCAGTGCGCAGGCCGCTGACCTTATCGACGCGCGCTTTCCCGTGTTTTCCACCGGGCGCGGTGGTCAGTTTACCTATCATGGACCCGGCCAGCGGGTGGCGTATGTGCTCCTCGACCTGCGCCGCCGGAGAGCCGACGTGCGCGGGTTCGTCCGCGATCTCGAGGAATGGCTGATTCGCGCGCTCGCGCGATTTGGCGTTACAGGCGAGCGCCGCGCAGGGCGGGTCGGTATCTGGGTTTCGCGGGACGACGGCCGCGAGAACAAGATCGCCGCCATCGGCGTGCGTGTCCGCCGTTGGGTGACGTACCACGGCGTGGCGCTCAACGTGGCGCCCGATCTCGACCATTTCTCCGGGATCGTGCCCTGCGGCATTCGCGGCCATGGCGTGACGAGTCTCGCAGATCTGGGCATCAGCGTTTCAATGGCCGAAGTCGATGCGGCGCTAAGAACCGAATTCGAAAACGTCTTCACCCTCCCCTTGAGGGAGGGTCGAAATTCATCCCGGAGCGAAGCGACGAGATGAATTTCGGGGAGGGGTATCGGTTCCGGCAGCACCCCTCCCCGAAATTTGTTCGCAACTGCTCACAAATTTCGACCCTCCCTCAAGGGGAGGGTGGGTAGTTCCAATTGTCACCAACCCGCGATGTCGCGCTCGCCGATGTCTTCACCGTCCCCTTGAGGGAGGGTAGCTGTTCACACCGACGGCCGGCGGTGGAAACCGCGCTCGGCGGGAGCATCGGCGGTGTGCAGGTCGATGTTCGTCACCCGTGCGCCGGATGGGCCGCGCATGCAGGCGGCTACGAACGCTTCTACGGCTTTGGTGTTTCCGGATGCCAGCGCTTCGACGGTTCCGTCCGAACGATTGCGGATCCAGCCGTCGATGCCCAGCTTTCGCGCCTCCCCCATCGCGAAATAGCGATAGCCGACCGCCTGCACGGAGCCTTCGATACGCAACCTGAGCGTCGTGATCTCCGCGTCCCCGCTCATGCAAACTCCAGGATCACCTCATCCACGGCCAGACTGTCGCCTTTCTTCGCGTTGATCCTGCGGATCGTGCCGTCGCGCTCCGCATTGAGCACGTTTTCCATTTTCATGGCCTCGACGACTGCGAGAGTCTCGCCCGCTTTGACCTCCTGGCCCTCGGCGACATTGACGGAAACGACGAGACCGGGCATCGGGCACAGCAGGAATTTCGACGTGTCGGCGGACTTCTTGTCTGGCATCAACGCGGCAAGCTTCGCGGCCTCCGCACGTCGCACGCTGGCGAGTAGGCGCGTGCCGCCCTGCGAAAGCCGGTAACCGCCACGCTCGCGGAAGAACTGGATGGTGTGACTCGCGCCGCCTTCGACTATGCGCATCGCGGGCTCACCGGGATTCCAGCGGATTTCTGCGTCGTAAGGAACGCCATCGACCATCATGCGAAGGCGCTGATCTTCGAGGCTTGCGTCCGCAATCGAATACGCCTGCTCACCCAGCCGAACGACAAACGTACCGTTGGCCGAAAGAGGCCCGTCGAGAGTGCCCGAAATGGCGCTGGCGCGACGGGCGCGCAAAATGCGCGCGGCAATGGCGGCGGCCACGAAGCGGCGCGCGCGCGCAGGCTCGAGCGCCCGCCCCTCAAAACCTTCCGGAAATTCCTCGGCAATGAACCCGGTCGAGAGCCGGCCCTCGCGGAAGCGCGGGCTGTGCATGATCGCGGCAAGAAAGGGAATATTGTGGCGGATGCCTTCGATGCGGAATTCGTCGAGGGCGTCGCCCATCACCTCGATCACGGTCTCGCGCGCCGGAGCATGCGCACAGAGCTTCGCGATCATCGGATCGTACCAGACGGAGATTTCGCCTCCCTCGTACACGCCGGTATCGTTGCGGATTGTGATCCCGTCACGAGTTCCCTCCGCAGGCGGACGATAGCGCACCAGCCGTCCGGTCGAAGGCAGAAATCCGCGATAAGGATCTTCCGCGTAAATGCGCGATTCGATGGCCCAGCCGTTCAGCGTCACGTTGTCCTGCGCGAGCGGCAGCCTCTCGCCGGACGCGGTGCGGATCATCAGTTCGACCAGATCGATACCCGTTACGAGTTCGGTGACGGGATGCTCCACCTGAAGCCGCGTGTTCATCTCGAGGAAATAGAAATTCCGGTCGCGATCGACGATGAACTCGACCGTTCCGGCGCTGTCGTAGCCGACCGCCTTCGCGAGCGCGACAGCCTGCGCGCCCATCGCACCGCGCGTCGCCGGATCGAGAAACGGCGATGGCGCCTCTTCGATCACTTTCTGATGTCGGCGCTGGATCGAGCATTCGCGCTCGTTCAAATGGATGACGTTGCCGTGCTTGTCGCCCAGCACCTGGATTTCGATATGGCGGGGTTCGGTGACGAATTTCTCGATGAAGAGACGGTCGTCCCCGAAGCTTGCGCGCGCTTCGTTCTGCGAGGAGCGGATGGCCTGCACGAGATCGCGTTCGTGATGCGCGATCCGGAGTCCCTTGCCGCCACCGCCCGCAGAAGCCTTCACCATGACCGGATAACCGATCTCGCGCGCGAGCGCTTTCGCATGCGCATCGTCGCGAATCTCGCCGACATGGCCGGGGACGACGGACACGCCGGCTGCGAGCGCGAGCTTCTTCGATTCGATCTTGTCGCCCATCGCCGCGACCGCGCGCGCGTTGGGCCCGATGAAGGTCACCCCGATTTTCGAGAGCGCTTCGGCAAAGCCAACGCGCTCGGAGAGGAAGCCATAGCCGGGATGCACCGCTTCCGCGCCGGTGTCGCGGCAGGCCTGTACGATGCGGGCGATCCGCAGATACGAGTCCGCCGAAGCCGGTGGGCCGATCGCCACCGCCTCGTCAGCCATCTCCACGTGAAGCGCGTTCGCGTCCGCCTCGGAATAGACAGCCACGGTTGCGATGCCCATCCGCCGGGCCGTCCTGATGATCCGGCAGGCGATCTCGCCGCGATTGGCGATCAATATTTTTCCGAACACCCCCGGCCCCGGCATGATACGCGACACACCGGTTTTAGGCCGTCGCGCCAATCGCGTAAACGCTGGCGCGACCCCGCGAGCGCGCCGGAACAGCGCACCAAATGGAGGCACGACATGGAATTTCTGGTTTCCAGGGGCACGACGGATTTGAACCTCCCCTTCTCGGATGCCGTGAAGGTCGGGGGAGTGCTCTATCTTTCCGGGCAGATCGGCAATCTGCCTGGGCAACTGGCACTCGCGCCGGGCGGAATCGAAGGGGAGGCCCGGCAGATGATGGACAACATCGCGCGCGTGCTGAACGCGGCGGGGCTGTCCTTCGACGACGTGTTCAAATGCACGGTGATGCTGGCCGACATGGCGGACTGGGCGGCTTTCAATGCTGTTTACACCGGGTACTTCCGCGCAGACAGGCTGCCCGCGCGCTCCGCCTTTGCCGCGCGGGCGCTCGCCCTGGCTGCTGCGGTCGAAATGGAGTGCCAAGCCTGGGCTGGCGGGGACACAATACGCAATTGACAACAGAACCCGCGCGCCCATATGAGATGCCATGGCACGGCTTGCGCGCGTGGTGGCGGCGGGATCGCCGCATCTTGTGACCCAGCGGGGAAACCGCGGCCAGAATGTTTTCTTCTCCGACGGCGATTATCGCTTGTACCTGACCCTTCTCGCCGAGGGCTGCCGCCGCGCTCGCACGGCAGTATGGGCCTATGCGCTCTTGCCCGATCGCGTGCATCTGATTCTCATTCCGCGCGATGAGGACGGGCTCAGGGCCGCACTCGGCGAAGCGCACCGGCGCTACACCCGCGCGATCAACAGCCGCGAAGGCTGGCGCGGCTTCCTTTGGCAGGGGCGTTTTGCCTCCTTTCCCATGGACGCGGCGTACGTCGCCGCCTGTGCACGCTATGTCGAGCTCAGCCCCGTTTTCGCGGGGCTCGCCAGGCGAGCGCGGGACTGGCGCTGGTCGAGCGCCCGCGCCCATCTTGCGGCGCGCGACGACGACCTCGTCCGCGCCACTCCGCTGCCCGGACGCGTGAAGGACTGGCGGGCGTTCCTCGCCGAAGGCGCGAGTGACGAGGAGCGCAAGGCCGTCCAGGCGCACGAGAGCACCGGGCGGCCGCTCGGCTCGCCCGCTTTCGTCGCCCGCCTGGAAAAGAAACTGGACCGCACGCTGGCGCGCCAGAAGCCTGGTCCAAAGCCGGCGCGAGCGCGCCCTACGTAGTTGCGCCGACTCGCGTTGGATGAGCGTTTCGCGTGCTTCGACAGGC
The DNA here is from genome assembly GCA_036502185.1 of Rhizomicrobium sp. Taxonomy (GTDB): domain Bacteria; phylum Pseudomonadota; class Alphaproteobacteria; order Micropepsales; family Micropepsaceae; genus Rhizomicrobium. The sequence continues at coordinate 252,750 of DASXYZ010000055.1, forward strand.
TCATGCTTCGACAGGCTCATGCTTCGACAGGCTCATGCTTCGACAGGCTCATGCTTCGACAGGCTCATGCTTCGACAGGCTCATGCTTCGACAGGCTCATGCTTCGACAGGCTCATGCTTCGACAGGCTCAGCATAAGGAAGTCTTACTGCCATCAACGCTGATGCCATTCCATATCTCCTCGTCCTGAGCCTGTCGAAGGACGCAGGTGCAAGTCTCAATTCGACCCCCTTGCTGCATCATCACAATGGAATATTTCCATGTTTTTTCCAGATCTGCGGGACCTGCTTCTTGCGCAGCATGCGTAGCGCCCGGATGACGCGCCAGCGCGTGGAATGAGGGCGGATCACGTCGTCGATATAGCCACGGCTCGCCGCGATGAACGGATTGAGAAAGCGATCTTCGTATTCCTTGGTACGCGCCGCGATCTTTTCCTTGTCGCCGATGTCCTGGCGGAAAATGATTTCCACCGCGCCCTTCGCGCCCATCACCGCGATCTGCGCGGAAGGCCAGGCATAGTTCACGTCGGCGCGCATGTGCTTGGAAGCCATGACGTCGTAGGCACCGCCATAGGCCTTGCGCGTGATGACCGTCACCTTGGGCGAGGTCGCCTCCGTGAACGCGAAGAGGAGCTTCGCGCCGTGCTTGATGATGCCGCCATGCTCCTGCGCCACGCCCGGCAAAAAGCCGGGCACATCCACGAAGGTGACGATCGGAATATTGAAACAGTCGCAGAAGCGCACGAAGCGCGCGGCCTTCCGGCTCGAATCCGAATCCAGCACGCCTGCGAGCACCATCGGCTGGTTGGCGACGAAGCCGACGGTTGCCCCTTCCAGCCTGCCGAATCCCGTGATCATGTTCTTCGCGAAATTCTCCTGGATTTCGAAGAAATCCGCTTCGTCCACGACCTTCAGGATCAGCTCCTTCATGTCGTACGGCTTGTTGGGATTCTCGGGCACCAGCGTGTCGAGCGATGGCTCCTCGCGGCGGGGATCGTCGGTGGTGGGCCATGAGGGCGGCGCCTCGCGGTTGCTGAGCGGCAGGAAATCGTAGAAGCGGCGGATTTCCTCGATCGCGATGACATCATTTTCATACGCGCCGTCGGCGACAGCGGATTTCGTAGTATGCACGCGTGCGCCGCCGAGTTCTTCCGGCGAGACGTCTTCCTGCGTCACCGTCTTCACCACATCGGGGCCGGTGATGAACATGTACGACGTATCGCGGACCATGAAGATGAAATCAGTCATGGCCGGCGAATAGACATCACCACCCGCGCACGGCCCCATGATCACCGAAATCTGTGGTACCACGCCGCTCGCGAGCACGTTGCGCCGGAAGACCTCGCCGTAGCCGGCAAGGCTTGAGACACCTTCCTGGATGCGCGCGCCGCCGGCATCCAGAAGCCCGATGATCGGCGCCTGGTTCTGCATCGCCATGTCCTGAATCTTGCAGATCTTCTGGGCATGGGTTTCGGACAGCGAGCCGCCGAAGACCGTGAAATCCTTCGCGAAGACATAGACCATGCGGCCGTTGATGGTGCCCCAGCCGGTCACCACACCGTCGCCGGGAATTCGATTCTTGTCGGCGCCGAAATCGGCGTTGCGATGCTCGACGAACATGTCGAATTCCTCGAAGGAGTTCGGATCGAGCAGCAGGTCGAGCCGCTCCCGCGCGGTGAGCTTGCCGCGATCGTGCTGGGCCTTGATGCGCGTCTCGCCGCCGCCCAGCCGCGCCCGCCGTCGCCGCTCTTCCAGCTCAGCAAGAATATGCTTCATCGAATCGCCCTCGCCGCGTCTGGCCAGCGTGACACCCAATGAGAGCAAATCCAACGGTCGCTGCGCCCTGTTCGCGCGGGCTAAACCGGTCCGAGCAGCCCCATGAAACGCCCGATCGCCATCAGCTCTTCGCGCAGCCGCAGCCGCCGGGCCTCCGCTTCGGCGTCACGGCCCCAAACTTCCGCCTGGTAAAGTTCTTCCAGCTGGGCGGCTTGGAATGCCTTCTCGGCGCTCTCATGACCTTTGATGAGCGCCAGTGCGAGCATGAACGAACCGGTCGCCGTAGCCGCAGCATCAAATGCGGCGAGCGTGAAATCGTCCAACTGGGCGATCAGCTCCTGCATCCGCAGGAACGCATCGGCGGGCTGCTCGATGTAGGCAATTCCCGCATCCGCGGCGAGCCTCAATCCGAGGGAATCGAATGCCCAATGAAGCAGTGGATCCCAGATTTCCTTCTGTCTTGCGGCAAGCGCTTCCGGCGCTTCGGCGCGGTAGCAGAGAGCATCGCTGCGGCCGAAACCCAGCGCGTGCTCGATGACTTTGCCGCGGTCCTGGCCGAGCCGGTCGATCGCGGAATATGCGAGGTGGGTGAGCATCATGGTCCCGGGTTCGAGACGCTCGCCCTGCCCGCGCCATTCTTCTGCGACGGCCTCCGCCAGCGCGCGCGTGGGCAGCGCGAGCGGCGCGCCGCGCGGCGTCTTCGCCGGTTTTGCGTCGAGCAGAAGAACAAATCCGTAGTCGCTTTCGTCAATACCGACGTGTTTGTAAAAGCGCCGAACCTTTTCGATCATCGCCGCTTCTTTCGCGGAGTTTCGAATGAACTTTCCGCGTCCGGATCGAAACCCAGGAGCTGCCAGCTTTTCAGCATGTGCGCCGGAAGCGGAGCCGTGACCCGGAGCCGCCCGCTTTCCGGATGAGCGATATCGATGGCGCGGGCGTGAAGGTGCAGCCGGTTCTCGATTTCGCCACGGCCGCGTGCGGTCGCCCCGCCATATTTGAAATCTCCGACGACAGGCGTGCCGAGGGAGGCCAGATGCACGCGGATCTGGTGCATGCGCCCCGTCACCGGCCGGGCCGCTACCCAGGCGAATTCCTGTCCGGCCGTCGCTACGACGGCGTAGTCCGTGACTGCGTTCCGCGCGCCTTCGCTGTCCTCAGCCACTTCGGCCATCTTCTCCTGCCGGCCCGACTTTTCCTTCGCGAGCGCCGAGCGGACGGTGCCTCGCGATCGTTTCGGCACGCCTTTCGTCAGTGCCCAATACGTCTTGGACGCATCGCGCCGCCGGAGCGATGCGCTCAGCGCCGCCGCCGCGGGCGCCGTGCGCGCCACCACCAGTACGCCCGACGTGTCGCGGTCGAGCCGGTGAACAAGCCGGGGCCGCTGTTTTTTGCCGAAGGCGAGTTGGTCGAGCAGACCGTCGACATGCTCGCGGATGCCGCTGCCGCCCTGCGTGGCAAGCCCGCTTGGCTTGTTGAGAACGAGGACGGAGGAATCCTTATGAATGACGAGATCTTCGGGAGAAATCCTCGAATCTCCACCAGTCTGTGGAAATCGCGGCTGTGAACTTGTGGGCGGATTTGTCCCCGCCTTGTGCAGTGCCTCAAGTTGCGGCGGCAAGCGGATGATCTGTCCTGTGGATATCCGCTCACCGGCTTTCGCGCGCTTGCTGTCGAGACGCACCTGACCTGTGCGCAACAGCTTTTCCAGCTGTCCATGACCCAGAGCGGGATAGTGGCGCCGGAACCAGCGGTCCAGCCGCGCTCCATCGTCGTCAGACTCGACAGGCACACTGGTTGAAGCGCTCAGAGCTGGCTCCCCGGTGATTGACGAAGAAATTCGCCTCCCCTAGCGTGTTTCAAGCGACAGGGGATGGAGTTCCTCTTTAACCGCCAGAAAGCCCGAAAGGCCAGACGGCTGATGACTCCTGCCGTGCGATCCTTAAGTGCGGTCGAGAGATGCCGATCGATGCCTATCTTGCGGTGGCTGCCGGAGGCGCGCTGGGCACGCTGGCGCGCTACTGGCTTTCCGGCGTGATCGCCAACACGTTCGGCCAAACCTTCCCTTGGGACACGCTGCTCATCAACATCGTTGGTTCTTTCCTTATCGGCTTTTTTGCAGCGTTGACCGGTCCTGACGGCCGCTTTCTCGTCGGCGGGACGGCGCGCCAGTTTGTCATGGTCGGGCTGTGCGGCGGCTTCACCACGTTTTCCGCGTTCAGTCTGCAGACGCTCAACCTCGTGAGCGACGGCGAATGGCTGGCTGCGGGCGGCAATGTGGCCGGTTCGGTCGCGATTTGCCTCATCGCCGTCTGGCTCGGCGCGCTTTCCGCGGCCGCGCTCGATCAGCTCAAGGGAGTCTGACATGGACGTGCCGCGCGACGCCGTCCTTCTGCGCATTTTCTTCGGCGAAGCGGACAAGTATCATGGCCACCCGCTCCACGAAGCCATCGTGATGAAAGCCCGCGAATTGCATCTGGCGGGCGCGACCGTCCTGCGTGGGCCGATGGGCTTTGGTGCCTCGAGCCGCGTCCACACCGCCAAAATCCTTCGGCTGTCGGAAGACCTTCCGTTCGTCATCGAGATCGTGGACGCGGAGGAGAAGATCGAGGCGTTTCTGCCCGTGCTTGACGCCATGATGGGCAGCGGCCTCATCACGCTCGAGAAGGTGAAGGTGCTGCAGTACGGGAAACCGCAGGCGTGATGCAGGTGATCCAAATATTACCCGTTTCTCGGAGAAGGCGGCAAAACCGCCTCCCGGGGATTGACAAGCTCCAGGCCGAGGCCCGCGAAATCGCGTACATCGCGGGTGACGAGCGTTGCCGAGTTGCACAGGACGATCGCGGCAATCTGCGAATCCGCAATGTGGATCGGCTGGCCGTCCCGCTCGCGGCCAGCAGAGATGGCGCCTGCCCGCCGCGCAGCTTCCTCATCGAAGACCAGAACGCGCGGTGCAATAACCTCGGCGAGCGCACGGTCGAATGCGATACGGAGCGCGTTCTTCCGCTGTTCGTCTCTCAGTCGTTGAATGCCGTATTCTATTTCATGCACCGTCACGGAGGTGATCCAGAGCGGGTCCGTTTGCGCGTCCAACCAGTTCATGACCGCATTGGCAGGATGCTGGCGCATCAATTCCGAAAGAACGTTCGTATCGAGAACAATCATTCGAATCCGGGCGCCTCCGGCTCGTCCCAGGCAAACGATTGGAGATCTGTGGGAATATCGCTGAAATAGGATGCGAACCGCGTACCGAATCTCGCAGCGCCGAGCGCGTTCGAATCGCCGGCGGCCGCCGCGCGCAGGATTTCGCGGACTTCCCCCTCAAGGCTCCGCCCGCTGCGGTGGGCTCGGCGTTGAAGCCGCCGCTTCACGCTTTCTTCGAGATTGCGAACAATAAGCTGGGCCACTATCGGACTCCTTGTGATATCAGCGATATCATATTTTGCGAGGTGGCCGCTGCCCTCCGCCGGCGGCGAACCTCGCCATTTGCGCGTCTCGCAGCGCTCCTGGGCACATCAGCCTTGGCTCTCTTGGGCGCGCAGCCTCGCCCAGTGTTCGAGCCTTTTCCCGATTTCACGTTCGAAACCCGAATCTTTCGGCTCGTAGTAGCTCTCGCGCGCCAGGCCATCCGGAAAGTAATCCTGGCCGGAGAAACCTTCCTCCGCGGCGTGGTCGTATTCGTAGCCTTTGCCGTAGCCGAGCGACTTCATCAGCTTTGTCGGTGCATTGAGAATGTGGGCGGGCGGCATCAGCGAGCCGTGCTCGCTCGCCGCTCGCATCGCCTTCCCGTGAGCGGCATAGACGGCGTTCGATTTTGGCGCACTCGCAAGGTAGAGAACGGCCTGCACGAGCGCGATCTCGCCTTCCGGGCTGCCGAGAAAATCATAAACCTCCTTCGCCGCGAGGGCCTGCACCACTGCCTGCGGATCGGCAAGCCCGACGTCTTCGACCGAAGCACGAACGAGCCGGCGCGCGATGTAAAGCGGCTGTTCGCCACCGGCGAGCATCCGCGCGAGCCAATAAAGCGCCGCGTCCGGGTCGGAGCCGCGGATTGATTTGTGTAGCGCCGAAATCAGGTTGTAATGCTCCTCGCGGCTCCTGTCGTACAGCGGCGCGCGCTTCTGGACGAGTGCAACGAGGGCTGCGGAATCGAGCGACGCTTCGGACCGGAATGCCGCAATCTCTTCCGCCAGGTTGAGAAGATAGCGTCCGTCGCCGTCCGCCATCGCGCGCAGACTGTCGCGCGCGTCGTCCGTCAATGGCAGCGGACCGCCGTAGAACGCTTCCGCGCGGCGCAGCAACGTTTCGAGCGCCGCGTCGTCGAGCCGCCGCAGCACCAGCACCTGCGCGCGTGAGAGCAGCGCGCCATTCAGTTCGAAGGACGGATTCTCGGTCGTGGCGCCGACGAGAATGACCGTGCCGTCCTCGACGACGGGCAAGAAGCTGTCCTGTTGACTCCTGTTGAAACGGTGAATCTCATCGATGAACAGCAGCGTCCCCTGCCCCGTGCGCCGTCGCTGGCGCGCGGCCTCGAAGCTCTTCTTGAGATCGGCGACGCCGGAGAACACGGCAGACAGCTGCTCGAAATGCAGCCGGAAGGCGTGCGAGAGCAGCCGCGCGATGGTGGTTTTTCCCGTGCCGGGCGGCCCCCAGAGGATGATCGAATGCGGCCGGTTCTCCGCAACCATTCGTCCGATCGGCCCAGTCGGCGCGAGGAGATGATCCTGGCCGACGACATCGGCGAGCGTCTGCGGCCGGAGCCTGTCCGCCAGGGGTCGCGGCGCATCCTCCTGCAATCCACCGGCTTCAAAGAGATCGGACATGCGAAACAATATAGCAGAACCGTTTTGCTATGGCTTCTCGTTCCACTTCCACTTCTCGTGCGTCGCGGCTATTTCGACCACTTCCTCTTCGGAAAAAGGTATGCAGGGCAGGCCCCGAATTCGAACAAGTCGGCCCGAGTCGATCATTGCCTGGTCAAATCGTCGACCGTCATTCAAGACAATACGAACGATGGTGTAGTCCATTCCTGTCTCGGGCAAATTGCGAACCAGTTCGTGCCACTTGCCTGAAAATTGGAAGTTGCCGGCCGCACGCATTGCCGCTTCTACCACAACCGCGCCACACCATAGGAATCGAAGGTGTGTTCGTTTGTGACCAGCACAAGCCTCTCAATCATCGCTTGCGCGATCAGCATCCGATCGAAGGGGTCGCGATGGGGGCCCGGTAGTGTTCCCGCCGCCTGTGCGTGCCGAACGTTGATCGGCAGAGCGGCAAAACCCTGGTCGGCAATCGCTCCATCGATATCGGCCACGATGGCGGCGGCGCCGGGCAGTTTTCCCAGCCGATGCTTCGTCGCAATTTCCCATGCAGACGCAGCGCTCACGAAGATTCCATTGCCTTCGTCGCTAATGGCCTTTCTCGCTGCAGCCGAAAGCGTAGCGTCGCCGGCGAGCCACCAGAGCAGCGCGTGGGTATCCAGCAGCAGCTGCACCAATTACTCCCAGTGTTTCAACTCGTGCTCCGGCAGTGGTTCGAAGAACTCGGGACCGACGCGGACTTTCCCCTTCAGCGCGCCATATCGCCGCTTATTCTTCGGCGGCTGGAACGGGACGAGCTTGGCGATCGGATCCTTGCCCCGGGCCAAGACGATTTCCTCGCCGGCTTCAACGCGAACCAACAACTGCGAGAGAGTCGTCTTCGCTGTGTGAATCGTTACCGTTTCCATGGCAGGGTCCTTAGCTAGGAGATTCTAGCTAAGTTAGCGCCGCTTGTCGAGTCGTGGACCAGGTCTGCCTCAGCCGCTCACCGAGAGGCTCAGCCGCCGTTTGCCGCGATTGACGACCAGGTCCCAATGGCCGTTCGCGGATTCGAGCGCGTGCTCGAGTTCGCCGACCGAGTGAATCTCCGCGCCATTGATGGAACGCACGATGTCGCCCGGCTGGAATCCGTATGAGCCGGACGGTAATTCCGCATTCGTCGAAACGATCACCACGCCATGCGCCGAGAAATCGAGTTGCAGATCGGCGGCGGCAGCGGGCGACAGATTCTCGACACGCGCGCCGGTGAGGGGATTGCGTCCGCGAATGGTGGTGAGCTGGCGCGGCGGATTTTCGGGCGGCAACGCGAGGGCAAGCGACACCTCATGGATCCGCCGGCCCGAGCTGACGCGCGCCTTCACCACGTCGCCCGGCCGGTGGGTCGCGATCCGGTAGTTCAGGGCCTGCATGTCGTCGACATCCATGCCGTCCACCTGAAGCACGATGTCGCCGCTCCTGAGACCGGCCCGGGCAGCAGGTCCTTCGGGATAAACGCTGGTCAAAAGGACGCCGCCTGGGCGCGCCAAGCCCATTGCCTGCGCGATCTGCTCGGTCACGGCCTGCCCGTTCGCACCGATCCAGGGGAGCTTCACGCCGCCCCCCAGTGCACCTTCGACGACGCGCCGCACCAGATTGGCGGGTGTCGCAAACCCGATGCCCGCATATTCGCCCGTACGCGAGTAGATCGCCGTGTTGATGCCGGCGAGCTTGCCGTCGGCTGTTACAAGCGCGCCGCCCGAATTCCCCGGATTGATCGCGGCGTCGGTCTGGATGAAGAACTGATAGTCGCTCGCGCCGATCTGCGTGCGTGCGAGCGCAGACACGATCCCCATCGTCACGGTCTGTCCGACCCCGAAGGGATCGCCGATGGCAAGCACGAGATCGCCCACCTGGAGCCGGTCGCTGTCGCCGAACTCGATGATAGGCAGGCGCTCGCCCTTGGTGTCGATCTTGAGGACGGCGAGATCGGTGCGGCTGTCCGCAAGCAGCACGTGCGCCTTGAATTCGCGACGATCGGAGAGCGCCACGACGATGTTCTGGCCGCCCTGCACGACGTGATTGTTGGTCACGATCACGCCATCGGGACGGACGATGACTCCGGAACCGAGCGACTGCTGGACCCGCTGGCGCATTTCGGGCGTCGCGCCGAAGAAGCGCTGGAACAGCGGATCGGCAAACAGCGGATTGACCGCCGTCTCGACGACCGATCGCGAATAGACGTTCACCACCGCCGGCGCGACGCGCTTCACCACCGGCGCGAAAGTGAACTGGACCTGCGGCATGGACTGCGGCTCGGCGCTGGTCGGACTGCGCGCAAGACCGAGTGACAAAAGTGCCGTAACAGCAAGCGCCGCAACGACCTTCATCAGGTGCCTTCCCCTGTTACTTGCCCTCAGCTGTCATTCCCGCGCAAGCGGGAACCCACGCCTGCGCCTTCGAAGGTAGTTTCCGGCTGCAGAGACAGCATCTTCTACATCGGGAATTCTGGGTCCCCGCTTTCGCGGGGATGACAAACTAGGGTCTGTACCTAATCCGCGTCCGGTGATTCTTTGACTGCGAACTGATTCGCAGGGGAGAAGCATGCGTGAAGGTCTGTTCTGGTTGAATGACCGGCAATGGAAGGGGCTTGAGCCGCATTTGCCGCGTGGGCTGA
>DASXYZ010000056.1:0-67174 GCA_036502185.1 Rhizomicrobium sp.
AGCCCTGACCAGCGAAGTCGCCGAATGGCAGCGGAATCGCAATACGCATCACGCTAAAGCCGATTGGCAATTCACAACCGCGGATGCCCGCATAAAACTCAAACGGCTATACCCTCAGTTCCAATGACTCGGGGCACTAGACGAAGAAGATGAATGGGACGATGAGACTGAGGAGCCGATTGAACGATATTCCAAGAGCAAGAGTTTCTGGTGGGGTCCAGAACTCTCAACAGATGGGGCAAAAAAAGCTCTGAAAGTAATTTTGGCTGGCGCAGATATACAGTTCGAGCATCCAAAACCTGTTCAAGAGATACGCCGAATAATCCACATGGCGACTGAAGCTAACTCTATTATCCTTGACTCGTTTGCCGGTTCCGGAACGACTGCGCAAGGTGTCCTTGAGGCGAACAAAGAGGAGGGAGGAACCAGAAAGTTTATCTTGATCGAGATGGAGGATTACGCGGACAAACTTACTTCCGAACGCGTGCGACGTGTCATTAAGGGCGTCCCAAAGGCAAGGGATGAGGCGCTGAGGACGGGTCTTGGCGAATCATTCACCTATTGCGAACTTGGCGATCCCATTGATCTTGAGAAATTCTTCGAGGGCAAAGGGGCGCCGAGCTACGAACAGGTTGCGCGCTACGTAATCTACACCGCAACAGGTGCGTCCGTCGGCAAGGTTCCGAACGAACCCAAACGGGACTGGTTTATTGGCGAAGCAGGCGGCTACCGGGTCCATCTGATATATAAGCCAGACGTGGACTTTATGCGCAGCAACGACGCCGCACTGACGATGACGCTTGCGAGCCAGATTTTCAAGTCGGCGGGCGCGAAGCCCGTTCTAGTCTACGCAGCGCAGAAGTTCATGAGCCAGGCAGAACTCACGAAGCTCGGCATAACGTTCTGTCAGCTGCCTTATTCCGTTTACCGGATTCTGGGGGATGCGCCGGATGCGGCTTAAGAAGTATCAAACCGAGGCGCTGGCAGCGCTGTCGAACTACCTGAAATTGCTAGCGGACGCAGAGGTGCAGACCGCGCAGGCCAATGCCGCCATTGCGGCACTGCCGGAAAATGTGCGCGAGAGCGTTCCCGCTCCCAGGGACCCCGTGAGTGCCGCATGGGACACGGCGCGCAAGGCCAATATCGCGGCATCGCCCGATCCCTGGCGCCCGGTTGTAGACGGCGTAGGCCGGTCTATCCCGCACATTTGTCTAAAGCTCCCCACCGGAGGCGGAAAGACCCTGCTCGCCGCCCATGGCCTCGAACGCATATCGGCCGACCATTTCAGGAAAACCACCGGCCTGGTGCTCTGGATCGTTCCCAGCGACGCAATCTACCGCCAGACAAAAAAGCAGCTGACGGATCGCGAAAATCCGATCCGGCAGGTGCTGGATCGCATGAGCGGTGGGCGCGTCAAAGTCCTCCAAAAACTGGACGCGTTCACACGGCAGGATCTGCAGGAAGGACTTTGTGTTCTGCTTCTGATGCTGCCATCCGCCAATCGCGAGACACGCGAATCCCTCAAAGTTTTCCGGGATTCCGGCCATTACGAAAGCCTGTTTCCCCACGACGACAGAACCGCGTGCGAGGCGTTGCTTAAGGAAACTCCGAACCTCGAACTGTTCGGTCTGGCGGAAGCGGCACAGGTTGAACCCGAAGCGAGCCGCATCAAACACAGCCTGGGAAACGTGCTGCGCCTCGCACGTCCGATCGTGGTTCTCGATGAAGGCCATCACGCCTATGGAGAGCTTGCTCGCGCGACACTCTCCACGCTCAACCCCCGCTTCGTTCTGGAACTGACCGCGACGCCGAAGCGCGAATTCTCCAACATTCTCGTCAACGTCTCGGGCCGCGCGCTCAAAGACGAGGAGATGATCAAACTGCCGATCCGCCTGGAGGTGGCAAAAAACCTTTCGTGGAAAGCTACGTTGCAAAGGGCCGTTGACCGGCTCGATGCGATCGAGAGGGACGCGCGCGATTTCCAGAACGAGACGAACCGCTACATTCGCCCCATTCTTCTGGTCCGGGTGGACCGTACCGGCAAAGATCAACGTGGCGGCGGCTATGTGCATGCGGAAGATGTCGTGGCGCAACTTACCAACAAGGTCGGCCTGCCGCGCGAAGCGGTGCGCATCCAGACGGCCGAGGTCAAGGAGTTGAAAGACGACGATCTGCTTTCGCCCTACTGCCCCGTTCGCGCGATCGTCACAAAGGATGCCTTGCGCGAAGGCTGGGACTGTCCCTTCGCCTATGTCCTTGCGATCCTGAGCAGCGGCACGGCCACAACGGCGCTCACCCAGATGATCGGCCGCGTGCTGCGCCAGCCCGGCGCGGAACGCACCGGCCGGGAGCCTCTCGATGAGGCGCATGTTTTCTGCGCGGAGATGGAGGTCGGTGAAGCTGTCGCGCGTATCAAGAGCGGCCTCGAAGCCGAGGGCATGGGCGACCTCGGCGACCAGATCGACACGGGCAAGGGCAAGGACGCGGCCAGCGTCGAGAAGGAAACCCGGATCCGGAAGGCGTTTCGCGGCTCGCAAATTATGCTTCCCCGTGTCCTGCACCGCTGCGGCAAGTTGGATTACCGCGAGCTCGATTTCGAGGCGGATATCCTGCCTGGGATCGATTGGGACGGATTGTCCTGGCGCGACGCCGAGACATTTAGTCTGGCGGATTACGACAAGGCACAGCGCACGACGTTTGCCGTCGACATCGACGAAGGCGAGCGATTTGTGCTCGGCACAAGCGCGCGGAAATCGGAATTTGTTCCGGAGTTGAAGCTGGAGCGCGCCGCACTGGTGCGGCGGATGCTCGATGTGGTGCCCAACCCCTGGCAGGGCATGCGCATTCTCGATGATGCCATCGCGCGGCTCATGAAGCGTGACGGAGTCACAGAAGACAATATTATCGCCGCAAAATTCCAGCTGATTGAAGCCATCCAGTCCGACGTGAGAGAGCAGTTCGACCGGGCGGCAGAAGGCGTGTTCCGAAGGAAGGTCGAAACAGGCGAAATCCTATTCAAGCTTCTGGCCGCTCCGCTCGACAGCCTGAACTTCGAATTCGAGGAGATCATGAAGGTGCGGGTCGGCCATGACGACCTGCCACTTTTCCGCTACGGCGATCCTCTCGCGCGCTCGCTGTACGACAAGGTATTCCAGAAGGACGTCAACGGATTTGAAGAGGAAGTGGCGCTCTATCTCGACGGGAACGACGCCGTCACATGGTGGTGGCGGATCGTCGCGCGCAAAGGCTGGGCGCTTCAGGGCTGGCGGCGCAATCGCATCTATCCGGATTTCCTGATCAAGCTCGAGTCGAACGGCGACACGGCACGCATGCTGGTGCTGGAAACCAAAGGCGAGCATCTGGCCGGCAGTCACGACACGATGTTCAAGGAAAAACTGTTTGCCCTGTTGGAGCAGGCCTATGAGAACGGACAAGAGGCAGGCGATGTCGAACTTTTCGCAGGGGGACCGGACGCGATGAGCTTTCGCATATTGCTCCAGCACGGCGCTTGGAAATCGGAGATCGAACACGCAATCAGTTAGGAGTCAGCGCGTCTTTTGGAGTAGCCGAATTTGTGCTTTCCCGAGCCTCACTCCGAGCTGTTCGAACAACGCCCGGAGAGGAAGTGCGTCGGACCCGGACTAGGTCCGGCGCGAATTGCACGCGCTCCTTGCCCAGGTACGGACGACCCGGTCCATGCAAGGACGACGCGTGCACGCTGCGTCTCAACCAGACCGTTTTTCCGCAGATGACCAACTGGCTGCCCGAAGACGAAGCCGCACAGCTGCGACTCGAATTCGGGACCGTGCTGGAACTGCTCAATGCGTGAAGTTGCCGCCTCTGCGCCGCACCCGGCTTGACAGCATTGACAGCAATGCTAGCGTCCAGGGCATGGCCACCCTGACAATCCGCAATCTGCCCGAAGACGTCCGCGACCAGCTCCGCCGCGAGGCGGCGGAGCATCGCCGGTCAATGGAGGAAGAGGCGCGGCAGACGCTCGCCGAACGCTACCGCAAGCGCCTGTCGCCAAAGGAAATCATCAGACGATTACACCGACTCAATTCGGACAGTTCCTCCGGCCGGCGTACGAAGATGCCGGCGAGCGAATCCCTTATCGCCAGCAGGCGCATCGAGGCTCTGTACGATGACGGCCTGATCTCGCGCGTGGAAAAAGCGTCCTGGGACGAGCGCATCGGCGAATGCCGCGTGTCCCTGGCCGAAATCGAGCGATTCGCCGCCGGGAAACGGAATTGGCCGGTAAAGAGGTCGTAATCGACTCCTCCGCGGCCATCGCGCTGGCGAAGGGCGAACGTGACGCCGAAACCATTGTCCCGCAATATCTGACGAGCGGGCTGATGTCGGCGGTGAACCTTGCGGAATTCGTCCAGGTCCTTCGCCGATCCGATCTCGATCCGGAACCGGTCCTGCAGGTGTTCGAAGATGCCGGCCTCAAGGTCGTTCCCGCCGACTCGCGGCTGGCCTGGCTGGCAGGAGAACTCGAGCGCACAACGAGGAGCGTCGGCCTTTCCCTGGGCGATCGCTTCTGCCTCGCATTGGCCATAAGCGGCAAATGCCCGGTGGTCACGACGGATCGCATCTGGTTGGCGCTTGATTTCGGCATCGACGTTATTCTTGCGCGCACAGAGGCATGACAAGAAACGGGGACAGTGTCGAATAATGCGCGCTTGCATTCGGCTACGCGCCCGGCAAGCAATAGTTGTCCGAACGTTTGCTCACCGGTTCGTTCCGTTTGCTTCCGAAACGTACACCGTTCGGTCGCCTGCAAATAACGCTGGCGTCTTCCGATCAAACGTGCTATCCGTTTCGTCACGTTGAAGTGTTGCGCCCGGCGCCCCGCAAGGAGCGGCCGGGTTTTTCGTGTCTGGTTGGGCGCGCCCGGCTATCGTTGCCGCGCTCGCATCCAAGCCGCTCCGCCAATACGCGCGAGCGGAGTCCGGACGTTACGACACCTCCCGTCGTCTCGCGCTCGCCAGCTCGCGCATGCTGGGAGAGGAAATGCGTTTGTGCGGGGAGCGCGGCGGACGGGCAGGCTCGCCCTTCGACAGGCTCACCTTCGACAGGCTCAGGGTGAGGTCATTTTCTACTTGCGAGAAGGAAACTGGAATGGGCAGGAAACTGAGCGGAGTGGGTTACAAACAGACGCCGAAGGATACGCGCTGGAAGAAAGGACAATCGGGCAACCCGAAAGGCCGGCCGCCGGGGTACCGCAATCTGGCCGCCGCGCTCACCGCGATCCTGCATGAGGACGTAAACGTCGACGTCGATGGCGAGGAGCGGCGGATGACGCGGCTCGAAGCGGTGACGCGCAAGCTGGTGGACGAGGCGGCGGCGGGCGATCCCAGGCTGATCAAGGAACTGCTCGCCGAAATCCACAAGAACGAAGCGAAAGCCGAGCGCGACGCCTCCGCGCAGCCGATGGGCGAGGTGGACCGCGACGTGATCGACGCGCTCTACATCCGCCTCAGGCGCGAGGCGGCGGTACGCAGGTGAGCGTTCGGGGTGAGGATTCGGTGCCCGAATCAGCTAAGCGCTTGATGACATGACAAAGCGCCACATCTGTTTGCGATTCACCCTCGTAAATGCGATTCGTGCGCAGCTTTGAGGGGTCCCTTGTGGGGGGTGGTAAACGCGATGGCAAAGAACAACGCAGCGGTCGTAGGAGATTTCTTTGAAAGCAATGCGGAGGAAATCGCCTCTGCGCTCTCGGTTTTCCGGGAGAGCGCTCGCGTATTTTCGTCCAATCGATCTCGCCTGATCGATCAATATGAAAACAAATGGGCCGCCGCCCACGATGGCCGCATTGTAGCGGTCGCCGATACGGTGGATTCGCTGCTTGCGATACTGGCCGAAAACGGCGTTCCCGCGAATGAGTCCATGGTTCGTCATATAGATCGCGAGCCGAAGACCCTGATCCTCTAATTCGAGAAGCAGCCGGTCACGGCCGATCTGGCGGTGCGGCTGGGCAAGCTTTGCGGCGACGGGCCCGATTATCTGGCTCCGGATGCAGCAGGCCCATGACCGTGAAAGAGCGGACACCGCGCAACGGCCTCACTCTTCGACAGGCTCAGGGTGAAGGCTTCTTTCTCCTCGCGGTGGTCAAGCTGCTTTTGGCGTGTTTAAGGTTTCGATGCGATCCAGCGACTTGCCGAGTTCGCGCCTGGCGATCTGGATATCGTAATCGTTCTGCAGATTGAGCCACAGCTGCGCGGTTGTGCCGAGCGCCTTGCCGAGCCGAAGCGCCGTGTCGGCAGTGATGCCGGTCTGTTCGCCGGCAATCCGCTCGATCCGCGTGCGCGGCAGGCCGCAAGCCCTGGCAAGTGCGCCCGCGGACAGGTTCAGCGGAAGCAGGAATTCCTCTCTCAGAACCTCGCCGGGATGCATGGGCTTCAGCGCCTTCGCCATGGTCGCGTCCTTTTCTAATGATAATCCACAATTTCGACGTCTGCCGCGCCCTCACGTGTCCAAACGAAGCACAGGCGGAATTGATCGTTGATCCGGATTGAATGTTGCCCCTTGCGATCGTCCACCAGTGCTTCGAGACGATTGCCCGGGGGTGATCGCAAGTCTCCGTGACTGCCTGGCCGCGTTGAGATAACGCAGCTTTCGGCGCGCCACCTTGACCAGATCGACCGGAAAACCTCTCGGGCTTTCACCATTGAATACGGCCTCGGTGGCCCTGTCACGGAAACTCCGGATCACGGATCGTGTGTATCATTGACTGATACACTTTGGCAAGCCGGGCAGGCACATCGTTCCCCGCTTTCGCGGGGATCAGGCTCACCCTTCTACAATCCTCAGGGTGATGATTCCGTTTTCGGAAAGGAATGAATCGGATGACCGACGCCACGCTTGCGGATGATGCTGCGCGGGTTCCGAGCGAATCGGAATATCGCCTGCTGCTGCAGAACGATTTTCATCTGTTCCTCCATCGCAGTTTCTGCGAGCTCAATCCGCGCACCACGTTTCTCGACAATTGGCACATCGCGGTGCTGGCGGCGAAGCTCGAGAGCGTGCGGCTCGGGCAAACCAGGCGGCTGATCGTCAATCTGCCGCCGCGGCATCTGAAATCGCACGCGGCGTCGATCGCCTTTCCCGCGTGGTGGCTGGGGCATGATCCTTCGGCCCAGCTTCTGTGCGTGAGCTACGGGCAGGAACTCTCCGACAAGCTGTCGCGCGATTGCCGCACGCTGATGACGAGCCGGTTCTACGAAACGCTGTTTCCGACGCGGCTGTCGCCGATGCGTTCGGCGGTGGAGGAATTCGCGACCACCGCGCACGGCTTCCGGCTCGCCACCAGCGTGGGCGGCGTGGTCACGGGGCGCGGCGGCGACGTCATCATCATCGACGATCCCCTGAAGCCGGAAGAGGCGGTGAGCGACAGCTTTCGCGCGCGCGTCAACGACTGGTACGACAACACGCTCTATTCGCGCCTCAACGACCGGCGCCGCGGCGCGATCGTCATCATCATGCAGCGGCTGCACGAGGACGATCTGGTGGGGCATGTGCTCGGCCAGGAGGACTGGGACGTGGTGTCGTTTCCGGCGATCGCGGAAGACGACGAACGATACGAGATCGCGACGGCGAGCGGTGTGCGGACGTTCGGGCGGATGGCCGGCGAGGCGCTGCACTCAGAGCGCGAGCCGCTCGAGGAGATCGAGCGGATCCGCCGCACGCTGGGCTCGTGGAATTTCGCGGGCCAGTATCAGCAGCGGCCGTCGCCGCTCGGCGGCGCGACGGTGAAGCGCGACTGGTTCCGGCTCTTCGATGCGGAACCCCGCCCCTTCGAGCGCATCGTGCAGAGCTGGGATACCGCGAACAAGGCGACCGAACTTGCGGACTACAGCGTCTGCACCACCTGGGGCGTGAAACAGAAGCATTTCTATCTGCTCGACGTGTTCCGGCAGAAGTTGAACTACCCCGAGCTGAAGCGGGCGGTGCGCGCGCAGGCGGCGCAGTTCGGCGCGGAGGCGGTGCTGATCGAGGACCGCGCTTCGGGCACGCAGCTCATCCAGGAGCTGATCCGCGAAGGCCTGCACGCGGTGAAGAAGGTGACGCCCGATGCCGACAAGGTGATGCGGCTGCACGCGCAGACCGGCGCGATCGAGAACGGCTTCGTGCACCTGCCGCGCGCTGCGCCGTGGCTGGAAGATTATCTCGCCGAGCTGATGACGTTTCCCAGGAGCCGCCACGACGACCAGGTGGATTCCACCTCCCAGGCGCTGGCGTTTTTGGCGACACCGGACCCGATGGCGTTCATGTATGCGCTGATGCATGCGCAGTTTCCCGATGTCCCGCTTCCCGCGTCGGTGCCGCGCCCGCGCTGTTTCGGGGAGGCCCGAATCCATCCGGCCACGGGCTAGACATAGTGGGTCACCCACACGATGCCGGCGGCATAGCGCCGGCGACGAGCGTGATAATCCCTGATAAATTCCCTGTTATGGTGCGGGCGGCCGGAGTCGAACCGGCACAGGGCTTTCGCCCCTACGGATTTTAAGTCCGTTGCGTCTACCTGTTCCGCCACGCCCGCGGACGGCCAAAGCCATAGCCCGGACGGGGGCGGCCGTTAAGCGGGCCCGCGTTTGACAGGCAAACCGCCCTGACTATAGTGCGCGCCTTCCGCGGGGGCCCGCCCCCGCCGGAGCCCGTTTCCCTATCCGGACGATCCATGACGAAGCGCACGAATTCGAAATACAAGCTCGACCGCCGCATGGGCGAAAGCGTGTGGGGCCGCAACAAGAGCCCCGTGAACCGGCGCTCTTATGGGCCCGGCCAGCACGGCCAGCGCCGCGCCCGCAAGCTCTCCGATTTCGGCACGCAGCTGCAGGCCAAGCAGAAGCTCAAGGGCTATTACGCCAACATCACCGAGCGCCAGTTCCGGCGCTATTACCAGGAAGCGGCGCGAAGGCCCGGCGACACGGGCGAGAACATGATCGGCCTGCTCGAGCGCCGGCTCGACGCGGTCGTCTATCGCGCCAAGTTCGTGCCCACCGTGTTTTCGGCCCGCCAGGTGGTGAGCCACGGGCATATCCGGGTCAACGGAAAGCGCGTCACCGTATCGAGCTATCTGGTCAAGGAAGGCGACACGATCGAACTGGCGCCGAAAGCGCGCGAACTGCCGCTGGTGCTCGAGGCGGTGAAAAGTAACGAGCGCGACGTGCCAGACTACGTCAATGCCGACCACGGCAAGATGACGGCGAAGTTCCTGCGCACGCCCAAGCTGTCCGACGTGCCCTATGCGGTGCAGATGCAGCCGCACCTGATCGTGGAATTCTACTCGCGCTGACCGTGCGGTCTCATGGTTCGACAGGCTCATGGTTCGACAGGCTCACCATGAGGAGATTATTTTCCTCACCCTGAGCCCGTCGAAGGGTGAGCCCGTCGAAGGGCGAGCCGTGACCTGGATCATCTACGGAGACAAGGGATCGGGGGCGTTCGCGGCGGAGGCGGCGCTCGCCGAAGCGGGCGCGGAATACGAGTTCCGAGAAATCTCGCTTTCGAAGCACGAACAGCGCGGGCCGGAGTACCTCGAGATCAACCCGGCCGGAAAAATCCCTGCTCTGAAGCTGCCCGAGGGCGGCATGCTCACGGAAACGCTCGCGATGCTGCTCACCATCGCGGAGCGGTTTCCCGATTCGCAGCTTCTGCCGCCGCCGGCCAGCTTCGCGCGCGCGGAGGCCTATCGCTGGATGGCGTTCATGGCCTCGGAAATCTATCCGATGGTCGAGATCGAAGATTACCCCGCGCGCTTTGTACCCGAGGGCGCCCAAAGCGACGCGCTGCGCGAGAAAGCCAATGCGCGGATCCGCGAGCGGCTTCTGATCCTGGAACACGAGGCTCTGGGCCCGTGGCTCTTGGGCGAGGAGTTTTCCGCCGCCGACATCTATGCCGCGCTGTTCCTGAGCTGGAGCTCCGCGCGCGGCTGGCGCGATGCGCACGCGCCGAAGCTCTGCGCCATCACGCGCGGCGTGGCCGAACGCCCCCGCATCGCTGCGGTTTGGCCGCCCCAGTTCAAGAAGCCCTAACCCGAAGACGGACGGCCAAGCAGCTCGCGGACTCGAACAACAAGCTCTGCGCGCGGCACGGAAGCCTGCGCGGGGCGTTCGCCGACCCACTGCGCGCGGCTCTCGACCGATTTCGCCAGCTCCGCGCCGGCGGCGAGATCCTTGAGCGTGACTTCGCCTTTGGCGCGTTCGTCCGTGCCTTCGATGACCGCGACGGCCGCGCCGCGCCGGTCGGCATACTTGAGCTGCGCCTTCATGCCGGCTTCGCCGACGTAAGCTTCCGCGCGGATGTCCGCTGCCCGGAGTTCGGCCGCGAGCGCAAAGCTTTCCGCGCGCGACTCCCTGTCGAGCGCGAGGACAAGCACGAGCGGGGCAAGCTGCATCGTTGCGCGGCGCTGCCGGAGTGCCGCGACGAGCCGGCTCACCCCGATGGAAATCCCTGTTGCGGGCACGCGCTGGCCCGTGAAGCGCGCGACGAGATCGTCGTAGCGGCCGCCACCCACCACCGAGCCGAACACGATTTCTTCGCCGCCTTCGTTGGTCACCGGAAACGTGAGCTGCGCTTCAAACACGGCGCCCGTGTAATAATCAAGCCCGCGCACCACGCCCGCGTCGAACTGGATACCGCCGGAAGAACCGACGAGTTGCTCGATGGCTTCGAGTTCGGCGAGTCCCTCCTCGCCACTGCGGCTGCCTGCGACGAACACGCGCATATCGGCGAGCCGGACATCTTCGTTCTGACTGGCGGCAATGAACGACTGGATACGGTCGATGGCGTCGCTCTTAAGCCCCGCACCTTTGGTGAAATCGCCGGATTCGTCCCTGCGGCCTTCTCCGAGCAGCGCCCGCACCCCAGCCATTCCGAGACGGTCGAGCTTGTCGATGGCACGCAACACCACGCCGCGGCGTGCATGTGACATCGCAGAGTCGTCCATCACGAGCCCGCAGGCCTCCAGCACGCCATCCAGAAGCTTGCGGCTGTTGAATTTGACGACGAACTCCTCGCGCCCGAGACCGGCCGCCACGAGCGCGTCCCGCGCCATCATCAGCAGTTCCGCATCGGCGGCCGGCGACGCCGAGCCGACGGTGTCGGCGTCAAACTGGGTGAACTCGCGATAGCGTCCCGGACCGGATTTCTCGTTGCGCCAGACCTGACCCACCTGATAGCGGCGGAAGGGCTTCGGCAGAGTCTGGAAATTCTCCGCGACGTAACGCGCGAGCGGCGCGGTCAGGTCGTAGCGCAGCGACAGCCACTGGCCGTCTTCGTCCTGCAGCGAGAACACGCCTTCGTTCGGCCGGTCGAGATCGGGCAGGAACTTGCCGAGCGCGTCGGTGTATTCGAACGCCGGCGTCTCCAGCGCTTCGAAGCCCCAGGATTCGAAGACGCGCCGGATGGTATCGAAGCAGGCGCGTTCGGCCGCGGTCCCGGCCGCGCCGCGATCGCGAAACCCGCGCGGCACCCGCGCCTTCGGACGTATTCGCTGTTCCTGGCTCATGCCATCGTCGTACCTGTCCGGTCCCGCAAATATCTGCCATGCCGCCGCCGCATGAACCCCGGCGTGGCGCCCGGGGCCTCTCTCGCTGTATGCCGGGCCGTGCGCCAACTCGCAACCGAGCCATGAACCGACCGGCCTTTCTGCGCCCGACAACGACGGCGGCGGAAGAGACCACCTTCGCGATCCTGTTCGCGGTCAGCTTTGCCCACCTGCTCAATGACATGATGCAGGCGCTCTTGCCCGCCATCTACCCGACGCTAAAGGCCGATTATCACCTTAATTTCGCGCAGATCGGCTTCGTCACATTCGCCTTCCAGTTCACGGCCTCGCTGCTCCAGCCGCTGGTCGGGCTCGCGGCCGACCGTCGGCCCATGCCCTATTCGCTCGCGACCGGCATGGTTTTTACGCTGATCGGGCTTCTCGCCCTCTCCGTGGCGCACACCTATGCGATGATCATCGTCTCCGCGGCATTCGTCGGGCTCGGCTCTTCGGTGTTCCACCCCGAATCCTCGCGGGTGGCGCGCATGGCCTCGGGCGGCCGGCACGGGCTTGCCCAGTCGATCTTCCAGCTCGGCGGCAATATCGGCTCGGCGCTGGGGCCGTTCACTGCCGCCTTCATTGTGCTGACCTGGGGCCAGAAGAGCATCGCCTGGTATTCCCTGGCGGCGCTCGCGGCGATCTTCATCCTGTGGCATGTGGGGATTTGGTACCGGACGCACGGTCTTGCACGCATCCGGGCGGCACGAAAATTTCTGCCCGCCGTAACGTTGTCAGCGGCAAAGGTCCGCCGCTCAATCGCAATCCTGCTCGTGCTGATCTTTTCGAAATACGTTTATCTGACGAGCATCGGCAGCTATTACACCTTCTATCTGATCCAGAAATTCCATCTGTCGGTACGCGGCGCGCAGCTGCACCTGTTCCTGTTTCTTGCATCGGTGGCTGTGGGCACGCTGCTCGGCGGTCCCATCGGCGACCGCTTCGGGCGGAAATACGTGATCTGGTTCTCGATCCTGGGCGCGCTGCCATTCACGCTCGCGCTGCCCTTCGCCAATCTTTTCTGGACCGGCGTCTTGAGCGTCGCCGTCGGTATTATCATGGCGTCGGCTTTCTCGGCGATCATCGTCTATGGCCAGGAACTGGTGCCGGGCCGCGTGGGGACCATCGCCGGTATGTTTTTCGGATTGTCGTTCGGCACGGCCGCGGTGGGCGCGGCGCTCCTGGGTGAAGTCGCCGACGTGATGAGTATCACCTTCGTCTATCGGATCTGCGCGTTTCTACCTATCCTGGGCCTGTTCGCCGCCTTCCTGCCCGATATCGAAACGCCGCTGCAGCGGCGGTAGCCCTCGTCCTGAGGGAAGTTGATTATGCATTACCGAGTGCGATGCCGCGCTCCTTGAGGAGCGGTTCGAGTTCGTTGTTCTCGTACATCTCCCGGATGATGTCGCAGCCGCCGACGAACTCGCCTTTGACGTAGAGCTGCGGGACGGTCGGCCAGTTGGAGAAATCCTTGATGCCCTGGCGCAGCTCGGGATCCTTGAGCACGTCGAAACTTTTGAACTTGACGCCGAGCTGGGTGAGAATTTGCACCACCGCGGCCGAAAATCCGCATTGCGGAAAGACGGGCGTGCCTTTCATGAAAAGAACGACCTCATTGGCCTTGATATCGCTTTCGATGCGGTCGGTGGCTGTTTCGGACATGGTGACCTCTGGGCTAGACTCCGTGCACTTAGGGAGCGGCCTTCCGGCCGTCAAGCTTCGGTTCAGTCCTTCGCCGATGTCTGGAGCGACAGCGCATGCAGCGCGCCGCCCATTCGGCCCTTGAGCGCATCATAGATCATCTGATGCTGCTGGACGCGCGTTTTGCCCTTGAAGGCAGCGGAAGAGACGGTCGCGGCGTAATGATCATTGTCGCCAGCGAGATCCGTGATCGCGACTTCGGCATCGGGAAAAGCCTCGCGGATCAGGCTTTCGATTTCGCTTGCTGGCATCGGCATGGCAATTTCCGTCAGTTGGTCGGTGGCAATTCGCCCGCGCCCATGAACGCGGGAAACCAGCTTTCGTGCGCGCGTTTCAGGTCGGCCACCGTGATTTCGCCCTGTCCGGCTGCGGCAATACTATCTCCGCCCGTCTGACCCAGCAAAGCTGCGGGCACATGCGCAGTTTCCGCTTGCGCGAGAATGCGGTCGGCCTCCTGCCGTGGAACGCAAACGAGATAACGGCCCTGATCCTCGCCGAACGCAAAGGGTATCGGCGTATGCCCGCCCAGGGCAACCCAGGCGCCCATGCCGCCGGCCATTGCCATTTCAGCGAGCGTCACGAGAAGCCCACCATCCGAAATGTCGTGCACCGTATCCACGCTGCCCGATTCGATCAGCCAGCGGACGAAATCGCCGTTCCGCCGTTCCGCCACGAGATCAACGGGCGGCGCAGCACCCTCTTCCCTGCCTTCAATCTCGCGCAGGTACAGCGATCGCCCGAGATGGCCTTCGGTCTCGCCGATCAGGAGAATCGCATCGCCTTCGCGCTTGAACGCGATCGTCGCCACACGGTGGACGTCCTCGATCAGGCCCACCCCGCCGATGGCTGGCGTCGGTAGAATTCCCTCGCCGTTCGTCTCGTTGTAAAGCGAGCAATTGCCGGAGACGACGGGGAAGTCGAGCGCGCGGCACGCTTCGGCGATGCCATCGATCGACGCGGCGATCTCGCCCATGATTTCGGGCTTTTCGGGATTGCCGAAATTCAGATTGTCGGTGATCGCGAGCGGCTTTGCGCCAACTGCGGTCAGGTTGCGCCACGCCTCGGCCACCGCCTGTTTGCCGCCTAAGCACGGATCGGCTCTGCAATATCGCGGCGTAACGTCCGTGGTGATTGCAAGAGCCTTGTTGGATTCATGTACGCGCACCACGGCGGCATCGCCTCCGGGCGACTGCACGGTATCCGCCATCACGCTCCAGTCGTATTGCTCCCAGACCCAGCGCCGCGAGCAGAGATCGGGCGAACCGATCAACTTCAGGAGCGAGTCGATGACAGGCTTACTGCGAACAAACGGTGGCTCGTCCACCAGCGGTTTGCGCGACGCAAGAGGCCGCTGATAAACCGGGGCTTCCTCCGCGAGCGCATGCACCGGAATATCGGCGACGATCTTGCCCTTATGCCGCACGACGAAGTGACTCGTATCCGTGGTCTCGCCGATCACCGCGAAGTCGAGTTCCCATTTGCGGAAGATGCGTTCGGCTTCGGGCTCGCGTCCGGGCTTGAGCACGGCGAGCATGCGCTCCTGGGATTCGGAGAGCAGCATCTCATATGCCGTCATGCCGGTTTCGCGCTGAGGTACGCAATCGAGATCGAGTTCGATTCCCGAGCCGCCCTTTGATGCCATCTCGGCAGATGAGGAGGTGAGTCCCGCTGCACCCATGTCCTGGATGGCGACGATCGCATCCGTTGCCATCAGTTCCAGACATGCTTCGAGCAGAAGTTTTTCGGTAAACGGATCGCCCACCTGCACCGTCGGGCGCTTTTCCTGCGAGTCCTCGCGGAATTCGGCAGACGCCATGGTGGCGCCGTGAATTCCGTCGCGGCCTGTCTTCGAGCCGATATAGACGACGGGATTGCCCGCGCCCTTTGCGGCGGATTTGAAAATCCGGTCCGCGCGCGCGATGCCGACGCACATCGCGTTGACCAGAATGTTGCCGTTGTAGGAGGAATGGAAATTCACTTCGCCGCCAACCGTCGGCACGCCCATGCAATTGCCGTAGCCGCCGATGCCCGCGACGACGCCCGCCACGAGATGGCGCGTCTTCTCGTGGCCCGGCGCGCCGAAGCGAAGCGCGTTCATCATCGCGATGGGGCGCGCACCCATGGTGAAGACATCGCGCATGATGCCGCCCACGCCCGTGGCAGCGCCCTGATAAGGTTCGATGAAGGACGGATGGTTGTGGCTTTCCATCTTGAACACCGCCGCGTCGCCACCGCCGATGTCGATCACGCCGGCATTCTCACCGGGGCCCTGCAGCACCCAGGGTGCTTTGGTCGGCAGCCGGCGCAGATGTGCGCGCGTCGATTTGTAGGAGCAGTGTTCGCTCCACATCACCGAGAATATACCCAGCTCAACAAAGTTGGGCGCACGCCCGAGCAGCGCCTCGATGCGGGCATATTCCTCATCCGAGAGCCCGTGTTCGCGGACGAGTTGGGGCGTGATGGCACTCACGATAGCGATTCGAGCAGGCTTTCGAACAGTACACGCCCGTCAGTGCCGCAGAGCAGCGGATCGCAGGCGCGCTCCGGATGCGGCATCAGGCCGAGCACGTTGCGCTTTTCGCTCAGAATGCCCGCGATATCGCGCGCCGAGCCGTTGGGATTGTCGCTCTGCGCATAACGGAACACCACGCGGCCTTCGCCTTCGAGCCGGTCGAGCGTGTCGTGGTCGGCGAAATAGTTCCCGTCGCCATGCGCAACCGGAAACGTCACCCGCTGCCCCTTGTCGTATTTGCGCGTGAATGCCGACTGGGTTTCGTTCACCTCCAGCGCAACCGGACGACACACGAATTTCAGGTCGGCGTTGCGCATGAGTGCCCCGGGCAGGAGACCGGCTTCCGTGAGCACCTGGAAACCGTTGCAGATTCCGAGCACGGGCAATCCCCGGTCGGCTCTCGCCTTGACATCGCGCATGATTGCCGATTGCGCCGCCATCGCGCCGCAGCGCAGATAATCCCCATACGCGAACCCGCCTGGCAGCACCACCAGATCCACATCGGGCAATTCGCTGTCGCCGTGCCACACCATCGCGGGTTTCTCGCCCGTGATATGTTCCAGCGCCATTGCCGCATCGCGATCGCAGTTGGAAGCGGGAAAAACGACGACAGCGGATTTCATGGCCGGAATTCGATCTCGTATTTCTCGATCACCGCGTTCGCGAGCAGCTTCTCGCACATGTCGTTGACGGTCGCGCGGGCTTTGCCCTGATCGCGCTCGTGGATCTCGAGATCGATAACCTTGCCCTGGCGTACCTCGCCAACGCCGCCGAAGCCGAGATTGTTGAGCGCGTGGCCGATGGCCTTGCCCTGCGGATCGAGCACGCCGTCCTTCAGAGTGATGAAAACGCGCGCTTTCATGGCCGGGATATAGCGCGATTCGTTGCAGGGGGTTCGGAGCAGCCCTGCCACTTATTTGCCGGATCACCGCTTTCGCGGGGATGATTTGCTGCGCAAATCATTTCACCAGCACCGGGCCACGCTGCTCGCTCTGCACAGATTCTGGCATGATCCCGAGGCGCCGGGCGACCTCGGAGTAGGCTTCCACCACCCCGCCCAAGTCGCGGCGGAAGCGGTCCTTGTCCATCTTCTCGTTGTTGTTCACGTCCCAGAGCCGGCACGAATCCGGGCTGATCTCGTCGGCCAGCACGATGCGCATGTAGTCATTTTCCCACAGCCGTCCGAACTCGACTTTGAAATCGACGAGCTTGATGCCGGCGCCGAGAAACAGGCCGGACAGGAAATCGTTGATCCGGATCGTCAGGTTGACGATGTCGTCGAGGTCCTGCGGATTGGCCCAGCCGAAGGCCGTGATGTGCTCCTCGGAAACCCATGGATCGTGAAGCTTGTCGTTCTTGTAGTAGTACTCGATGATAGAGCGCGGCAGCACATGCCCTTCCTCGAGCCCGAGCCGCTTGGCCAGCGAGCCCGCCGCGACGTTGCGGACCACCACTTCGAGCGGAATGATTTCCACTTCCTTCACCAGCTGCTCGCGCATGTTGAGCCGGCGCACGAAATGGGTCGGCACGCCGATGGCCGCGAGTTGGGACATCAGATATTCCGAGATGCGGTTGTTGAGCACGCCCTTGCCTTCGATGGTGGCGCGCTTGGTGGCGTCGAAGGCGGTGGTGTCGTCCTTGAAGTACTGGACCAGAGTGCCGGGCTCGGGGCCCTCGTAGAGAATCTTGGCTTTGCCTTCGTAGATCATGCGGCGGCGTTTCATGGGAATCGTCCTTGGCCGGAGGCCGCTCGAAAGGGCGGGAAGCGGTCCTGTCCCCGCAAGGTCGAACTTAGCGGATGGGGCGGACCTGCGGCAACGCTGCCCGCGGATACGGCCGCGGGCGGTCGCGCCGGCCCGGCAGATCGGCTAGAGTCCTCCTGTTCGGAGCACAAAAGTCCTGTTCTGCCCCGTTTTTCAAAAGGTTAGCCATGGCGAGCGCATTCGAGGATCGCGAAAGGAACTACGAGGCCAAATGGGCTCATGACGAGGACCTCCGGTTCCGGACGGTGGCGCGGCGAAACAAGCTGCTGGGACTCTGGGCCGCGGACCGGATGGGTCTCGTCGGCGCAGCCGCCGATTCCTATGCCAATGCGCTTCTCGATCTCGAGGTACGCGGCGGACGCGACGAGGATATCGCCCGCAAGGTGCGGGAGGACCTGGAGGCGCACCGCATTCCGATGTCGGACCACGCCATTCACCGCAAGATGGAGGTACTCCTCACGGAGGCGGCAGAACAGGTCATGCACGAAGGCAAGAGCTGATTCGAATGCCCGGGCGGTCTTTTTGTATCGCCCTGTTTCTTGCGTTCCTGGGAACAAAAGCTGCCGCGGCCGCGGACGAACCGGGCTGGCAGTATTACGGCGGGGATCAGGGCGGGCAGCGATATTCGGGCGCAACACAGATCACGCCCGCGAATGTGCACCGGCTCAAACTCGCCTGGATATTCTCGACCGGCGATCTCGCGAGCAAGGGTGCTGCGATGCGACGAGCATCGTTCGAGGCGACGCCGATTCTGGATGAAGGGCGTTTGTATCTGTGCTCGCCGTTCGACGAGGTGAGCGCGCTCGATCCGGCGACAGGGCGGCAGATCTGGCGCTTCGACCCGGGAATCGATTCCCGTCTCCATTATCCAAACAGTTTCGTCTGCCGCGGCGTCGCGTGGTGGCGCGCTCCGAAACGCAAGAGCGGTACGTGCGCCTCGCGCGTCTTTCTGGCCACCAACGACCGGCGATTGATTGCGCTGGATGCGATATCGGGACAGCCTTGCGCGCATTTCGGCCGTGGCGGCACCGTTTCGATCTATCCGAAACCCGCCATGATCTATCCCGGCGAAGTTCAGATTACTTCCGCGCCGGTGGTGACGCACGGGCTCGTTATTGTCGGCTCGTCGATCGGTGATAACCAGCGCGTGAATGCCCCGCGCGGAACGGTGCATGCCTATGACGCGGAGAGCGGCAAGCTGCGCTGGACGTTCGATCCCATCCCGCGCGACGCCGTTTCGCCCAATGCCGCGAGCTGGTCGAGCGCGGGCGCGGCCGCGACGGGCGCCGCCAATGTGTGGGGCCCGATGTCGGTGGACGAGCAGAACGGGCTCATCTTTCTTCCGACAACGAGTCCGAGCCCCGATTTCTACGGCGGAAAGCGCCCCGGCGATAACCGCTACGCGGATTCCGTTGTCGCGCTGCATGTTCAGAATGGGCGCGTCGCGTGGTCGTTCCAGGTCACCCATCACGATCTGTGGGATTACGATCTGTCCGCGCAGCCGACGCTCGGCGTTGTGAGCTATCGGGACAAGACGCAGCCAGCCATCCTCGAGCCCACCAAGCAGGGCCTGTTGTTCACGCTGAACCGTCTGACCGGCGAACCGGTCATTCCCGTGGAAGAACGGCGGGTGCCGCAGGGCGGCGCACCGGGCGAAGTGCTCTCGCCGACGCAGCCTTTCCCGGTCGCACCCAAGGCGCTCACGCCGCACTGGATCAGGCCAGAAGATGCTTGGGGTCTCACTTGGTACGACCGCGGACAGTGTCGCAACAAGATCGCCGCGGCCCACGCGCAGGGACTGTACACGCCACCTTCGCTGCGCGGGACCATTCTCTATCCTTTCACCGGAGGCGGCACAAACTGGGGCGGACTCGCCTTCGATCCACGCCATGACATTGCCTATGTGAACACCTCGAGCATGATGCATCTCGTCACGCTCATTCCGAAGGCGCAGATTGCGGCCGAGGAACGCGCGTCCCCGGACGCCGAAATCTCGCCGGAATCTGGAACGCCGTACGGAATGAAGCGCGAGCTGATCACGTCGCCGCTGGGTTTGCCCTGCAATCCGCCGCCCTGGGGCATGCTGCACGCGATCGACATGCATGACGGGCGCGTCCTCTGGGAAGTCCCCCTTGGCACCACCGCGGATCTGTTGCCTCTGTCCGAATATTTCCTCGGAAAGGCAGGTACGCCGAATCTCGGCGGTCCCGTCGTGACAGCGGGAGGTCTCGTCTTTATCGGAGCCGCGATGGACGACTACCTCCGCGCGTTTGACGCAAGAACCGGTGCCGAACTCTGGCGCGGCCGCTTGCCCGCCGGTGGCCAGGCGACTCCCATGACTTACGTCTGGAAGGGTCGACAATACGTCGTCATCGCCGCCGGCGGCCACGCCAAGCTCGATACCAAACGCGGCGACAGCGTGGTCGCGTTCGCGTTGCCGCAGTGAGCGGCGATCAGTCTCCGAACACGCGTGCGAAGATCGTGTCGACGTGCTTCAGGTGATAGTCGAGATCGAACAGAGATTCGAGCGCCTGCGGAGACAGAAGCTTTGCCACCTCCGAATCCTTCTTGAGAAGATCGAGAAACGCTCCCTCTCCGGACCAGGCTTTCATGGCGTTCTTCTGCACCAGCCGATAGGCATCTTCGCGGCTCATGCCGGCCTGCGTGAGCGCGAGCAGCACGCGCTGGCTGTGCACAAGGCCCTGTGTGCGCTCGAGATTCTC
Organism: Rhizomicrobium sp.; assembly: GCA_036502185.1. Classification (GTDB taxonomy): domain Bacteria; phylum Pseudomonadota; class Alphaproteobacteria; order Micropepsales; family Micropepsaceae; genus Rhizomicrobium. The sequence goes on from DASXYZ010000056.1 coordinate 20,254, forward strand.
TTTCATGCGCTCCGGATAAACAATGAGCCGCTCCACGACGTCGGTGGTGCGCGCCAGCGCGAAATCGAGCGTGATGGTTGCATCAGGCGCGATGAATCGTTCGACCGACGAATGCGAAATGTCCCGCTCGTGCCAGAGGGCCACGTCTTCGAGCGCCGGAATCGCGTAAGCACGCACCATGCGGGCGAGACCGGTGAGATTTTCCGACAGCACCGGATTGCGCTTGTGCGGCATGGCGGACGAGCCCTTCTGGCCTTCGGAAAAAAACTCCTCCGCTTCCAGCACTTCGGTGCGCTGGAGATGCCGGATTTCGGTGGCGAGCCGCTCGATCGAGCTGGCGACGACCGCAAGCGCCGCAAAGTAGGCGGCGTGCCTGTCGCGCGGAATGACCTGCGACGATACGGGTTCCGGCTTGAGCCCGAGCGCGTGGGCGACATGGGCCTCGACCCGTGGATCGACATTCGCGAAAGTGCCGACGGCGCCGGAAATGGCGCACACCGAAATCTCTTCTCGCGCAGCCACGAGCCGCGCCCGCGCGCGCGCAAATTCCGCGTGGAAGCCCGCGAGCTTGAGCCCGAAGGTGGTCGGCTCGGCGTGAACGCCGTGGCTGCGGCCGATGGCAACCGTGTGCCGGAACTCGAATGCGCGCCGCTTGAGGACCGCGAGAAGAGCATCCACGTCCACGATGAGGATGTCGGCCGCACGCCGCAACTGCACGGACAGGGAGGTATCGAGAATGTCGGAGGACGTCATTCCCCGGTGCAGGAAGCGTGCTTCCGGACCCACGATCTCCGCAACATGCGTGAGAAACGCGATCACGTCGTGCTTGACCTCGTGCTCGAGCGCATCAATCCGCGCCGGATCGAACTGCGCGCGCGCGCCTCTCTCGCGAATCGCGCGCGCGGCTTCGGTCGGAATTTCCCCCGCGGCGGCCATGGCATCGGCGGCATGGCTCTCGATGTCGAACCAGATGCGGTAGCGCGTTTGCGGCGACCACACGGCCGTCATCTCGGAGCGGGCATAGCGCGGGATCATGAAGCTGCTCTGTCGGGAATGGTGAGAATTGCCGGCGCGCCGTTTGTAAAAACCTGAACCCTAGCGGCGGCGTTCGAGACCAGATTCTGCGCCTGGCACATCGAGCGCCCAGCCGTCGAGGCGCGCTGCCATGTCGAGAATCCCTGCTTCGCCGCGACTCCAGGACGGCTCGCCACAGGATTGCCAGACGCCCCCGCGCAGACTTTGGCACCAATACACGTCGTCGCGGTTTCGCTGCGCGGCGGAGGCAATCCATTTCCGCGCTTCGGCGGCGCCTTCGCTGTAGGACGGCGATCCCGTCGCACTGTAGAGATCGTAGAGGAAGATTCCGATACCTGCCGCGCCGTTGGCCAACGTAGTCGAAACCTGCCGCCCGCGACTGTCGACCACCCAATTTTCCTTTTTATTGCGGTCTTGGAGAGCACAGGGCGAAAGCAGCCAGTCTCCTGCCGCGCGCGCGAGTTCCAAGTCTTTGATCGCCAGCGCCGGCTGGCGGGTGATGAGCAGTTTGTAAGCCTGCAGCGCCGCCCAGCCGATGCCGGCATTGCCGCGTTCCACGCCCGTCGCCCGAACCGCCTTGCCGTTCCTGCTGTCGGCTGGCCATGTGACACCCGCGCAACTTCCATCGGTCACCGCGTCCGCACGGAGTCCCGCCACCAGAAGATCGCCGTCGCGGCGGTACTGCGGCCGGCCCGTGGATAGATAGAGCTGATAAAACAGGAACGCATCGCCTGCCGAGCCTGCGGCAAATCCCGGAGCAACCATGTCCTTGCCAGCCTCTTCGGGAATGCGCGCTACGCTTTGTCCGTTTGCAACCTTCGCATGAACCATCTGCGCTTCAAGCCATGCGGCGGCGGCTCTCGCATAGGCGGCATAACGGGCGCTGCGCACAGGATCGACACCGGCGCGCCGTTCGGCAAAGGCGTTGAACGCCCATGCGATGCCGGCCACACCATGTGCAATACCGTTCTGGACGCCGTTCGCCGGCGGGTCCTGCACGGGCCAGACGCAGACCGGCGGGCAGGATTGCCCTTTCGGCGCTACCGCCTTCGAGATCTCCCAATCCATTCCGGCGAGCGCCGTGAAAGCATAGCGGGCATTGCCCGTGCGCTCGTAAAGCTGCCAGAGAAAATCGGCGATACCCGGAGCGCCGTCTTCAAACGAGGTGAATGCCTCGTTCGAAGGCCCGGGCGGATTGTAAAGGGCCGGCCAGCGACCGCTGTCGGCGGGCACCTGTGCCGCTGCCAGAAAATCGCCCGCCGCCACGGCGGCGCTCAGGTAACTGGCATTCCCGGTCGTGTCGTAAGCGCCGAGCAATGCCAAGCCGATGCCTGCTGCGCCTGTGCTGCGGCCAGTGCGATATGCGGGTTTGCCGACGGAGCTTTTCCACGCAGAGCCCGTACGATGCCCATCGATCCAGGTCACGGGCTCGCCGCGCGCGATCAGCGAATGCGCGACATCATTGACGAGTGAGCCAGCGCCCGCTGCTGCCGGCCACGCAAGAATGGCCAGCGCGAACAGGCTCGACCGCAGCAGACCAGGTCGGATCACAAGCATGGCGCGAACCTTGGAATCCCTCTTGCTTCCTGCACCAGGGGCGACGCACAGCACCTCGCGCGCCTATGCAGGAAGGGGGGATGATGCCACAGGCCGGCAGGTCGCGAAACCAGAAATTCCCAAGCCGCCGCCCGGACTTGGGACCGCCTACAGCAGCCCCAAGGCCTTGAAGCTTGTGGTACCGGCGCGGCCGATGACGATGTGATCGTGTATGGCAATGCGAAGGGCTCGCGCGGCTTCCACCACTTCGCGCATCATCTCGATGTCGGCGCGGGAAGGCGTGGGATCTCCGCGCGGGTGGTTGTGGAGCAACATTCCCTCCGTACATTTTCGCATTGAATCATGACCATTCCTGCCGGATCGGGAGATCGCTGGGATATAGGTTTGGGACCGATCTATTCTGATCCGACGTGATTGTCATTTTCCGTCCAGCCAGCTGAGGATGCTCGGAGCACGTTGGGTCACCGATGATTGGCCGGTGCGGCGGGTCATTGCAGTGGCTGACCGGTCCGCCTCAAAACTTGGCGTCCCGGTAAGTGGCGCATGGCTTGTCGGGGGCCGTGATGGGATTGCGATCCTTCCCATCCATTCGGAATACGGCCTTCGGCTGCGGGGTACTTCGCTTCTGTCCAACTTGTTGTTCGTTCCCGTCCAAGAAATCCGGACTTGCAAGGACTAGGCTTGCGGCTGGAAGTAACGGCCACAGTTGAATGTCCGGGGAACTTCACTTGAAGGCGACTTTGCCCAGCATAGCGGTGTTGGCGTTGGCAGTTGCATCGGCTGCATCCGTCGCATGTGCATCTGGATACACGGATGAAAACCTGCACGACTTCTGCTCCAGGGCCAATTGCACCGACGGTCGCTACCCGTCCGCGGCTCTTGTCAGGGACGCCTCGGGAGAACTTTTCGGAACAGCGGATCGCGGCGGGCAGGCAAATAGCGGTGTCGTGTTCGAACTCGTTCCGGATGCCGGCAGTTACAAATTCTACGTCATTCACAATTTCGGCGACGGCGACGGGCTCGCAAATCCGGATGGAGGTCATATTCTGGAGAAGAATGGCCGCCTCTACGGCACGGCGTCCGGCGGTGGTACAAACAATCGGGGTGCCGTTTTCAGGCTTTCATACGCTGGCGCGGGCTGGACCCTCGCAGTGCTGCACAATTTCGGCGGAGCGGATGGCGAAGTTCCCGAGGCGGGGCTCGCCTACGCCGGACAGTCTTCCGGAAGGCAATGGGATGAGTCATCGCCGCTGTTCGGGACAGCCAATGCGGGCGGAATATACGGAAACGGAGTGGCGTACGAACTCGCCCACAGCGGATCTACGTGGACGGAAACGGTGATCCACAATTTCAAAGATTCCCGAGACCCAGACGGACTTCTGGAGGATGCGGCTGGCAATCTTTGGGGCGCCAACTCGGACGGCGGCAAATATGGCGGCGGACTGATGTACAGGCTCGCGAGGGGCACTTGGAAGCAGACCGTTGTCCACAATTTTTGTGAGGCCCAGAACTGTTCGGATGGCAGTGCACCGGGGGGCGTTTGTACGTGGACACTTCCGGAAACCTGTTCGGTGCAACCTTCTCTGGCGGATCCAGCTGCCCAGGTCAGCCCGGTTGCGGGGTTATCTTCGAACGCACCTCCGGCGGTGCGTACAAAGTGTTATACGATTTTTGCTCGCGCGAGTACTGCCGCGACGGTGCATCGCCGAATGCGGGCGTAATCATGGACAACTCCGGACATCGGACGACGAGCTACGGCGGCTCCTACTGCCAGGATCAAAGCGGTTGCGGCGTCGCTTTCAAGGTCGCGAACCAGAACGGAACCTGGAGCGAATCCGTGATCCACAACTTCTGTGCATGGAGCAATTGCGCCGACGGCGGGATTCCTGCGGCCCCCCTGATCGAAGACGCTGCCGGAGATTTCTTCGGGACGACATACGGGTACAACTACAACCACGTTCCGGGAAACGCCTTCGAGCTGAAGCCTCAATAACCGTTCGAGGATGACCGCAATGCGGAACTTTTCGGTAGTGTCCTGCATACAACCGAATATCCCGATCGTGACCGCGATACTCCTCGCGCTGTGCTTCACGCCCCCTCCCTCGTTGGCCGGAAACACAAAGCCGCAGATCATCCTCTTGCATCCCCGCGCCCGCCCGCCCGACCCCGAAGCGCTCGTCATGCCCGCGGGAAGTCCCGTGCGCCTCGTTTCGCTCTCGCACGACTTGGAGAGCAACGCCGTTTTCCACGGCCGCTTTACCGTGTCCGGAGTGTATGAGGCCGAAGGCTCGGGGGACGATGTCGCCGTCACGATGTACCCGGACCGGGCATCCCTGAGGCTTTTGCCCCATTGGCGGGAGCAGGGCGGACCCGACGAAATCTATATTTCAAATTCGTTGACCTTCGCCCAAGCGGTGATTTCTCAGGAACAATTGCGGAAGCTGAAAGCGGACAAAATGCGCTCGGTGCGCGGCCGCATCACCGTTATCGCCGACGACTACAAGACTTCGCTCGAATGCGACGGCGGCAGTTTCGAGATGCGAGTCATTTCGCTGGCGAAGCCCTCGGTGCGGATCGCTGGCAATCCAAAGAGCGAAGAAGGATGCTGATATCGGCAAGATCGATTGCAGCGGCCATTCTGGCGGTCGGCTCCACACAAAGTGCTTCCGCCTACACGGAAATGAGCCTGCACGATTTCTGCTCCGAGCCCGATTGCGTCGACGGCCTGACCCCGTCGGGAGGCGTAGTGATGGACACCTCGGGAACGCTCTATGGCGCGGCTGCCGGAGGCGGCAAAGTCCACAGAGGGATTGTCTACAGCCTCGTGCCGCATGGAAGCGAATACACGTTTTCGGTCATCTACGATTTGAAGGACGCGGACGGTGTGGAGGCGCCGTATGGTGATCTCGTTCTGGACAGGGACGGCCGGCTTTACGGCACGGTCTCCGATGAGTATTCGCAAGGCCGTGGCGCCGTTTATCAGCTCACCCGGAACGGAAGCGGCTGGACATTCGCGGTGCTGCATCGTTTCAACGGCGCTGACGGTGCGACGCCGTTATCCGGTCTCACCTATTCGGGCCAGGTTTCCGGAAAGCGGTGGGACGAGTCTTCGCCGCTCTATGGAACCACATCAGCAGGCGGAACGAATGGAAAGGGCCTGATCTACGAATTAGTGCGCAAGGATGCCGCGTGGACCGAAACGGTCGTGCACGAATTCACGAGCACCGCGGATCCAAACGCCGTGCTGGAGGATCCCGGCGGCAACTTATGGGGGACCACTCAAAAAGGCGGCAAGCACGAGTACGGTACGCTTTACAGGATCGCCTCAGGGAGCCGGAGCGCAACAGTGTTTCACGACTTCTGCGATGCGCGGAGCTGTATCGACGGCGCGTATCCGAAAGGCCGATTGCTGATGGATGAATCCGGCAATTTTTACGGCACGACGTCTGCGGGCGGGTTGAACTGCGAAGCCGACCGCGGCTGCGGGGCCGTCTTCGAATTCGGATCAGGCGGCAAATACAGTGTGCTCTACAATTTTTGCCCGACAGGCACCTGCACCGACGGCGATCAGCCTGCCGCGGGTTTGATCATGGACAGGTCCGGACACCTGTTTGGGACGGCCTTCTGGACGGGCGGTTCGAAAGATGCCTTGGAAGGGGGCAACGGCCTTGTCTTCGAATTGACGAACAGCAGCGGAGCATGGAGCCAATCCGTCCTTTATGATTTCTGCCTCAAGACCAACTGCACCGATGGCGCAAACCCCGAATCGGAGTTGACCATGGATAGTTCCGGCAACTTTTTTGGGACGACACATGGCTATTCAATAGGCGCCCGCGGCAATGTGTTCGAGCTGAGACGATAAAGGACCCCATGTTCAGCGCGCAAACCCACGCCCTCATTTGCGGCTCCTTTTTCGCAGCGCTCGTTATCGCTCTCATGGGCGGCAACGCGCTTCAGGCTTCCGGCATCGTTCACGATCCGGGAGCGGTGCGGACCCCGTTCGTGGTTCTGATCTTCGTGCTGCTCCTCGGTTTCGGCTTCTCCGCGGTTCCGGTGATGGTCAACATCGTACTCGGCTTTCAGCGCTGGTACGGCAACGAGCAGGTCCCGGCCGTAGCGGCTGTGCTCAGAACGGAAAAGTGGATCGTCTACGCGATCTGGGCACTGATGGCCGCGGGCATTGCGGTCGCGATTCCCGCGGCCATCAAGGGCGGACTGTTCAACCCGGCGGTCTCCGGAACGCCGAGCTCACAAGACTCGACCGGCGCTGAACCAGGAGGGTAATTCCGCCATGATGGGATTCGTCCCGGCTTGCCTCGCGTTCTTGTCTCTTGCTGCGGCCACCGCGTGCGGGCCTCAAGCTGCCCCCTACAAAACAGACGCCGCGCGCGCGGAGTTGAAGGGGCCGGTCAGGGAAGTGATCACGGATTTCCGCGGCAACGAAAAGGATGCGGCAGGGCATTTCGACACAAGGCGCCTCCGCATCGAGCGCTATGACCGCGAGGGATGGCTCACCGATGACGAACTATACACGACGGATTTCATCAAGAAGCGCGTGCCCAAACGCATCGACGCGCGCGCGACCTATTTCCACTCCGTGATGGGCGATTCGACGGAGCGCTACCGCATTGATGCGAACGGCAACCTGATCGAAACGCAGATCCGCTACGGCGGCCGGTCCAATGGCGCTCCCGACGAGACGATCCGCACCAAATATGACGGTCAGGGCCGCAAATCCGAAGACGACACCATCTTTCAGAACAGCAAATTGGCCGGCGTTTCGATCTACAGGCGTGATGCGCTGGGAAACATCGTCGAGGAGAACCGCTGGGTGAACGATCCCGGGCGGCCGCACGCCATCTCGCATTACAGCTATGATTTCGGCGCGCATGGAAACTGGATCCGCCGCTACCAGCGGCGCACCGGCGTCGGCGCCGACAGCTACGATTACGGCGAGGCAGGAACCCTGATCCGAACCATCACCTATTACGCAGATGCGCAATAGAGCATCCGATCGGCAACCGATCCGTTGCGCCCGGCGCTTCGGTCTTTGATCGGACCATGATTCGCTCGCCCGGCCGGCAGGCGCCGATCGTTGATCGCCGGATGGCTCGCGGCCGCGGTCTGCCCGCATTGCGAATGCGTAGAGCAAGCTGCGCCGGGGATATGTGACATCCGGCCCTTCGGCAGGGCCTCCTGGTCGGAAGCGAAGGACAAGTGTGCGCAAGCGAAGTGTTCGCTTCCGTCCAACTTATTGTTCGCTTCCGTCCAAGAAGACCGGTGCAGCAGGGCTTATGCTTGCGGCCAGCTCAGTTTGCGCATGCGGAGGTATTGTGATGTCCGTCAAGAAAGCGAAATTGACCATCGCAGCGATCATCGCATGGAATTTGGCACCGGCTGGCAGTGCGTCCGCCGCCTGGTCGGAAGGCACGCTCTATGAGTTCTGCGCCAAAACCAATTGCACCGATGGCTACTTGCCGACAATCGGCCTCGTCAGGGACTCTGCTGGAAATCTTTACGGCGTCACCGCCGCGGGTGGCAAGGATCAGGTGAGGGTGCCATTCGAGCTCGCGCTGCAGGGAGGCGCGTACAAATATTCGGTTCTGCATCAGTTCGGCGTATCCGACGGGCTCCTGTTCCCGTCCGGCGAATTGATCCTGGACAAGGATGGGGATTTGTACGGCGTGGCCTATGAGGGTGGTGCCAACGATGTTCCCTTGCGGACTGCGCCGATGGCGAGCAGCCGGCTGCGGGCCTGATCATGGACGGCTCCGGACACCTTTACGGCACAGCGAGCCGGAGACCTGTTCGGGACGGCCAGGGAAAACGTCACCTGTTGCGGGACCGTGTTCGAGCTGAAGCCATGAAAATGGGTTTGCCGATCCTCGCGGCGGGCGCATTGGTGCTTGCGTCGGCAGAAAGCGCGTCCGCCGGCTATACGGAAAAAAGCCTGCATGATTTCTGCTCCAAGGCCAATTGCAAGGATGGTGGGATTCCGATCGCGGGCCTTCTCGCGGACTCCTCGGGAGACCTTTACGGCACCGCCGACGAAGGCGGCACCGGCGCAGACGGCTTGGTCTTTGAGCTGGTGCCGGATGCCGGTAAGTACAAATTCTCCGTTCTGCACGATTTCGGCACGGACGGGCTCATGTATCCCGAAAGCGGGCTCATTCGCGACAAGAAAGGCAGTCTTTACGGCACCGCCCATCAGGGGGGCGGGAATGGATACGGCGCTGTGTACCGGCTTTCGTACAACGGAAGCAAATGGAAGCTCACGGCGCTGCATCAATTCTCGGGAGGCGATGGCGAATATCCAGCCACGGGGCTGACCTATGCCGGGCAGGCCTCGGGCAATGCCTGGGACGGTTTCTCACCGCTCTTCGGAACGGCCAGTGAAGGCGGGACGTACGGAAACGGAGTCGCGTATGAACTCGTCCGCAACGGCTCCGCCTGGACGGAGACCGTCATCCACAATTTTGAGGATTCTCAAGCGCCGAACGAACTCCTGGAGGACACCGCGGGCAATCTGTGGGGAACCGCGCGGCTCGGCGGCAAGTACGGCGGCGGACTGATGTACAAGCTCGCAAGCGGTACCTGGAATCAGACGGTGGTTCACAATTTCTGCAACACGCAGAATTGCGCCGATGGCTACGAGCCGGAGGGACGCTTGTACATGGACAGTGCCAGAAACGTTTTCGGCGTGACAGCCGAGGGCGGAGCCAACTGCCAGGACAGAGGCGGTTGCGGCGTGGTGTTCGAGCGCACATCCGGCGGCACCTATGGCGTGATCTACAATTTCTGTCTGCTGGCGAACTGCACCGACGGCACCTCCCCTTTGGCCGGGCTGCTCGCGGACGGCTCCGGGCATTTGCTGGGGACGACGTTTTGGGGCGGGTCCAACTGCCAGAACGATGGCGGCTGCGGGACCGTTTTCAGGCTCACCAACAAAAACGGGACCTGGAGCGAATCCGCGGCCTACAGCTTCTGCGCGAAGCCCGACTGCAGCGACGGCGACTCGCCTTTGGCGCCACTGATGATGGATGCCCATGGAAGTTTTTTTGGGACGACCGCTTACGCAAACAACGGCTTCGGCAACGTGTTCGAGCTGGAACCGAAATAGCCGGCAGAAACCGCAAGTTACGAGTAAATCGAAACCGCCTGAGCTCCTGGATCGAATCAAACGCTTGGTATCCGAGTTGACTGGCTGATCGCGTCGCGTTCGACCAGTGAACCGCCTAGACGCCAAGGAGCGGAGAGAAAATTGAACCACGGAGACACAGAGGACACAGAGGAAGATTTTGCGAGCGTTCGCGCGCCATTCTCTTCTCCGTGTCCTCCGTGCCTCCGCAGTGATTCTTATTTCTCGGCGTCTTGCCCCGGATCTAATCCGGGGCTCGGCGGCTCATCAATCGGCTATTCGGAACTCAAGTGTCAGAAGTTGACCACCGTGATGAAGCTACCGAATATGGGGTGATTAGCACATGCGCGCAATTTTGATGGCGGCCATTGGTGCGCTCGCAATTGGAACGGCAAACGACGCCTTGGCCGCGAATCCGCCATCGGCGCTCGAATCGGCGCGCAGGGATTTCGCTGCGGCGGTCGGCGCGCACGATATTGGCGGGATTGTCAAGCTGTCCCGTTTTCCGATTGCCGTGGAGATGTACCAATATCCTCGCGCGATTTCGGAGAAGAAATTCCGGACTGACCGTGAGACTTTCACCGATCTGTTCGGCGATGCGGACGCGGCGATCGTTCGCTGCATCGCCCGGGGCCCGCTTTCACTCCAGAGCGATGCGAAACAGTTCGGGTACGGTTCCTGGTACGCGGACTGCAACGGCAACGAATATTTCTTCTCTCCCGTGAGGGGCCGTTGGTTGTTTACGGGCTATCAGAACATCAACGAATGAGCTGCGTCCGTTGGCTGTTCGCTTCTGTCCTACTTCTTGTTCGCTTCCGTCCAAGAATTCCGGCGCCGCGGGACCTATGCTCGCGGGGTGGGACAGGTGCAATTCGTGGCTGTAGAGGGAGTCTTGTCATGAAAACGAATTTGTTGGTTCTGGCGGCGAGCGCATTGGCGCTTGCGTCGGCGGGAAGCGCGTCCGCCGGCTATAAGGAAAAGACCCTGTACGATTTCTGCTCCAAGGCCAACTGCACCGATGGCGCACAACCGTATCAGCGCCTTGTGATGGACTCTTCGGGCGTGCTGTACGGCAGCACCGTCACTGGCGGCAAGGCCAATGTCGGCCTCGTATTCGAGCTCGTCCCGGACGCCGGCAAATACAAACTTACTATCCTGTACACGTTCGGGTCCGCGGATGGGCTCGCCTCTCCAACCGGCGATCTCATCCTGGACAAGGATGGCAGTCTCTACGGCGTGACCTATGGCGGAGGTGCATACGGGTTGGGCACCGTGTTCCGGCTCACATACGGCGGAAGCAAGTGGAAGCTCGCTGTGCTGTATCAATTCTCGGGCGCCGATGGCGAAGGTCCTATCGCCGGGCTTGCCTATATAGGACAGGCGAACGGCAAGCGCTGGGACGAAACCTCGCCGCTCTTCGGAACAACCACCCAGGGCGGAACGTACGGAAACGGAGTGGCCTACGAACTCGTGCGCAACGGCTCCAACTGGACGGAGACCGTCATCCACAATTTCGAGGATTCCTCGGATCCAGACGGGCTCGTGGAAGATTCCTCGGGCAATCTGTGGGGGACCACGTCAAATGGCGGTGAGTATGGCGGCGGCCTGATGTACGAGCTCGCAAACGACGGCTCCTGGACCCAGACCGTCGTCTACCGGTTCTGCAGCAGCCAGAATTGCGCCGATGGAGCCTATCCACGGGGACGACTGTACATGGATTCCTCCGGCAACCTGTTCGGCGTGACCTCTCAAGGCGGCACCGGAGCTCAATGCCCAATTGGCCCGGGTTGCGGAACCGTGTTCGAGCGCAGGTCCGGCGGCACCTACAGCGTGCTCTATAATTTCTGCTCGGTTGCGAATTGCACTGATGGTCAACTTCCTTATGCGGGCCTGATCATGGGCTCCGGCCATTTGTTCGGCACGACGGCTTACGGTGGAGCGAACTGCAAAAGCGAGAGCGGTTGCGGGACTGCTTTCAGGCTCACGAACAAGAACGGAACCTGGAGCGAATCCGTGCTCTACAATTTCTGCAGCAAGGCCCGCTGCGTCGATGGCGTCGATCCGGGTGCAGCGATGATCATGGACGCCGCCGGGGACCTCTTCGGGATGACGGAAGGTGGCGAACAGAAATCCAATGGCAACGCCTTCGAGCTGAAGCCGAAATGACTGCCGGCCACCAGCAGGAAAGGTATTGCACGCGGAGGCGTGGAGACCGCGGAGCAGGAAAGGGAGCATTTGCGATGCGGACGAAACTGCCGATCCTGGCAATCCTTGCGTTGGCGGTTGCGCCGGCCGGAAGCGCGTTCGGGTACACGGATAAAAACCTGCACGATTTCTGCTCCAGGGCCAATTGCACCGACGGTTCGGAGCCGACTGCCGGCCTCGTCATGGACAACTCAGGCATTCTCTACGGGACCACCTTTCGCGGGGGCAAAGCCAATACGGGCGAGGTGTTCGAACTCGTACCGGATGCCGGCAAATACAAGTTCTCCGTGTTGCATGATTTCGGCGCCAATGACGGATACCCCGATGGCGAGCTGATCCTGGACAAGGAGGGCAATTTGTACGGTACGTTCGAGGGAACCGGTGCAAATGTCGGCGCCGTGTTCGGGCTGACCTACAACGGGACCAAGTGGAAGTTTGCGGTGCTGCATCAATTCTCCGGCGCGGACGGCGAATATCCCCAAGCCGGACTCACGTATGCGGGTCAGACCTCCGGCAAGCCCTGGGACGACTCGTCCCCGCTGTTCGGAACGGTCGCGTCCGGCGGGACCTATGGAAACGGAGTCGCGTTCGAGCTCGTGCGCAGCGGGTCAAGCTGGACGGAAACGGTGATCCACAATTTCGAGGACTCCGCATATCCGAACAGGCTTCTGGAAGACACCGCGGGCAATCTTTGGGGAACCACGCAGACCGGCGGCAAGTATGGTGGCGGGCTGATGTTCAAGCTCGCGAGCGGCACCTGGACAGAGACCGTGTTCCACAATTTCTGCAACACGCAGAACTGCGCGGACGGCAGCGCACCTTTCGGGCAGCTGTCCATGGATTCGTCCGGAAACGTCTACGGGACGACTTCGCTGGGCGGAACGAACTGTCAGGATAACGGCGGCTGCGGTGTCGTCTTCCAACGCACATCCGGAGGAACCTATCTCGTGCTCTACAATTTTTGCTCCATCGCGAATTGCGGCGACGGCGAAACGCCGCTTGCCGGCGTGATCCTGGACAGCGCCGGTCACTTGTTCGGCACGACTCTTTCGGGCGGCATAAACGGGCTGGGCACCGCGTTCGAACTCGCGACCAATGGCGAGTCCGCGATCTACAGCTTCTGCGCAAAGTCGGACTGCAGCGACGGCGAGCGCCCGGCGGCGCCGCTGATCATGGATTCGGCCGGGCGCCTCTTCGGCACGACATCCGGTCTCGGCGGAGGCGGCAACGCCTTCGAGCTGAAGCCGAAATGACAGCGACACAGCCGCGTGGCGGTTATCCTGCTCGCCCAATTGTCCGCAATATTGCCGCGCCACGCCGAGGGAGGCAACATGAGAAGGTACTTCAATATCGCCAATATCGCAGCTCTATCACTGTTGCTTTTCAAGATATCTGGTTTGGCGGCATTCGGAGCTGCCGGCACTGTTGGACCGCAAGATGCCAAGGCCGTCGTCGGCCTTATCAAATATCTCTACGCCGGGTATGACAACGGCGCGAATGAGCGCAAGAGCTTTTTCGACACCGTTCCATGGGATATCGAGACAGGGAATTTGATCGAACGCGTCGATGAATGCGAACGGAAAGAGGGTGACGTCATCGGCTTCGACTGGCCGAGCGACTCACAAGACCCTCAGATCAGGAAGCTGTCGGTCGTGTATTCCGGAAGTCCCTCCCCAAGGCACGCGGCGGTGCGCGCTTCCTTTGCGTCGTACAACGCGCAAATCATTATCGACTACGACATGTATCTCTACGACGAAGCGCCGAGCCGGTGGGGTGTTTCGAATATCCGGATACATGACGACCATGGCACGAAGGATCTGTTAGAGACATTGCGGCGGGTTTTGAAAAATGAATGCAGGGGATTCTAGTCTTGCGCAGCTGGCGGAGCTCCCGCCACCACGCCACGCCGTGCATCACAGCGTACGAATTCCTGATCAGGAAACCATGCTATGGCGGACCGTTTCGACATGCGCTCTGGGCGGATCCAATGGTGTCCGGTCGCTCTTTAGATTGGCTGCTTCACAATGGATGATAAGATGATCGGACGAACTCTGGCGGCTGCCCTTGCAATTGCGTTTTCCTTTTCGCCTTCGCATGCGCAATCACAGCATCGTTTACCGAGCGGTTATAAATGGGGCCGCTGCCTGCTTATTGTTCACGGTCAGACTCACATATCCGGAAAATGCTCCTATCAAATCGAGAAGGGCGGCGATTTCAATATCCAGGGGCCTCGGCAAGTTTTTGCAGGTATCGACTTTCCTGATACGCATAGTGGGGCTGGTGACATGTCCAAAGATTACTGGGCAGTTTTATACAAGGAGGGTGATTTTTGGGAAGGCTATGGGAACTCGGACATTCGTGAAACTCACGGTGAATTAGATTGGGGAGAACTTCGCCGCGAAGGCGCATGCTATGTTGCGAAGGACGTCCGGGTGTGCCTTTGGCGCTAAGAGTCCGTTTTGAGAGTCACGGATGAGCGTTTCGGCGGATGAGATTGCCGCCCATCGTGGATGGTCTGGAACAGATAACGCAGCGCCAACTCGGAGACCAGCCGTAGACCGTCTGCCAGGCCCGAAATGGATCGGCAGCATTCGCCAACCCCAACCGGAGCGGCCCAGATAGCGCACGGCGTTGACCACCTCCCGGAAATCAACCTCGCGCGGACGGCCGCGACGCCCAGGCTTGAGCATCAGCGGCGCCAACTGCTCCCACTCCTCGCCCGTCAAATCAGACGGATAGCACTTGGTCTTCTTGGCGATCTGGGCCATCCGGCCACGTACCAATTCCTGATCTTCGAGACATTCCCCTCCCCCCAATGCCGCGGCGTTACTCAGCACAGCGGCCGGTACGAACGACCAGGACGTCGTCCAGAATCGATTCAGGATTCCCTTCCCGAACGCCGGTCTCAAGACATTGCTACACCCGATCCCGAAAGAATTTCCTCCTCGCCATCTCGACGCACAAATGGCAAGGAGAATTCCGCCGAACGCTTGAAACTGCTTCGAACTAACAGTCCCGACGATCCGGATGAAACGTCAGCGCGTCGAGCACGATGCGGTCTCCCGACCATTTAAGCCGCAAATCCGCCTGGCCGCCCGTTCCGCAGGCTTCGCCGTCGTCCTTGCGCCACAGATCTGTCTGCGCCGTCATTCGCGTGTAATCGGGGTAGATGCCCTTGCGCACGTCGAGGCCCTTCGGCAGGCGCCGCTGAAGCGCATCGAGCCAGCTCGTCGTGTCGACATCGCGCCAGCGGCTATCGCGCCAGGCGAACAGGCGTTCGCGATTGAAATTGCCGGTACCGCTTTCCGATCCGTAAATGCAAAGCACGGTCCGTCCGTCCGATCTGAGGATCTTGGGCGCATCGAAGAAGATGGCGCCGTCGTAATCAGGAAGGAACAGGAGCTTCAGCCCGGAACTCATGCGTTCGAAAACCGCAGCGCCGGTTCCGAGCACATCGCCGTTCGATGTGTATTTCAGAAGCGAGTAGACGTAGGTGTGGCCTTCCAGCGGAGGCAGCGTGCCAAATCCGGTCACCTTGCACGCCGCGTCTGCGGATTCGTCCGGCATGGATGGACAAAGGGTGCGCGCGTCCTTTTCGGTGAAGACCCGTTTGACCGCTTTGAGCCGCGCGAGGAGCCTGTCGAAATAGCCGATCTGCATGAAATAGACGGTGGCGAGCCTGCCCGGGTCGCTGTTGGTTTTTTCCTTTTCAATCCACTGCCTCTGCTCGTCGCGCAGCGGTGCCGGATCGGGCGAGAGCGCAAGCGCCGAAGAGAACCGTTCGCCAAGCCGATCGTCCATCGCGGAAAGCTTCGGATTGCTGCAGACCGTCCGTTCCATCGATGTCTCGGCGCGATGACAATCGAAGCTCGCGCCGAGCGCGGGCGAAGCAAAAAGGCACCCAACAAGTACCGCGCTTTTGAGTCCTAGTTGCATGTCGTCAACTGCAGAGAGCACACATGGTCCACCCAGCCGCGGAGCGGCTTTTCGCGCCCCGGTGGTGGTTTCATGCGCGGCGGCAGAACGATGGTCACGTCCGCAAATTTGCCCTGGCACCCATGAACGCGTCGGACCTCGTATCCTTCCGGCCCCCAATTGCCGCCGGTCGGGCCCGTGCCGTAAAGCTTTGCCACGACCCTCGCGCTGGACGAAGGTACGGCGCGCAGCGCTCTGCTGACGATCTGAAAGCCTACCAGTCCGCCGGAAATCCATCCCGGCCCTTTGAAGCCGGTGTCCGCATTGCGGATCAGGAGCCAGCCGTTCTTCGCACCGATAATCTCGAATGCAGGACCTTGCGTGTCGCCCTGACCGGTGATGTCGGACGGCGGCGGCAGACCCCCGATGACCGGCGCATCCGCGCGTGGCGCGCTGCGAATCTTGGCTCCGTTTCTGTCGGTGTCAGTGGAAAAACCCTTCAGATCGCAACGCGAGGTGGCGGCCATATCGAGGATGGGGGCGGGAGAAGCTCCGCCGCTCGCGATGCAGATCATTGCGAGGAGAGCACCTGCGAAAATTCGTTCGCGCGAACTCATTCCTCATCCATCCGCTCAAGCGTTGCCATGCGCGCCTCGTAAAGTCCCGACAGGCGGCCGAGGCACAAGAGAACCACGGCGATCGCGAACGGACGAATGAGCATTGGGGCGTTCCTCCCTCGCCAGGCTTCAGCTCGGCGACGGAGTCAGCAGACCGGCGAGCTTCTGGCGCGAGAAAAAGGTGACGGCTAAAACGCCCAGCCACAGTGCCGCCGCCACGAGCTTCACGACCCATTCGCCCGGCTCGCTCGCGATGAAAATCATCGTAAGATTCAGAACCGCGAAAATCGGCGCGAGCCAGAACAGGAACCAAAGCTGCTTGCTGAAGGCGGCGGCACAATCCTCGCGCGTAAGCTTGTATTTCTTGTTGATGTGTCCGGCCAAGATCTGTTTCGTCTGGATCGGCGTCAGGATGAGCACTCCGATAGAGGCGAGAATGGAAATCAGCTCGATCATGCGGTTCTCCAAGGCCGATTGACGCCGGACCATAGGTCCTTTGTGATCGGACTTCTTGGACAAGAGCGAAAAACAGCTTGGACAAAAGCGAAAGCCCATCGGGCTTTTCGTCTTCAGCACGGGCCAGGCGCGACGCGAGCGGTGCCGAAAAATCACGAGCCCGGCACAATCCCCTGCATGGTCTGCCTCGTTACGCTCCGTGGCAGGTTTCAGCATACACTTCGCTTCTGTCCTACCTCCATTTCGCTCCCGTCCAAGAAATCCGGACGGGACACGCGTAGCTTATAGCAGGAATTGCCCTTGAGAGCACATTGGGGACGGATCAATGGGTAGCCAATTTCCTCTGAAATTGTTGGTTTCAGAGTGTGGAATGGCGACAGCTCCGGTGCGAACATTCTCGCTCGTACCGCTGACCAGCGCGTCGGCGTACACGCTCCGGAAGCTGCACTCCTTCTGTGCCCAGGTTAATTGCAACAATGGCGAACGGGCTATGGCCGGCGTGTTGATGGGTCGTCGGGGCGTTTGGCCAATGCTGGCGTTGGCTGCTTTGGGCTTCGCCATGATGCCGCCGTCCGCCCAGGCCGCGATGTACGTCAATGCGCGCTTCGGGTACTCAATTGTCTATCCGGATAACCTCCTGGTCGCCGAGCGCGAGTCCGACAACAGCGATGGTGGGGCCTTTCATGCTCGGCGGGGGCCGGCGAAGATGTCCGTCTGGGGCTCGTATAGAGACGAGGATACTGAGAAGACGTCAGATGCCATCGCGCGCCTGTATGAAACGGACTGTGGCGCGGGCAAGGTCACTTATCGGGTCGTCAAACCCCGGCTGGTTGCATTCTCATGCGTCAACGCCGCGGGGCGGATCATCTATCAGAAGACCCTTATCGACGGTGACGTGCTCCGATCGATGCGGTTCGAATACCCGTATGCAGATCGCGCGACCTGGGATCCCGTGATCAAGCAGGTGGCGGGCTCGCTCAGCGCCGTCCCAGCGTTTGGGCGGAAGCCGTAAGGGCAAATGCGGGCGCGCGCACCCCATGGTGACGAGGGGACCATCACGCCTGATGGGCTACGCGATAATGGCAAGGCGATGTCGGTATTCCTTCGCCTGCCGAAAGTCGCACTCTGGCTCTGGCTCGTACTGAGCATCGCACTCGCGATCCATGCGATGGGGCCGGGCGGCGGGCTCGCAGCGCCGATCCTCCTCTGGGAATTGCAGAAATACGGCGAAGTCTATCGCATCGACACAATCTGGCTGCTCGGGCTCGTTTTGATCCTGCCGCCGATTTTTCTGCTCCGGCGATTTTATGCCCGGCGCCCCCCGCAAAAGGTGCGGCCATCCACGCCGGAATATGAGCGTCGGCAGCTACAAGGGATTCGCGCCGTCGTGCTCCTTCTCGTCGCCATCGCGACGGGCGCAACGGTCCGTGCGCTGTCCTTGCCAGGACCGGCGGACCCGATCGTCACCATCGCGCTGGACACATGGCCTGTGAACAGGCCCGTGCCGGACGGCCATGCCGTCCTCCTCGGAACGCCGCAACCGGATTACCTGCTCTCCTATGTCGAAAGGGCGCGCGGATTGAAGATCACGAATTCGACGAGCACGACGCACAATATTGTGCCCATGACCGAGCGAGACTGGATGCCGGGCAGACCCGTGCGCTTTCTCGCGGACTGGGGGGTGATGCACCTCGAGAAGATCGTGCGCAGCATGGGCGCCCCCGCCCGTCCGCCAATAACGGCATCGCCGCCAGGCTTTGTTACTTCCGGCAATGTGCCGGGCTACGTGCGAGCCTGGTTCGAAGCGCGGGGCGTGGTGCTGGCCGACGATGCGATATTGCTCACCCCCGACGCCGACGCCGCGCGCACGGGCTGGATTGTGCTCGCGGCGCTTTCAGGCTGCCTGGCGTTCCCGATCCTGATTGCTCTTGTAACGGCCGGGCTTGTGAGACCGCAGCACTGAGACGCGATTTGCACACGCTCTACCGCTGCGGCTCGTTTCGAACATCGCGCGGCGAGGCGCCGAACCGCTGCCGGAATTTGCAGTTGAAATACGAAACGTCGTCGAAGCCGCAGGCGAGCGCGACCTGCGCAGTTTTCCAGCTGCAGGACCGCGGGCTCGCCAGCATGCGCCGGGCACGCGCCAAACAAGCGTCCGGGTCGCGCAGCAGTGCCCCCAGGCGCTCGCGCGGAACGCTTGCTGTTACACGTTTGCAGTATGACGGAATGGTGATGCTGAAGGGATCGGAACAGGAAAGCAGAATGGCATCGCGGGGAGCGAGCATGATCTCGTGCCGCAGAAGTTCGTAGGACCCGGCTTTGTCGGTCCACTGGAAAACCAGGTTGTCGTTGCCGTCGGCGATGAGCGGTCCGGTGCGTCTGACGCGGACGGGCAAGCACCGGGCCCAGAAGGCGTCAAGCCCCGGCAGCGAGCGCATGCTCGCGTCGACACGGAATGGCCGTTCCGGAACGGGTTCGAGGTCGAGTCGAAGCATCGTCCGCCCGACGACTTCGCGGAGAAACGGGAGCCGCCCGCGTTCGGGCAATGCGTCGGTCGAAAAGCGGACGCTCGCCGGCGCGTCCGGCGAAGGCGCATTGGCGTGATTTCCGCTCTCCCGCATCCATCCCACCCGATTGCGCCGAATATAGCACGACTGTTCGCTTTTGTCCCGATGCTGTTTCGCTCCTGTCCAAGATCGCCGGGGGACAGGTGGCCTATCGTTTGGCCGGATAGATAAGCATGAGGGAGAAAGGTCATGAGTGGATCGCATTTTTCACCGCCTGCGCTCGGCGGAGCCGCGGCGCTTCTGATCATGCTTGCGTCCGGCGGAACGGCGCTTGCGTATACGGAAAAGACGATCTTCAAGTTCTGTGAGCAGGGCGGTTTTTGCCCTCACGGCTCATCGCCCCAAGCGGCCGTGATTGTCGACGGAAACGGGAACCTGTGGGGCACGACCAAGATCGGCGGCAAATATGGCCACGGTCTTGCGTTTGAAATCACCGAGGCCGGTGGAAAAACCTATTACCACATCATCAAGAACTTTTGTGCGAAGCCGAACTGCGCCGATGGCGCGACACCCGTCGCCCCACTGATCATGGGCAATGGACGCGAGCTGTTCGGGACAACATACGCCGGCGGCAAATATGGCGGAGGTGTTCTATTCAGATTGACGCCGGTGAGCGGAGGCTGGCATTACGCCGTACTCCACAATTTCGGCAATGGGAGTGCAGGGAAGAGTCCGGCTGCCGGCCTGACCTACAAGGATCAGCAATCGGGCGCGCTGTGGTCGGAGGACACGGAGCCGGTTTTCGGGACAACGGCAGCTGGCGGCACCTATGGAAACGGCACCACGTTCGAATTCGTCCGCAGCGGATCGTCGTGGACATACACGACAATCCACAGTTTCCAAAGCAGCCAGGCTCCGAACGAGCTGGCGATGGACGCTTCGGGAAATCTCTTCGGCACCACGGGAACAGGCGGCAAGTATGGCGGAGGCTTACTCTACGAGCTGGCGAGCGGCAGTTGGAACGAAACAGTATTCCACAACTTCTGTGGCGAGAACGGTTGCGGTGACGGCAGCTATCCCCTCGGCCGCATGTGGGTCGACGCGAACGGCAACCTTTACGGCACGACGCAGTGGGGTGGTCACACCAATTGCAGCTACCTTGTGGGCTATTCCGGCTGTGGCACGGTCTTCGAGTA
The DNA here is from genome assembly GCA_036502185.1 of Rhizomicrobium sp. Taxonomy (GTDB): domain Bacteria; phylum Pseudomonadota; class Alphaproteobacteria; order Micropepsales; family Micropepsaceae; genus Rhizomicrobium. The sequence goes on from DASXYZ010000056.1 coordinate 40,880, forward strand.
CTCCCCGGGCAGCCACACCTATACCGCGCTTTACAAGTTCCCGAGTATCAGCAACGGCGGCTTCGAACCTGCGGCCGGGGTGATCATGGACAGCTCGGGAAATCTTTTTGGAACCACATTGAACTATTTCGGCGAAACAGCGGCTCAGGGCGTCGTGTTCGAGCTCTCTCCGGGCGGAAACGGAAACTGGACCTACGCCCAGTTGTTTGAAGGAAACGATTCGTGGAGTCCCATCGCGATAGATAGTGGCGGCAATCTGTTCGGCACTTCCTATTCCGATCCGGGAGGTCATGGCGGAGGTTCTGTTTTTGGACTTTACCCATAGCCAGGCAGCAATGAGCGATCAAACAGCCGAGGCGCGCCGTTTCCTACGCCGTCAGTGCGGGACTACGCGATCCCCCGTACCCTATCGTTGCGGATCTTCCCGCACCTCGCGTGGCGAAGCATTGTAGCGCTCCCGGAATTTGCGGTTGAAATAGGAGATGTCCGAGAAGCCGCAGGTAAACGCGATGTCCGCAACTTTGCGTCCGCAGAAGCGCGGGCTCGTCAGCATGCGGAACGCGCGGGCAAGCCGCTGCTCGCGCACGAACTCGCTGAAGGTCGTGCCCTCGCTTTCGAACAGCATCTGCACATAGCGCGGCGTCATCTTGTGGCGCGCCGCAATCGCGGTCTCCGAAAGCGAAGCGTTCGAGAGATTCTCGCAAATGCTGTCCTTGACAGCCTTGAGCCGGGCGGCACGCACGCCGCGATTTTTCGCAATCTCCGCCGCGTCGCGACCCGCGCCCAGCGCGATGGCGAGAAGATCGTAAACATGGTTGATGGCGGCTTCGCACAACTCGGGCGTGGAGGTCGAGGCCTCCTGGCGCAGCAGCTCGAGATAGCCAAGCAGGAGCTGCTGCGCGCCCGATCCGCTGGGCACCGGCCGCGCCAGGCAGCCGTCCGCATCGCGCAGCAGAACGCCCAGGGCCTTGCGCGGAACGCTCAGGCTGACCGTGCGATAATCGGACTCAAGCAGGACGCTGCGCGTATCGGAGCAGGAAAAAACAATGCCTTCGCCGGGAGCCAGCGATACTTCGCGACCCAGATGTTCCACCTGTCTTGCGCCCGACACCCACTGAAACAGCAGATTGTCATTGCCGTCGGAGAGGAGTTCGCGCGTGCGTTGAATCCGTCGCGGCGAGGATGTGGTCCAATAGATGAGAAGACCCGGCAGCCGCCGCATCTGCGTGTCGGTAAAGAACGGACGGTCCGGCAGCGGATCGATCTCCTGCCGCATCACCTGCCGCCCCAGGAATTCCCGGAAATACGCGAGGCGGTCGCTTTCGGGAATGTCGTCCGTGGAAAGATGAATGCTCGTCGGCCATTCCGACGATGGCCGGTCCAGACGCTCTGCACTGCCGACGCCGCCGCGCATGATCCCGCCCGCACTGATACCCAAGATTAGCACCCCCTCTTCGCTTTTGTCCTGATTGCACTTCGCTTCTGTCCAAGATTCGGTCGGTGCCGGGGACGGTACTCGGGGGAAGGATGAAAATCGGACGTGAGAGGGCCATGAGCCGCCTTCATATTCTTCTGCCATCTTCGCGGGACGCCTTCGACCCGGCTTGTGCGTCCCGGCGACGCTGTTCGCGTTCGGTGTTTTTCACCGTCATCCCATAGCCGGACTAGCCCTGCTCAGCCGCGAGGCCGGAGCGCAGCCTCTCCGCACCGTGTGGACGCGCCCTATATCAGCCCCAGCGCCTTGAAGCTCGCAGTGCCGCCGCGGCCGATGACGATGTGGTCATGGACGGCGATGCGCAAAGCGCGGGCGGCTTCGACCACCTCGCGGGTCATGTCGATGTCGGCGCGGCTCGGCGTGGGATCGCCGCTTGGATGGTTGTGCACGAGGATGAGCGCGGAGGCCGAAAGCTCAAGCGCCAGCTTCACGATCTCGCGGGGATAGACTGGCGCGTGGTCGACGGTGCCGCGATTCATCACCCTGTCCTGAATCAGAACGTTCTTTCTATCGAGGAAAAGCACACGAAACTGCTCTTCCGAAGCGCGCGCCATGGCGGCCGCGCAGTAATCAAGCAGCGCGTTCCAGGAACTGAGCGCCGCCTTTCCGACCACGCGCGTCTGCGCGAGACGCACGGCAGCGGCCTCGACAACTTTGAGCTGCGCAACTGCGGAATCCTTCAGCCACTTGAATTCTCTGAGCCGCTCGCGCGGCGCCGCAACGGCTTCAGCGAAGCTGCCAAACCGGTCGAGCAGTTCTTTCGCAAGCGGCTTCACATCGCGTTGCGGGATGGCCGCGAAGAGAACGAGTTCCAGCAGTTCGTAATCGGCAAGCGAGTCCGCACCGCGTTCGAGCAACCGCGCCCGAAGCCTCTCCCGGTGACCGATATAATGCTGTTGGGATTCCGAAAGCTGTGCGGCCATCATGGCGCCCCCGAAGGCGCCCAAGCGTGGCTCGCACCAGCGATAGTCGCAACAGTGCATTCGTATTGAATTGTCGCGCGAAGCATCTGGCGCGTGGGGTCGAGACGCGACTCGCCATCGATCCCGTTCAGAAATAGGGTGGTTTGTGCCAGCCTTTAGGGGACAGAGTGAAAATTTCGACCCCATCCGCGGTAACGCCGACGCTGTGTTCGAATTGGGCAGACAGAGAGCGGTCGCGCGTGACTGCGGTCCATCCGTCGTTCAGGACCTTCACGCCGAACCCGCCAAGATTGATCATGGGTTCGACGGTGAAGAACATGCCGGGTTTCAGTCCGAGGCCGTGTCCCGGTTTTCCGTAGTGCACAATATTGGGCAGGCTGTGAAAGACGCGTCCGACGCCGTGGCCGCAGAAGTCGCGCACCACAGCGCAGCGCTCCCTTCCTTCCGCATAACTTTGGATCGCGTGTCCGATGTCGCCGGTCATGGCGCCCGGCCTGACGGCCGCGATGCCGCGCATCATAGCTTCGTAGGTGACTTCGACAAGACGTAGTGCCTTCCGCTTGACCTCTCCAACCAGATACATGCGGTTTGTGTCGCCATGCCAGCCATCAACGATCGCCGTTACGTCGACATTGAGTATGTCCCCGTCGCGCAGCGGCTTGTCATTGGGAATGCCGTGGCAGACGACGTGATTGACGGACGTGCAGAGCGTGTGCCGGTAGCCGCGATAGCCGAGGCAGGCAGGCAAGGCCCCGCGATCGAGAATGTAACCAAAGGCGAGCGCGTCGAGCTTTGCCGTGGTGATGCCCGGAACGACTTCAGGGACCAGAAGATCAAGCGCCTCCGCCGCCACCCGCCCGGCGCGGCGCATGCCTGCGAACGCCTCCTCGCCGTGGATCATGATGCCTGGATGCGTGCGGGGTGCGCGCGCGCGCGATGGAACGGTGTGGCCTTGCGGACTGGACATTGCCCTAAATCTAGAGATTTTTGGCGGCGAGCCAAGCTGGCGCGTGGCCGCGGCAGCAATAGCCGACAGGGGCGTTTGCTCTGGTTTCGTATCGAATCGTCTCCCCAATGCTCATCAATTGCTAAGTCTCTGGGAAGAAACCGATTTTCCGTGACAAGAGCCGTGGCATTCTCTATGTCATCCGCTCGGGGAACCCGGATGGCGTGTGAGAAGCCGCCCGCGGGAGATGAAGCGAGGGGCTGGATCCGGAAGCGGAAAATCTGACTGTGCGCAGCTTGGCCCTGCGCGCGAAGCGGAGCAGAGAGCATGCGGCGCGTATTGGGAGTGGTGGCGGTTTGCGCCCTGTTTGCCGGGGCCGGCGTAGCGGCCGCGGGCAATTTTGCTTCCGATCAGGGTGCGGACTTCTATGCGCCCGGCCAGCATCAGTTCTACGTGTGGTGCCCCAGCTCGTCCAATTACATGACCACGGAATCCGGCAGCAATGCCGAGGACGCACAATTGCGGCTTTATCGAGCGACAAAGGCCGCCGGTCGCGCGGAGTGTTGGCCGCTCTGGCAGGGCCGCGTCAGGACATAAGATCGACGCCTACCGCTCGAGGCCGAGCGAACGCGCTTCGGTCTCCAGCGCCGCAAGTTTTTCCGGATTTCCTGCAAAAGCCGCGCGCGCGTTGGTGAGCGCTCTGCGCGCGTCCGTCCTTTTTCCCAATACGGCGTAGGCGCGCACCAGCCGTTCCCAGCCGGATAGATCGTCGGGTCGCGTTTTGAGGCGCGTCGCGAGCCCCTCCACCATCGCGTTGATGTTCGGCGCGGTGCCGGATTGCTTCGCGAGCGCAGCCAACCGGTCGGTCACATCGCCGCGCCAGGGCGCATTGGGAGGCGCGTCGGCGAGCAGGCTCGCCCAGAGCGCGCGCGCCCTAGCCACTTCGTGCCGATCGGCATATGCCCCGCCGAGATAGTAGCGCGCCGCGAAATCGTTCGGACTCCCGGCGAGTGCTTCCTGGAAAGCCGCTTCCGCTTCGGGCGTAACGGTTCCGGCCGCAAGCGTCAGAGCTTCGCCATAGGACGAGAGCAGCTCCGGTTTTTGGCCGGCCGCAGCAAGCATGGACGCCTGTCGGAATGCGATCGCCGCCTGGGCAGGATCGTTCAGCGTGAGATAACCCCGACCGAGCAGCGTCCAGCCGGTCAGGTCGGACGGACGGTCGCGCATGCGGCGAGACAGATCGGCGATCAGACCGGGCACGTCGCCGGCCCCTGGCGCCGCGAGCGCGCGGACCGCGAGGCCCGGGCTTCCAAGCATGAGATAGGCGCCGCCTGCCAGCCCGACGACGAAAAGCCCGACCGCGGCAGTGAGTACAGCCCGCGCCGGCGGGGTCTTTTCCCGCGCACGCAGAACAGGCCAGGCGACCGCTGCGACGGCGGCAACCGCCATCGCGGCGAAAATGGCCGCGACGACCACGGATGATTGCGCCGCTACAAGGTTCGACAGCGCGGAAAAAGCAGCATTCATCACGTCTGCCTACACTGGCGGCGCGCCGGTGGCGAGGTTTCCGTTCGGCACTTTGCCTGCTGCGTACTGGCGATTAGCTTGCCCCCGGAATCTGCGGAAAGGCACGCAATGATCCCTTTCACCGGCAACCGCCTCGATCGCGCGAGCGACCGCAGGACCGATGCCGCTTGGGTTGCTGCGCAGCGCACCCGCGCCGACTCCCGGATCTTTCCGTTTCGAAACCTTCAGCCGTTTGTGCGCGAGAACACGCATGCCGGTTTTTTCGCGCCGGGACCTTGGGAACGTCTCGCCGGCCCGGATGCCGTTTGCGTGTTTCTCGGGCTCGGCGATGGCCGCGCCGTGTTTGCTCTTGATGTTTCTGCCGCACCCGAAGACTTGGAACAGGATACGCTCTTCGGGTCGGGACAGTTCGTGGATATGCGCAGCGCTGCGGCGCTGCTGCCTTCAGATGAGGTCGCGATCCTTGGTCAGGCCAAGGCGCTGATCGATTGGCACGCCCGTCACGGTTTCTGTCCCCGCTGCGGGGCGCCAACCACGCTTGTGGACGCGGGTTACCGGCGCCATTGCGACGCTTGCGGTGCCGAACACTTCCCCCGCACCGATCCTGTCGTGATCATGCTGGCAATCCACGGCGAGGATTGTCTCGTCGGTCGCGGCCGTCACTTTGCACCTGGCATGTTCTCCGCGCTTGCCGGCTTCATCGAGCCCGGCGAGACGATTGAGGAAGCCGTCCGTCGCGAGATTTTCGAAGAGGCCGGGATCCGGATCGGTCGTGTAACCTACCATGCGACGCAGCCATGGCCGTTTCCTTCGTCGCTGATGATCGGCTGTTTCGCCGAGGCGTTGAGCCGCGAAATCCGCATCGACGATAATGAACTGGCCGAGGCGCGCTGGCTCGGCCGGGCGGAAGCCCGCGCGCTGCTCCGCGGTGAATCACACGCTGAGATGCGCGTTCCCAATCCGATCGCGATCGCACATCATCTGCTCAACACATGGGCGGGCGAAGATTAGGGGATGGGCGCGCAGCTTTCCGCGATCGAAGCCGATATCGCCACACTCGATATTCAGGCGATTGTGAATGCCGCGAACGAACCGCTCGTGATGGGCGGCGGGGTGGACGGGGCGATCCGCCGAAAGGCCGGTCCCGAAATGGAAAGAGAGTTGCGCGCGATCGGCCACTGTCCGACGGGCGAGGCGGTGCTGACGGGAGGCCATCGGCTGCGCGTCAAATTCGTGATCCACACCGTTGCGCCGATCTGGGGAAACAGTCCGCAGGACGTCCGGCTGCTTACGGCCTGCTATCGAAATGCGCTGGCGCTCGCGAGCACGCACGGAGTCTCGGAAATCGCGTTCCCCTGCATGGGCACCGGCGCCTTCGGCTGGCCCTCGGATCTGGCCGCGGAAACGGCATTGGCCGCGGTCAAGAACTCGCTCACCGCGCACGACGCGATCTCGCGCGTAGTGTTCTGTTGTTTCAGCGCCGCCGACAGAAGCCGCTACGAGATGCTGATCTCCGCGTTGTCCTGAGTCTTAGGGTTCCGGCATCTGTGCGCGGAACGGGTGCGCGGGATAGACGCCCAGAACCGTGAGCATGCTCGTGAAGAACTGGAGTTCTTCCAGCGCCAGCCGCACGCGATGCTCGTCGGGATGACCCTCGATGTCGGCGTAGAACTGGGTCGCGTTGAAGGAGCCGCCAAGCTGATAGCTCTCCAGCTTCGTCATGTTGACGCCGTTCGTCGCGAAGCCGCCCAGTGCCTTGTACAGCGCCGCCGGAACGTTCCGTACACGGAACAGCAGACTCGTCATCACCGGGCCGGAATTGACCGGCGCACGAGCAGACTCGCGTGCCATGATCAGGAAGCGCGTGACGTTGTGCGACGCGTCCTCAATGTCGGATTTCAGAATCTCGAGGCCGTAAAGCTCGGCGGCGAGCTCGGACGCGATGGCCGCCGCCGAGAGGTCGCGAAGTTCCGCCACGTGTCGCGCCGCCCCCGCGGTGTCGTGCCAGCTGCGCGCCACGAGATTCATTTCGCGAATGATTGTTCGGCACTGGCCGAGCGCGGGCGCCTGGCTGAACACGGTCCTGATTTCCGACAGGCGCGCGCCTTTCATCGCCAGCAACTGATGACGCACCCGATGGAAATGTTCGCCGACGATGTGAAGACCCGAATCCGGCAGCAGGTGATGGATGTCGGCAATGCGCCCGTGCAGCGAATTCTCGGCGGGAATGATCGCAAGCTCGGCATCCCCTCCACGGACGGCGGACACCGCATCTTCGAAGGTCGGTCGGGGGACGGCGAGCGCATGTGGCAATGCTTCGCGCGCGGCGAGATTTGCGTAGGCGCCGGGCTCGCCCTGGAACGCCACGCGCGCGGGCGTCACGGCGGAAGCGCCGTGGTTCATCCTGACGACATCTGCGGCTGCGCTGCGGCGCGGACTCGCGCGAGATCCGCGGGCGTATCGACCGACAGCGGCACCGTTTCCACCCGGGCGACGGCGACCGTCATGCCGGCTTCCAACGCGCGAAGCTGTTCCAGGTTCTCGCGCCGCTCCAGCGGAGACGGCGGCAGTGCCACGAACCTCTGCAGCGCATCACGGCGAAACGCATAAATGCCGATGTGATGATACAGCGCGCCTTCTCCGTAAGGTGCACGGCTACGCGTGAAGTACAGCGCGCGACCGCACGACATCCCGCGATCCCAGGCAATCACCGGCTTGACCACGCTTGGATTGTCGAAATCCGCTTCGTCCGAAATGGGAGCGGCGAGCGTGGCGATATCCGCGCCGGTCGCTCGCAGCGTGCGTTCGGCCGTCTCAAGGTTCGCCGGCTCGATCAGCGGCAGATCGCCTTGCAGATTCACAACTGCGGAATGAGAACCCTCGGGGTCAAAGAGCCTGAGTGCGGCGAAAACCCGGTCGGTGCCCGAGGCGAGCGCGGGATCGGTGAGAACGGCTGTTCCACCGGATTTTTCGACGGTTACGGCAATTTCCCTTTCGGCCGCAGCGACGACGACTGGCCCGATACCGGCGGCAACGGCCCGTTCCCAGACGTGCACGATCATCGGCTTGCCCGCGATGTCGGCGAGCGGCTTGCCGGGAAGCCTGCTCGAGCCCATGCGCGCCGGGATGATGACGATGCAGCTCATCGGAAACCTTCTTCTTCACCCTTCGACAGGCTCAGGGTGAGGACCACCTCATGGTGAGCCTGTCGCCGCGAAATTTATGCGACGCTTCGCCGCAATGACGCTCCGGGGGCGGCGGGTAATGTCGCGCCCGTTCTGGCGGGGAACAGCCCGGTGCATCCGGCGCTGCGATATGCCTCCCGGGAACCCGCCGCCGTTCGAGCCCCTGAGACCTGGAGCCAGACCTTATGGATTCCTTTGAGTGGAACAAGATTGTCGGCGCGGTTCTCGGCACGCTGCTGTTCGTTGTCGCGATGAGGATCGCCAGCGACTACGTTTTTCTCGTCTCGCCGCCCGTGAAACCCGGTTACGTCGTGCAGGGTGTGGCCATCGCGGCGACGACCGGTGCGCCGGCCCAGCCCACGGAAGAGCCCCTGCCGGATTTCGGCACCGTGCTCAAAACGGCGGACGCGGCCAAGGGCAAGCAGACATCGCAGAAATGCCAGCAATGCCACGATCTCAGCAAAGGCGGACCCGACAAGATCGGCCCCAACCTGTGGGGCATCGTGAACCGCCCGCGCGCCTCGCGCTCGAGCTTCAGCTATTCGAGCGCCATGTCGTCGAGCCATGCGCCATGGACCTATGAGAATCTGTTCCGTTATCTCAAATCACCGCAATCGGTGGTCCCCGGCACCAAGATGACTTTCCCCGGCTTGCCGAGCGCCCAGGATCGTATCGATCTTCTGGCCTATCTCAGAACATTGGCCAATTCGCCCGCGCCCATTCCGCCCCCCAAACCAGGCGCAAGCGCGAAGGCGCCTGCCGGCAAGGCCGCGCCGGCGGGCAAAGCCGCTCCTGCGGGCAATATGGCGCCCGGTGCCGGTCCTGCGGAAAAAACGGTGCCCAAGCCGAAGGAGCCGGGCTCCAAGCTGCCGAAGCTGCCTTCGCCGGCAAAACCTCCGGGCTGACACTCAGCGCCGTTTTGCCGGGCGCCGTCGCGAAGCCGGAGCGGGCGCGGCGTAGCGCGATTCCAACAACGCATAGAGTGCACGCGCCGCATTCGCCTCCGCGCCTCGGCGGCGTCCCGGTCGTGGCCTGTCGATCCATGCCGGAATATCGAGGTGTACCCAGCTGCGGGCGCGCTCGACAAAGCGGTTGAGGAACAGGGCTGCGGTGATGGCGCCGGCGAGATTGTAGTCCGGAATGTTGTTCAGGTCGGCGATCGGACTCGCCAGCGTCCGCTCGTAGCCGCGCCACAGCGGCAGGCGCCACAGGGGATCGTGTACTTCCGTAGCGTGGCGCGAGAGCTCGGCGGCGAGGGATTCGTCGTCGGTGAAAAAGGGCGGCAGCTCCATGCCTGTCGCCGCGCGCGCCGCACCGGTCAGCGTTGCGATATCGATCAGCAACTCCGGCGTTTCAGTGTCGGCTTCGCAGAGCGCGTCGGCGAGGACGAGACGCCCTTCGGCATCGGTGTTGCCGATCTCGATCGTCAGGCCTTTGCGGCTGCGAATGACATCGCCCGGACGATAGGCCCGCCCGGACACGGCATTCTCGACCGCGGGAACAAGCACGCGCAGGCGCACGGACAGCTTTGCATCCATCACCATCAGGGCGAGCCCCAGCACGACGGCGGCTCCGCCCATGTCCTTCTTCATGGTCAGCATGCCGGTCGAATTCTTGAGATCGAGACCGCCGGAATCGAAGCAGACACCCTTGCCCACCAGCGTCACACGGGGCGCATCCTCCGCGCCCCAGCGCAGATCGATGAGGCACGGCGCGCGCTCGGACGCGCGGCCCACCGCGTGCATGAGCGGAAAATTTTCGAGGATGAGATCGTCACCCGTGACGATCGAACAGCGGCCGCCGAACCGCGCGGCGAGGCCGCGAGCCGTTTCGGCGAGTTCGGCCGGACCCATGTCGTTGGATGGCGTGTTGATCAGATCTCGCGCCAGGAACACGCCTTCGGCAATCCGGCGCACCCGCGCCGCATCGAGTCGCGAATCGACGAGCAGTTTCGGAACATTCCTGTTGCTCTTGCGATAGCGGTCGAAACTGTAGGTCCCCAACATCCATGCGAGCGTGCCGTTCGTCCCGCCCAGTCCTTCGGGGATTTCGCGCAGCAAATAAGTCCCTTCCGGAAGCATTTCGGAAAAGGCGGCCAGCGCCAGCGGATCCCGCTCCTCGCCGAGACCGAGCACCGCGGAAGAAACATTTCCTTCGCCCGCAGGCAGCAACAGGATTTCGCCGTCCTTCGCCGCGAAACCCGCGCGCCGCAACCAGTTCGCGTCGTGAGCCGACTGTCGTGAAAGCCAGCCTTCGAGATCCGGGCGCTTCACCGCATCGAGCGGAACAGCCGACTTTGCACGGGTCACAAGGCAGTCATGCATGGAAATACCTTTGTGGCGGGGTCCCGGGAACTTTAGAAACGGGATGGTGTCCCCGCAAGGAACAAACTCCATGAGCAATGGCTACACGCTCGTCGTCGGAACAAAGAACTGGTCGAGCTGGAGTTTGCGTGCCTGGCTTGCGCTCCGCGCGACGGGAGCGGAGTTCGGGGAAATCGTGATCCCCCTGAGAAGGCCGGACTCGCGCGATGCGATTCGCCGCCTTGCCCGTTCCGACACCGTTCCCGCTCTGCATATCCATGGCGCCGGCGCGACAGAAACGGTCGTTGACAGCCTGGCCATCTGCGAAACGCTTGCCGAGCGGCATCCGGAAGCGAAGTTGTGGCCGGAGTCTGCCGCGGCGCGGGCGCAGGCGCGCTCGATCGGCGCTGCGATGCATTCGGGATTCGCCGCTCTTCGCGCCACGCTCCCGATGGAATTCGCGCGCCGCTTGCCTACTCCGGAACCGAGCGAGCAGGTGCGCGACGAGATCGCGCGCATCGCGCGATATTGGGGAAACGCGCTCGGGTGCGCGGGAGAAGGCGGCTTTCTGTTCGGGCGCTTCTCCATCGCGGATTGCATGTACGCGCCGGTCGTTTCGCGCTTCCGGACCTACGGCATCACGCTCGATCCGCCTCTCGACGCCTATTGCAGCCGCGTATCCGATTTGCCGGCCATGCAGGACTGGCTTGCCGCGGCGCAACGGGAGGTCGAGGACGGCTTGCCATGAGCGCTTCCGTCCGCGACTAAGACCCCGCCGCTTAAGGGTTTATTGACCGGACCAGCGCATTCTCGGCCGAGATATTCAAGCCGGGGTCAACCCATGGTTCGCGCCGTCACGATGAGCGCCGCATCTGCGCTCTGCCTGTTCTGGATGTCGGGGTGTGCAAGCACGAGCGAGCTCGCGCCAAAAACCGCGTCGGCCAATCCCGCCGGACTGCAGGCGAGCGCGAGTTTGAGCGCTTCTTCGCCCGCCGCCAATCTTCCCGACACGCTGGAAGGCGAAATCCGCCGGGCGCAAATGCTGCGCAGCAAAGGCGATTACGATGAGGCGGTGCGTTCGCTCGCCCAGCTGATGCTGGTTGCTCCCGACGATGCACGGGTCGTCGGCGAATATGGCAAAGCCCTGGAACAACAGGGCCATTCCCAGGAAGCCCTCGCCTTCCTGAAGCGCGCGATCCAACTCCAGCCGAACGACTGGAAGCTCTATTCGGCGGCTGGCATTGCGTATGACCAGCTCGACGACCACGCAAGTGCGCGGAAAGCCTATCAGCACGCGCTGACCCTCGAGCCGGGCGATCCTTCGATTCTGAACAATTACGCCGTCTCGCGCATGCTCGCCGGCGACTATACGGGCGCCCGGCGGATGTTCGCGCAGGCTTCGGCGGAAGGCGTAAGCAACCCCAAGATGGCGCTCAATCTCGAAAAACTTGCCGCTCTCGCGCCGCAATCGCCGGCAGCCACTGCTGCGCCTGCGTCTGTGGCCACCGCAGCAGTCAGCCAGCCTTCGATCGTCAAATCGGATCTGAAGCCTGTGGCGTTGGCAAGCATCCCGAAAGGGCTTCGGGCAAAGGGCAGTGCGATGGCGACGGCCGCCCCGAAAACCCTTGGGGCCCAGGTGGTGATGGAACGCGTGCCTGTCGATCCTTTTGCGGGGCCCGTGAGACACACGAAACACGCGTCTGAAAAGCTTGCGAAGGCCGGTGCGCCGAAGGCGCCGTCGGCTGCTACCAAGCCGGCCCCCACACCGTCCCTCCGCACCGCCGCCGATTCGGACTGAGACAGGCGCGATAAATCTTCTCAGCGACGAAAGCGGTCGGGGCCGCGATTCGACGTTGAGAGTCCCCCCTCACCCGCGCTCATGCAGATTTTGGCATTTGTCCCCGCATCCCTCTCCCACAAGGGGAGAGGGGAAATTCCTGTGCGTTGCATGCGCAGACATCAGGCGTTTTCGGACTGGAACTACCCACAGCCTGTCATTCCCGCGAAAGCGGGAAGCCAGAGCGCAGGCGTATCCGGAGAGAATTGCGTCCTGGGTTCCCGCTTTCGCGGGAATGACATTTGGGGAAAACCGGATGACTAAGTTCAATCCAAAAAGTCACTAGAAATCTGCGCTGGTGCAGGCGATGCGCGACCGTCAGTGCAGCGTGTGCATGATGTTCATCACGGCCGGGCCCATGATGACGACGAAGAGACAGGGCAGGAAGAAGATCAGCATCGGCACGGTCAGTTTCGGCGACAGCGCCGCGGCCTTTTTTTCAGCCTCCATCATGCGGTGCTCGCGATTCTCGTGCGCGGCGACGCGCAGGGCCTGGCCGACCGGCGTACCGTATTTCTCCGCCTGGTTGACCGCTGCGGCAACGGCGCGGACTCCGGAATGGCCGCAGCGCTTGGCCATGTTGTCGTAGGCAAGGCGGCGATCGGGCAGGTAGGAAAGCTCGGCGGTGGTGAGCGCGAATTCTTCGGCCAGTTCGGGCGACTGGGCGCCCACTTCGGAGGAAACGCGCGTGAACGCCGCCTCGACCGACATGCCCGCTTCCACGCAGATCAGCATCAGATCCAGCGCATCGGGAAAGGCGCGCATGATCGAGGTCTGCCGTTTCTGCGTCCGGTTCTTGAGAAACAGATCCGGCACGTAGAAGCCGCACATCCCCACGCCCAGCGCCACATTGATCTTCATGAACGTCGACATCTTCGAATGGTAGACGAGGAACAGGAAGGCCAAAGCCGTCAGCAGCACGACAAAGGGCATGATGAAGCGGAAAAACACGAAAGTGACGAGCGCGCCCTGACCGCGATAGCCGGCGCGCGCCAGCCGCTCCCGCGTCTCCTCGGCATCCACGATCCGCGACAGCTGAAGCCGTTCCACGATCTGCCTGATGAAGGTCAGGGGTTCGGTGCGAAGGCCGCCGCGCTGTTTCAGCGAGGCCTGGTGTTTGCGCCGCAGCTCTTCGCGCCGCTCCGCAACCGCTTTCATGCGGGTGGCGAGCGTATTGCGTTCGAGCAGCGGCATTCCGAGCGTGACGATCGTCGCAAAGGCCATCACCGCCGCAAGCATCGTCGCGTCGAAGCGAAGATCGAAGAAGATGTTGAAAAAGCCGACGTCCATGCGTTTCCGCCTCGCTGCTAATGCTTGAACGCAATCATCTTCTTCATGATGAAGATGCCCATCGACATCCAGATCACGCAGCCCGCGAGCATGAGATTGCCGACCCGGGTGTCGAACAGCGGTTCCATGTATTTGGGCGTCGTGATGTAAACCATCGTCATGACGCCCGGGGGCAGTGCGCCGATGATCATGGCGGACGCCTTGGCCTCGGAGGACAGCGCCTTGATTTTGCCTTGCAGACGTTTTCTGTCGCGCAGCACCGCCGAAAGATTTCCGAGTGCCTCGGAGAGATTGCCGCCCGATTTCATCTGCACGGTCATCACGATGGCGAAGAAGTTCACTTCCGGCGTCGGCATGTTTTCATACATGCGCTTGAGTCCCTGCTCGAGCGTCACGCCGACTTTCAGGCTCTCGCAGAGCCTGGAGAATTCGCCCTGCACGGGTTCGGGGATTTCCCTGGCGACGATCTTGAGCGCCTCGTTGACGGGCAGACCCGATTTGACGCTGCGCACGATCACGTCGACGGCGTTCGCGAATTCGCTGGTGAACTTCTTCTGGCGGCGCTTTTTCAGGAAATGCAGCACCCAGCGCGGCAGGCCGAGGCCGATGCCAAAGCTCGCAAGCAGCGCCACGATGATCGACTGGCCCGCAACGAGGCAGGCAAGCGCCGCGAAAACCGCGGCGGCGGCGCTCGCGATCCAGAAGGTGCGTGGCGAGATCTTCAGGCCGGCCTGGACAATCCTGCGCTGCAGTGTCGGCCGTACCTTGCGTTCGCTTTGCTTGCGCTCGAGATCCTTGAGCAGCGTCTGGACGGATTTTCGCCGCTGCTGGTTGGTATTTGCCGCGACGCGCGCGGCCAGTTGGGCCGACCCGGTGCCGCGCGACAGGGCCGCCACGCGCTTTTTCGGGGCGTAGGAGGAGCCGGAAAACGCAAACACCGCCCCGCCCATGCCGACGGCGGCGAGGGCTGCTGTGAAAACGATCAGGAGCGTTTCGTTCACGTGGCCCGCCTCACTGCTGCAGGATGTCGAGCGCCTCGGCGAGATCCCGCTCGAGGCCGAAATAGCGCGCGCGATCCCAGAAAGTCGGACGGACGATTCCGGTACCGGCATGCCGTCCCTTGATGCGGCCCGTTTCGTCCTCGCCGGCGATCTCGTAGGTCAGCAGGTCCTGGGTGATGATAACCTCGCCCTCGGTGCCCACCACTTCGGTGATCCTGGTGATGCGCCGCGAGCCGTCGCGCATGCGCTCGGCCTGTATGATCACGTCGATCGAGCCCACGATCATCTCGCGGATGGTTTTCACCGGCAGCGAGAAGCCGCCCATGGTGATCATCGATTCGAGGCGCGACATCGCTTCGCGCGGGGAGTTGGCGTGGAGCGTGCCCATCGAGCCGTCATGGCCGGTGTTCATCGCCTGCAGCAGGTCGAAAGCTTCGGGGCCGCGCACCTCGCCCACGATGATCCGCTCGGGACGCATGCGCAGACAGTTGCGGACGAGATCGCGCATGGTGATCTGCCCCTGCCCTTCGAGATTGGGCGGCCGCGTCTCGAGGCGGACCACATGCGGCTGCTGCAGCTGAAGTTCGGCCGCGTCCTCGCAGGTGATGATGCGCTCTTCCGTGTCGATATAGGCGGTCATGCAGTTGAGTAGCGTCGTCTTGCCCGAGCCCGTGCCGCCGGAGATCAGGACATTGCAGCGCGAGCGGCCGATCACGCCCAGGACCTTCGCACCCGCCGGATTGATCGAGCCGAAGCGCACCAGCTCTTCAAGCGTCAGCTTGTCCTTGCGGAATTTGCGGATGGTGAGCGTTGGCCCGTCGAGTGACAGCGGGGGACCGATGACGTTGACGCGGCTTCCATCGAGCAGGCGCGCGTCGCAGATCGGCGAGCTTTCATCGACGCGCCGGCCGACCTGGCTGACAATCCGCTGACAGATGTTCATCAGCTGCGCATTGTCGCGGAAACGGATGGGTGTGAGCTGCACCTTGCCGCCAACTTCGATGAAGACCCGGCCGGCACCGTTGACCATGATGTCGGCGATGTCGTCGCGGGCCAGCAGGGGCTCGAGCGGGCCGTAGCCAAGCACGTCGTTGCAGATGTCCTGGAGCAGCGATTCCTGCTCCGCGATGGACATCACCACCGCCTTGATCGAAATGATCTCGTTCACGATATCGCGAATCTCTTCGCGGGCGGAATCGGGATCGAGTTGCGCGAGTTGGGCGAGATCGATGGTGTCGATCAGCGCGCCGAATATCGTGGTCTTGACCTGGTAGTAGTCATCGGAGTGCGAATCGGCCATCGAGGCAGGCCGCGAGGCCGGTTGCGCGGACTGCGCGGCTGCGGCACGGACCGGCACGGCGGAGTTGCCGATGTCGCCGATCGACGGCTGCGCTTGAATGACGCGAAGCGGTGCCGGCTCGGTTCTTGCCGCCGCAGCCGGCACGACGCTTTCTTTTTCCACCGTGTTGCGTTTGCCGAACATGGAATTAGCTTTCCGTCCCCAAGTTTTCCTCCGCCAACATCGCTAGCGTCAGCACCCTACGTTTTCCTCCCCCATCGTGGGGGAGGTGGTTTGCGGAGCGAAGCGAAGCAAACCGGAGGGGGGAGTCCGCGCGCGGGCCGCGCGCGCTACGTCCCCCTCCGCCTCGCTGCGTTCGGCACCTCCCCCACGTTGGGGGAGGAAAATCAGGTTTTGGCTCTGCTCTCACGCTTACGTTTCCTTTCGCATCTTCAGGAGCGAGAGGAAGGGCAGCACGCCTTTCTGGCCGTTCTCCTGCGGCGCACGGCCGGTGACCAGTTCGGCAAGCCGGCTGATTCCTTCGGCGGCCGGCGAGCGCGGGCTCATCTGAACGAGCATCTGACCGTTGTTCGCCGCGGCCCCGAAAGCCTGCGGTTCGAATGGCACCGTGACGGCCGGCTCCACGCCCATCGCGGCCGCAAAATCCTTCACCGGGATTTCGGGACGTCTCGGCACGCCGATCTGGTTGAGTACCAGGCGCGGTGGCGCATCGTTCGGACGGTTCTGGCGCAGGACGTCCACGAACGCCTTGCCGTTGCGCAGACTGCCGAGACAGGGCGCCGCGACGATGACGATATCGTCGGCAGCGAGCAGCGTCTGGCGAACCCAAGGCGTCCAGACGTGCGGCAGATCGACAATGACGCAGGGCGACATCTGGCGCACCGCATCGAGCACGCTCTCATAGGCGGAGGCGTCGGCATCGTATCCGCGCTCCAGCATGGTCGGCGCGGTGAACAGTGCGAGATGGTCGCTGACCTTCACCAGCACGCGGTCGAGCAGCACGTCGTCGAGCCGCTCCGGCGCGGCGAGCGCATCGGCCACGGTCTGCGTGGGCTCTTCGTTGAAATCGAGCGCCAGCGTGCCGAAGGGCAGATCGAGGTCGATGATCGTCGTGTGAATCTTGAAACGCTCGGCGATGCACCAGCCCACATTGTGGGCGAGCGTCGATGAGCCGGCGCCGCCGCGCGCACTCGCAAAGGCAATGACCCGGCCGATCGGCTGCGACTGCCGGTCGACGTAAAGCCCCGAGATCGTCTCGATGATGTGAAGGGGATTGAGGGGCGCGACCAGATATTCGCTCACGCCGCGCCGGATCAGCTCGCGATAGAGTTCGACGTCGTTGACACGCCCCACGATGATGACCTTCGTCGCCGGATCGCAGACCGCGGCGAGACGATCGATATCGTCGAGCGCGGCCTTTCCCTGAAGCCGGGTCTCGATCAGCAGCAGATTGGGCGTGACCTGGCCGTGAAAATGATCGACTGCCGCCTGCAGGCCGCCGAGCTGCACATCGAGATGGGCCTTGGAGAGCCTGCGGTCGCCGGCTGCGCGCTGCAAGGCAGCGCCGGTGTCGGGATATTCGCACCAGGCGGAGATGGATATCCGCGGCACGGGCCGCTCGTGCGGCGCCGCGCCGAAAGACGGCTCGCCGGTCTTTGCTCGTGCAGTTGAAGCCGATTGCGACATGGAGATCTCCGGGCTCACTGGCCGCCGCCGCCCACATCGGACAGCGTGGCCGATTGGGACGACGACTTCGCCGAGGCGGTGGATTGTGCTTTCTCGTAGGTGCCGACGACCGTCTGGCGCCGGGTCGCATCGCCCGCATCCATGCCGCGCGGCGCGACGAGGTCGCGCGGATCGGCGGCCATGGCGGCGATGTTGTGCTGGACCGAGCAGCCGAAATCCGGCATCGGCAGATTGTCCCAGGTTTCGCTCGCGTCCTGAGTCCAGTTCCCGCACGAGTCCGCACGCGCGCCGTACACGATGTAACCAATCTCTACGCGCGTATCGCCGTCCGCGACGTCGTGCGTTCCCACCAGAATGCGGTTGCGCGGCACGCCCATATGGGCGAGCTGCTCGCCGAAATAGCCAAGGGCGGCCGAAGAACCGGGCCCCCGTGGCGCCGAGATGCTGATCGCGCCGTCGCCGCGCGACAGATAATCCTCGACGAAACTTGCGAGCTGCGTGCCGTCTTCCGGTGAAAGGCCTGCGGTGGAATCCGAAAAGGCTACGCGGACCGACTGATAGTGCGGAGCGACCGTGATCGGGTGATTGCGCAGACCATCGGCAAAGACGGGTCCGTCATGGCTCGGGGCGGCGCAGCTTCCGGCCAGAAGCACCGCGGCCACAGCAGTCGCCCGAAGGATGTTTCTCGCCCCACTCCCCCCTCCGTCTCGCTTCGCTGCGCTCCGCTCGACACCTCCCCCATGTTGGGGGAGGAAATTCGAGGGGGAGGAAAGACGGAGGCGTGGTCTCGTCGTTGTCATGTCCGTTACTCCACGATGAAGCCGGCGTTGCCGCCGGCTGCGGATTTCAGGCCGTGGGGATCGTTGGTGTAGGTCGCGTTCATCTTGCCCATGAAATCCTGCTGAAGGTCGTTCGCCGGTACATAGCCGTCCGTCGGCGCCGCGAGCTTCGTTTCATGCGTCGGATCGACGAGGTAGGCGCTCACGATCACCACGAGTTCGGTTTCGTTGTTCTGGAAATCCCGGCTGCGGAAGAGCGCACCGAGTACGGGCATGGCGCCCAGTCCGGGAAACTCGTCGAGCACCTGTTTGGTGGTGTGCTGCAGGAGGCCGGCGATCGCGAAGCTGCCGCCCGACGGCAGCTCCACGGTTGTTTCCGCACGGCGCACGGCCAGAGCGGGAACGGTGAGGGACGGAGTGGTGATGGGTTGCCCATTGCTACCGGTCGATTGGCCGGCGGCCTCCACGAACGCGCCCTCATTGGTGAGTTCGCTGACCTCCGTGGACACCTGGAGCGAAATCCGGTTTTCGCTGAGCACGACCGGCGTGAAGGCCAGCGAGACGCCGAACTGCTTGAACTCGACGGTCACGTTTCCGAGGAGGTCGCGCGAGACGGGGACGGGAAACTCACCCCCGGCCAGGAATTTGGCCGTTTCGCCCGACACGGCGGTGAGATTCGGCTCGGCGAGCGTGTGCGAGAGGCCGACCTGGTCGAGCGCGTTGAGTACGCCCTCGACGTTGTTGGGCCCGGGTTGCGTCGGTGTTCCGACCTGGCCGATCTGGGCACCCGAAGCGGCGGAGAGAACCTGGCCGAGGCCGAAGGGATTGGACGTCGCCGCGATGATGGGCACGCCGGCCGAACCGCCGATGCTCGGGATGACGGCCAGATTGACGCCCAGCTGCTTGGCGATGGTGCGCTCGATTTCGGAGACGCGCACCTTGATGAGCACCTGCTCGCGGCCTTTGACCTTGAGCATGTTGACCACCTTGCTGGCATCGCCGGCGAAACGCGCCGCGAGATCGGCCGCGCGCGTCGCCTGCTCGGCGCTGTCGACGGTACCGGTCAGGACCATGGAGTCATTGAGCGCCGTGATCTTGATGCTCGATCCCGGAAAATTGGAATGCATCAGCGCCGACAGGCCGGCGGTGTCGCGTTCGACGGTGATGTCCAGCGACAGGATCTGGTGGCCGGCGGCGTCGAAGAAGAACGCGTTGGTCTGCCCCGTCTTCATGCCGAGCAGATACACGCGGCGTGCGCTGCGCACGACCGCATCGACGATGGAAGGACTGGAAACCAGCACGTCCCGGGCGTCGGTATCGAGCTGCACGATCGCGGCCTTGTCGAGCGCGAGCGTCAGATGCTCGTGCGCGGGGCCGGGGCCGCGCGCCGACACGTTGATGACGCGTCCATCGGGGATATCCGCAACCGAATGCGAACCGGCGCCCGCGGGCGCGGCGAGGAAGACTGCGGCGAGGCAGGCGATCGTCAGAACGGCTTTGCGCATGATCTACTCCTTCGCGCCGACGATGCTGGAGCGCTCGACTCCGTAGCGCAGAATATCGATCTGGTTGTTGGCGGAGCCGTCGTCGCTTTGCTGGTTGGAAGCGGTTGTCGTCGCGTTGGCCGGCGTGCTGCCGTTGTCGCCGAGCGCGCGCAGCGCAAGCGACAGCGTGCCGCCGGCTTTCGCCCGCTCGATCAATTCGCTCTGGGACGGCGACAATTCGAGAGTTGCGGTGCGTCCGACCACCGTCTTCGTGGTCGTATTGGTGCTGTCGTAGGTCTGATCGACGGCGAGCACGCGCACGTCCTTGAGAATTGTGCGCGTCTGGTATTTGCGCTCGCCGGCCTGCTGCGTGCACAGCACATCGACACGGTCATCGGGCAGGATGAATCCGCCCGCGCCGGTGTCGACGGAGATCGAAATCGAGAGCGCGCGCATGCCGGGCTCGAGCCTCGCGGCCATGAAGCCGGACGGATCCGCGTGAACGATCTTCGTGGGCGTCAGCGGCTCACCCGGCACCATGGGCGATCGCGCGACCGCGCCCTGGACGATCTTGCCGATATCGGGCGCCGTGGTCTGCGTGATGAAGCTCGAATCGACAGAACTCCGCGGCCAGTTCTGCCAGCGGACAGAGGCGGGCGTCAGAGCCGTGCCCGGCGCCAGCTGGCTTGCTGCCACCAGCACTTCGCTGGTGACGATCTGCGGCGCGGGCGCGGCCGCGGTCTGGGGCGTTCCGCCTCCCAGGAGGCTGCGTGCAAGCAGGGCAACACCGCCTGCGGCCACCGCGGCGACGGCAAGTACGATAATTCGGGATCGATCCATGGGAATGAGCTCCTCGACGGCTCATCCCAACACGCAACCCTTTAGAGAATGCTTAATGGCGCGGCGATTGAAACAGAGACGTTCGGACTATTTTTGCCGCGAACGCGCGAAAACTGTCCCGGCCGGGAGCGAATCGTTCCTTCAAATCCGCGCAACAGCACTCAATGCTCCTTAACGGCGCGATTCGTTATTATTCATGGTTCGACAGGCTCACCATGAGGACGAAGGAGAATCCTCACCATGAGGGGAATAGAGGAGTCCTCACCCTGAGCTTGGCGAAGGGCGACAAGCTCACCATGAGGTGGTTCGACAGGCTCACCATGAGGAAAGGAATCCTCACCCTGAGCCTGTCGAAGGGTGAACCTTCGCCGTCCTGGAGAGCATCGAGATCAAGACATAATCGCCGGCAATCAGCGCCTCCTTCTTCGCGCGCCGCCATCCCTTGAGCTGCCGCTCGCAGGCGATCGCATCCTTGAGCGAAGGAAATTCCTGCGACCAGACAAGTTCGACCGGGCGACGCCGGAAGGTGTAGCAATCGCGAAAACGTCCGAAGGTATGTTCGCCGATCCGCTTGTCGAGGCCGGCGCGGGTCAGCCCGACGTAGTACGATTTGTCGGCACAGCGCAGCATGTACACATAAATCTGCATTTCCATTGCGTTTTCGTCCTTCGACAGGCTCAGGATGAGGATAGGGGGTGACCGGCATCCGCAGTTTGCCGGGAGTGTGTCGAAGTGTTGCGGTTCTCATGGTTCGACAGGCTCATGGTTCGACAAGCTCATGGTTCGACAAGCTCACCATGAGGAAAAAAAGACGTCCTCACCCTGAGCTTGTCGAAGGGTGAACCTGTCGAAGGGTGAGCCCGACGACCGTTCTATCATTAACGGGTGGTCAAGGGGCACTCGTTAGGTTCGCGTCGTTGATTTCACGGTGCGACAGCATGGAAAAGCCGCGTGAGGGAATGAGCGCCACCGGCGTGGCGGCGGCCTTGTGCGGCGGCCTCGCGCTCGCGTACCCCACCTATCTCGCCCTGATGTATCGCTCGCATGACTGGATCATCGCGGCGAACGGGCGCCCGGCGATCACCGATTTCCTCGTGTTCTGGCTGGCGGGCCGCTCTGCCCTGCATGGTGCGGCGGCCACCGCCTACGATCCGCATTTTCTCCATGCGGCGGAAGCGGCCGCGGCGGGGCACGCGTTCACCGGCGCGCTTCCCTGGCGTTACGCGCCACACTTTCTATTCGTGGTCGGCGCGCTCGCGCTGCTTCCATATCTCATCGCCTTTCTCGTCTGGGTGGCGGGCTCGCTCGCTATATTCGCGCTCACGATAGGCCGAATTGCACGCACGCGGATCGCAATGGTGCTCGCCTGCGCCACGCCCGCCGTTTTCATCAATGCGATCTGCGGCCAGAACGGGCCGCTGACGGCGGCGCTGATCGGAGGCACCCTGCTCACGCTCGAGGAACAGCCGATCCTGAGCGGAATTTTTCTCGGTCTCCTGAGCTACAAGCCGCAATTCGGAATTCTTTTCCCGCTGGTTCTGGTGGCAGGCGGTTATTGGCGGGCGTTCGGCGCCGCCATTCTTGCCAGCGCCGGTGTCGTGCTCGCGAGCAGCATGGTCTTCGGCAGCAACTCGCTCTGGGCGTTCGTGCATTTCCTGCCGATCACTTCGAACGAGTTGCTCATTCACGGCGTCAATGGATTTGGAAAACTCCAGACCGTGTATGGGCTTGTGCGCTGGCTTGGCTACGCCAACGCGGACGCCTGGGTCGCGCAGGGCGCTGTCGTACTCGCGGTTTGCACGGCGCTTGTCTGGCTGTGGCGGCGGGAATTGCCGTTTTCGCTCAAAGCCGCGGCGCTTGCTGTCGGCGTGCTTCTCGCGACGCCGCATCTCTACGCCTATGATTTCGCAGTACTGATCGTCGCCTTCGCCTTCCTCTACCGCGAGCGCGGCTTCGATCTCGTGGAAATGACAGGCATCGCGCTCGCCAATCTCTGCGTCGGCCTGTTCCTGTTCTTCCCCTCGCCGATCGGCCTGATCGCGCTCGTTCTTTCCACCGCCCTCGTCGCCCGCCGCTGCGCGCAGCACATGAGGAGCCCCGCGCGCGCCGCCGCGCACGTCCTGTCGCCGGTGTGAATTCTTCCGCCACCAAACGGATTCACGCGGAGCCGCGGAAGCATCCACATTTTTCTTGTCATTCCCGCGCAAGCGGGAACCCAGAGCGCTGAAGTTGACGGGTTGGCGCAGTGCGGACTGATTTTTTTAAGCCGCTGAACAGTTCTTCGCCGTCACGAATCTGGGTTCTCGCTTGCGCGGGAATGACACATTTGATTTTGGACCTTGAGCGAGAAGTGGCCGCGTCTCCGAGGCTCCGCGTGAACCGTCTTGCGCAGTGGCGGTTTCGATGCCGATCGCCAGCGCCCATCCCTTCCTGTCATTCCCGCGCAAGCGGGAACCCACCCTTCGACAAGCTCCTGCTGAGGAAGAAGCGCCTCATGCTGAGCCTGTCGAAGCACTCCCTTGCGCGGGAATGACAAGATCAGACAGGGAGTCCGTCGGGCCCATAGCCGACGATCTCATCCGGCGGGCGGTCGTCCCGGATTGGCATCCCGGAAACGCGGTTGAAAAACCCTCGAAGTGCTTTCTGGCGATCGATCGGCGCCAAATTTCCGATGCGGGACAGGCGTTCTTCGACTGCACGCTCCAGCGCGGTTTGCACATCCTCGCCCGTGGCTCTGGCCAGCCGCTGCGCCAGATCGTTCAGCCGGGGAGAAGCGACATTCATGCTGCATGCCCGTTGGTGCTACGCGGCAACCATAAGCTCTTCCGCAGAAGGAGCCAAACACCTGCCGCCGCCCTCAATGGTTCGACAAGCTCACCATGATGGTTCGACAAGCTCACCATGAGGCAAGAAAATGACCTCATCCTGAGCCTGTCGAAAGATGCTGCCTTGGTCACTCAACAATGATAACCCGTACCAGACGCTACCCCGCAACGCTCGCGCGGAAAACATCCGTGTAGGGGAGGACGGCGAAGGCGCCGGATGCGAGCGCGACGCCGTAGGGAATGCCGGCCTTGCGGTCGTGCAACCGCATCAGCCACGCCTGGCGGGCGAAGAACTCCGGCAACGGAATCTGCCGGAAACCCAGCATGAAAAGCGTCAGCGCACCGCCAAATACGGGCGCAATCAGCGCGTAGCTGACGAGATCGGGAATCCCGAACCACAGCGCGATACTGGCGAAGAGCTTGGCGTCACCGCCGCCGGCGACACCAAACGCGAAGAGCGCAAATCCGATTGAAAGCCCGATCGCTGCGGCCAGGACATGCCAGCCCAGCACGGCCAGCGGCATATGGTTTGCAACTGCAAAGACCGCGAAGCCCGTAAGCAGCGCGGCCTGCAGGAAATTGGGAATAGTGAGACTCGCAAGATCCCAACCCGCCGCTGCAATGAGAACCGCAGGGACGAGAACGAAGATGAGAAATTCCTGGATCATGAACCCCAGCCTCAAGGTATAATATGAGGCGGAAGCGGCCGCCTGCCGGCGACCGCTTCCCGTCGGTACTTCCAACCCGCTGCATCAGCAGCGGAGGATCGCCTTACAGCGAGTTGGCAACCGTGCTGAACGTGTCGGACAGACTTGTTCCGACCGCGGTCACGGCGGCGATGATCACAACCGCAAGCAGCGCCGCGATCAGGCCGTATTCGATGGCCGTCACGCCCGACTCGTCTTTCACAAATCGCGCAAAAAGGTTTTTCATTGATTTCTCCGTTAGATTGACACCCGTCCAGCCAGTGCCGATCTTCGAAGCGGCCCCAACGCGTGGACATGAGCGAAAATCTACGCATGGTCTCCTAACGACGGTTTAATCCATCGAGATGTGCAAAGCGGGAATCCGTATCTGTTTGATCCAAAAGTGGCCAGATGGTCCAGTTACAGGACTGTTCTGTTCACCGCCCATTTACCAGCCGTCACAAATCCCCGTCTGCCCGCCCTTGATGGTTCGGCAAGCTCACCATGAGGGTTCGGCAAGCTCACCATGAGGGTTCGGCAAGCCCACCATGAGGATGGTTCGACAGGCTCACCATGAGGACAAAGGAGAATCCTCACCCTGAGCTTGTCGAAGGGTGGTTCGACAGGCTCACCATGAGGAGGAAGAAGAAGAACCCTCACCCTGAGCTTGTCGAAGGGTGGGGCACGAGACTCGCAACGATAATAGCCGGTGCTGGACGCTATCCCGCAACGCTCGCGCGGAAGACGTCGGTGTAGGGAAGGACGGCGAAGGCACCCGATGCGAGCGCGACGCCGTAGGGAATGCCCGCCTTGCGGTCATGTAACCGCATCAGCCACGCTTGGCGCGCGAAGAACTCCGGCAACGGCAGCTGGCGGAAACCCAGCATGAAAAGCGTCAGCGCGCCGCCAAATACGGACGCAATCAGCGCGTAGCTGACGAGATCGGGAATCCCGAACCACAGCGCGACGCAGGCAAAGAGCTTGGCGTCACCGCCCCCGGCGACACCAAACGCGAAGAGCGTGAATCCGATCGCCAATCCGATGGCCGCGGCCATCGCGTGCCAGCCCAGCGCGCCCAGCGGCATGTGGCTTGCCATGGCGAAGACCGCGAAGCCCATGAGCAGCGCGGCCTGCAGGAAATTGGGAATGGTGAAACTCGCAAGGTCCCAGCCCGCCGCTGCGATGAGGACCGCGGGTACCAGCACGAAGACGAGAAATTCCTGGATCATGATCCCCGACTTTGGCGCTCAGAGAAGACGGAAGCGGCCGCGCGACGGCGACCGCTTCCGCTCTGTACCTCTTCTCCGCTGTGTTTGCAGCGGAGAGCCGCCTTACAGCGAATTGGCGACCGTGCTGAACGTGTCCGACAGCTTGGTTCCGACCGCAGTCACGGCGGCGATGATCACAACCGCGAGCAGCGCCGCGATCAGGCCGTATTCGATGGCGGTCACGCCCGACTCATCGTTCACAAAACGCGAAAAAAGGTTTTTCATGGACTTCTCCGTTAGATTGACACCCGTCCAGCCAGTGCCGATCTTCGAAGCGGCCCCAACGCGTGGACTGACCGCGACTGTACGCATCGCTTCCTAACAACGGTTTAATCCACTGCGGAGTGATAAGTGCGACTCCGTTTCTGTTTGGTACAAAAACTGCCAGATGCCGCAGTTACAGGACTGTCCTGTTCACCGCCCGTTTACCAGCCGTCACAAATCCTGGCCTGCCCGCCTTTGAAAGCGCCCCTTCCGCCGATGGGGGCCGGTTCAGATAAGATATTCTCACCATGGCCGGCCTTCGAGCCGGCCATCCAGCGCCGCGTGTCTACGCGGCAAGCGACTTCCGCGCCGATACGAGACATCCGCAACGAGTCATTCGCTCGCTGACGCTGGCGTGCTGGTTGGCCGGCTCAAGGCCGGCCATGGTGAAGCGAGGGAGCGTCGGAATTTGGGATCTACGGTTTTCTGCGGGCGTGACAGGGCCTAGTCTACTCAATGACGCACTTGCTCCTTGGTGCCCTTGGTGCCCTTGGTGCCCTTGGTGCCCGTGGCTGCCCAGAGGAATTCGATAAGGGGACCATCCGCCCTGCCGCGGCTTGGACTGCAATTATGTGCGCGGCAGGGAGGGGTTGCTAAATGGAAGGGAGCCTGCATTGAACCTCACCGCTAGCCCGACTGCCCTACTGCCCACAATC